>NZ_JBHTVE010000003.1:134551-545339 GCF_042793175.1 Streptomyces sp. NPDC056580 | reverse complement strand
CCCTGAGCAAATGCCACCACGTCGCCCCGCGCTCCGGGTGGGGTGGCGTTCGTGGTGGGGGGGGGGCGCCGCCGCCGGCGCGGCGGCCCACCGCGGGAACCCTGCGTCACCCGCCGGAGTGAGCGCCGGCGGAGTCACGCGTTACTTGACGATCTGGCCGATCTTCGGGGCCTGCTCGTTCTTGTAGTGGGCCGGACCGAAGTTCTTGTCGACGGCCTTCTGCCAGGAACCGTCGCTGACCATCTTCTCCAGCGCCTTGTTGATCTTGTCCTCGGTCGCGGTGTCGCCCTTCTTGACACCGATGCCGTAGTTCTCGTTGCTCAGCTTCAGGCCGGCGAGCTTGAACTGGCCCTTGTACTTGTCCTGCGCCGCGAAGCCCGCGAGGATCGAGTCGTCGGTGGTCACCGCGTCCACCGCGCCGCTCTGCAGGCTGGCGATGCACTCGGAGTAGGTGCTGTTCTCCTTCAGGTTCGCCTTCGGGGCGATCGTCTTCTGGACGTTCTGCGCGGAGGTCGAACCGGTCACGGAGCACAGGTTCTTGCCGTTGAGGTCCGTGCCCTTGGCGATCTTCGAGTCGGCCTTGACCAGCAGGTCCTGGTGGGCCAGCAGGTACGGGCCGGCGAAGTCGACCTTCTGCTTGCGCTCGTCGGTGATCGAGTACGTCGCGGCGATGAACTTCACGTCACCGCGGGCCAGCGCGTTCTCCCGGTCGGCGCTCTTGGTCTCCACCCACTGGATCTCGTTCGGCTTGTATCCGAGCTCCTTGGCGACGTAGGTGGCGACGTCCACGTCGAAGCCGGAGAAGGAACCGTCCGGCTCCTTCAGGCCCAGGCCCGGCTGGTCGTACTTGATGCCGATCTTGACCTTCTTGCCGCCGCCCGAACCGCTGTCCGAGTTGCCGCCGCACGCGGTGGCGCCCACGGCGAGGGCGAGTACGGCGGCCGAGGCGGCGGTGACCTTGCGGAGCTTCATGGTGAACATCCTTTGCGTGGTGGGAGAACGAGGCCGGTGAGGGACGGGCGGCCCCGGAACGTCAGGGCGCGCGGGTCCGCGCGGTCAGTGGTGCAGGATCTTCGACAGGAAGTCCTTGGCCCGGTCGCTGCGCGGTGCGCTGAAGAACTGGTCGGGCGCGGCCTGCTCGACGATGCGGCCGTCCGCCATGAAGACCACCCGGTTGGCGGCGGAGCGCGCGAAGCCCATCTCGTGGGTGACCACGATCATCGTCATGCCCTCGCGCGCGAGCTGCTGCATGACCTCGAGGACCTCGTTGATCATCTCGGGGTCGAGGGCCGATGTCGGCTCGTCGAAGAGCATGACCTTCGGGCCCATCGCCAGCGCCCGGGCGATGGCGACGCGCTGCTGCTGGCCGCCGGAGAGCTGCGCGGGGTACTTGTCGGCCTGGGTGCCCACCCCGACCCGGTCGAGCAGCGCGCGGGCCTTCTCCTCCGCCTGCTTCTTGTCCGCCTTGCGGACCTTGATCTGGCCCAGCATCACGTTCTCGAGCACGGTCTTGTGCGCGAAGAGGTTGAAGGACTGGAAGACCATGCCGACGTCGGCGCGCAGCCGGGCCAGCTCCCTTCCCTCGTGGGGAAGCGGCTTCCCGTCGATCGTGATGGTGCCGGAGTCGATGGTCTCCAGCCGGTTGATGGTGCGGCACAGGGTCGACTTCCCGGACCCGGAGGGCCCGATGACCACGACGACCTCGCCGCGGGCGATCGTCAGGTCGATGTCCTGGAGCACATGCAACGCGCCGAAGTGCTTGTTGACGCTCTTCAGGACGACCAGTTCGCCGGTCGCGGCCACGTCTTCCTTGGCCACCGATACTTCGGTCATCGCTCTCGGGCTCCGTCCTCCTCGGTTTCGGTGGACAGTAGTGAGAGCCCGTGACCAGCGTCATCACATCTGAGGGGAATCTGAGCATCACGATCCGATAGCAATCGGACACATGTCGTAGCACTTGCGTTCCGTGCCACGTATCGGGCGCATAACGGAAGCGCCGGGCAACCGGAACCCTCTTGACGCCGTCCTTGTCCATCGGCGTGACTTCATCCTGCACGCGCGCGTGCACGGGAGATACAGACCGAACGAGAACGACGACCGTACGACCACTGAACCGGAGGGGGCGGCGATGAGACTGCTGCTCGTCGAGGACGACAATCACGTCGCCGCGGCCCTGTCCGCGGTCCTCGCGCGGCACGGATTCGACGTCACCCACGCGCGCAGCGGCGAGGAGGCGCTCCAGGCGCTCGTCCCCGAGGCCGACGGTTTCGGGGTGGTCCTGCTCGACCTGGGCCTGCCCGACCAGGACGGTTACGAGGTCTGCGGCAAGATCCGCAAGCGCACCAGCACCCCGGTGATCATGGTCACCGCCCGCGCCGACGTCCGCTCCCGCATCCACGGGCTGAACCTGGGCGCCGACGACTACGTCGTGAAGCCGTACGACACCGGAGAACTGCTCGCCCGGATCCACGCGGTCAGCCGGCGCACCGTGCACGAGGAGCCCGTCCCGGACGCCGGCCACGCGCTGCGGCTCGGGTCCGTGCACATCGAACTGCCCACCCGCCAGGTCAGCGTGGACGGTTCGGTGGTCCAGCTGACGCGCAAGGAGTTCGACCTGCTCGCCCTGCTCGCGCAGCGGCCCGGCGTGGTCTTCCGGCGGGAACAGATCATCAGCGAGGTGTGGCGCACGAGCTGGGAGGGGACCGGCCGCACCCTGGAGGTGCACGTCGCCTCCCTGCGCGCCAAACTGCGCATGCCCGCGCTGATCGAGACCGTACGAGGCGTCGGCTACCGGCTCGTCGCCCCGGCCGCGTAGCGGGGACGGGTGCGCACCCGGCTGCTGCCGCTGCTCATCGTCCTGATGGCGGCCGTGCTCCTCGCCCTCGGCATGCCGCTCGCCGTCAGCCTGGCCGCCGCCCAGCAGCAGAAGGTCGTCGTCGACCGGATCGACGACACCGCGCGCTTCGCCGCGCTCGCCCAGTTCGTCACCGACGCGCCGACCGCGTCCCGGCCGTCCACCACGGACGAGCGCAGGCAGACCCTGCGCCGCGAACTCGACAGCTACCACGGCGTCTACGGCATCCGCGCCGGTGTCTTCTACAGCAACGGCGCCGCCATGGCCAATGCACCCGGCGACTGGCTCGTACCGCGGACGGGGGAGGTCCGGGAGGCCTTCGACGAGGCGCTGCTCAGCCGCCGCAGCCACGATCCGCAGCAGGTGTGGCCCTGGCAGCGCGGCCGGCTGGTGGTCGCCTCACCGGTGATCCGGGACGGGGACGTGGTGGCGGTCGTGGTCACCGACTCGCCCACCGGGCAACTGCGCTCGCGCATCCTGCGCGGCTGGCTGGTCATCGGGGCCGGCGAGGCCGCCGCGATGCTGCTCGCCGTCGGCGCCGCGCTGCGGCTGACCGGCTGGGTGCTCAGACCGGTGCGCGTGCTGGACGCCACCACGCACGACATCGCCACCGGGCGGCTGAAGTCCCGGGTCGCGGTCGGCGGCGGCCCGCCGGAACTCAGGCGGCTGGCACGGTCGTTCAACGAGATGGCGGACAACGTCGAGGACGTCCTGGAGCAGCAGCGCGCCTTCGTCGCGGACGCCTCGCACCAGTTGCGCAACCCGCTGTCGGCGCTGCTGCTGCGCATCGAACTGCTCGCCCTGGAACTGCCTGAGGGCAACGCGGAGATCGCCTCGGTCCGCACCGAGGGCAAGCGCCTCGCGCAGGTCCTGGACGACCTGCTCGACCTGGCGCTGGCCGAACACGCCGAGGCCGACCTCCGGCTGACCGACATCGGCGCGCTCGCCGAGGAGCGGGTGGCGGCCTGGGCGCCGACCGCGGACGCCAAGGGAGTCCGGCTCACCGGCGACTGCCCGCCCACGACCGGCTGGGCCGACCCGATCGCCCTGTCCAGCGCGCTGGACGCGCTGATCGACAACGCCGTGAAGTTCACGCCCGAGGACGGCACGGTCGAGGTCACGGTGGCCTTCGACGGCGACAGCACGACGATCCGGGTCAGCGACACCGGGCCCGGCCTCACCGACGAGGAACTCGCGCGCGTGGGCGACCGCTTCTGGCGCAGCGGCCGCCACCAGAACGTCAAGGGCTCGGGGCTCGGCCTGTCCATCAGCCGTGCTCTGCTCTCGGCGGCCGGCGGATCGATCGGCTACGCGCACCACGAGCCGCGCGGGCTGACGGTCACGGTGACGGTGCCGCGGCACGCCGAGCCGCGCTAGTGCTGTGACCGGAAAGGTTCACCGGCTCGCGGCGTCCGGCACGGCACCTCGCGGCGTTGTCGCATCACCCGAGTACATCCAGTACGCGGGTGATGCTCCGCCTTGCGACGCACCGCACCGGACGCCGCGTGCTTTCCGGCAAACCTTTCCGGCCACAGCGCTGGACACCGCCCCGGCCGCCCGGGCCCCGGCTCGCGCACGGGCGCCCGCCGCGAACGTCCGCTACGGCTTGACCGACCGGTAGTAGCGCCGGGCGCCCTGCTGCAGGGGCAGCGGATCGGTGTAGATGGCGGTGCGCAGGTCCACGAGCTGCGCGGAGTGGACGTGGGCGCCGATGTCGTCCCGGCTCTTGATCACCGTGCGGGTGACCCACTCGGTCAGCCGGGGATCCACGTCCGTGCGGGTCATCAGCACGTTGGACACCGCGATCGTGGCCACCGTCGAGCCGTGCTGCACGCGCGCGTACGCCGACTCGGGAATGTTGGTGGCCCGGTAGTACCGTCCGGCCTCCTCGCCCGCGTGCAGCTTGGCGACCAACTCGCCGTCGATCGGCACGAACTTGAAGGCGCCCTTCCTGGCCAGTCCCTCCAGGCCCTTCGTGGGCAGCCCGCCCGACCAGAAGAAGGCGTCGATCCTGCCCTGGGCGAGGCGGGCCGGCCCGGTGTCTATGCCTTCCGACACCGGTGTGATGTCCTTGTGCGGGTCGATGCCGGCGGCCTTGAGCACCCGCTCGGCGATCAGCCGCACCCCGGAGTCGGGCAGGCCGGTCGCCACCCGCTTGTTGCGCAGGTCGGCGACGCTCTCGACGTCGGAGTCGCGCGGCACGATGAGCTGCACGTAGTCGTCGTACAGCCGGGCCACTCCGCGCAGCCGGCCGGCCGCGTCCGGGTGCCGGTGCTCGTACGTCGCCACCGCGTCGGCCGCCGCGATCGTGAAGTCGGCGTGCCCGTCGGCCAGCCGCTGGACGTTCTCCTGCGAACCGGCGCTGTTCCGCAGCTTCACCTTCAGGCCGGGCATGTCCTTGCGCATCTCGGTGCGCAACCGCTTGCCGTACTCCTCGTAGACCCCGCGGGACGTGCCCGTGATGAAGACGATCGTCCCGCTCGGCGGCTTCTCGCCCAGCGGCAGCAGCCACCACAGCAGCAGCCCGAGGGCCACGGCGCCGGCGGCCGCGCTCTGCAGCGCCCGGCGCCTGCTGATACGGGGGAACACCTTGGACATGCGGGCGATCCTGCCAGCCGCCCGCGGGGCTGACCAGGGCCGGGGTCATCACAGGGTGCGACGGCGGCGCGGCCGGGCTGTCGGTGGCGGCCGTTAGAGTCGCCGCATGAGCACATCGCCCGCCCGACTCGTCCGCGAATTCCACCTCGCCTTCGGCCTCGACGCGCACGGCACGCCCACCGAGGTGGCGCCCGAACTGGCCGCGCGCCGCGGGGAACTGCTCGCCGAGGAGGCCGCGGAGGTGGCCGAGGTGTCGGTCGGGGGCCCGCTGGACCGGCTCGCGCACGAGCTGGCCGACGTGGTGTACGTGGCGTACGGCACCGCGCTGGTGCACGGCATCGACCTCGACGAGGTGATCGCCGAGATCCACCGCGCCAACATGAGCAAGCTGGGCCCCGGCGGCCAGGTCGCCCGGCGTGCCGACGGCAAGGTCCTCAAGGGGGAGCACTACCGGGCGCCGGACGTGGCGGCCGTACTGCGCGGGCAGGGCTGGAGACCGGACGGCGCTGCCTGACACCGGCCGTACGGCCCCCTCTCCGGGCGGCGGCCCGGGCGGCGTGCCCCGCACGGCCGCCCGGAACGCGGGCGGGCCCCCGCCGCTCCGGAGGGGAGCGGCGGGGGCCCGTCGCGTTGGCGCCGTGGGCACTCGGGTCAGCGCAGGGCGCCGACCTCCGTCGCCGACAGGGCGCGGGGGTAGACGTGGACGTCCGCGACGGAGCCGGGGAACGCCATGTACGGGGTCGTGGCGGAGGCGCTGTTGACGCAGCCGCCGACGGTCAGGGGCAGGGAGGAGTCGTACTGCGGGCTCAGGTTCTTGGCCGTGCCCATCAGGGAGCCGTTCTGGTAGAGCGCCATGGTTCCGGTGTCGGCGTCCCCGGCGACCGGGGCCCGGAACGTGGCGACCAGATGGGTCCAGGTGCCGACCGGACCGGTGTTGTTGTCTCCTTCAGCGGTCGGGAAGTCGGCGTTGTCGTCGTTGGTGGTCGTGGTCTGGAACATCCAGGCGCCGCTGGGTCTGTCGTAGGAGAGGTAGAAGGACTGGTGCTCCGTGGTGCCCTGGCAGACCGCGGTGGTGCCCAGGGCGGAGTTGATCTTCACCCAGGCCGACACCGTGTAGTCCCCGAGCGTGTTCACGGCGCTCTGCCTGCTCCTCAGGAACCCGGTGCTGCCGTCGAAGGCGACGCTGCCGGACAGCCCGCTGGGCGCGTCGGTGCCGAAGGTGACGCCGCCGGACGGGGTGAGCGGGTTCAGGGCGGCGCTGTCGGCGCCGTCCGAGCCGAGCTTCCAGTCGTCCTCGGGCATGCCCTTGTCCCAGCCGGCCGGGACGATCACGCTGTTCGCACCGGCCTCGCCCGGCGCCATCGCGTAGGGGTAGACCTGCACGTCCGCGACGGAACCGGGGAAGGCGTTGTACGGCGACGTCGCGTCGGGACTGTTGACGCAGCCGCCGATGGTCAGCGGCATGGACGAGTCGTACTGCGGGGTGAGGTTGGTGGCCGTCCCCATCAGCGTGCCGTTCTGGTAGATCGACATCAGGCCGGTGCCGGCGTCGCCGTCCACGGGAGCGGTGTAGGTGACCAGGAGGTGCGTCCAGGTGCCCAGGGCGCCGGTGCCGGTGTCGCCCTCCGCGGTGGGGAAGTCGGCGCTGTCGTCGTTGGTGGTCGTGGTCTGGAACATCCAGCCCTTGTTGCCCCGGTCGTAGCCGATGTAGAAGGCCTGGTGCTGACTGGTGCCCTCGCAGATGGCGGTGGCCGGGTTGTCCGCCGAGTCCAGCTTCACCCACGCGGAGAGGGTGTAGTCGGCGAGGGTGTCGACCGCGGTGTGGTCGCTCTCCAGGAAGCCGGTGCTGCCGTCGAAGGAGGTGGCGCCCGCCGGGGCGTTGACCGCGTCCGGTCCGGCCGCGTTGAAGGTGGCGCCCCCGACCGCGGTGAACGGGTTGTCCCCGCGTGCGTCGCTGCCGTCGGCGGACAGGTCCCACTCGTTGTCGGGAGTGTCGCTGCCGGTGGCCTCGGGGACGATCAGGTTCGGCGCGATGGCGACGACCTGGGTGTTGGTGTCGTTGACGTAGCGGGCCGCGAGGTCGCCGTAGTACGCGTCGGACGGGTTGCCGCCGGAGAGGTCGGCCGCCTTGACGGTCGACGAGGTGGCCGTGCCGTCCGTGGAGACCGCCGCGGCGAAGTCGATGACCTGGGTGGGGAAGTTGTCCAGCAGGTAGCCGTTGACCTGCTCGCGTGCCGACTCCTGCGTCGCCGTGCCCGGGTGGGCGGCGGTGAACGGCGGGATGGTGCTCAGGTAGACGGTGATGTTGGAGTTCTGCGTCACCGGCTGCCCGTTGACGTACGCCTGACCGTCGTCGGTGTAGTAGGAGCTGATCTGGCTGTTGAGCGAGGCCAGACCGTTCTCCACCTTGGTGGCGCAGGTGTTGGCGTCGCCGGTGCAGTTGAGCAGGTCGGCGGCGCCGGTGGAGACGAGCACCGTGCGCACGTTGCCCTGGGCCAGAACGTTGCGGTCCAGCGGGTTGAGCGCGTTGGTGGGAGCGTCGGCGTTGGTGGTCTGCGGCAGCAGGTTGCTGCTCAGGCTGGTGCTGTTGGTGCCCGCGTTGAGCACGCCGTAGTCGACGGCGCCGTCCCCGTTGGGGTCGTTCACGATGGCGCCGGTGATGGCGTCGCCGAGGTGGTGCCGGCCGTCGCCGCTCGCGGTGTCGCCGTTGACGCTCTGGTCGCCGTAGAGGACCAGGGAGCCGGTCGGCGCGGAGGCCGGCGTGGTGACGTCGATGCCCGCCAGGTAGGGCAGACCCGTGTACGTGGTCGCGGTGTACTTCGTGGCCGCGGTGTCAGCGGTGCGGTTGGCCGCGTCGCTGACCCACACCGGGGTCCGGGCCAGGCCGTGCCCGGGCATGGCGGACACCGAGCCGTGCACCTGCAGGCTGACCAGCACGGTCGCCTGCTGGGCCACGGCCAGCGTCACGGGGTCGCTGGTGACGTCGCCGCCGGCCGGGACGGTGACGGAGGCGGAGCCGCCCGCGAAGGTCAGCGGCACCGGTGCCGCGGCCGTCGTGGCGCCGCCCGCGGTCGCGTCCTGCAGGGCGACGGAGGCCGCGTCGAAGGTCACCGGGGCGGTGCCCATGGCGTTGGACAGGTGGACGCGCACTCCGTTGCCGTCGTCGGTGCCGATGCTGACCTGGGCCGGCATGCGCAGCGTCTGTCCGCTGACGGTGGCGGTGGCGCCGCTCGACTGCTGCACCTTGGCCGTGTCCTGGACGGAGGAGAAGGTGCCGACCCAGTGCTGGGAGCCGTTGCCGGTCAGGGGCCGCACGCCGATCCCGAGAACGTGCAGGGTGGGCTGGCCGGACTGGACGCCGTTGGTGAACAGCGGCAGGGAGACGCTGCTGACGACCGAGCCGGGGCAGGCCAGCGGGACGCTGACGGCGTAGATCTTCGGCCCCGGGCTCGGGCTGGTCTGGGTGTTGTTGCTGTGGTTCTGGTGAACGAGGGTCAGCGTGGCCGCGGAGGCCGGCCCGCTCATCCAGTCGGGCACGGTGTCCAGCGTGTACGACTGGTCGGCCGGGTTGCCGTCGGGGTCGAGGCAGTTGCCCTTGCCGTAGGTGACGGTGCCGGTGGCGCCCTTGGCCGCTCCGCCGGTGGCGAAGGCGAGGAAGACCAGCGCGTCACCGGTGTTGACCACGCCGCTGCCGGGCACGGTGACGGTCTGGCCGGAGGCCAGCATGTTGTCGTAGCTGCCGGTGCCGAACTTGGGCAGCGTGATGGTGGCGCCGTCGACGGTCACCTGCTTGCCGCTCTGCCAGCCCGCCGTGGCGGTCAGGTCGGCGGAGTTGATGCTGTTGCCGGAGCCGTCGGCGTCGGCCGCGCTGGTCGTGGTGGTGAAGGTGCTGGTCGCGGTGTTGTTCAGGCAGCTCGAGGTGCTGTTGACCGCACAGGTCAGCGCGGGTGCTAGGCGCAGCACGTCGATGCCCGCCTGGTAACCGGACGAGCTGGGGTTCTTCCCGGTCAGGGTGAGTGTCAGGGTGTGCGCGCCCTGCTTGAGGGTGAGCAGCTGACCGGTCGTGTCCTTCGGGATGCCCAGGTTCACGAACCGGGTCGTCACGTAGGAGCTGTAGGCGTCGAAACCGCTGATGAGAGTGGACTCGGTGGGCTTGCCCGCGTCCAGGACCAGGCGGTAGATGCCGTAGTCCTTGGCCCTGGTCACATTGACCCCGAAGCTCCAGGGGCCGTCCTTGGGGACGTCGAAGCCGAACGTGGCGCTGTCACCGGAGACGACCTTCGTCGTGCTCTTGTTGGCGAGCATGGCCTGGTAGCCGTCGGCGAACTCGTACCCGCTGCCGGCCGCCTGGCTGATCAGCTGACCGCCCTTGGAGATGGTCGTCGCCTTGGGCACGGCGGTGGTGGTCCCGTCGGCGTTGGCCGCCGTCCAGCCGGCGATCATCTTGTCGCCGTAGGCGTACGTCGGGGTGCTGGTCCCGGCGTAGAAGGCGTAGGACGTCTGGGTGATCGACGTCGAGCCGGCCTGGTCGACGGCCTTGGCGTACAGGGTGTGCGGGCCCGCGGTGCCGGGGGCGAAGGCGGGGGAGGCACTGCCGTTGACGACCGCGGTGCCGGTGCCGGGCCCGTTGTCGGAGGTGACGTAGTACACCTTGCCCGACGTGATCTTCGTGCCCGTGGTCCAGTGGGTGACGCCGCTGCTGTACACCGTGCTGCCGAGCGTGGCGTCCAGGCAGAAGAGGTAGCCGGTGACGTTGTTGGTGTGGTTGTTGCTGAGCGTGAAGGTGCCCTTGTCCCCGAACGCGGAACCGATCTGCTTGGCCGGGAACTGGCTGGAGGTCACCGTGGGCGCCGGTGGCGCGCTGGTGTCCACCGTGAACGTCTGCGTCTTGGTCCAGATGCCGGAGCCGGAGCCGGCCCAGTAACCGGCCGCGTTCTGCGCGGTGGCCTTCCAGGTGTAGGTGCCGTCGGGAAGGCTCGGGGTGGTCCAGTCGCTGCCGTTGGTGTTGTACCGGGCACGTTTCCTGGAGTCGAGGTTGGGACCGAAGCCCTGGTGGATCAGGGTGCCGGAGGAGTTGAAGACGTTGTAGTCGACGCGCACCAGCTCGCTGCCGCCGGCCAGGTCGGGGTCGACCGCGCGCGCGGACAGGGTCGGGGTGTGCGTGGTGGTCATCGTCTTGCCCGAGCTGACGATGGAGGGCTTGATGGCCGGGGTGCCGGTGCCGTTCTTCAGCTTCGGGCGGTAGCTGTAGGTGACCGACATGGTGGCGCCGCCGCCGTAGGCGAGCTGCTTCCACTGGGTGGCGTCGTTCATGTCGGGCGACTGGACCATCAGCGTCATGCTCTTCCAGCCGCCGGCCGCCGCGCTCTTCGCCCGTGAGGTCACGTCGAACTCGAGCGAGGGCGGGCTCACCCAGGAGTGCGCGCCGTCGGTGACCGGGCACGTACCCGCCTCGTGGCTCACGGGGTTGCTGCCCAGCGAGCCCGTGCGTCCCCCGGGTTCGTGCCCCCAGTACAGCGAGGAGGAGCTCCACCCGGCGGGCCGGTCGGTGCCGTAGACGGCGGCCGGGGTGTCGGCACAGGAGGCGGCGGAGAGCTGCTTCACGTACAGCGAGGCCTTGGTGACCACGGCGCCTTTGATGCCGCTGGTGTTCATCTGGTAGTAGGTCCGGGCCCGCTCGCCGTTGCCGGGGTAGGAGTTGTCCCAACCCTCACGGGCGTTGGTCGAACCCGACGTGGAGGTGGAGTTGTAGACGTTCCACCCGTTGTCGGAGATCCGTGCCCAGTCGAGCTGCGAGGGCCGGCCGCTCCACTCCGGGTCCACGTACACCGGGTAGGCGGTGCTCCCGGCGTCGAGCAGCTTCTCGTCCAGGCCCAGCAGCTGCTTGCCGGACTTCAGGCTCACCCGCACCTGGGCACGGTGCCTGCCGACCTGCGCCGCGGCCTTGTGCTCGGCGTCGGCCGAGGAGAACGCCGCGCCACCGGCCCGCCCGCCGGCGCTGTCCCACATCAGCGCGGTGTCGCTGTGGAAGACCGTGCGGCCGGTGCGCCTGTCCGTGGCCTGCGCACCGCCGTCGCGGGTGGACACGAGCTTCAGACGGGCCGACGTGGTGTTCAGCGCGAGGTGCCGCAGGCGCGGATCGGTTGCCGCCTTGCGGGTCTTGACGACCAGGACCGAGGAGTACCCGGAGGCGTCCGCGGTGAGCTGGAGGTCGACCTGCGGCAGGACGTCCGGGTAGGTGGCGGTGTCCCCCGAGATCAACGGCCGGGGCAGCTTGCCGGGCCAGGAGAAGCCCAGCCTGTCGCTGCCGCTGCGCATCGTGACCAGCGCGTGAGAACCGCCGCCGGAGAAGGCGACGTCGGTCACGGCGGCCTTGGGCGCCCAGGTACCGTCGGCCCGCCGCACCAGCGTGGTGTCGATCGGCACCCACTTGCCGTGCTGCCGGGTGCGCTGCGGCATCGAGGAGTCGGTGCGGGTGAAGGTGCCGTCCGGGTTGGCCACCACCGTCGTGCCGACGTCGGTGAGCTGATCGACCGGCACCGGCTTGCCGGTGGCCTTGGCACGCGCGGACGCGGACTCGGTGGCGTTGAAGCGGCGGGCGGCGGACCCGGAACGCGTGCTGTGCGACTTCTGGGACGGCCGGCTGGGGGTGGCGGGCGCCGCGTGGGCCGTCACCGTGGCGGTCAGCGATCCGGCCGCGAGGGCCGCGACCACGGCGGCGGCCAGTGGTCTGGAGGCTGGGCGTCTGGACGCGCGCATGGGTGTGCGAAAGGCGGACATCGACGTTGGGATCCTTCGCAGGTATCGGGCGGTCCCCCCGTGGGTCCGCGCCGCTGTGCATTCTGCGGGCCTTGATGAACGGAATCCATCAATGTGTGACCGCCAAGTACCGCTCTGCAGTCCGCTTTTGACGTATGCGGTACGGCTTGGGTTCCAACTCCCGCCATTCCTTGGCTATTTCACAAGAATCACTTTGCCTTCACAGACCACCCCAGGCCCTAGCGTGACTCGTCGCGGGGGGCTTGACCGACGTGTGCCCCCGTTTTGGCGTGCACGTGAACTCGCCTTTTCCTGACGCGAGTCGTGTGCCCTGCTTGGGGGAGGGATCCCACACGATGGTGCGGACAACGGGGTGGAGACGCGGCCGGACGGCTTCTCGCACTCGAAGACCTCGCCGTACGGTCTTCGCCGCGGTCGGCGCCCTGCTGGTGACGGGACTGCTGCCGGCGGGGACGGCCACCGCGGCCTCCGCGGCCGAACGCCACGTCTCGGCTCCCGCGGCCCCGCACGACAAGTCGATCCCCTTCACCCACAGGACGCCGAAGCGCGGCGCCGGGCACAAGGGCTTCAGGCACTTCGACCCCACCGGGCACGCCAAGCTGCCGGCGCCGGGCAGCGCGGAGGTCACCGTGCCCGTCGCGGCCGCCTCCACGCGGCTGACCGCCGACGCCACCCAGGTACGGGCCGGAAGGACGCCCGTCCTGCTCGGCGCCGGTGCCGCCGTGCGGCCCCAGGCGGCAGCCGTCAAGCACGCACAGCGCCTGCGGGTGACCGTGCTGGACCAGAAGAGCGCACGCGCCGCGGGCGTCCACGGCCTGCTCTTCACCCTGCGGCGCACCGGCCCCGGCAGCGGGAAGGTCGCACTGCGGGTCGACGACTCCTCCTTCCGCTACGCCTTCGGCGGTGACTTCGCCTCGCGCCTGCACCTGGTCGAGTTGCCCGCCTGCGCGCTGACCACACCGAAGCTGGCCAGGTGCCAGACCCAGTCCCCGGTGCGCACCGCGCCCGGGACACCGCTGTCCGCGCAGGTCGGGGTGCCGGGCATGAGCGCGCCGGCCCCGGCCGCCGCGGGCCGCCCGCGTTCGGCGGCGGCGTCCTCCGGTGCCATGGTGGTCATGGCGGCGACCGCCGGCGCTTCGGGCTCGTCCGGCGACTACTCGGCGACCAGCCTGTCGCCGGGCGGCTCCTGGTCGACGTCGGGGAACACCGGCGCGTTCACCTACAGCTACCCCATCTCGGTGCCGCCGGCGATCGGCGGTGCCGTACCGAACGTCGACCTCTCCTACAGCTCCTCCACCCAGGACTCGCGCACCGAGGGCACAAACAACCAGTCCTCCTGGCTGGGGGACGGGTGGAGCTCCACGGAGAACTACATCGAGCGGACCTACAAGTCCTGCAAGGACGACTCCTCCTCCGGGGCCCCGGACAACGACGGCGACCAGTGCTGGGCGGGACAGATCCTCACCCTGTCGCTGAACGGCAAGTCCACCGACATCGTCTACGACGACGCCACCAAAACCCTCCGCCCGGCCGACGACAACTCCACCACCAAGGTCGAGGACCTCACCGGCGCCACCAACGGCACCGACAACAAGGAGTACTTCAAGGTCACCCAGGGCGGGACCCAATACTTCTTCGGCCGTGACCGGCTGCCGGGCTGGACCACCGGCAAGGACGAGACCCAGTCCGTGTGGAGCGAGCCGGTCTATCACGCGCACAGCGGTGTGTCGGACTGCCCGGACAGCACGACCTTCGCCGACACTGCCTGCACGCTCGGCTACCGGTTCAACCTGGACTACGCCGTGGACACCCACGGCAACGCGACCGCCTGGTACTACAGCCCGGAGACCGGCTACTACGGCGCCGACAAGAAGGACACGGCGGTCGCCTACGTCCGCGGCGGCACCCTGGCCCGTATCGACTACGGCATGACGTCCTCGACGGTCTACTCCGGCACCGCACCCGAGCAGATCCTCTTCGACACCGCCGAGCGCTGCATCGCCGGCACCCCGACGGGCAACACCTGTGCGGACAGCCAGTTCACCACGGCCAACGCCGCCTACTGGCCAGATGTGCCGGTCGACCTGAACTGCGCCAAAGGATCGACCAGCTGCACCAACCACAGCCCGAGCTTCTGGTCCCGCAGGCGCCTGACCTCCATCACCACGCAGATCCAGACCGGCGGGGCGACCAAGCAGGTCGACAAGTACAGCTTCACCCAGTCCTTCCCCGACGGCGGTGACCACGCCCCCACACTGTGGCTCGACTCGGTACAGCACACGGGCCTGGACACCCTGGGCGGCGCCTCGGGCGGCAGCTCCACCCCGGCGGTGAGCTTCGACCCGCCGCTGCAGCTGCCCAACCGGGTCGGCACGATCCCGCAGATGCCGCTGATGTACCACGACCGCATCCAGACGGTCACCAACGAGACGGGCGCCGAGACGACGGTCACCTACGACCGTCCGGACTGCTCCAGCGCCCCGGCCAGCGATCCGAACGACCCCACGGACACGGCGGCCAGGACGTTCGCCTCCACCAACGCACTGTCCTGCTTCCCGGTGTACTGGACCCCCGACGGCCAGCCCGCGCCGTGGATGGACTGGTTCTACAAGTACAAGGTCTCCTCGGTCGTCACCAACGACCCGCACAACTCCTACCAGGACGGATCTCAGCCGGAACTGGAGACGGACTACGCCTACAAGGGCAAGCCCGGCTGGCACTACGACGACAACGAACTCGTCAAGGCCAAGAACCGCACCTGGGGCCAGTTCCGGGGCTACCCGGAGGTGGACGTCACCACCGGCGACCCCAACGTCTTCCACACCACCAACGGCGTGCAGGTCCACGACCAGAAGACGCTGACGAAGACCTACTACTTCCTGGGCATGAACGGCGACACCCTGCCCGGCGGCAAGACCCGTTCGGTGCCCGACCTGACCAGTCAGGACGGCGCGACAACGGTCGCGGACGACAACGACTTCGCCGGTCAGACCTTCGAGACCGACACCTACACCGCGTACGGCGGCAGCCTGGCGAAGGCGGTCGTCAACGTTCCCACGGTCATCGGACCCACGGCCGCCCGCAAGCGCAGCGGCCTGCCCGACCTGACCGCGCAGATGGTCCGCCCCGCCAAGACGCTGACCCGCGAGGCGGTGTCGTACGGCTGGCGCAAGACCGAGACGGACACCTTCTACAACCGCACGCTGGGCAAGCCGGACACGGGCATGCCGACGCAGGTCGACGACCGGGGTGAGACCACCGACAGCGACAACGTCGCCAAGTGCACCTACACCCGTTACCTCACCGGCAGCCCGGACACCCTGGTGCTGCCCGCCGAGTCCATCACGACCGCCCAGGACTGCTCCAGCGCCGGAGCGACCCCGGGCGGCACGCTGATCGCCGACACCCGCACCTCCTACGACAAGAACCCCTTCGCCTACGACGGGGACGGCCAGCAGAACCCGGCTCTGCCCAAGACCGGCGACGCCACCCTGGTCCAGAAGGCCTCGGCGGCCGGCGGCGCGACCGCCACCGCGTTCGTCGACCAGGCCGCCACCGTGTACGACTCCTACGGGCGGGCGACGAAGGTCACCCGCACCCCCAAGTCCACCTCACCGGACGGCAAGAGTCTCGCCCAGAGCGTCTACACCTCGTACACCCCCGCAGGCGGCGAGCTCCCCACCGGCAGCACCAACATCACCCAGGTCACGCCCGGTACGGACTGCTCGACGGCCACCGCGTCCACCAAGGACTGCCAGCTCGCGAGCAACACCCTGGACCCGGCACGCGGACTTCCCACCGCCAAGACGGACGCGGCCGGTCTGCTGACCTCCCTGACGTACGACGCGCTGGGCCGTACGACCGCCGTTTGGCTGCCCAACGAGATCAAGGCCAACAGCGCGCCGGCGAACCTGACCTACAGCTACAGCCTGTCCCAGTCGGCGCCGTCGACGGTCGTGTCCCGCACACTCCTGGACGACGGCACGTATCAGACGAGCGAAACCCTGTACGACGCCATGCTGCGGCCGTTGCAGGGCCAGGCGGCGGCCGAGAACACGAGCACCACGGTCAGTGACACCCAGTACGACTCGCACGGCTGGACGGTCGCGACCAACAACGCGTACAACGTCTCGGGCAACCCCGGCACCGCGCTGATCTCCGTGTCCCAGGTCTCCATCCCGGACACCACCGTCACCGACTACGACGGTCTCGGCCGGGCCGACCTGGTCACGGAGGAGCACGACGGGGTCAAGACCTGGGCCACGACCACCGCCTACACCGGCGACAGGATCACCGTCCTGCCACCCAAGGGAGGAGCGGCCAGCACCACCGTCGTCGACGCCCGTGGCCAGACCACCGAACTGGATCAGTACACGGTCCCGCCGACGGCGTCCGGAACGGCGGCCACCGGCTTCACCACCACCGGCGGCACCCCCTCGGCCACCATCTACGACTACACCGCCGCCGGCCAGCCGCATCAGGTCACGGGTCCCGACAAGTCGGTGTGGACGTTCGGCTACGACCTGCTGGGCCGTAAGACGTCCCAGACGGACCCGGACGCGGGAGGGAGCAAGTACGGCTACGACGACGCCGGCGACCTGACGTCCACCACGGACGCCAAGAAGGTCGAACTCGACTACACCTACGACCTGCTGGGCCGCAAGCTCACCGGCACGGACCACGCGAAGTCCGACTTCAGGTTCGCCGAGTGGACCTACGACACTCTGCGGATCGGCCTGCCGACCTCGTCGACCCGTTACGTCCAGGGCGTGACCGGCGGCTACACCGTAGGCGTGACCGGTTACACGAGCCTGGGCAAGCCGACCGGCTCCAAGATCAGTCTGCCGGCCTCGGAGGCGCCGCTGCCGTCGACGTACACCACGACCTACACCTACACCACGCACGACCAGCTGTTGAAAACCCAGAGCGACCCGCGTACCCAGGGCTTGAACAGTGAGGTCATCACCTACGGCCACGACGCCCTGGGCAACCCGACGACGACCGGCAGCAGCATCAACACCTACGTCGGCGGGACCGTCTACACGGCCTACGGCGAGCCGTCCCGGGTCACCCTGGGCGCTTCGAGCAATCCCGCCTGGGTCACCTTCGGCTATGACGACCAGACCCGACGGCTGACCAACCGGCTCGTGGAACGTACTCAGGCGCCCGGTCCGACCGTGGACGACACGAAGTACACCTACGATGCCGCGGGGAATCCCACTTCCGCGACCGATCAGCAGTCGGAGACCGGCAACACGGTCACCGATCAGCAGTGTTACAAGTACGACGCCCTGGACCGGCTCACCGACGCCTGGACCGCCAACGACAGCTGCGCCGCCAGCCCGCCCACGAGCAGCACGCTGACCAGCACCCCCGGCTCGTACTGGCAGTCCTTCGCGTACGACGCCACCGGCGTCCGGAAGCAGAGCGTCGACCACGCCATAGGCAGCGCCGGTACCACGGCCACCACCACCTACATCGACGGCTGCACCACCGGCTGCAACTCCACCGGCGCCCAGCCGCACACCCTGACAGCCACCACGGGAGGCACGAACCCGACCAAATTCGGCTACGACGAAGACGGCAACCTGCACACCCGTACGCCCACCAGCGGTCCCGGGCAGACGCTCAACTGGGACGACGAGGGCCACCTGGCCCAGATCGACGCCACGGGCGGCAACCCGTCGACCACCAGGTACCTCTACGACGCCGACGGCAACCAGCTCATCCGCCGCGACCCCGGCCAGACAACCCTGTTCGCCGGCGACACCGAGATCGTCGTCAACACCAGCGTCACCCCCAACGTCCTCCTCGGCGCCGTCCGCACCTACAGCCATGGCGGCAGCGGCGCACCCATGGCCGTCCGCTCCAGCCTCGCGGGTGGCGGCACCAAGTACCTTCTGAGCGACGCGAACGGCACGGCGAGCCTGGCGATGGACGTCACGACCCAGCAGGTGGCCCGCCAGCAGTACACGCCATACGGCCAGCCACGTTCGAGCGCCAACAGCACCAACTGGCCGGACCCCACCCACTCCTATCTCGGCAAGCCGCAGGACACCGCCACGGGCTACACCGACATCGGTGCCCGCAAGTACGATCCGACGCTCGGCAGCTTCATCAGCGTCGACCCGGTGCTGGAAGTGACCAGTCCGCAGGAACTCGGTGGATACACGTACGCAGCCGACAACCCCATCACCTCCGCCGACCCGACCGGTCTCGAGTCCTGCTACCCGCACTTCTGCTCCGGGAGCAACGGCACCTACGGGCCCTACAAGTCCCACAACGACCCCGCGTCGCCCGACTACGACGGAACCAGCTACGACGCACCCGGAGACGAAGGCGCACTGCCGCCCATGAAGCTGCTGAAGAGCTTCAACTCGGCTCACCCGGTGCCCACCGTCAGGATGATGGTGAACTACGGGACGTACCGGCAGGACCTGTCCCCGCTCAAGAACGTCGAGCTGTACTTCCGCGAGCGCTGCACCGGCGAAGATCTCCTGTGGACCAGCTCCTGCCAAGGGTTCCAGCAGTTCTACGACCACTGGTCCGACGTCAAGAAGGTCCCGAGCAACCCGTGCGAGGCGGTGAGCCTCTGTGAGTCCCTCGGCGACTTGGCCATGGGGATGGGCGGACTCGAGGAGGAGGCGCTGGCGGAGGGCGTTCCCTTCTGCAGCTTCGCACCGCAGACGCCAGTCCTGATGGAGAACCGCAAGACGAAACCCATCGGCAAGATCGCACCGGGTGACCGGGTGGAGAGCGCCGACCCGGACACCGGGAAGCACCGCGGTCCGCGGACGGTAACGGCCCACGTGGTTCATCACGACGACGACCTCGTGGACGTGAAGGTTCGGGGCACGGACGGCCACGAAGCGACACTCCACACAACCTCAAGGCACCCCTTCTGGGACGACACGCTCCACACCTGGGTCCCCGCCGGCAGGCTCAGGACCGGTCACGTCCTCAACAACGCCGACGACCACCACGTCCGCATCGTGGCCGTCACTGCTCGCCGCGGCGCCGCGGACATGTACAACCTCACCGTCGCCCAGCTCCATACGTACTATGTGCTGGCGGGTGGCACGCCGGTCCTCGTGCACAACACCGGCTGCGGTGAAGTCATCGCCCCACCACAGCTCGGACGCCTGTCGGTGACGGCGGCAAATCCCTCCGAGTCGGAGGTGGCAGCCGCCGAGCACATGGCATCCCTTGGAAATCACGTCGTCCTGAGGGACCCGGTCGGAACCAGGGCAGGAGGACAGACGAGCGACTTGCTGGTCAACGATGTCGCCTGGGACGTGTACTCGCCCACCAGCTCCAGTGTGAATTCCATTCTCAACAAAATCGCCAAAAAGCATTCTCAGGTGCACGGTGGCGGGGTTGTCGTGGATCTGTCCGGAACAGGTCTTTCGGCTTCCCAGTTCGGCGATGCTCTCACGCGAGTCAACGGGCAGATCAGAAGCTGGGGGAAGACCAGCTTCATCAGTGACATCAGATTCTTCGGAGGAGGGTCCTGATGGCGAAGATGCGGTGTAAATGCGGAAATCTCATCCGGGACGACGATCCGGAGAACAGCCTGATCCTGCTGCCGTACAAAGAGTTCGACGCCGATGACGTCGACGCCGGCATGCTCCTCGGGAGAGGAACAGACGCCAGGCGATGCAGCGTCTGCAATCGCATCTGGGTGTTCTGGGACGAGGGCTCCGCCGCCACCGAGTACGTCGAGGTCCGGGACTAGATCCGGCTGCCGGTCGAGCAGGCGGGCCACCCGGCCCGGCTGCTCGACCGGCCCCGACGGCGTCTCGCCGGGCTCACCCGTGGCCGTCCGGGCTCTTCCGGCGAGCGCCTACCCTTGTCCCATGACCAGCAGCAGCGACCGGAGCCCCGCAGTGGACGTGCCCGCACCCAAGAGCTACGAGATCCGCACGTACGGATGCCAGATGAACGTCCATGACTCGGAGCGACTGGCCGGGCTGCTGGAGGACGCCGGGTACGTCCGGGCCCCCGAGGGATCCGACGGGGACGCCGACGTCGTCGTGTTCAACACGTGCGCGGTGCGCGAGAACGCCGACAACCGGCTGTACGGAAACCTCGGCCGGCTCGCGCCGCGCAAGGCGTCCAGGCCCGGCATGCAGATCGCGGTCGGCGGCTGCCTGGCGCAGAAGGACCGCGACACCATCGTGAAGAAGGCGCCCTGGGTGGACGTCGTCTTCGGCACGCACAACATCGGCAAGCTGCCCGTCCTGCTGGAGCGCGCCCGCGTCCAGGAGGAGGCGCAGGTCGAGATCGCCGAGTCGCTGGAGGCCTTCCCCTCCACGCTGCCGACCCGGCGCGAGAGCGCCTACGCGGCCTGGGTGTCGATCTCCGTCGGCTGCAACAACACCTGCACCTTCTGCATCGTCCCGGCGCTGCGCGGCAAGGAGAAGGACCGCCGCACCGGCGACATCCTCGCCGAGGTCGAGGCGCTGGTCGCCGAGGGCGTCAGCGAGATCACCCTGCTCGGGCAGAACGTGAACGCCTACGGCTCCGACATCGGCGACCGCGAGGCCTTCAGCAAGCTGCTGCGCGCCTGCGGGAACATCGAGGGCCTGGAGCGGGTGCGGTTCACCTCCCCGCACCCGCGCGACTTCACCGACGACGTCATCGCCGCCATGGCCGAGACGCCGAACGTCATGCCGCAGCTCCACATGCCGCTGCAGTCCGGCTCGGACACCGTGCTGAAGGCGATGCGCCGCTCCTACCGGCAGGAGCGCTACCTCGGGATCATCGAGAAAGTCCGCGCCGCCATCCCGCACGCCGCGATCACCACCGACATCATCGTCGGCTTCCCCGGCGAGACCGAGGAGGACTTCGAGCAGACGCTGCACGTCGTCCGCGAGGCGCGGTTCACGCAGGCCTTCACCTTCCAGTACTCCAAGCGGCCCGGCACCCCCGCCGCCACCATGGAGGACCAGATCCCCAAGGAGGTCGTCCAGGCCCGCTACGAGCGGCTGGTCGCCCTTCAGGAGGAGATCTCCTGGGAGGAGAACAAGAAGCAGGTCGGCCGCACCCTCGAGCTGATGGTGGCCGAGGGCGAGGGCCGCAAGGATGGCGCCACGCACCGGCTCTCCGGCCGCGCCCCCGACAACCGCCTGGTGCACTTCACCAAGCCGGAGCAGGAGGTGCGCCCCGGCGACGTGGTCACCGTCGAGGTGACCTACGCCGCACCGCACCACCTCCTCGCCGAGGGCCCCGTCCTGGACGTGCGCCGCACACGCGCGGGCGACGCCTGGGAGAAGCGCAACGCCGCCGAGGCCGCCAAGCCGGCGGGAGTGCTGCTCGGCCTGCCGAAGATCGGCGTCCCGGCACCGCTGCCGGCCGCGGCGAGCGGCTGCGGCTGCGACTGAGCGACGCGGGGGCCGGGTCGGGGTCGGCTGAGCGACGCGGGGGCCGGGTCGGGGTTGCTGAGCGACGCGGACGCCCGGCCGGGGTCGGCTGAACACCGGCCCGCAGCCGGGCGACCGGGCCCGCGGTCCGTCCTGCCCGCGTGTGTGCGACTCGGCGCGCGCGTCGGCCCGTGGCTCGGCCGGTCCCGCAGTCTGTGCGGCCGGCGTGTGTCTCGGCTCGGCCGCCGGCCCGTCCGGCCGGCATGCGTGCGGCGCGGCGTGGGCATCAGCCCGTGTCGGCCCGTGTTTCGGCGGCGGCAGCTCGTCCGGCGGCACCGGTACGTACCGGAGCCCGGCAGGGCGGCGGCCCGTCCGGCCGGCGTGGTCCGGCCCGGCGCGCCGGTGCGGGTGCCGCCCGGCGCCCCACGGGCCCGCAGGGAGCCGGCGACGCTGCCGGCGTCGGACGACGGTCGGTCTCCGCGCGGCGTTACGCTGCCGGTCATGCTTGTCGCCGCCGCAGTCTGTCCCTGCCCGCCGCTGCTCGTGCCCGAGGTGGCCGCGGGTGCCGCACCGGAGCTGGACCCCGTGCGTTCGGCGTGCGACGACGCGCTCGGCGTGCTCGCCGCCGCCCGCCCCGACACGCTCGTGGTCGTCGGGCCCGCCGGGCGCAGCGGACGCGGACGGCACCCGCAGGGCGCCCGGGGCTCCTTCAGCGGCTTCGGCGTCGACGTCGCCGTACGGCTCGGCCCCGCCACCGGCGACGCCGGCCAGCGTGAACTGCCGCCGTCGCTGGCCGTGGCGGCCTGGCTGCTGCAGCGCACCGGCTGGGCGGACGCCCCGATCGAGGGGCTCGGAGTCGGGGAACCGCTGGAGCCCGAGCGGTGCCTGGAGACGGGCAGGGAACTGGGCGCCCGGGCCGGGCGGGTCGCGCTGCTGGTCATGGGAGACGCCAGCGCCTGCCGCACGCTCAAGGCGCCGGGCTACCTGGACGAGCGGGCCACTCCCTTCGACGCCGCCGCGGCGCGCGCCCTGGGCTCGGCGGACGTGGCGGCGCTCAAGGCGCTGGACCCCGGGCTCGCGTACGAGCTGAAGGCCTCGGGACGCGCGCCCTGGCAGGTCCTCGCCGGGGCGGCGGAGGGCGCGGGCCTCGGGGGCACGCTGCTGTACGACGACGCGCCGTACGGGGTGGGGTACCTGGTCGCCGCCTGGTCCTAGGGCGCGGAGCGGACCGCCGCCGGGACGCGGGCGGGCGAACGGCGGACGGCCGGGAGCCGTGCTGCTCCGCGGCCGTCCGCCGATCCGTGCGCCGTTCAGGAGGTGGGCGGCGGGCCCTCCGGACGGGCCGGCGGATTCGCACCGCTGACGTGCGGCTCCTCCTTGTGCGCGAGGCGGTCCACCGCCTCCTTCGCCTTGCCCGTGCCGGCGTGGATCCGGTCCGAGTACTTGCCCTTGGTCCGCTCGTCGACGGCACGCGCGGCCTTGTCGATGCCGTGCTGCACCTTGTCCCCGTGCTGACGCGCCAGATCCGACACCTTGTCCCTGGCCGGGCCCAGCCTGGCCTTCATGTGCTCGAAGAGACCCATGCTCCACCTTCCCTGACGGGGACGGTCACCTGCGGGCGCCCTCGCCGGCCTCGCTGTCGGCGGCCTCGTCCGCGGACTGCTGCTTGGGGATGTCGGCGCCCTCGCCGCCCTCGGCCGCCCGGGCCCCGGCGGCCTGCGCCCCGGCCGCCGCGTCCTCGTGCCCGTCCCCGGACGAGCCCGTCGCCTCCGCCGTCTCCGCGACCTCGACCGCCTCGGGCGCCGACGCGCCTTCGGGCCCGCCGCCGGCCCGCGCCACGGCGGCCGGTGCCGCCGGCTTCGGCTTCGACCTGCCGAGAAGCCGTGCAAAAACGCCCATTTCAACTCCATACGTTACTCGTGCGGGCGAAAACCCGCGTCAAGCGGTGCGTCCGTTTGCGCCACCCGGGTCACCGCCTCCGAAGACCGAGCGGGCGGTATCTCGGTGCAACGAACCGGGATGCGCGCCGTCACGTAACTCGTTCGGGGCGCGGCCGACACGTTTGCGAGACTGGTGCGGTGAGCAGCGCAGCCCCCGCCCCCCGCGTCATCGCCGTCGTCGGCCCCACCGCGGCCGGAAAGTCCGATCTCGGCGTCTTCCTGGCCCAGCGACTCGGCGGCGAGGTCGTCAACGCCGACTCCATGCAGCTCTACCGCGGGATGGACATCGGCACCGCCAAGCTGACGCCCGAGGAGCGGGCCGGCGTCCCGCACCACCTGCTGGACATCTGGGAGGTGACGGCCGCCGCGTCGGTCGCCGAGTACCAGAGACTGGCCCGCGCGCGGATCGACGCGCTGCTCGCCGAGGGCCGCTGGCCGATCCTGGTGGGCGGCTCGGGACTGTACGTCCGCGGAGCCGTCGACAACCTGGAGTTCCCCGGCACCGACCCCGTGATCCGGGCCAGGCTGGAGGAGGAGCTGGCGCTGCGCGGCCCTGGTGCGCTGCACGCCCGCCTGGCCGTCGCCGACCCCGACGCCGCCCGCGCCATCCTGCCCAGCAACGGCCGCCGCATCGTCCGCGCGCTGGAGGTGATCGAGCTCACCGGGCAGCCCTTCACCGCCAACCTCCCCGGCCACGACTCCGTCTACGACACCGTGCAGATCGGCGTGGACGTCGCCCGCCCCGAACTCGACGAGCGGATCGCGCGCCGCGTCGACCGGATGTGGGAGGCGGGGCTGGTGGACGAGGTGCGCGCACTGGAGGCGCGGGGACTGCGCGAGGGCCGCACGGCCTCGCGCGCGCTGGGCTACCAGCAGGTGCTCGCGGCGCTCGCCGGGGAGTGCACCGAAGCGGAAGCGCGGGCCGAGACCGTACGCGCCACCAAACGCTTCGCGCGCCGCCAGGACTCCTGGTTCCGGCGCGATCCGCGGGTCCACTGGCTGAGCGGCGCGGTGGCGGACCGGGAGGATCTCCCGCGACTGGCGCTGGCTCTGGTCGAACGACCGGTCACAGCCTGATCACGTGATGGCATCGGGATGCGCCGCCGGTCAACGCGGCCTGTGACGCCGTGCCATCATCGAGCTTCGATCGACCAAGTGGAGTCCTAGTTGGGAGGGCGCGTGGCGATGGAGGCCGGCCCTCGCGACACCGCACGAAGTGCCGAGATCACGACCGGTCCCGGTGAACCGGAACAGACCGGGGACCGTCTGTCCGAGGACGCGGGACGTCTCACCGACGACGGCCCCGACGACACCGAGGGCGGCGTCACCGCCGACGGCCCGGCGCCCGAGGAGATGTACGCGGGCGGTCCGGAGGTCGAGGTCGAGCTGCGTCCGCAGCGGCGGCTGCGCATCTGGCAGCTCGCGCCCATCGTGGCCCTGGCCGCCGGCGGCTCCCTGATGTTCGCCTTCCCGCTCGCCTTCGACTTCGGCGACAGCGGCGCGGTCATCGCCATGCTGGGTCTGCTGATCTGCTCCTGCGCCGCCGGCTGGGGCATGATGGCCGCCCGCCGGGTCGGCTACACCTGGCCGGGGCTGCCGGCGCGCGGCTCGGGCCGCCGCCCCGACTGGCGGGTCGTCCTCGCCTACGTGCTGCTGGTGGCCGTCGTGGCCGTCCTCGCCGTGTGGCGCGTGGCCCGGCTGCGCTAGTGCTGTGACCGCCTGCGATGTCGTACCGAGCCCGTACGATCGAGGAATGAGCACGCGGATCGCCTTCCTCAAGGGTCACGGCACCGAGAACGACTTCGTGATCGTCCCGGACCCGGAGAACACCCTCGACCTGACCCCGGCCGCGGTCGCCGCCCTGTGCGACCGCCGGGCCGGCATCGGCGGCGACGGGGTGCTGCACGTCGTGCGGTCCGCCGCGCACCCCGAGGCGACGGAGATGGCGGCCGAGGCGGAGTGGTTCATGGACTACCGCAACGGCGACGGCTCGATCGCGGAGATGTGCGGCAACGGTACCCGTGTGTTCGCCCGCTATCTCCAGCACGCCGGTCATGCGGCCGAAGGCGACATCGCCATCGCCACGCGCGCGGGCGTGAAGCGCGTCCACATCGCCAAGGACGGGGACGTCACCGTCGGCATGGGCAGCGCCCGCCTGCCCGAGGGCGAGGTCACGGTGAGCGTTGGCGGGCGGAGCTGGCCGGCGCGCAACGTCAACATGGGCAACCCGCACGCCGTCGCCTTCGTCGACGATCTCGCGCACGCCGGTGACCTGCTCTCCCCGCCGCCGTTCGCCCCCGCCGCCGCCTACCCGGAGGGCGTCAACGTCGAGTTCGTCGTGGACCGCGGCCCCCGGCACGTGGCGATGCGGGTCCACGAGCGCGGTTCCGGCGAGACCCGCTCCTGCGGCACGGGCGCGTGTGCCGTCGCCGTGGCCGCCGCCCGCCGCGACGGCGCCGACCCGGCCGGCACCGGCACCCCGGCGACGTACACCGTGGACGTGCCCGGTGGCCGGCTGGTCATCACCGAGCGCCCCGACGGCGAGATCGAGATGACCGGACCCGCCGTGATCGTCGCCGAGGGCGAGATCGACGCCGAGTGGCTGGCGAGCGCGCTCCGCTGACCTGGTGAGACGCCGGTCGTGCGGGCTCCCGGACGCCCGGGCCGGCGCTTGCCGGCCGCCGGGGGCCGTTCGAAACGGCGGCCGAGCGCAGTGCAGGTGACGCAAACTCTAAACCTCGATGTCGTCGCTCGATTGGGTGATCCGTTTCACGCTCGGCGGGAGGCGGTCAGCCGCACGTGATGGGCTCGGTAGCATCAAGCACCGGCACGGACGGGGGAACGTCGCCAACCCTGAGCCGCGCATGCCCCGGGCTCCGTCCGCCGGTCCACGAGCCGGAGGTGCCCATGAGTGCGGAGGCCACGAACCCTGCGAACCCTGGCCCGGCGGCGCCCGCGGCCGCGCCGGCGGCGGCCCGCCGGAAGTCACGGGCGCGGATCGACCTGCGCCGGCTCGGCCGGGCCGCGCTGCTCGGCCCCGCCGCGCGCGACAAGCTGCCCGACGCCATCGGCCACGTCGTCGAAGCGCACCGCGCCCACCACCCCGACGCGGACCTCGAACCGCTGCGCCGCGCCTACCTACTGGCCGAGTCGTCGCACCGCGGCCAGATGCGCAAGAGCGGCGAGCCGTACATCACGCACCCCCTGGCCGTGACCCTGATCCTCGCCGAACTCGGCGCGGAGACCACGACCCTGACGGCCTCCCTGCTCCACGACACCGTCGAGGACACCGACGTGACGCTGGAGCAGGTGCGGGAGCAGTTCGGCGAGGAGGTGCGCTACCTGGTCGACGGCGTCACCAAGCTGGAGAAGGTCGACTACGGCGCGGCGGCCGAACCCGAGACCTTCCGCAAGATGCTCGTCGCCACGGGCAGCGACGTCCGGGTGATGTCGATCAAGCTCGCCGACCGCCTGCACAACATGCGCACCCTCGGCGTGATGCGCCCCGAGAAGCAGGCGCGGATCGCCAAGGTCACCCGCGACGTCCTCATCCCGCTCGCCGAACGCCTGGGCGTGCAGGCGCTGAAGACCGAACTGGAGGACCTGGTCTTCGCCATCCTCCACCCCGAGGAGTACGAACACACCCGGGAACTGATCGCCGGGAACGCGGCCAGCCCCGACGACACCCTCGCACAGACCGCCGATTCGGTCCGCGCGGTGCTGCGCGAGGCCGACATCGCCGCCGAAGTCCTCATCCGCCCGAGGCACTTCGTCTCGGTCCACCGGGTGGCCCGCAAACGGGGGCGGCTGCGCGGCGCCGACTTCGGCCGGCTGCTGGTGCTCGTCGCCGAGGACGCCGACTGCTACGGCGTCCTGGGCGAGCTGCACACCTGCATGACGCCGGTCGTCTCCGAGTTCAAGGACTTCATCGCCGTACCCAAGTTCAACCTGTACCAGTCGCTGCACACGGCCGTCGCACGAGAAGACGGACAAGTCGTCGAGGTGCTCATCCGCACCCACCAGATGCACCGGGTCGCCGAGGCCGGCGTCGTCGCGCTCGGCAACCCCTACGCCCCGGGGACCGACGATCCCGCCGACGGCGAGCGCGCCGACCCCACCCGCCCCGGCTGGCTCTCCCGCCTCCTCGACTGGCAGGAGGCCGCGCCCGACCCCGACACCTTCTGGTCCACCCTGCGCGAGGACCTCGCCCAGGACCGCGAGATCACCGTGTTCCGGCCCGACGGCGGCGCCCTCGGCCTGCCCGAGGGCGCGAGCTGCGTGGACGCCGCCTACGCCCAGTACGGCGAGGACGCCCACGCCTGCATCGGCGCCCGCGTCAACGGCCGCCTGGCCACCCTCAGCACCGTGCTCCGGGACGGTGACACGGTCCAGTTGCTCATGGGCCAGGACCCGGCCTCCGAGCCCTCCCGCGAGTGGCTGGAGCACGCCCACACCGCGGCCGCGCGGATCGCCATCCAGCGGTGGCTGGCCGCGCATCCGGGCGGTACCGGCGACGCGCACGCCGAGGAGTCGGAACGGTCCGCCGGAAGCGCCGCCGGCGAGCCGGCCGTCCGGCCCGCCGCGTCCGAGGGCGCCGGCGCCACCCGCCCGCGCGCCGCCGACGTGCTCCTGGACCGGCCGGGGGCCACCGTGCGTCTCGCGGGATGCTGTACGCCCGTACCGCCCGACGGGATCACCGGCTTCGCCGTGCGCGGGGGAGTGGTGACCGTGCACCGCGTGGAGTGCGCCGCGGTGGCGCAGATGAAGAGCCGGGGGCGCACCGAGATCGACGTGCGCTGGGGAGACACCACCGAGTGCCGGGTCACCCTGGTCGCCGAATCGTTCGGCCGCCCGCATCTGCTGGCCGACCTGACCGAGGCGATCGCCCTGGCCGGCGTCGACATCGTCTCCGCGACCGTGGAACCCCCCAGCCAGCAGCGGGTCCGCCACACCTACACCCTCCAACTCCCGGACGCCGCCCGCCTCCCGGCCCTCATGCGGGCGATGCGCGACGTGCCCGGGGTGTTCGACGTGGCCCGCGCCCAGCACCGGGCGCCCGCTCCCTGAGCGGGCGCCGAAGACCCCCGGATGCCCGAACCGGGCGCAACCGGACCGACCCGATCGGGTGGGGCGGGCGCGCGCCGCCGTCATGGCGCACGAGCGCGCTGGTAGCGGTGGTGCATGCCGTTCACCCTCCGCCGGGGCCGGAACCACCGCCCCCTCCGCCGCCGGAAGGCCGCCCTGCTCGCCTCCGCCGTCTCCGTCTGCCTGCTCGCCGCCGCCGCCCCGGCCGAGCCCCTGGGCGTCGGTGACCGGCTCTTCCCGTATCTGGGCAACCCCGGGTACGACGTGGCGTCGTACGACCTGTCCTTCACCTATTCCGGGAAGAACGACAAGCCGCTGCGGGCCGTCACGACCATCAGCGCCTGGACGACCACCGCCCTGGACCGCCTCAACCTCGACTTCGCGCACGGCACCGTCGAGTCCGTCGAGGTGGACGGCCGCCGCGCCGCCTTCACCAGCGCGGGCGAGGACCTGGTGGTCACCCCCGACCACCCGCTGCCGCGTGGCAGCTGGACGCGGATCACCGTGAAGCACACCAGCGACCCCGTCAGCGCCAAGGGCCAGGACGGCGGCTGGGTGCGCACCGCCGACGGCCTGGCGATGGCCAACCAGGCCGACGCCGCCCACCTGGTCTTCCCGTGCAACGACCACCCGTCCGACAAGGCGATGTTCACCGTCCGGGTCACCGCCCCCGACGACTACACCGTCGTGGCCAACGGCCTGTCCGCCGGCGCCGAGCGCGTCGGCCGCGCCACCACCTGGACCTACCGCACCCAGCACCCCATGGCCACCGAGCTCGCCCAGGTGTCCATCGGCCGCTCCGCGGTCGTCCGCCGCGAAGGACCGCACGGGCTGCCGGTCCGCGACGTCGTGCCCAGCGCCGACCGCAAGGCGCTCGAACCCTGGCTCGCCAAGACGCCGGGCCAGATCGCCTGGCTGGAGAGCAAGGTCGGCGCCTACCCGTTCGAGACGTACGGCGTGCTCATGGCCCAGGCCTCGACGGGCTTCGAACTGGAGACGCAGACCCTCTCGCTGTTCGAGAAGGACCTCTTCACCAAGCCCGCCTACCCCGCCTGGTACGTCGATTCGATCATGGTGCACGAGCTGTCCCACCAGTGGTTCGGCGACAGCGTCAGCCCCCGCGCCTGGTCCGACGTCTGGCTCAACGAGGGGCACGCCACCTGGTACGAGTCCCTCTACGCGCAGGAGAAGGAGAAGCGGTCCATGCAGGACCGCATGAAGGCCGCCTACGGCGCCTCCGACCGCTGGCGGGCCGAGGGCGGCCCCCCGGCCCGGCCCAAGGCGCCCGCGCCCGGCCAGAAGATCAGCATCTTCCGGCCGAACATCTACGACGGCGCGGCGCTGGTGCTCTACGCCCTGCGCCAGGAGATCGGCGCGCCGGCGTTCGAGCGCCTGGAGCGGGCCTGGGTCCGGCAGCACCGCGACTCGACCGCCACCACCGCCGACTTCGTCCGGCTGGCCTCGGCCACCGCCGGCCGCGACCTCACCGGCTTCTTCCAGCCCTGGCTGTACGGCGAGAAGACCCCGCCGATGCCCGGCCACCCGGACTGGAGGAGCGGCCAGAACGCCAAGGGGCCCGAGCGGGACAAGCGAGACAAGCAGAGCGGGCGGGCCCGGAGCCGGGCCAAGGCGCCGGACCATGGGCACGCGGGCCCGGGCGGAAAGTAGCGCCGGAGGGGTGCCAGGGCCGTCCGGGCCGGGAATAAGACGGTGACGAGACGTCCCGTGCCGTGCGACCATCGTCGGGTTGGCGCGGCACGGGACACGGGAATCTCCCGGGGTACTCGTGCGTTGTCCCCTATGACCGCCGAATCGGCATCCCCACCGACGTAAGGATCCAATGACCTCCTCTTCTTCCCCTTCCCAGGACACCAAGCGCTTCGCGCACGCCTATCCCGAAGGTCTTCGGGCCGATGCCCTGATGGAAGAGGACGTCGCCTGGAGCTTCGAGATCGACGGCGAGCGGGACGGCGACCAGTTCGACCGCTCCGAGCGAGCCGCCCTGCGCCGGGTGGCGGGCCTTTCCACCGAGCTGGAGGACGTCACCGAGGTCGAGTACCGGCAGCTCCGTCTGGAGCGGGTCGTGCTCGTCGGGGTGTGGACCACCGGCACCGCGCAGGACGCCGACAACTCCCTCGCTGAGCTGGCGGCCCTCGCGGAGACCGCGGGCGCGCTCGTGCTCGACGGCGTCATCCAGCGCCGTGACAAGCCCGACCCGGCCACCTACATCGGCTCCGGCAAGGCGGCCGAGCTCCGCGACATCGTGCTCGAGACCGGCGCGGACACCGTGATCTGCGACGGTGAGCTGAGCCCCGGCCAGCTCATCCAGCTCGAGGACGTCGTCAAGGTCAAGGTCATCGACCGTACGGCCCTGATCCTCGACATCTTCGCGCAGCACGCCAAGTCCCGTGAGGGCAAGGCGCAGGTCGCCCTGGCGCAGATGCAGTACATGCTGCCGAGGCTGCGAGGCTGGGGTCAGTCGCTGTCCCGCCAGATGGGTGGCGGCCGCGGCGGCCTCGCCACCCGCGGTCCCGGTGAGACCAAGATCGAGACGGACCGGCGCCGGATCCGCGAGAAGATGGCGAAGATGCGCCGGGAGATCGCGGACATGAAGACCGGCCGTGAGATCAAGCGACAGGAGCGCCGGCGCAACAAGGTGCCGTCCGTCGCCATCGCGGGCTACACCAACGCCGGCAAGTCCTCGCTGCTCAACCGTCTGACGGGCGCCGGCGTCCTGGTCGAGAACGCGCTGTTCGCGACCCTCGACCCGACCGTCCGCCGGGCCGAGACCCCGAGCGGGCGGCTGTACACACTGGCCGACACCGTCGGATTCGTCCGGCACCTGCCGCACCACCTGGTCGAGGCGTTCCGCTCCACCATGGAGGAGGTCGGCGACTCCGACCTCATCCTGCACGTGGTGGACGGCTCGCACCCGGTGCCGGAGGAGCAGCTCGCCGCGGTGCGCGAGGTGATCCGGGACGTCGGCGCCACCGACGTACCCGAGATCGTCGTGATCAACAAGGCGGACGCGGCCGACCCGCTGGTGCTCCAGCGGCTGCTGCGGGTGGAGAAGCGCTCCATCGCCGTATCGGCCCGCACCGGCCAGGGCCTCGAGGAACTGCTCGCGCTGATCGACGACCAGCTGCCCCGTCCGTCGGTCGAGGTCGAGGCGCTCGTCCCGTACACCCAGGGCAAGCTCGTCGCCCGCGCCCACACCGAGGGCGAGGTGATCTCCGAGGAGCACACCGCGGAGGGCACCCTGCTCAAGGCCCGGGTGCACGAGGAGCTGGCCGCCGATCTGGCGCCCTACACGCCGACGCCCGCGGTCTGACCGCAGCGCGGCACCGCGTGAGAGAGGCCCGCCACCCCATCCGGGTGGCGGGCCTCTCGTCATCGCCTCGCGGGTCCCGCCGGCGTCCGCCGCGAGCGCGGTTCACCTTCCGGCGGGACACCACGGCCGTCCGGGCCGCGGCCCGGCGCGGCGGGCGTCACCGCCCCGCGAACTTCTCGCTGACCGAGTCGTAGACGCCCTTGGCCACCTCACCCAGCCGGGGACCCGCCAGCCAGCCCGCGCGCACCGGGCCGATCGAGGTGTTGGACACCAGGGCGGACTCGCCGTCCGGGCCGGTCTCCACCCAGCCGCCCCCCGAGGAACCGCCGGTCATCGTGCAGCCGATGCGGTACATCGTCGGGTCCGCCTTGTCGAGGGACAGCCGGCCCGGCTTGTCCTGGCACTGGTAGGCGAGCTGGCCGTCGTAGGGAGCCGCGGCGGGGTAGCCGGTCGCCGTGATGCTCTGCACCTTCGGCACGGCCGGGGCGCCGAAGTTCACCGGCAGCGCCCCGCCGACCGTCTCCTCCAGCGACTTGCCCGCGTTGCCCTGCTCGGGCGTCACGTGGATGACCGCGAAGTCGTACGAGGCGCCGTTGCCGCCGGTGCGGCCGCCCTGGTCGATCCACTGCTGCGAGGTCTTCGCCGCGTCCGCCCACCAGACGCCGTACGGGGCGACCTCGGCCCGGCTGGCGTCCTGCAGCCGTGCGTTCGACCTGCCCTGGTTGTTGTACGACGGCACGAACGCGATGTTGCGGTACCAGCCGCCGCTCTTCCCTGCGTGCACACAGTGGCCGGCCGTCCAGATGAGGTTGGACTTGCCCGGGTGCGCCGGGTCCTGAACGACCGTAGCCGAGCAGACCATCGTGCCCTCGGGGGAGTCGAAGAAGACCTTGCCCGAGGTGGCCGCGCTGGTGTGGTACGGCGGCTTGACCGCCTGCGCGTCCACCGGCGCCGGGGTCGGGTCCGTCACGCCCTGGTCACCGGAGAGGTCGTTGTCGTCCACGCGCTTGGCCGGGTCGTCGGCGCCCCGCATCCGGTCCGGGTTCCACAGTCCCTTGATGATGGGGTTGATGAAGTCGTTGGCCTCGCGCAGCCAGTCGTCCCGGTTCCAGTTCTTCCAGGCGCCGTCTTTCCACTTGTCGACGTCGATCCCGTGCTCCTTGAGCTTCTGACGGATGTCGTCCGGGATCTTGATCTTGCCGTCGCCGGTGCCGCTCCGGGTCGCGGCGGCGGTCGGCCTGCCGTCGGCGTTGTCGTCACCGTTGCCGTTGCCGTTGCAGGCCGTGGCGGTCAGCGCCAGCGCCGAGACGAGGGCGACCGTCGCCGGCACGGGGGAGGACCGGCGCGGCGCGCCCCTCCCTCGGCGAACGGTGAACGACGGCCGTATGGATCGCATGGTGTGGACTCCCCCTGGTGTGAAGGTACTCGGCGCTTCGGCCCCGGCACCGGCACCGCATCCAAGGGGAGTTGACGCCGGTCCCCTGGTCCGCTGGGAACGGCATCACACACTATGCGCTCGCTGTGGGGGAGTTCCGACGGTCCGGCAACGGTTCGGCCACAAGCGGCCTGACCTGGACGCACACGAGCCACGGCACCGTGCCCCCACCTCGTGGGGGGACACGTGACCGTGGCTCGGTCGAGTCGGTTGGGTCGCTTGAGGCTGAGTCGGCTGAGTCGGCGGATCCGTCGGTACGGACGGTCGTGGACCGGCGAGGGCAGGGCCTGGACGCCCGGTCGCACGGCGAGCCTCAGTCGCCGTGCAGGGCGGCCCTGATGGCGTCGAGCATCAGGAAGTCGTGCACCTTGCCGAGCACCCGCACCGCGGTGACCGGGACGCCGGCCTCCCGCAGCCGCGCCGCGTAGGCCTCGCCCTCGTCGCGCAGCACGTCGGCCTCGTCGGTGATCACGACGAGGCCGGCAGGCCCCGCAGTTCGTCGAGCGAGGCGCGCAGCGGTGAGGCGTCGCGCTCCTTGATGTCGCGCCCCTGCGCGGGAGGCACCTCGTAGATGCGGGGGTGCGGCGCGGTGGCGTCGGCGAGTTCCTTGGCCGCGGGCTCGAGCCGGGGAGTGGGCGGCGGGGGCAGGTTCGTCATGATCGACGTCCAGGGCATTCCGGCGCGGTGTGACCGGGGCGCCGGACGGTGACGGGTGGTGCCGGGTGGTGTCGGACAGGGGAGTGCGGTGCCGGGCGGTGACGTTCGGTGCCGGGCACGCTCGTCTTCCAGCTTGCGACGACACCGGGTGGGCGGCATCACGAGCAGGGGAGCCGGCTGCGCGGGAGGGACGCCGTGGAGGTGCCGGATGCCGCGGTGCGGTCGTGGCGCGGGGGCAGGGAGGGAGTGGCACAGCGGGAGCGGCGGAGAGGGATCACCAGAGAGGGCGGGGAAGGAGCCGCCGAGTGGGGTCGGCGGAGAGGGCAGGGAGGCGAGGGGCGGCGCGCGCCGCTGTGCGGAGAGGGGCGGGGATTGCGGGGCAACCCGTAACCCGTGGGCCGCTGGGCGGTTGTAGGGCTGGGGGGTCCGCTGCCTGTGCCCGGTCCCCGCGGATCAACTCGCCTCAGGACAGCGGGAGGACAGCGAGTCGTGGCCGTGACCGAGTCGGTGGCTGAAGGCGCGCACGCGGAAGAGCGCGCCGTGCACGAGGGGATCCTCAGGCGCCAGTCGGCGCGTGAGTCCGCGGCACGCACCTATGCGCGGGCCCTGCCCATCGTGCCCGTGCGGGCGCGGGGGATGACCATCGAGGGCGCCGACGGACGCCGGTACCTGGACTGCCTCTCGGGAGCCGGAACCCTCGCCCTCGGCCACAACCACCCGGTGGTCCTGGAGGCCATCCGCCGGGTCCTCGACTCCGGCGCCCCGCTCTCCGTCCTCGACCTTGCGACGCCGGTGAAGGACGCCTTCATCACCGAGCTGTTCCGCACCCTGCCGGCAGGGCTCGCCGACCGCGCCCGGGTGCAGTTCTGCGGGCCGGCCGGCACCGACGCGGTCGAAGCCGCGCTCAAACTGGTCCGCACCGCGACCGGACGCACCGGTATGCTCGCCTTCACCGGCGCCTACCACGGCATGACGGCCGGAGCCATGGCGGCCTCCGGCGGAGCCGGCGACGTACAGGTCGCGCGACTTCCGTACCCGCAGGACTACCGCTGTCCCTTCGGCGTCGGCGGGCCGCGCGGCGCGGAACTCGGCGCCCGCTTGACCGAGTCCCTCCTCGACGACCCGAAGTCGGGGGTACCGCTCCCCGCCGGGATGATCGTCGAACCCGTCCAGGGTGAGGGCGGCGTGCTCCCGGCGCCGGACGGCTGGATGCGCCGCATGCGCGAGATCACCGCCGAGCGGTCCGTCCCGCTGATCGCCGACGAGATCCAGACCGGCGTCGGCCGCACGGGCGCCTTCTGGGCCGTGGAGCACAGCGGTGTCGTCCCTGACGTCATGGTCATGTCGAAGGCCATCGGCGGCAGTCTGCCGTTGGCCGTGGTCGTCTACCGCGACGACCTCGACGTATGGCAGCCCGGTGCCCACGCCGGCACCTTCCGGGGCAACCAACTCGCCATGGCCGCCGGCACCGCCACCCTCGCTCATGTCCGGGAGAACGCGCTCGCCGAGCGAGCCGCCGCCCTCGGCTCCCGGATGCTGTCCCAGCTCAGCCGGTTGCGGGACGCGTTCCCGTGCGTGGGCGACGTCCGGGGGCGCGGGTTGATGCTCGGCATCGAGCTCGTGGACCCGGAGAGCGAGACGCCCGGACCGGCCGGTGCCGCCTCCGCAGGCGATCACCGGCGCGCAGCCGACGGTCCCGGGTCCGACCGCACCCCGCACCGTGCCGACCCCCAGCTCGCGGCGGCCGTCCAACGGGAGTGCCTGGACCGGGGGCTCATCGTGGAACTCGGCGGCCGCCATGCGGGCGTCGTACGACTCCTGCCGCCGCTGACCATCTCCGACGAGCAGGCGGAAGCCGTCATGGACCGCCTGGCCGACGCGGTGGCGGTGGCGGCCCGCCGACAGCAGCACCACGGCCGCGGGCACCGTCATCCCGACGGCCCTGGCCCCGGCAACGGCTAGCAGCCGCACCGCGACCACCCCACCAGCGCGGCCGCGAGTCCCCGCCCACGCCCGGTGCTCCCGCCCTCGGTCAAGCCTGAGCAGCGCGCACCACACGGACGCGCACGGCTCGGCCGCCCGAAGCCACGCGGGCCCCGTGAAGCGCACGGTGACTCGCACGGCGACCCCGGCCACAGGGCGCCGGCACCGCCGCACCGCAGCACTACGACCGCACGGCAGCACGACGACCGCACGACCGCACGGCAGCACGACGACCGCACGGCAGCCCACCCGCACGATGGCCGACCGTTTGACGGGTTGCCCGACGAGCCCCCGCACAACCCCAGCCCGCCCCGCCCCCTCCCGAGGAGCCGTCTTGAACGCCACCCCCGCACCCGACGGCCGTTCCGGCAGTCCCGACGACCAGGGCGACTCCGGCGCCCAGCCGGCTCCCGTGCCGCTCCCCGAGTCGTTCCCCCAGCAGAAGCGACGGGCCCCGGACGGGGTGAGCGCGGAAGTGCCCGGCGCCGACCCGCTGGAGGACCCCGACCCCGGCGCCGCCGCCCAGGCCGCCGCCGTGGAGAACCTCCTGCGCTGCTGGGTACGGGAGAACGACCTCGCCGCCCCCGCCACCGGCACCCTCCGCATCCCGCTGCTCCGCAGCGGCACCGCGTTGATCGTCCAGGTGCGGTACTGGTCCCCGGCGGGCTGGCACCGCTTCGGACCGGTCCGCCTCGCCGGCGCGGAGACGGCTCCGCCCGTCGACGCGACCACGCTCGCGGCCCTCCTCGCCAGGGAGACCCCCGGCGGCGCCCACGGCACGCCAGGTATCCCCGGCGCGCCGGTGCAGCAGGGGGCCACGGGCGACGGCGGCGACCTGGTCGCCAGAGTCGCCGACTCGCTGCGCCGCACCGCGACCTTCATCGGCGACCGCCGCGCCCGTCCTGCCGACGGCCCCGACCTCTTCCTCGGCGCAGAGCAGTCCCTCCTACTCGGGCACCCCCTGCACCCGGCCCCCAAGAGCCGTGAGGGCCTGACGGAGGCCGAGGGCCCGCTGTACTCCCCGGAGTCGCGCGGCTCGTTCCCGCTGCACTGGTGGGCCGTGGCCCCCTCTCTGCTGGCGACCGACTCGGCCTGGACCGAGCGCGGCCGTCCCGTACCCGCCGACCGGCTCACCCAGCGGCTCGCCGGAACCACCCCTCCCCGGCCCGACGGCTACGCCGTGCTGCCGCTGCACCCCTGGCAGGCGAGGGAGATCAGGCACCGCGAGGCGGTCGCCGCCCTGCTCGACTCCGGAGCGCTCCGCGACCTCGGGCCGCTCGGCGCACCCTGGCACCCCACCTCCTCCGTACGCACCCTCCACCGGTCCGGCGCCCCCGCGATGCTGAAGCTGTCGCTGGGCCTGCGCATCACCAATTCCCGTCGCGAGAACCTGCGCAAGGAACTCCACCGCGGAGTGGAGGTGCACCGGTTGCTGCGCGGCGGCCTCGCCCGCCAGTGGCAGGCCGCACACCCCGCCTTCGACATCGTCCGCGACCCCGCCTGGCTCGCCGTCGACGACCCGGACGGGCGGCCCCTGCCCGGCCTCGACGTCATGATCCGGCACAACCCGTTCGCCCCGTCCGACGACGTCGGCTGCCTGGCCGGACTCGTCTCGCCCCGGCCCCTGGCCGAACCGGACCCCGACGCCCGGCCGGCGACGGGACCCTGGGCCCTGCGGTCCCGCCTGTCCCAGATCGTGGCACGGCTCGCCGCACGCACCGGGCGCCCTGTCGGAGCCGTCGCCGCGGAGTGGTTCCTGCGCTACCTGGAACAGGTCATTCGACCCGTGCTCTGGCTGGACAGCGAGGCCGGGGTCGCCCTCGAGGCCCATCAGCAGAACACCCTGGTCCTGCTCGACCGCGACGGCTGGCCCGCCGGCGGCCGGTACCGCGACAACCAGGGCTACTACTTCCGCGAGTCCAGGCGGGCCGAACTCGACGCGCGGCTGCCCGGCATCGGCGTGCACAGCGACACCTTCGTCGCGGACGAGGTGACCGACGAACGCTTCGCCTACTACCTCGCCGTCAACAACGTGCTCGGGCTGGTCGGCGCCCTCGGCTCCCAGCGGCTCGCCGACGAGAGGCTGCTCCTCGCGGCGTTCCGCGGCTTCCTCTCCGACGCCGCCTCGGGGCCGCTCGCCCTGCGCACCCCGCTGCCCGGCCTGCTGCTCGACTCACCTGTCCTGCGCTGCAAGGCCAACCTGCTGACGCGGCTGCACGGCATGGACGAACTCGTCGGCCCGGTCGACACCCAGTCCGTCTACGTCACCATCGCCAACCCCCTCCATTCCTGAACGCACCTTTCTGCGCCTCTGCATCTCCCGCGGAACACCACCTCCCTCTCCCGAAAGGAGCGCGCCGTGCCCTCCACCGACACCAGCGCGGACACCGCCTCTCCCGAGGACGGCGAGGCCACGCTGCACCTGCGTCTGCCGGACGAGTTCGTCGCCCTCTTCGCCACGGCCGACCTGCTCGATGACGTCTCCGGCTGGGGGCCGGCCGTCACCCCCGTCGGTCTCTTCGAACTCGTCCCCGTGCGCCTGGAAGACGACCTCCCTCTCGTCCACCGCTGGATGAACGACCCCGCTGTGGCCGAGTACTGGGAGCTGGCGGGGCCCCCGGACAGGACGGCGGACCACCTGCGCGCCCAACTCGAGGGCGACGGCCGAAGCGTGCCGTGCCTGGGCGTGCTGGACGGCGTCCCCATGAGCTACTGGGAGCTCTACCGTGCCGACCTCGATCCACTGGCCCGCCACTGCCCGGTCCGGCCGCACGACACCGGGATCCACCTCCTCATCGGCGAGGCCGCCGACCGGCGGCGGGGACTGGGCTCCGCCCTGCTCGAAGCCGTGTCCGCTCTCGTCCTGGCCCGTCGCCCCGCCTGCTCCCGGGTGGTCGCCGAGCCCGATCTTCGCAACACCCCCTCCGTCGCCGCTTTCCTGCGTGCCGGCTTCCGGCTCACCGGGGAGGTCGACCTCCCCGGCAAGCGAGCCGCTCTCATGATCCGCGAGCGCGTCCCGCACCGGACGATGTGACGACTCGTGATGGCGTCGTCACATTGAGTACGAACGGCGGCTCGGTGACGTTCCCGGCGCTCGCAAGAAATTCCGGGAATCGCGTCGAGCCGCCGCGACAGCCAGCCCACCGCCCCAGGAGCCCCGGCCGTGATCCCTGCCCCGCCCCAGCCGTGACCGCCCGTTTGTCAGTGCCGGGCCGTAGGGTGGTCGGGCTATGACGAAGCCCTCACTCCCCGAGCTCCTGCACGCCGCCGTCGCAGCCGTCGGCGGCACGGAGCGCCCCGGCCAGGTGACCATGGCCGAAGCGGTCGCCGAGGCGATCGACGACGGATCCCACCTGCTGGTCCAGGCCGGCACCGGCACCGGAAAGTCGCTGGGCTACCTCGTGCCCGCGCTCGCGCAGGGGGAGCGGGTGGTCGTCGCCACGGCGACGCTGGCGCTGCAGCGCCAGCTCGTGGAGCGCGACCTGCCCCGCACGGTCGACGCGCTGCACCCGCTGCTGCGCCGCCGACCGGAGTTCGCGATGCTCAAGGGCAGGTCCAACTACCTGTGCCTGCACCGCCTGCACGAGGGCATGCCGCAGGACGAGGAGGACGGGCTCTTCGACCAGTTCGAGGCCGCCGCGCCCACCAGCAAGCTGGGCCAGGACCTGCTGCGCCTGCGCGACTGGGCCGACGAGACGGAGACCGGCGACCGCGACGGCCTCACGCCGGGCGTCTCCGACCGTGCCTGGGCGCAGGTGTCGGTGTCCTCGCGCGAGTGCCTGGGCGCGTCGAAGTGCGCCTACGGCGCCGAGTGCTTCGCGGAGATGGCGCGCGAGCGGGCCAAGCTCGCCGAGGTCGTCGTCACCAACCACGCCCTGCTGGCGATCGACGCCATCGAGGGCGCCCCGGTGCTGCCGCAGCACGAGGTGCTGATCGTGGACGAGGCGCACGAACTCGTCTCCCGTGTCACCGGCGTCGCCACCGGAGAGCTCACGCCCGGCCAGGTCAACCGTGCCGTGCGCCGGGCGGCCAAGCTCGTCAACGAGAAGGCCGCCGACCAGCTCCAGACCGCCGCGGAGGGCTTCGAGCGGCTGATGGAACTGGCTCTGCCGGGCCGGCTCGAGGAGATCCCGGAGGACCTCGGCTACGCGCTGATGGCGCTGCGGGACGCCGCGCGCACGGTCATCACCGCGCTCGGTTCGACCCGCGACAAGTCGGTCCAGGACGAGGACGCGGTCCGCAAGCAGGCGCTGGCCTCGGTGGAGACCGTGCACGACGTGGCGGAGCGGGTGGTCAACGGCTCCGAGTGGGACGTGGTCTGGTACGAGCGTCACGACCGCTTCGGCGCGTCCCTGCGCGTCGCGCCCATGTCGGTCTCCGGGCTGCTCAGGGAGAAGCTCTTCGCGGACCGCAGCGTCGTCCTCACGTCCGCGACGCTCAAGCTCGGCGGCGACTTCAACGGCGTCGGCGCCTCCCTGGGACTGGGGCCCGAGGGCGCGCAGGGCGAGGACCTGCCGAAGTGGAAGGGGGTGGACGTCGGCTCGCCGTTCGACTACCCGAAGCAGGGCATCCTGTACGTCGCGAAGCACCTCGCGCGCCCGGCCCGGGACGGAGAGCGCTCCGACATGCTGACGGAGCTGACCGAGCTGATCCAGGCGGCCGGCGGCCGCACCCTGGGACTGTTCTCTTCCATGCGCGCCGCCCAGCTCGCCGCGGAGGAGCTGCGCTCCCGCATCCCGGAGTTCCCGATCCTGCTCCAGGGCGAGGAGACGCTCGGCGAGCTGATCAAGAACTTCGCAGCCGACCCGCGGACCTGCCTGTTCGGCACGCTGTCACTGTGGCAGGGCGTGGACGTACCGGGCCCCAGCTGCCAGCTGGTGGTCATGGACAAGATTCCCTTCCCGCGCCCCGACGACCCGCTGATGAGCGCCCGCCAGAAGGCGGTGGAGGACGCGGGCGGCAACGGCTTCATGGCGGTGGCCGCGACGCACGCGGCCCTGCTCATGGCTCAGGGCGCGGGCCGTCTGGTCCGCGCCTCGGGTGACCGTGGCGTGGTCGCGGTACTGGACCAGCGACTCGCCACCGCGCGGTACGGCGGCTACCTCAAGGCGTCGCTGCCCGACTTCTGGTACACCACGGACCGCAACCAGGTGCGCAGGTCACTCGCGGCCATCGACGCGGCCGCCCGGAAGACGGAAGAGGCGCAGACGCAGGAGCAGTGATCTGCGGGCTGGTCGGAGCGGGGCGGGCGGCGCCGGCCCGCGCCGGCGCGGCGGTCCACGCGGGCGTCCGGGGCGGTCCCGGGGGAGTCCGGACAGCACAGGGCCCCGGAACCGGCGCAGGGGTCCCGGGGCCCGGTCAAGGGGGTCGGGCCGTGTCCGGCCCGACCGCCGCGGCCGTCACACGCGCCGCAGCACGGCGACGACCTTGCCCAGAATGGTGGCGTCGTCGCCGGGGATCGGTTCGTAGGCCGCGTTGTGCGGCAGGAGCCAGACGTGGCCGTCCTCGCGCTTGAAGCGCTTGACGGTGGCCTCGCCGTCGAGCATCGCCGCGACGATGTCACCGTTCTCGGCGACCGGCTGCCGGCGGACGGTGACCCAGTCGCCGTCGCAGATCGCGGCCTCGATCATGGAGTCGCCGACCACCTTCAGGACGAACAGCTCACCGTCGCCGACGAGCTGACGGGGCAGCGGGAACACGTCCTCGACCGACTCCTCCGCGAGGATCGGCCCGCCGGCCGCGATGCGGCCGACCAGCGGGACGTAGGACGCGGCGGGCTTGCCGGCGGTGTCGGTGGGCTGCACCGTCACGGCCTGGTCGGAGCCGCGGACCTCGTACGCGCGGGGGCGGTGCGGGTCGCGGCGCAGGAATCCCTTGCGCTCGAGCGCCATCAGCTGGTGCGCCACCGAGGAGGTGCTGGAGAGGCCGACGGCCTGGCCGATCTCGCGCATCGACGGCGGGTATCCGCGCCGCTGCACCGAATCCCGGATGACCTCGATCACCCGGCGCTGCCGGTCGGTGAGCCCCGAGCTGTCCGCCCGGATGCCTGGAGGTCGGCCAGGCAGGGAGCGCTTGTGCCCCTCGGGATTCGTGGCTTCGTTCATCGCATGTACCGGCTCGACTCGGCCCATGGAGCGGTCCTGGGCGGTGATGGTGGCACTGTCTGCGGTGGTGGTCACGTCGGCCCCTCTCGATGGTCTCCCTGCTGGACAACGGTAGTTGCTTTCGAAAGGTTGCGCCAAACACACGTTCGAGTGAAAAAGTGCGAATCACCTGACGCGATCACGTGTCTGGGTGTATAGCTGACGCGGCACCTGGCGGGCAAAAGTGCCCATTTGTCGTACTCTTCACCGCCGGGATCGATGACCTTGTGGGTCGTGCCCTCAGTCTGCCATCCGGAACCCCGTCCTCCTGGATGCGGGCTCCCTTCTGTGCCGGAGTGCCACGCGGCCTCCGTGCGGCGCCCACGGTATCTCCGCAACCGGCGGATCGGTACGCCCCGGCGCCCGCGTGTTCGGAATTGCCGCCGGCGGGTATTCGGGGCGTGCTCCGTCCGGGCGACACGCCTGATTGCCTCGATGTATGGGCCAGGCCCTACATCTAGTGGTTGGATGCTTACCCGGGCCCACAAGTTGTGGTCCCCCGGGTCTTGGACGGCTCCCGCATCGCCTATGCTTAGGGCTGCTTCGCGGGGCCCATGTGGCCCAGTGAGGCTGTTGAGTCTGCTGTGAGGAGGGTTGGAGATCCATGCACTGCCCCTTCTGCAGGCACCCCGACAGCCGTGTGGTCGACAGTCGTACGACCGACGACGGTACGTCGATCCGCAGGCGCCGCCAGTGCCCTGACTGCTCCCGTCGTTTCACGACCGTGGAGACGTGCTCGCTCATGGTGGTGAAGCGGTCCGGGGTCACCGAGCCTTTCAGCCGTACCAAGGTCATCAACGGTGTGCGCAAGGCATGCCAGGGACGGCCGGTCACCGAGGACGCGCTCGCCCAGCTCGGCCAGCGGGTCGAGGAGGCGGTGCGGGCCACCGGGAGCGCCGAGCTGACCACTCACGACGTGGGTCTGGCCATACTCGGCCCGTTGCAGGAACTCGACCTCGTCGCCTATCTGCGGTTCGCCTCCGTCTACCGGGCCTTCGACTCGCTGGACGACTTCGAGGCCGCCATCGCGGAGCTGAGGCAGGCGCGAGGCCCCGCCGCGTACGACGAGGACGCGGGAGCGGGGAGCCAGGAAGACGCGCGCGGGCCCGGAGGGACCACCGAGGTCCCCGAGCCCGCCCACGCCGCCGACTGACCGGCGCCGCGGAACCCGGACGGAGGGCCGGGTTCCGCCTCGGACGGCGGCGACCGAAGACCTGTTGCGGGTGGCAGATGAGGGAGCCCGCAACATCAGACAGAACACCGTGCCACGGGAACATCGGGGCACTTCAGGGCGTTTGCGCCCGTACAGGGAGGCGGCATGACAGAGACGGCGAGCGGTCCGACGCGAGGTTCCCGAGCCAAGGGAACCAAGGCGGGTAGCAAGGGACTGCAGATCGAGCGCATCCACACCACCCCCGGCGTGCACCCGTACGACGAGGTGGCCTGGGAGCGCCGTGACGTCGTCATGACCAACTGGCGCGACGGCTCGGTCAACTTCGAGCAGCGTGGCGTCGAGTTCCCCGACTTCTGGTCGGTGAACGCGGTCAACATCGTCACCAGCAAGTACTTCCGGGGTGCCGTCGGCACCCCGCAGCGCGAGGTCAGCCTCAGGCAGCTGATCGACCGTATCGTGAAGACGTACCGGAAGGCCGGTGAGGACTACAAGTACTTCGCCTCGCCCGCCGACGCCGAGATCTTCGAGCACGAGCTGGCCTACGCCCTCCTGCACCAGATCTTCAGCTTCAACAGCCCCGTCTGGTTCAACGTCGGAACCCCGCAGCCCCAGCAGGTCTCCGCCTGCTTCATCCTGTCCGTCGACGACTCCATGGAGTCGATCCTCGACTGGTACAAGGAAGAGGGCATGATCTTCAAGGGCGGTTCCGGCGCCGGCCTGAACCTCTCCCGCATCCGCTCCTCCAAGGAGCTGCTCTCCTCCGGCGGCAACGCCTCCGGTCCCGTCTCCTTCATGCGCGGCGCCGACGCCTCCGCCGGCACCATCAAGTCGGGCGGCGCCACCCGCCGCGCCGCCAAGATGGTCGTGCTCGACGTCGACCACCCCGACATCGAGGACTTCATCCAGACCAAGGTCAGCGAGGAGGAGAAGATCCGCGTCCTGCGCGACGCGGGCTTCGACATGGACCTGGGCGGGGACGACATCACCTCCGTCCAGTACCAGAACGCCAACAACTCGGTCCGGGTGAACGACGAGTTCATGACGGCGGTCGAGTCGAACGGCAAGTTCGGCCTGCGTGCCCGCATGACCGGTGAGGTCATCGAGGAGGTCGACGCCAAGGCGCTCTTCCGCAAGATCGCCGAGGCCGCCTGGGCCTGCGCCGACCCGGGCATCCAGTACGACGACACGATCAACAACTGGCACACCTGCCCCGAGTCCGGCCGGATCACCGCGTCGAACCCGTGCAGCGAGTACATGCACCTGGACAACACGTCCTGCAACCTGGCCTCGCTGAACCTGATGAAGTTCCTCAAGGACGACGGCAAGGGCCACCAGTCCTTCGAGACCGAGCGCTTCCAGAAGGTCGTCGAGCTGGTCATCACCGCGATGGACATCTCGATCTGCTTCGCGGACTTCCCGACCCAGAAGATCGGCGAGAACACGCGCGCGTTCCGCCAGCTCGGCATCGGCTACGCCAACCTCGGCGCCCTGCTGATGGCCACCGGCCACGCCTACGACTCCGACGGCGGCCGCGCCCTCGCCGGCGCCATCACCTCGCTGATGACCGGCACGGCCTACCGCCGCTCCGCCGAGCTGGCCGACGTCGTCGGCCCGTACGACGGCTACGCCCGCAACGCCGACGCCCACAAGCGCGTCATGCGGCAGCACGCCGACGCCAACGGCGGGGCCGTCCGCATGGACGACCTGGACACCCCGGTCTGGGCCGCCGCCACGGAGGCCTGGCAGGACGTGGTGCGCCTCGGCGAGAAGAACGGTTTCCGTAACTCCCAGGCGTCCGTGCTCGCCCCGACCGGCACCATCGGTCTGGCGATGTCCTGCGACACCACCGGTGTCGAGCCCGACCTCGCGCTGGTGAAGTTCAAGAAGCTGGTCGGCGGCGGCTCGATGCAGATCGTCAACGGCACCGTCCCGCAGGCCCTGCGCCGCCTGGGTTACCAGGAGGAGCAGATCGAGGCGATCGTCGCCCACATCGCCGAGAACGGCAACGTGATCGACGCTCCCGGTCTCAAGCCCGAGCACTACGAGGTGTTCGACTGCGCCATGGGCGAGCGCTCCATCTCCCCGATGGGCCACGTCCGCATGATGGCGGCGATCCAGCCGTGGATCTCCGGCGCCATCTCCAAGACGGTCAACATGCCGGAGACGGCGACCGTCGAGGAGGTCGAGGAGATCTACTACGAGGCGTGGAAGCTGGGCGTCAAGGCGCTCGCCATCTACCGCGACAACTGCAAGGTCGGCCAGCCCCTCTCCGCTAAGACCAAGGAGAAGGAGAAGGCCGAGGTCACGGAGAAGGCCGAGGCGGCCATCCGCGAGACGGTCGAGAAGATCGTCGAGTACCGCCCGGTCCGCAAGCGCCTCCCCAAGGGCCGCCCCGGCATCACCACGTCCTTCACGGTCGGCGGCGCCGAGGGCTACATGACCGCCAACTCCTACCCCGACGACGGTCTCGGCGAGGTGTTCCTGAAGATGTCCAAGCAGGGCTCGACCCTCGCGGGCATGATGGACGCCTTCTCCATCGCCGTCTCCGTCGGTCTGCAGTACGGCGTGCCTCTGGAGACGTACGTCTCGAAGTTCACCAACATGCGCTTCGAGCCGGCCGGCATGACGGACGACCCGGACGTGCGGATGGCGCAGTCGATCGTCGACTACATCTTCCGCCGCCTGGCGCTGGACTTCCTGCCCTTCGAGACGCGCTCCGCGCTCGGCATCCACTCCGCCGAGGAGCGTCAGCGGCACCTGGAGACCGGCTCCTACGAGCCGGCCGAGGACGAGGTCGACGTCGAGGGCCTGGCCCAGTCGGCGCCGCGCGCCCAGGAGCTGAAGGCGGTCGCCACGCCGAAGGCCGAGTCCGAGGTGGCCAAGCCCGCCCCGAAGCAGGCGCACACCAGCGCCGAACTGGTGGAGATGCAGCTGGGCATCCAGGCCGACGCCCCGCTGTGCTTCTCCTGCGGTACGAAGATGCAGCGGGCCGGTTCCTGCTACATCTGCGAGGGCTGCGGCTCGACCAGCGGCTGCAGCTGATCACACGCCGTACCTGAGGTGAGGGGCGCCGGCCACGGCCGGCGCCCCTCACCTGCGGGTGCCCGCGTCAGAACCGGCGCCTGCTGCCCATGACCCGGGGGAAGGCCGCCGGATCCTCGTCGTAGCCGTGGACCCCCGCGTGGAACGTCCAGCCACCGGATTCGTCCCGCAGGAACTCGCCGATCGTGGCCGCCGTGGCCTGGGCGACCGAGCCGAAGTCGTCCTCGGCGAGCACCGTGTAGCCCTCACGGATGCGCAGCGCCGGGTTGAGCACCTCGGAGAAGGTCCGGCGCCCCGCCCCCTGCTGGATGACCACACCGGCCACCACGCGCGTGTAGCGGCCGTCGAGCCGGTCGAGCTCGATCGTCATGACCTCGTCCCAGCCGAAGCCCTTGCCGTCGGTGCTGTCCCGGTTGAGGAAGATCGTGCCGTCCGGCGAACGGCTGTCGAAGTGCACCAGATAGGCCGGCGCCCCGTACGGGTCACCGGATTCGTACGGTCCCGCCACGATGTCCAGATCGGTGGGCGGTCGGCCCGCGGGACTGGGGTCCCACTTGAGCGCGACCTCGACCTTGCGGATTCCCTTGCTGAAGCCAGCCACCGGGCTTCGCCACCCCCTTGAAGTGCCGTGTCTGCCAACTGCCCTGAAGACAGGGCCTTTTGTTCATCGTGCCACGCGCGCGCGGAGCGTGCGCGGGCGATCTCAGCCGGAGCGTGACCGGCGCCACGCCCGGTGGCCTTACGATGGCGCGGTGCTGGTCAAGTGGATTCGCTGCACCGTGGTGGACCGCCGCGGCTTCGAGCGCGGGCAGCGGAAGTGGGCGGGGCTTCCCGGGGAGCCGGGTTTCCGGGGGCAGGGCGGAGGCTGGAGCCGGCACCGGCCCGGGGTGGCGCATGTCTTCGCCTTCTGGGAGAGCCGCGCCTTCTACGACTCCTTCATGGCCCGCTCCCACGACCGTCTCGCGGCCGCCCAGTCCGGCACGTTCAAGGATCCCCAGGTCAAGCTGTTCGAGTACCGGTTCGACGTGAAGACCGGCTTCGAGCCGCGCTTCACCGACTCGGACCTGGTCCGGGTCGCCCTGTGCCGGGTCCACGAGGAGCGGGTGGAGCACTTCACCCTCATGCAGGAGAAGGTCTGGAACCCCGCCATGGCCGGGTCGCCGGGCATGATCCGGGGCATGTTCGCCGAGGCGCCCGAGCAGGAGTTCCTCATCCTCTCCATGTGGCGGTCGGCGGCCGAGCACGGCAAGTACCGCACCGAGCGGATCGAACGCCTCGCGCTGCGCGCCCAGACGGAGGCGGACATCGAGGCGCTCACCGGTGACGTCGTGGAGCTGGAGCCGTCCTGGACGGTCTGATCGTGCCGGTATGTGTGGGACGCGTGTGACTTACGCCGTACGGGACCACCATGAGTGCCCCACCGACCCCCCGTTCGATCTAGGGTTTCGGCATGGCACGACCACGGCGCATCGTCCTTGTCCGGCACGGCGAGTCAACGGGCAATGTTGATGACTCCGTGTACGAGCGGGAGCCCGACCACGCTCTCGGGCTGACCGAGCGCGGCGTGCGACAGGCCGAGGAGACCGGCAAGGAGCTCCGCGAGGTCTTCGGCCGGGAACGCGTGAGCGTGTACGTCTCCCCGTACCGGCGCACCCACGAGACACTGCGCGCCTTCCACCTCGACCCCGGCCGCATACGGGTACGGGAGGAGCCCAGGCTGCGCGAGCAGGACTGGGGCAACTGGCAGGACCGCGACGACGTACGCCTGCAGAAGGCCTACCGGGACGCCTACGGCCACTTCTTCTTCAGGTTCCCGCAGGGAGAGTCCGGCGCCGACGTCTACGACCGGGTCGGCGGCTTCCTGGAAAGCCTGTTCCGCAGCTTCGAGGCCCCGGACCATCCGCCGAACGTGCTCCTGGTGACGCACGGGCTCGCGATGCGGCTGTTCTGCATGCGCTGGTTCCACTGGACGGTGGCGGAATTCGAGTCGCTGTCGAATCCCGGGAACGCCGAGATGCGGATGCTCGTTCTCGGTGAGGACGGCAGATACACCCTCGACCGGCCCTTCGAGCGATGGCGGGATCCGGTGCCGCACTGGGATCTTGGATAGAGTGGCAGACCGATGACCGCTGACTCCTCTTCTCTCGGGCGCCTGAACCGTGCCCTGGCGAGCCTGCGCGGACTCGCGGTGGGAGACGCGCTGGGCTCGCAGTTCTTCGTCCCGGCGAACCACCCTCTGCTCAAGCGCCGCGAACTGCCCGGGGCCCCCTGGCAGTGGACGGACGACACGGAGATGGCCTGCTCCGTGGTGGCCGTCCTCGCCGCCCACCGCCGCCTCGACCAGGACGCCCTGGCCCGCTCCTTCGCCGAGCACCACGACTTCGACCGCGGCTACGGCCCGGCCGTCAACCGGCTGCTCCGCCTGGTCCGCGAGGGTGAGGACTGGCGCGAGCTCGCGGCCGGCCTCTTCAACGGCCAGGGCTCCTGGGGCAACGGCGCCGCGATGCGCATCGCGCCGCTGGGCGCCTGGTACGCCGACGATCCGGAGCAGGCGACTCACCAGGCCGAGATCTCGGCGTATCCCACGCACCAGCACCGCGAGGCCGTGGTGGGGGCGATGGCCGTCGCCGCTGCCGCCGCGCTGGCCGCCTCGCCGGGCGGGCCGCCCAGCCCCGAGGCGCTCCTCGACGGCGTCATCGCACTCGTGCCGAAGAGCGCCGTCGGCGCGGGCCTGCGCCGGGCCCGCGACATGCTCGACTACGGGGATCCGGGCACCGTCGCCGCCGTGCTCGGTTGCGGACGCCGTACCTCGGCCCACGACACCGTCCCGTTCGCCCTCTGGTCCGCCGCGCGGTCGCTGGGCGACTTCGAGACGGCTTTCTGGACGACCGCCCAGGTCGGCGGCGACGTGGACACGACCTGCGCGATCATGGGCGGCGTCCTCGGCGCCGGCAAGGCGGGCACGCCCCCCGCTCAGTGGGTGGAGCGAACCGAGGCCCTGCCCGACTGGGTGCCGACGGCGCTCTGAGCCCCTCTTCGACGCCCCGTATCGTCGGCCGTCGGGACTCTCCGTGCCGGGTGGGAACTCTGCGTGACCGCCGGCCGTTCTCCGCGTGACCGCCGCGATATTCGCGGCGGACGGTGACACGGGCCGGGCAGGTTGAGGGGCGGGGCCGGGAGGGGGCGTGGGTGATGGCGGTCGTCGACGGTGTGCCGGTCGCGCTCGTCGCGCCTCTGGTCTCCTCGGTCGCGGCCGCGCGGGCTACGCGGCCGGCCGGGCCGCGGCGGGGTCGGTCCTGCTCCCGGCCGCGGTCCGGCCTGCCGTGGCTCCGCCCGGCGGAGCGGCGATCAGCCGATGGCCGGGCCGGGCGTGCCGGCGAGGGCATCGAGATCGCTCTTGCGGACCCTGATCACCAGCCAGGCCGTGACGAACGCGAGCCCGGCCATCGCGGCGGCCGGGACGAAGGCCGCGGAGATCCCGTGAGCCAGCACCTCGTGTCCCCAGGGCGCGGGCAGCTGGTGCGTCTTCGCGAACTGCGCCTGCTGTTCGGGCGTACCTCCGGCGAGGAACTTCGGCAGTTGCTTCTTCGCCTCGTCCGTGCTCGCGGAGCCGAAGACGGTGGTCAGGATGGACAGGCCCAGCGAGCCGCCGACCTGCTGCATGGCGTTGAGCAGCCCGGAGGCCGCGCCCGCCTCGTGCTGGGCCACACCGGAGACGGCCGTGACGGTGGCCGTCACGAAGTTCAGGCCCATGCCGAAGCCGAACACCAGCATCGGCCCCAGCACCCCGCCGAGGTAGGAGCTGTCGGGCGTGATGAACGTCTGCCAGACCAGTCCCGTCACCACGAGCGCCGAGCCGGTCATCATGAAGGGCTTGGGGCCGAGCGTGGGCAGGAAGCGCTGGGACAGGCCGGCGCCGACCGCGATCGCGAACGTCACGGGGAGGAAGGCGAGACCGGCCTGGATGGCGCTGTAGCCGAGCACGTTCTGCACGAACAGAACGATGTAGAAGAACATGCCGAACATCGCCGCTGCGAGGCTGAGCATGATCACGTACGTGCCCGAGCGGTTGCGGTCGGCGAACATCCTGAGCGGGGTGATCGGTTCCCTGGCCCGCATCTCGATGAGGACGAACGCGACCAGCAGCACCACCGCGGCGCCGAAGGACCCCAGCGTGAGACCGTCCCGCCAGCCGTCTTCCGAGGCGCGGATGAACCCGTAGACCAGGGCGGCCATGCCGGTCGTCGACGTGAGCGCACCGGCGATGTCGAACCGTCCCGGGTGCCGTTCGGACTCGCTGATGTACACCGGGGCCAGGAACGCGATCAGCAGGCCGATCGGCACGTTGACGAAGAGCACCCACCGCCAGTCGAGCCAGTCGGTGAGCATGCCGCCCGCCAGAAGGCCGATGGCACCGCCGCCCGCGGACACCGCAGCGAACACGCCGAAGGCCCGGTTGCGTTCCGGGCCTTCGGGGAACGTGGTGGTGATCAGGGCGAGCGAGGTGGGCGAGGCGATGGCGCCGCCGACTCCCTGCAGGGCGCGCGCCGCGAGCAGTTGCCAGGGTTCCTGGGCGAGCCCGCCCAGCAGCGAGGCGAAGGTGAACAGCAGGATGCCGGCCATGAACACCCGGCGCCGGCCGAGGATGTCGCCGGCCCGGGCCCCGAGCAGCAGCAGGCCGCCGAAGGTGAGCGTGTAGGCGCTGACCACCCAGGTGAGGTCGGTGGTGCTGAACGCGAGAGCGTCTTGAATGTGCGGGAGCGCGATGTTCACAATCGTCGCGTCGAGTACCACCATGAGCTGGCACGCCGCGATGACGGTGAGCGCGATGCCGGGATGCCCCACCCGGCGGGCCGCACCCGGTTTCCGTTCCTGAAGGAGCTGAGAGGTTGTCACTATGAGTCCCCCACAAAGGCGTTAGTGAACGCTCGCGTTCACTTTCACGTCAACGGTAGTGAGTCCCCGACAGTGAACGCAAGCGTTCACTTGATTCCGCGTCACGTTTCGCCTCCCCCTTCCTGCGACGTGGCGCGGTCCCGCTCCGAAACCCCCGCTTCCCCTTGCCTGCTGGAGAAACACGGATGGACATCTCGCGCTGTACGGCCGCTCCCGCTCAGGCGGCCTCTCCCCGTCGGCGCGGCGCGGTGCTCGAGCGCGCGATCCTGGACGCCGCCCTGGAGCAGCTCAGTACGGTCGGCTGGAACGGTCTGACGATGGAGGGCGTCGCGGTCGGCGCCCAGACGGGCAAGGCGGCGGTCTACCGCCGCTGGTCCTCCAAGGAGGACCTGGTCGCCGATGCGCTCGAGGCCGGGCTGCCTCCGGTCGAGGAGGTCCCCGACCTCGGCAGTGTCCGGGAGGATCTGCTGGCCCTGTGCCGGCGGGCCCGGGACGCCATGTTCTCGCGTCCCGGCTTCGCCCTGCGCGCGGTGATTCACGAATGCGATCCAGCTCAGGTGGAGCGCTTCCACGGTGTGATCTTCGAGGGGGTGGTCGAGCCCATGATCGACCAGTTGCGAGAGGTCATCATCCGTGGAATAAGGCGAGAGGAGGTGCGTCCCGACGCCGACAACGGCTACGTCTTCGACACTGTTCCGGCCATGATGATGTACCGATCCAAGATGTGCGCCAGCGAATGGAGCGATCGCGATCTCGAGGAGATGATCGACCGGCTGATGATGCCGCTGCTGCGGCCGCACGGGTCCTGACCGCGGTCCGCGGCGTCCCCGGCCGGATCAAGGGGGACCGGGGTGTCGCGCGGCCCTCCCGGCGGCGTAATCTAAGGGCGCCATGCCGTACGAACCACCCACTCACACCGTCGAGCGTTCCCTGCGCGCCACGACCGGAGCGAAGGTCATCGCCGGTGTCGACGAGGTGGGGAGGGGCGCCTGGGCCGGTCCCGTCACCGTCTGCGCTGCGATCACCGGACTGCGCCGGCCGCCCGAGGGTCTGACCGACTCCAAGCTGCTGACGGTGAAACGGCGTACGGAACTGGCCGGGATACTGCACTCGTGGGTCACGGCCTATGCCCTGGGGCACGCTTCCCCCGAGGAGATCGACAGGCTGGGGATGACCGCCGCGCTGCGGCTCGCCGCCGTCCGCGCCCTGGACCTCCTGCCGGTCCGCCCGGACGCCGTGATCCTCGACGGCAAGCACGACTACCTCGGGGCCCCGTGGCGGGTGCGCACGGTCATCAAGGGTGACCGGTCCTGCGTGGCCGTCGCGGCGGCATCGGTGATCGCCAAGGTGCAGCGCGACAAAATGATGGCCGAACTGGGTGTCGACCATGCAGACTTCGGATTCGCGGACAACGCCGGGTATCCGTCGCCCGTGCACAAGGCGGCACTGGAGGAGCGGGGGCCCACCCCGTACCACCGTCTGTCATGGGCGTATCTTGATGCGCTGCCCCGGTGGCGGCACCTCAAGAAGGTCCGTAGTTGGGCGGACGGAAGCGTTCCGGAGATCGAGGGTCAGCTCGGCTTCGACTTCTGACGGTTCCGCTCGCACTGATGTGCCACCCGGCCAACCGTGCCGCACCAACGTTTGATAAAAATCAGCTCATGCCTCTCATTCCCGAGGAGCCTCAGATTCACGAGAGTGCCCAGGGTCCCCGCGCCACTCCGGCCAGCGGCCGCACCGCGCCGACCCCACGCCCCGTACCCGGCCCCCGTCCCGCGGCTCCGTCCCGCCCCGGTCGTCCAGGCCCCCCGAGGCCCGTGCCGCCGGCGCAGCGCGCTTCGCGAGACGCGGCTCCGGCCAGGCCAGGCCCGTCGGGCCCGGCCGCTCCCGCCGCCACGGCGGTGACTCCGCAGATCCAGCTGATCCCCGCCTCGGCCGACGGTGCGCTCGACGCCGCCGACGAAGCGGTGGACCTGCTCCTGGACTCGGGCCGCGCCCCCGGAGAGGTGCTGGTGGTCACCACCGGTTCCCAGCACCCGTGGGCGGAGCACGAGTTGTCCTTCGGAGAAGCCTCCTACTGGACGCAGCACGACGCCGGTGACGACGTCTTCTACACGGACGCCGCCCGCCTCTCCCGTGCCGCGACCCGTCCCGTGGTCGTCGTCGCCGTCAACGGCGCCGCCTCCACTGCCGCCTCCGTCCTTCCGTCGGCCCACGCCAGGGCCGGTGCGCTGCTGATCGTCTGCGGTGACCCGCAGCAGATCAACGCGGTGCTGGGCGCGGGCGTCTGAGGTACGCCCGGGCCCCTCGGGGCCGGGCATGACGAAGAGCCGCTCCGGCGACATCAGTACGGTGCGGCTTTCGGCATGCCCGGACGACCGGCAGTGGCCGTCCCGTACGGCGTGCGCCCTCCCGCACGGCGTGCGCCGGACTCGTGGCCAGGTGCCCACAGCAGCGGCGCGGGAAGCCTGCGGAAGCCGGCGGCAGTGCTGCGGGAAACCCGCGAGAGCCGGCGCCAGCGGTGCGGGCGGCCGGCGAGGAGCGGCGGCAGCGGTGCGGAAGCCCGCGGGGCCGGTAGCCGTCGTCATGGCACGCCGGCGACCGGCTCGTGCCGGATCGCCACCGCCGTACCCGCAGCCCTGGAACTCGGCGCCCTCGGGCCGGGCCGGCGTCAGCGGGCAGCCGCGCGGCGCAGGACGTCGGAGACCGGGCCACCGGTGCGCGGAGGCAGGGGTGCGGCCTGGGACATCGCGAACGACTCGGGCTCCGAGTGGGCGTTCGGGTGGCGTCCGCCCCGCCCTTCGCCGAGCACCTGCCAGCCGTCGCCGGTCAGCGTGATGTACGCGCCGCAGCGCAGCCCGTGCAATGTGCACGCGTCGCGCAGCCCCCACATCCAGGCGCCGTCCTCCTCGGTCCACTGCGCGTCGCCGTCACGGCAGTAGAGCAGCACGGCGGTGCGCACCGGTGTGCGCCGGCGCAGGTCGTGCGGGATGACCCGGCGCAACTGGGCGAGCAGCGCGTTGCGGAACATCCAGCCGTCGGCCGGCGCGGGACGCCGTATGAACGACGCGCTGGCGCAGAGCCGTTCGTCCGGATCCAGGACGGCCACGACCGCCATGGAAGGCCGCGGACGATGGCGGGCGTGCAGCCCGCTGACCACCTCACGGGGGTTGCGCAGCAGTGGGATCCCGGCGGCTGCCCACTCCGCGGGCTCGAGCAGGCGACTGGCGGAAGCGGCGGACGCGGACGGCGACAAGGAGGCCGCCGAGGACGAGGCGAATCCGAAGGTCACGTTCCTCCCTTCGGCTACGCGCCCACACTGCGGGCGAGGTCGGATTCGGGGGAGCGCGCACCGCGGCGAAGCCCACGGATCATGGGCGAGCCGTGCGGGGAGCGGACTTCAATTCTTCCTGTCGAACTTGGATGCGGCAACGAGCAATTGGAGCCGCCGACGGATATCTGGTGGTGCGTGGCTTATATCCCTACCCACAGCAGGCGCCGGCGACCCCTGTGACGTTCGGCCGCGGCATGTCGGTGCCCGACGAGCCGCTCCGGCCCGGTGCGCGCGGTGCGCCGTCACCCCTGGACGGCCAGCACCAGCGGCAACACGCCTTCGGCGCCGGCCCTCCTGAGCAGGCGCGCCGCGACGGCGAGGGTCCAGCCGGTCTCGGTGAAGTCGTCCACCAGCAGGACGGGACCGCCGGACTCGGCGAGCGCGGAGACGAGGGCCGGTGGCAACGTAAGTGAGCCGTCCAGGGCCTTCAGCCGCTGGGCGCTGTTGCTGCGCGGTACCCGGGGCGCTTCCCCGGCGTACTCGACGGAGCCGAGCAGCGGCAGCCGGCCCACCTCGGCGATGCGGGCGCCCAGGGAGCCGATCAGCGCGGGCCGGGAGCGGGAGGCGACGGTGACCACACCCACCGGCCGGGCCTGGGCGTCGGCCGTCCCCGAGGCCCACCCGCCCGGGCCCTTCGCCCAGTCGGCCAGTACGTCGACCACGGCTCGGGCCACGTCGTCGGGTACCGGCCCGTCCGGAGCCTGGGGCGCGAGCAGGGGACGCAGCCGGTTTCCCCAGCCGATGTCGGACAGCCGGCCCAGGGCTCGCCCGGGCGCGGCCTGTTCAGTGGCCGCGATGCGGCCCTTGAGGTTGATGCCGATCGCCGGGAGCCCGGTCGGCCACATACGGCGGGGCTCCACCTCGACCCCGGCACGGCCGAGGTCGACGCGCGCGGCGTCCAGCGCCGCCGTCGTGGTGTCGGCGGTGAAGCGAGGTCCCGCGCAGTTGTCGCAGCGGCCGCACGGCTTGGCGCCCTCGTCGTCCAGCTGGCGCTGCAGGAACTCCATCCGGCAGCCCGTGGTGGACGCGTACTCACGCATCGCCTGCTGCTCGGCCCCTCGCTGCCGGGCCACCCAGTCGTACCGCTCGGTGTCGTAGGACCACGGCCGGCCGGTCGCGGTCCAGCCGCCCTTGACCCGCCGCACCGCTCCGTCCACGTCGAGGACCTTCAGCATCGTCTCCAGCCGGGAACGGCGCAGTTCCACCAGGGGTTCCAGGGCCGGGAGGGACAGCGGTCCGTCGGCCCGGGCGAGGACGTCGAGCGTGCGGCGCACAAGATCCTCGGCGGGGAAGGCGAGCGAGGCGAAGTACTGCCAGATCGCCTCGTCCTCCTTGCCCGGCAGCAGCAGCACCTCGGCGTGCTCGACGCCACGGCCCGCGCGGCCGACCTGCTGGTAGTAGGCGATGGGGGAGGACGGCGAACCGAGGTGCACCACGAAACCCAGGTCCGGCTTGTCGAAGCCCATGCCGAGCGCCGACGTGGCGACCAGCGCCTTGACCCGGTTGGCGAGCAGGTCGTCCTCGGCCTGCTGCCGGTCGGCGTTCTCCGTCCTGCCCGTGTACGAGGCGACGGTGTGGCCGCGCTGCCGCAGGAACGCGGTGACCTCCTCGGCGGCCGCCACGGTGAGCGTGTAGACGATGCCGGAGCCCGGCAGGTCGTCCAGGTGGTCGGCGAGCCAGGCCATCCGGTGCGCCGCGTCCGGCAGTCGCAGCACGCCGAGGCTCAGGCTCTCCCGGTCCAGCGGCCCCCGCAGCACCAGGGCGTCGGACGTGCCGCCGGTGCCGAGCTGCTCGGCGACGTCGGCGGTCACACGGGCGTTGGCCGTCGCAGTGGTGGCGAGCACGGGGACACCGGGCGGGAGGTCGCCCAGCATGGTGCGCAGCCGGCGGTAGTCCGGGCGGAAGTCGTGGCCCCAGTCGGAGATGCAGTGGGCCTCGTCCACCACGAGGAGCCCGGTCGCCGCGGAGAGCTTGGGCAGGACCTGGTCACGGAAGTCGGGATTGTTCAGCCGCTCCGGACTGACGAGCAGCACGTCGACCTCACCGCGCTCGATCTCGGCCTGGACGGCCTCCCACTCCTCGGTGTTGGCAGAGTTGATGGTCCGGGCGTGGATGCCGGCCCGGGCCGCGGCATCCACCTGGTTGCGCATGAGCGCGAGCAGCGGCGAGACGATCACCGTGGGGCCGCTGCCTCTGGCCCGCAGCAGCGACGTCGCCACGAAGTACACCGCGGACTTTCCCCATCCCGTGCGCTGCACGACCAGGGCCCGGCGCCGGTCGGCGACCAGCGCCTCGATCGCCCGCCACTGGTCCTCGCGCAGCCGCGCCGTGGCCGTGGTGTCTCCGACGAGCCGGGCGAGGACGGCGTCGGCCTGCGCCCGGAGGTCCGCGTTGCTGGTGTGCTCCATGGGTCCCATACAACAGGACGGGACTGACAAACGGGCGGGACGGCTGCGGCGAGCGGGCGGCCACGACGGCCGGACTGTGGAGAAGCGTCCGGAACGGGGCCCACTCGCCGCCTTCGTTGTCGTGCACCTGATTCGACTTGTCCACAGGTTCAAGCGGAATCTCGGCATCCGCGAGATCGTCGGCGCATGACGAATCACGGCGAAACGACCGGACCCTTCGAAAACGGCGATATCGCGAGGCGCGAGCCTCTCAGCGGCCCGCCGGACGACCAGCCCGCACACGACTCCCAGGTCACGCTGCGCACCCCCGCCGAGCTGGCCGACGCGCTGCCCTACCTGCTCGGCTACCGACCGGAGGACAGCATGGTGCTCGTGGCCCTGCACGACCGGGAGGGCGGCGGCAGGTTCGGCGGCCGCGCCCGGCTGGGCATTCCCGCGAACCGGGAGGACTGGACCGAGGCCGCCCGCCAGCTGGCCCGGGGTCTGGTCACCGGCGGCGAACGACGGGGCACCCGTCCCGAGCGGATGGTGGCCTACGTCTGCCAGGAGCCGGGCCCGGGCGAGACAGGCCGGGACGTGATGAAGCGGCTCGAGCCGCTCGCCCAGCTGCTGCGCACCGAGTGCGGCAGCCTCGACGTGCCGGTGATCGAGGCGCTGTGCGTCTCGGACGGCAGGTTCTGGTCGTACTGCTGCCCGGTCGAAGGGTGCTGCCCCGGCGACGGGACGCCGATGGGCCTGCCCGGCACCTCCGTGCTGGCCGCCGCGGCCACCTATGCGGGACTCCAGGTGCGCGGCACGCTCCGCGAACTGCGGGCCAGGCTGCTGCCCTGGGAGACGGGCGCCGCCCTGCAACAGGAGATCGCCCTGGACGCGGCCGGCATGTCCCTGGTGCCACGCATCCTGGACGACGCCGAGCGCGTGTCCGTCGCCGAGGAGACTCTCGACCTCGCCGGCCGTGTCATCCGCCGGTTCAGCGCGGCGGCGCCGGTGTCCGGCAACCATCAGGCGGACCTACGCGACGACGGCCTGCTCGCCCATGACGAGGCGGCGACGCTGATCCTCGGGCTCCAGGACCGCACCACGCGTGACCGCGCGGCCGCTTGGATGGAGGGCGAGGAGGCCGGCCCCGCCCTGAGGCTGTGGCGCGCGCTGGCCCGGCGCTGCGTGGGTCCGTACGGCGAGCACGCCGCCGCCCCGCTGACCCTGGCGGGCTGGGTGGCCTGGTCGTCCGGCGACGGACTGGAGGCCAGGGAGGCGTTCGCGATGGCGCTCGGCGCCGACCCCGACTACCTGTTCGCCCGGCTGCTGCACCAGGCCTGCAACGAAGGGCTCGACCCCGAGTCGATCCGCCGCTGCCTGCGCGCGGAACGTGAGCGGCCTGCCCAGCCGGAGACGGCGCAGCAGGCCGCTCCGGCGACCGAGTCCGCTCCCGACGAGCCCGCGCCCACACCCGTGGAGGGGGCAGGAGCCTCCCCATGGCCCGAGGATCACGCCGCCGTGCCCGCCCAGCCGACCGGTGGCTCACGGCGCCGGCGGCGGCCCCGCGCCGGGGGCACCGGCGACGGCGCCGCTCGGCCGGTGCACGGGTCCGAACGGCGGAGGCGCCCGGCCGGCTCCCATCCCCAGGCGCCGCCCACCGGATCCTCGCGTCCCGGCGGCGCCGAGCCGGGCGCCGCCCGGGTGCGTGCGGGGGACGGCGCACCCCGCGGCATCGCGGCCGCGAGCGGACGCCGGGAGAGCGAGGGGGACGGATGAGACCACGAGGACGAGGAGCCCGACGGGTGAGACCGCGAGGACGGGGAGCCCGTTCTGCGCCCCACAGCGGAACGAGGCGGATCCGGTGCCGGTGCGGCCTGCGGAGGGAGTGTTTATCGTCAGGCAGACGACTATGATCGCCGCATGCCCTACGACCCGTCAGCCTTTCCGCCCTTCGCCGTCACCGTGGACCTGGTCGTGCTGACCGTGCGCCGCCATTCCCTGTGCGCGCTGGCGGTGCGCAGGGGTGAGGCGCCGTTCCAGGGACGGTGGGCGCTGCCCGGCGGATTCGTGCGGGCCGACGAGGATCTGTCCCAGGCGGCGGCGCGGGAGCTGGCCGAGGAGACCGGGTTGTGTGCTCATGAGCCCTCGGCTCCGGCCCAGGACCACGGCGCCCATCTGGAACAGCTCGCCACCTACGGGGACCCGAAGCGGGACCCGCGGATGCGGGTCGTCAGCGTCGCCCACCTCGCACTCGCTCCGGACCTGCCGGCGCCCCGTGCCGGCGGCGACGCGAGCAACGCGCGCTGGGCGCCGGTCGAGGAACTGCTCCAGCAGGGCGGATACGGCCGCGACGGCGAGCCTGTGGCGCCGCTCGCCTTCGATCACGCCCAGATCCTCGCCGACGGCGTGGAGCGAGCCCGGTCCAAGATCGAGTACTCCTCGCTGGCCACCGCGTTCTGCCCGCCCGAGTTCACCGTGGGGGAGCTGCGTCGGGTGTACGAGGCCGTGTGGGGGGTCGCTCTCGATCCGCGCAACTTCCACCGCAAGGTCACCGGGACACCGGGATTCCTCGTGCCCACCGGCGGTACCACCACCCGCCAGGGCGGCCGGCCGGCCCAGCTCTTCAGGGCAGGCGGCGCGACCCTGCTCAACCCTCCGATGCTCCGTCCCGAGGTCTGACCGCCACGGCGACCGCACCCGTTACGGCGAGGGTCGCAAGGTGCGCGCCGGGCCCCGGTCCGCCTAATGGCGGACGCGTGTCCCGCTCGACTTGCGCACCACCGAAGAACGGATAGGGGGATACCAGAAAAACAGGACATAGCGCGCTATCTTTCTGCGGGTGATCCAGGCCTTCGGATTGACCAGCAACCCCCGCAAGGCGCACCCGCCCGCCGTCGACGACGTCTCCTTCGAGGCGCGCGCCGGTCATGTCACCGTGCTCCACGGAGCCGGCGGCTCGGGCAAGACGACGACGCTCAGGCTGATGCTCGAACTGCAACAGGGCCGCGGCATCGCCCACTTCCGGGGACGGCCGCTGCACCGGATCGCTCATCCGTCACGGGAAGTCGGCGTGCTCCTCGGGGACGTGCCCGGTCACCCGGCCCGCTCGGTCCGCGGCCACCTGCGCATGCTGTGCGCGGCGGCCGGCGTCCCCGTCCGCCGCGCGGACGAGGTGCTCGAAGTCGTCGGTCTCGTCAGCCTCCGGGAGGAACGCCTCGGGACCTTGTCGCGCGGCATGGACCGCAGGGTCGGACTGGCCTGCGCCCTGCTGGCCGACCCGCACACGCTCGTCCTGGACGCACCCGCGGCGTGTCTGTCCGCCCGCGAGGCACGCTGGCTGCACGGCATGCTGCGCGCGCACGCCGACCAGGGCGGCACGGTCCTGCTCGCGACAGCCGATCCCAAGGAGGCGGCTCGTACGGGCGACCGGGTCGTCACCCTGGACGCCGGCCGAATCGCCGCGGACCAGGAGGGCGGGGAGTTCGCCCGCACCCGGCTGCGTCCGCGCGTCGCCGTCCGCAGCCCCCACGCCGCCCGTCTCGCGGCCCTGCTCGCCAAGGAGGCCCGTACCGCGCAGCGTTCCGTCGAGGTCGTACGGGAAGCCGGCAACCACCTCTCGGTGTACGGCAGCACGACCGCCGACGTCGGTGAGATCGCCTTCCGGCACGGCATCCTCGTACACCAACTCGCCGACGAGATCGGTGACATGAGGTCGGGAGCGGAACCCGGAGGCAGTGAGACCGCGGGCGGGGAACCGACCTCCGTCGAGCGGGACCGGGCCGTTCTGGCCCGCACTCCGCAGGCCCGGACGCAGGCAGCGTCCGGCGCCTCGCCACAGGGAAGTGCCGCGCCGGCGTCGGCGGTTTCCGCTCCTTCCTCCGACGAGTGCGAACGGCTGGTGTCCCGCGTCTCCCTGCCGGGCGACACGCTGGAGCAGGAAGCCGGACGCCCGTGTCCGGCACCCACGGGGAAGCACGCTGCTCCCACCGGGAGCGCCGACACCCTCACGGAGGCGCAGACCGAGGGCCTGTCGAAGCCCGGCACGGCCCCCACGGCCGACCCCACACCCCCCGCCGCTCCGGCCGTCGAGACACCGGAGGGCGGTGCCGGCATCGCGGCCGCCGACGACTCCTCGATCACCTCCGGCGCCCGCCCGGGCGCGCCCTCCGGGGCGGCGGGCTCCTCCGGGACGTCTGCCGGAACACGAGCGAGACACGATGCCACGAGCACGGTCGCCGCCGGCGCACCCGCGGCCGCCACCACCGTCCCCGGCGCACGGAATCCGGACTCCGGGCGTACCGGCGGCGGGCAGCCGGCGGCGGAACCGCCGCCGCGCTCGCCGGCCGACGCGGCCCGGGCCCGCGACACCCTGTCCCTGCTGCCACCCCCGATCACTGTCCGCACCGCCCGCGGCCCCCTCCGCCCACTGCGCTACGAACTGCGGCGCGCCGTGGGAATCGGCACCGGGTTCCTCACCTGCGGGGCCGCACTGCTGGTGTCCGCGCTCACCGCAGTCCTCCTCGCCCGGACCGGTCACACGCCGCAGGCGCGGCTGTTCGCCGCCTGGCCGAGGGAACTGCCGCTGCCACCCGCGGCGCTCGCGGCGGGCCTGCTCGGCGCCCTGGCCTTCGGGGACGAGTTCCGTCACCCCGCGCTGGCGGTGGACCGCGGCACCGTTCCCCGCCGGCTCGGGCTGCTCACCGCCAAACTCCTCGTCTCCGGGGCCACCGCCCTCATGCTGGCCTTCCTCACGCTGGGCTGCGACGCCGAGGTTCTCTACCTCGTCTACGGGCGGGAGCTGACCCGGATCCCCTCGGACTGGCTGTCCCTCGGCGCGAGTTGGTTCGGGCTCATGACCGGATGCGCCTGGGCCGGGGTGCTTGCGGCCGGGCTCTTCCGGTCCACCACGGCGGGTCTCGCGGCCGTCCTCGCCGTACCCGTCGCCATCGTCCCCGTCCTGCAGTGGGTGCTGGGCGGCCCGGCCGCGCATTCCGCCGCCGGGCTTCCGATGCGGATGCGGGAGCTACTGCTGCTGCAGTGGCCCTTCGGGGGTGATCGCTATCTGCTGGCCACGGCCCGGATTGTTGCCCAACCGGTCGGCGGCGCAATGACGTTGTCCTTGGCCACGCTGTTGTGCGCCTATCTGGTCACGACGGTGCGCACCAGGGTCCGATGACAGCCCTCGCGAACGCATCCGGTCCCGCCGTGCCAACTACTCCCCGAATACGGCTCGTTTCTTTCCGATAAGGCGTCAATTGCGACGGGGTGAGCGATCACCCTTTCGTGTGCTTTTCACCAAAGACCTCAAGGGAGTTGGAAACGACGCCGACAAAGGATGCGTGAGTACCCTTGCGCACACCATGATGACCGCCGCCCGCAACTCAGACTCCGGTCTGGCCGGCCCGGGCGAACTCGACCGCTACCCGTACACCGATGCCCCGGTGACCGACCGGGTCGGAGCGCCCGCCTGGGAGGGAGGGGAGCCCGAGCTGGGCCGCGTGGGCCGGCGCGCCGCGGGCAGCCGCGGACGCGGACTGCACGGCCAACTCGTTCAGCAGCTGGGTCAGATGATCGTATCGGGCGACCTGGGGGCCGACCGCCCGCTCGTCCCCGAGGAGATCGGCCAGCGTTTCGAGGTCTCCCGCACCGTCGTCCGTGAATCCCTCCGCGTCCTGGAGGCCAAGGGCCTCGTCAGTGCCCGTCCGAACGTCGGCACGCGCGTGCGTCCCGTCAGCGACTGGAACCTCCTGGATCCGGACATCATCGAGTGGCGGGCCTTCGGGCCGCAGCGCGACGACCAGCGCCGCGAGCTGAGCGAGCTGCGCTGGACGATCGAGCCGCTCGCCGCCCGCCTCGCCGCCGGGCACGGACGGGAGGAGGTGCAGCAGCGCCTGTCCGACATGGTGGAGATCATGAGTCACGCCATGGCGCAGGGCGACGCGCTGACGTTCTCGCGTGCCGACGCCGAGTTCCACGGGCTGCTCATCCAGATCGCCGGGAACCGCATGCTGGAGCACCTCTCCGGGATCGTCTCGGCCGCCCTCCAGGTGTCCGGAGGTCCGGTCACGGGCTGTGACCGGCCGAACGAGGCCTCGCTCGCGATGCACGCCCGGATCGTCGACGCGCTGGGCACCGGAGACGGCACGGCGGCGGAGACGGCGATGCGCCAGCTCCTCACCGTCCACCCCGAGGTGGAGCGCGTGGTTCCCGCCCCGCGCGAGCACTGAACCGGTCCCGGCGGATCGCTCGCAGGTGCGCCGTGGTCTCGTGGCCGGCGCGACGGCAGGGCTCGGGGGCCGGCCGTCGCCGGCCCCCGCCGGATTCCCGGGTTCCGGCGGGGCCCGGTCCGCTGCGGACCACGTGACCGGCCCCGCCTGACGGGCCGGCCGCACCGGTGATCCCTTACGCCTGCCTTCGATAGGCTTTGGGTGCTTATGGGGTGTGACTCGGGCCACGCAGATTGGGCGTAACGCTCGCGGGAGCAGTGCGATGACCTAAGAGGTGACAGTCGCGGAGGAATACGGACGCCTGGCAAGGCGCTGTGCATCTCCCCGGCCCCCGCCCGCTCCGTCGGCCCACCCCCGGCCGGTGGTCGGCTCCTGTCCGCTGTGGACGGGGCCGGAAGCCGTTTTCCAACGTTCCGAGAGGTTGTTCGTGTCGGCCAGCACATCCCGTACGCTCCCGCCGGAGATCGCCGAGTCCGTCTCTGTCATGGCGCTCATCGAGCGGGGAAAGGCTGAGGGGCAGATCGCCGGCGACGATGTGCGTCGGGCCTTCGAAGCCGACCAGATTCCGGCCACTCAGTGGAAAAACGTACTGCGCAGCCTCAACCAGATTCTTGAGGAAGAGGGTGTGACGCTGATGGTCAGTGCAGCAGAGCCCAAGCGCACCCGAAAGAGCGTCGCGGCGAAGAGCCCGGCCAAGCGCACCGCCACCAAGACGGTCGCGGCGAAGACGGTGACCACCACCCGGAAGGCCACCGCCACCACGGCCGCCCCGGTCGCGCCCGCCGCTCCGACCGCCGACGAGCCCGCGGAAGAAGCCGCACCCGCCAAGAAGGCCGCAGCCAAGAAGGCGACCGCGAAGAAGGCGACGGCGAAGAAGGCCGTCGCCAAGAAGACGGCCGCCAAGAAGACCGCGGCGAACAAGGACGACGCCGAACTGATCGAGGACGAGGTCCTCGAGGACACCAAGGTCGCCGACGAGCCCGAGGGCACCGAGAGCGCGGGCTTCGTCCTGTCCGACGAGGACGAGGACGACGCTCCGGCCCAGCAGGTCGCAGCGGCCGGCGCCACCGCCGACCCGGTCAAGGACTACCTCAAGCAGATCGGCAAGGTCCCCCTGCTCAACGCCGAGCAGGAGGTGGAGCTGGCCAAGCGCATCGAGGCGGGTCTGTTCGCCGAGGACAAGCTGGCGAACTCCGACAAGCTCGCCCCGAAGCTCAAGCGCGAGCTGGAGATCATCGCCGAGGACGGTCGCCGCGCCAAGAACCACCTGCTGGAGGCCAACCTCCGACTGGTGGTCTCCCTGGCCAAGCGCTACACCGGCCGCGGCATGCTCTTCCTGGACCTCATCCAGGAGGGCAACCTGGGTCTGATCCGCGCGGTCGAGAAGTTCGACTACACCAAGGGCTACAAGTTCTCCACGTACGCCACCTGGTGGATCCGCCAGGCGATCACCCGCGCCATGGCCGACCAGGCCCGCACCATCCGTATCCCGGTGCACATGGTCGAGGTCATCAACAAGCTCGCGCGCGTGCAGCGCCAGATGCTCCAGGACCTGGGCCGCGAGCCCACCCCGGAGGAGCTGGCCAAGGAACTCGACATGACCCCGGAGAAGGTCATCGAGGTCCAGAAGTACGGCCGTGAGCCCATCTCGCTGCACACCCCGCTGGGCGAGGATGGCGACAGCGAGTTCGGTGACCTCATCGAGGACTCCGAGGCTGTGGTCCCCGCCGACGCGGTGAGCTTCACCCTGCTGCAGGAGCAGCTCCACTCCGTCCTGGACACCCTGTCCGAGCGGGAGGCGGGCGTGGTCTCCATGCGCTTCGGCCTCACCGACGGCCAGCCGAAGACCCTCGACGAGATCGGCAAGGTCTACGGCGTGACGCGTGAGCGCATCCGCCAGATCGAGTCCAAGACCATGTCGAAGCTGCGCCACCCGTCGCGTTCGCAGGTGCTGCGCGACTACCTCGACTAGGTCCCGGCACCGCGGCACCGAAGGCCCGGCACCCCTCGGGGGCCGGGCCTTCGTGCTGCGCGTCACGGCGGACTGAATGACTCTGGGTGTTCCAGTACCGCTCCCAGAGTGAGGAAGCCGCATGCGTCGTTCGATCGCCCGGGCACTGATCGGGCCACTGGCCCTTGCGGCCGCGATGACCGCCATACCGCTGACCACCTCGGCGTCCGCGGCCCCCGAAGGCGTGGTCGTCGGTGGATTCCCGATCGACGTCTCGCAGGCCCCGTGGACCGTGGCACTGTCGAGCCGTGACCGGTTCGGGGGTACGCGGGCGGGACAGTTCTGCGGCGGCGTCGCGGTCTCGCGGACCACCGTGCTCACCGCGGCCCACTGCATGGCCGACGAGGTCCTCGGGGCGCCCCCGGACCGGGTGCGCGACCTGCGGGTCATAGCGAGCCGAACGGACCTGCTCTCCACCAAGGGCAAGGAGATCGCCGTCCGGGGCGTTCAGGTGAACCCGCGCTACGACCCCGTCGCCAACTCCGGCGACTTCGCTGTGCTCACCCTCGCCGAGCCGCTGCCCGGCCGTGCCGTGGTGGCGATGGCACCGGAGGGCGATCCCGCGTACAGGCCGGGAACACGCGCCCTGGTCTCCGGCTGGGGAGACACCACGGGCGGTGGTGCGTACCCGAACCGCCTCCACGCCGCACACGTGCGGGTGCTGGCGGACGATGTCTGCGCCCGTGCGTACCCGGACGGCCCGGAGGGGACCTACCGGGCCGACACCATGCTCTGCGGAGGAGAACCGGCCGGCGGTCCGGACGCCTGTCAGGGCGACAGCGGGGGCCCGCTCGTGGCATCGGGCCGGCTGATCGGACTGGTGTCCTGGGGAAGCGGATGCGGGCAGCCCGGAAGCCCCGGGGTGTACACCCGGGTGTCCGACATCGTCCAGGGCCTGGGAAGGGCTGCCGCGGGGCTCCAGCGGCCCCACAGGGGCTCCTGAGGGTTCAGCGGGGGTATGAGCACGGGCGGCCGCTCCTGGGAGAGGAGCGGCCGCCCGTTCACCGGCCTGTGCCGGGGCTGGCTCGTCGTGATTGCGAGATTCAGCGCTCTTCGTCGCTCGCAGCACCCGGGGCGGACGTCAGCCGCTCCGTCTCGTCCTGTATCTCAGCGGCGATCTTCTTGAGTTCCGGCTCGAACTTGCGCCCGTGGTGGGCGCAGAAGAGCAGTTCTCCGCCGCTCAGCAAGACGACGCGCAGGTATGCCTGGGCGCCGCAGCGGTCGCAGCGATCGGCGGCCGTCAGTGGGCTCGCGGGGGTCAGAACAGTAGTCACGTCGCCTCTTCTCTAGCTCGACGAGCTGTCGTACCTGGGTCAACATCCAACCAGCCCCAAAACGTTCCCGCTCGTGGCTTTTCCTCGAAAAAATCTTTCGGGGCGGCTGTCTGCTGCCGGGTGGCGGCGAATGTGCCGTAGTGCGTGTCTTGGGTGCTTTACGGGTTCGCGCTGTATCCGGTCTCGGTCCTCCCGGCCGGGTTGCCGGTTGTTCATGAGGACGTGCCCGGAGCCTAAATGGTTCATGCCTCCAAGGGAACGTGATGTGGACTTCACTCCATCGAAGGATCGAACATCCATGCGACCGTGGACTAGGGTGAGATTTCGACGAGGGTGGCGTTACAACGGCTCTACCAGGCCTCGGTACCCTCTGAGCGGCAACCGAAGCCACCCCCTTACCCATGAGGGGGTCACCTGAAATTCAGCGAGGAGCGAACCGCGTGACCGCCGATACGTCCGTGCCGTCCACAGCGCTGCTGGCAGGAGCAGACCGGGACGGTTCCAACTACACCGCGCGGCACCTGCTCGTCCTCGAGGGCCTCGAGGCCGTGCGGAAGCGCCCGGGCATGTACATCGGGTCGACCGACAGCCGCGGTCTGATGCACTGTCTCTGGGAGATCATCGACAACGCAGTGGACGAGGCCCTGGGCGGCTACTGCGACCACATCGAGGTGATCCTCCACGACGACGCCTCCGTCGAGGTGCGGGACAACGGCCGCGGCATCCCCGTCGACGTGGAGCCCAAGACCGGCCTTTCCGGCGTCGAGGTCGTGATGACCAAGCTCCACGCCGGCGGCAAGTTCGGCGGTGGCTCCTACGCCGCCTCCGGTGGCCTGCACGGCGTCGGCGCATCCGTGGTCAACGCCCTGTCGGCCCGCCTCGACGTCGAGGTGGACCGCGGCGGCAACACCCACGCCATCAGCTTCCGTCGCGGCGTCCCCGGGGCTTTTCGCGGGAACGGCGCCGAGGCCAAGTTCGAGCCCGGGAGCGGCCTGGCCAAGAGCAAGAAGATCCCCAAGTCGCGTACCGGCACGCGCGTGCGGTACTGGGCGGACCGGCAGATCTTCCTGAAGGACGCCAAGCTCTCCCTGGAGACGCTGCACCAGCGTGCCCGGCAGACCGCGTTCCTGGTGCCGGGCCTGACCATCATCGTCCGGGACGAGTTCGGACTCGGCGAGGGCGGCAGCAAGGGCGAGGAATCCTTCCGCTTCGACGGCGGCATCAGCGAGTTCTGCGAATACCTGGCGAGCGACAAGGCGGTCTGCGACGTCCTCCGCTTCTCTGGGCAGGGAACCTTCAAGGAGACCGTCCCGGTCCTCGACGAGCACGGCCAGATGACCCCGACCGAGGTCGCGCGTGAACTCGGCGTCGACGTCGCGCTGCGCTGGGGCACCGGCTACGACGCTAAGGTGCGGTCGTTCGTCAACATCATCGCCACGCCCAAGGGCGGCACCCACGTCGCCGGCTTCGAGCAGGCCATCACCCAGACCATGAACGAGGTCCTGCGGGCCAAGAAGATGCTCCGGGTCGCCGAGGACAACATCGTCAAGGACGACGCCCTCGAGGGCCTCACCGCCGTCGTCACGGTGCGCCTGGCCGAGCCGCAGTTCGAGGGCCAGACCAAGGAGGTCCTCGGTACCTCCGCGGCCCGCCGGATCGTGAACAACGTGGTCAGCAAGGAGCTGAAGGCGTTCCTGACCTCCACCAAGCGGGACGCGGCCGCCCAGGCCCGGGTCGTGATGGAGAAGGTCGTCGCCGCCGCCCGCACCCGGGTCGCGGCCCGGCAGCACAAGGACGCGCAACGACGCAAGACCGCCCTCGAGTCCTCGTCCCTGCCGGCCAAACTCGCCGACTGCCGCAGCGACGACGTGGACCGCAGCGAGCTGTTCATCGTCGAGGGTGACTCGGCTCTCGGCACGGCGAAGCTGGCCCGCAATTCCGAGTTCCAGGCGCTGCTGCCCATCCGGGGCAAGATCCTCAACGTGCAGCGGTCGTCGGTCACCGACATGCTCAAGAACGCCGAGTGCGGTGCGATCATCCAGGTCATAGGGGCGGGCTCGGGCCGCACCTTCGACATCGACGCGGCCCGCTACGGCAAGATCATCATGATGACCGACGCCGACGTGGACGGCTCGCACATCCGCTGTCTGCTGCTGACGCTGTTCCAGCGCTACATGCGGCCCATGGTCGAGTCCGGGCGCGTCTTCGCCGCGGTGCCGCCGCTGCACCGCATCGAGCTGATCCAGCCGAAGAAGGGCCAGGACAAGTACGTCTACACGTACTCGGACCGCGAGCTCCGCGACAAGCTCATGGAGTTGCAGAGCAAGGGCGTCCGGTACAAGGACTCCATCCAGCGTTACAAGGGCCTGGGTGAAATGGACGCCGACCAGCTCGCCGAGACCACGATGGACCCGCGCCACCGCACCCTGCGCCGGATCAACCTCTCCGACCTGGAGGCCGCCGAGCAGGTCTTCGACCTGCTCATGGGCAACGACGTGGCGCCGCGCAAGGAGTTCATCTCCGGTTCGGCGGCGACCCTGGACAGGTCGCGGATCGACGCGTAGCCGCAGCACTCGGCCAGGCAGGCCGGTCCGCCCGAGGTGAGCGGACCGGCCTGCCGCCATGTGGTCCTCCCCGGCGGGGAGGCCGGGGATCCCGGGGTCCCCATCGCGGAGGGGACCGGCCGGCGTGCGGTCTCCACCCGCGGGTGGAGACGGTCCGATCTCCGGATTCCACCCTCGGTCCACCCCCGCTCCGATCTACCGACCGGCGGCTTTCCGTAGCTTCGATGGTGTCGGCTGCACGTGCTCCCGACACGATCTTCTCGCCCACGGAGGCAGTGATGTCCGGGTTCGTCAACGCGCTGGTGATCGTGGCCGTCGTCGCTGTGGTGATCGTGCGGCAGTTCCGCGCCCGCGCGATCAGCACGGATCGGCGCTGGTGGCTGCTCCCCGTGATCCTCGCGGTGGTGACCCTGCGCGAACCCGGCATACTCGACGACCACCGCCCCACCGCCTCGGTGGCCCTGCTCGCCGTCGAACTGCTCATCGCCGCGGTGACGGGTGCCGGCTGGGCCTGGACCACGCGGATCTGGACCGAGCCGGACGGAGCCGTGTGGACCAGGGGCACCAAGGCCGGCGCCGCCGTCTGGATCGCGGGCATAGCCCTGCGAGCAGGCGTCTTCGCCCTCGGCGTCGCGTCCGGCGTGCACCAGGACGGCTCCGCGCTGGTGCTCGGCCTCGCCGCCATGCTGCTGGTGCGCGCCGGGGTCGTGAACTGGCGGGCGCAGTCCCTCGGCGCCTCTGACCGCCCGGCCCCCGCGTACGGTCACGGCATGCGGCTCGCCTGGAAGGAGCGCGTGTGACGGAGCACGCTCTGACCCGCTGGCCCACCCGGGAGGCACTCGCCAAGGCGGGCGCCGGCCGGCCCCGGCGGATTCTCGCCCGAGCGGTCCGGGTCCTGGTACTCGCCCTGCTGCTGTGGGCCGCCTTCAGCCAGGGACACGTGGGCGTCTGGGGCGCGCTGGCGGCCGTGGCGGGCGTCCTGCTGGCCGGCCTCGTCTCCTGGGCGTTCTTCCGCACCACCTACGACCACCGGCTGGTGCCTTCGCTGGCCCTCATGGCGGTGCTTCTGGGTATCGCCGTCGCGGCCGAGGCCACCGGGTTCAGAGGTCCGGCCCTGGTGATCTGGTGCGGCTGCGGAGTCTCCGCCCTGGAACGGCTGCCGCTGGGCGCGGCACTGCCGGTGACGTCCGTGGCACTGGCCTCGTTCTCCGCGTTCAACAACGATGTGTGGCTCACCACGGCCGCCACGGTGGTGGGCATGGCCCTCGCCGGATACGTCCTGCGGCTCGACGCGGAGGCGCGGGGCGGCGCACAGCGGCTGCTCGCCCAGGAACGCGCCGCCCGGGCCGCCGAGGCGCAGTCGGCGGCGCTGGCCGAGCGGGCGAGGATCGCCCGGGAGATCCACGACGTACTCGCGCACAGCCTCTCGGCACAGCTCGTGCACCTGGAGGCCGCCAGGCTGCTGATCGAGCGCGGCGCCGACCGGGACCAGATCCTGGAGCGGGTGGTGGCCGCCCGAGGCATGGCCCGCGACGGCCTCGCCGAGACCCGGCAGGCACTGAGCGCTTTGCGCGGCGAGCTGACCCCGCTGGAGGAGTTTCTGACCGGGCTCGTCAGTACGGCCGAGGGCGCCGATGTCACCGTCACGGGTGAGCGCAGACCCCTGCCGGCCGAGGCGTCGCAGGCGGTCCGCCGGGTCGCCCAGGAGGCGCTGACGAACGTCCGCAAGCACGCCCAGGGAGCCAAGGTGCGGTTGCGGCTCGACTACGGCGAGCACGAAGTGACACTGGGGGTGCGGGACTCGGGCGGTCGTCCGGGAGAACTCACCGGATCCGGCGGCGGGTACGGTCTGCGGGGGATGCGGGAGCGAGCCGAGCTGCTGGGCGGATCGCTCGACGCGGGGCCGGACGAGGAAGGGTTCGTGGTGACGCTGAAGGTGCCCGTATGACGGAGCCGGGGGAGAAGAAGCCTGCCCGTGTCGTGGTCGCCGACGACCAGACCGTGGTCCGGGAGGGCATCGTGATGCTGCTGGGTCTGCTGCCCGGTCTGGAGGTCGTGGGATCCGCCGGGGACGGCGAGGAGGCGGTGCGCCTGGTCGCCGAACTGGCTCCGGACGTGGTGCTCATGGACCTGCGAATGCCCCGCTGCGACGGAGTGGAGGCCACGCGCCGGATCCGCTCGGAGTACCCGGGCACCCAGGTGGTGGTGCTCACCACCTTCGGGGACGACGATTCGCTGTTCCCCGCGCTGCACGCGGGAGCCCGCGGCTATCTGACCAAGGACGCGGGAGGCGACGAGATCGTGCGGGCCGTGGAGAGCGTTCTGTCGGGCGAGGCGGGCCTGTCGCCGAGCGTCCAGCGCCGGCTGCTGGAGAGACTGTCCGAGCCCGCGCCCGCCGCCGCCGTGACCGAGGCACCCGACGGGCTGACCGCGCGGGAAGCCGAGGTACTGGTGCTGATCGCCGAGGGTCTGACCAACCAGGAGATCGCCCGCCGGCTGCACGTCTCCACGGCGACGGTGAAGACCCACATCAACAATCTCTTCGCCAAGACGGGCCTCAAGGACCGTGCGCAGGCGGTGCGTTACGCCTATGCGAAGGGACTGGCGCGGCCTCCCGTGGCATGAGTCACCTGATGGGGTGAAGTGCCCCGGGAAGAGAAGTCACGGATCTTCCCGGTCTGTCCATCCTTGGGCATGCAGTCAAGCGATGGTCGTGCCCGGGGAGCCGGGGACGGTGCCGGGAGTTCGGCCGGCAATCACGAAGACCACGGCACGGCTTCCCGCGAGGTGAGGTACGAGGACCCCTGGTACGACTCCCTGGCCTCCGGCTGGGGCGAGGACGGCGCCGGCACGCCGGCCCGGGCCGTACCGGCCCCGCGCGGGGAGCGGGACACGGAGACGGCCCGCGCCCGCGACGTGTACCTCGAGGTGCAGCGAAGCGAGGCCTTCCAGGAAGTGCGCGGCAGGTACCGGAGGTTCGTGGTGCCGGGTGCCGCCGTCTTCCTCGTCTGGTACGTGGGGTACCTGGTCATCGCCACGACCGCTCCGGGACTCATGGCCCGGCCGGTGACGGGTGCGGTGAACGTGGGGATGCTGGCCGGGCTCGGTCAGTTCCTCAGCACCTTCCTGCTCACCTGGGGCTACGCCCGGCACGCCCGGCTGCGCCGGGACCGGCTCGCGCTGGAACTGCGCTGGGACACCCAGGAACTGACCCGTGGAGCCCGGGGAGGCGCAACATGACCGGCGACCATCAGACACTGGCGCTGCTGCTGTTCATCGGGTTCGTGGCCGTCACCCTGGCGATCACGACATGGGTGAGCCGCAGGCGACAGGGTTCCGCGGAGGAGTTCTACGCCGGCGGGCGGTTGTTCTCCCCGATGGAGAACGGTTTCGCGGTCTCGGGCGACTATGTGTCGGCCGCCTCGTTCCTCGGGGTCACCGGGCTCATCGCGCTGTACGGGTACGACGGGCTGCTGTACGTGGTGGGCTTCCTCGTGGCCTGGCTGGTCGTGCTGTTCCTGGTGGCGGAACTGGTGCGCAACTGCGGGCGGTTCACGCTGGCCGACGTGGTCGCCGCGCGGATGAGCGAGCGGCCGGTGCGGATCGCGGCGGGAACCTCCTCGGTCACGGTGTCCGTGCTGTACCTGGTGGCCCAGATGGTGGGCGCCGGCAGCCTGGTGGCACTGCTGCTGGGGCGCACCAGCGGGACGGCCCAGACGTGGGCGGTCATCGCGGTCGGCGCCCTGATGGTGACCTACGTGTCGCTGGGCGGGATGCGGGCCACCACCTGGATCCAGATCGTGAAGGCGGTGCTGCTGCTCGGCGGGACGGTCGCGCTGACCGTGCTGGTGCTGGTGCGCTTCCACGGCGACGTGAACCGGCTGCTGGTCACCGCGGCGGCCCGCAGCGGCCACGGGGACGCGTTCCTGGCGCCGGGTCTGAAGTACGGCGGGAGCTGGACCGCCCGCCTCGACTTCATCAGCCTGGGGCTGGCCCTGGTGCTGGGCACGGCGGGACTGCCGCACATCCTCTCCCGCTTCTACACCGTGCCCACCGCGCGGGCCGCCCGCCGTTCCGCGGTGTGGTCCATCGGCCTGATCGGCGCCTTCTACCTGATGGCGATCGTGCTCGGGTTCGGGGCCGCCGCCGTGGTCGGCCCGGAGGCGCTGCGGCGCTCGAACGCGGCCGGTAACACGGCGATGCCCCTGCTCGCCCTCGATCTCGGCGGGGGTGTCGGATCCACTGGCGGAACGGTGCTGTTCGCGGTGGTCGCCGCCGTCGCCTTCGCGACGATCCTCGCGGTGGTCGCCGGGATCACGCTCGCCTCCTCGGCGTCCGTGGCGCACGATCTGTACGCCTCACTGCGGCGGCCGCGCACCACGGCGCGCGGCGAGGTCGCCGTGGCCCGTGCCGCGGCCGTGGGCATCGGCGTCGTCGCGATCGCGCTCGGTCTGCTGGCCCGCGACCTGAACGTCGCCTTCCTCGTGGGTCTGGCCTTCGCCGTGGCCGCGTCGGCGAACCTGCCGGTGCTGGTGTACTCGCTGTTCTGGCGCGCCTTCACCACGCGTGGTGCGGTGTGGGCCGTGTACGGCGGGCTGGTCCCGGCTCTCGTGCTGGTGCTGCTGTCCCCGGTGGTGTCCGGCAGCCCGGGATCGCTCTTCCCGGACATCGACCTGCAGTACTTCCCGCTGCAGAACCCGGGCATCGTCTCCATCCCGCTGGGCTTCCTGGCCGGTTGGCTGGGCACGGTCACCTCGGACGAGGTCGCCGACGAGGCCAGGTACGCGGAAACGGAGGTCCGCTCGCTGACCGGCGCGGGCGCCGTGTAGCAGGGGGCAGGGGCGGACGTACCGCGCGGCAGCCGACGGTCACCGGCGCCGGCCGTGGCTCGGCGGCCCCGCGCCTACGGCGCCACCCACGCGTACCGGTGTTCCGGGCGGCCGGTGTCGCCGTACTTCAGGGACAGGCTGAGGCGGCCCGCCTGTTCCAGGTGGCGGAGGTAGCGCTGGGCCGTGGAGCGGCTCAGGCCGGTGCGCGCCGCGACCTCGTGCGCGGACAGCGGCTGGTCCGCGCGGTGCAGCACACCGCAGATGAGGTCCGTGGTGGGTTCCGAATGGCCGCTGGGCAGGCCCGGGGCGGACGGCGCGGTCGAGGTGCGCAGCGCGCCGAAGATCCGGTCGACCTGCTCCTGGCCCGTCAGCCCCCGGCCGCCGACCCGGTCCATGGTGCGGCGCAGGGCCGCGTAGGAGTCCAGCCGGGTGCGCAGGGCGGCGAACGTGAAGGGCTTGACCAGGTAGTGCAGCGCGCCCAGGCGCATGGCCCGCTGGACGGTCGCCACATCGCCGGCCGCCGTGATCATGATGACGTCGGTGCCGTGCCCCAGCTCCCGCATGCGGTGGACGAGTTCGAGACCGGTCCCGTCCGGCAGGTAGTGGTCGAGCAGGACCAGGTCGATGGCGGCGCGTTCGAGGGCGGCCAGTGCCTGGGCGGCACTGTGTGCGCGGGCGGCCACCCGGAAACCGGGAACCTTTCCCACGTACTTCGCGTTTATCTCAGCGACGCGGAAGTCGTCGTCCACGACCAGGACGTCAATCATCGGGCCTCTCCTCCAAGGCCGGCGAGCGTTAAGCCCGTGTTTCGGCTCCGCAGTTGTAACGCGAGCAAAATGAGCACAACAGGTGCTTGCGAGCAAAAGAACGGCATGTGCTCACAAGACTGCTGCTGTGGCGGGGGCCACATCTACCGTCCCGGGCCATGAGCACAGACACCAGCCCCGCCATCGAGCTACGGGGCGCGAGCAAAACCTTCAGGACCCCGTCGGGGGGTCTGCACACGGCCGTGCGCGGCCTGGACCTCACCGTGCAGCGCGGCGAGTTCGTGGCCGTCGTCGGTCCGACCGGCTGCGGGAAGTCCACCACGCTGACCCTGGTCAGCGGCCTGGAGGAGCCCAGCGAGGGCGAGGTGCTGGTGGCCGGGGAGCCGGTCGACGGGGTCGGTGACAAGGTCGGTTTCGTCTTCCAGCAGGACGCCACCTTCCCCTGGCGAACGGTGCTCTCCAACGTGATGGCCGGCCCCCGTTTCCGGGGCGTGCCCAAGGCGGAGGCCAAGGAGAAGGCACGCGAGTGGCTGGCCCGGGTCGGCCTCGCGGCCTTCGAGGACCGCTACCCGCACCAGCTCTCCGGCGGCCAGCGCAAGCGCGTCGCCCTCGCCGCCACCTTCGTCAACGACCCCGAGATCCTGCTGATGGACGAGCCGTTCTCGGCGCTCGACGTGCAGACCCGGGCACTGATGTCGGACGAACTGCTGGAGCTGTGGGAGGGCACGGGCGCCTCGGTCGTCTTCGTCACCCACGACCTCGAGGAGTCCATCGCGCTGGCCGACAAGGTCGTCGTGATGACCGCGGGGCCCGCGACCGTGAAGCACGTCTTCGACATCGACCTGCCCAGGCCGCGCAAGGTCGAGTCGATCCGGCTCGAGCCGCGGTTCATCGAGATCTACCGCGAGATCTGGGAGTCGCTCGGCGAAGAGGTCCGCATCACCCGGGAAAGGGGTGCCGCCAATGTCGCCTGAGGTGCTCAGCACACCGGTCGTCGACACGGTGAAGGCTCCGGGCCGCGCGGAGTCACGGGCCCAGGCCGCCCGCAGACGCAAGGTGGTCGTCACCGCCGCGCGGGTGCTCCTCCTGGTGGTCGTGCTCGGCCTGTGGGAGGCGCTGTCCCGGGCCGAGGTCATCGACCCGTTCAACTTCTCTATGCCCTCGAAGATCTGGGACCAGATCAGCACCTGGGTGATGCACGGGACGGCACAGGGCTCACTGGGCGAGCAGGTCTGGTACACGCTGCACGAGGCGCTGCTGGGCTGGGGCATCGGCGTCGTCGCCGGTGTGGTGTTCGGTATCGCTCTTGGCCGGATCGCCTTCCTCGCCGATGTCCTCGGCCCGTACATCAAGGTCCTCAACTCCCTGCCCAGGATCGTCCTGGCGCCGATCTTCGTGATCTGGTTCGGCCTGGGGCCCGCCTCCAAGGTCGCGTCGGCCGTGGTGCTGGTGTTCTTCCCGGTCTTCTTCAACGCCTTCCAGGGCGCCCGTGAGGTCGACCGCAACCTGGTCGCCAATGCCCGCATCCTCGGCGCGAGCGACCGCAAGGTGACGCTTCAGGTGGTCGTCCCGTCGGCGACCTCGTGGATCTTCACCAGTCTCCACGTCAGCTTCGGCTTCGCCCTCATCGGCGCCATCGTCGGCGAGTACATCGGCGCCACGAAGGGCATCGGCCTGCTCGTCGCCGCGTCACAGGGCACCTTCAACGCCGCCGGCGTCTACGCCGCGATGGTCATCCTCGCGGTCGTCGCGCTCCTCGCCGAGGGCCTGCTGACCTTCGCCGAGCGACGCATCTTCCGCTGGAAGCCGGCGGGCTCCGACCGCTGAGCCCGGCCCGCCCGGCGCTGTCGTGAACCCGTAGCGCCGCCCTACGCACCTGCCCCTCCCCGCACACTCACAAGGACGTGAACCTCCATGCGCAAGACCGCCAGATACGCCTCTCTCGCCGTCTCCGGCCTGCTGGCCCTCTCCTCGCTCACCGCCTGCGCCAACGATGCGGCGAGCAGCACCTCGGCCGCCGGCGGCAAGGGCGACGGCAAGGGCACGAAGGTCAAGATCATGGTCGGTGGCCTGGACAAGGTCATCTATCTGCCGGCCATGCTCACCCAGCGCCTGGGCTACTTCGGCGACGAGGGTCTCGACGTGGAACTGCTCAGCGAGCCCGCCGGCGTCCAGGCCGAGACCGCGCTCGTCTCCGGCCAGGTCCAGGGCGCCGTCGGCTTCTACGACCACACCCTCGACCTGCAGACGAAGGGCAAGGCGGTGGAGTCCGTCGTGCAGTTCTCGCACGCCCCCGGCGAGGTGGAGGTGGTCTCGAGCAAGAGTGCCGGGGACGTCACCACGCCGAAGGACTTCAAGGGCAGGAAGCTCGGCGTCACGGGCCTCGGCTCCTCGACCGACTTCCTCACCAAGTACCTCGCGGTCAAGAACGGCGTGAACGTCAGCGAGTTCACCCCGGTCGCCGTGGGCGCCGGCCCCACCTTCATCGCGGCGCTGCAGCAGGGCTCGATCGACGCCGGTATGACCACCGACCCGACCGTCGCCACCATCCTGGACAAGAAGGCCGGGAAGATCCTCCTCGACATGCGCACCCCCGAGGGCTCCCAGGAGGCGCTGGGCGGGCCGTACCCGTCGTCCAGCCTCTACATGCAGACGGAGTGGGTGAACAGCCACAAGGACACCGTCCAGAAGCTGGCCAACGCCTTCGTCAAGACGCTCAAGTGGATGTCCACCCACAGCGCCGCCGACATCGCAGCCAAGATGCCCGCCGACTACTCCCAGGGCGACAAGACGCTCTACGCGGAGGCCATCAAGAGCACGCTGCCGATGTTCACCAAGGACGGCGTGATGCCGGAGAACGGCCCCGAGACCGTCGAGAAGGTCCTCAAGGCGTTCAACCCCAACATCAAGAACGCCAAGGTGGACCTGAAGAAGACCTACACCACCGAGTTCGTCGAGGCCGCCAAGTAGCGGCCGCGACCAACCCGCTCAGGCGCGGGTCGCCCACACGTAACGGTGTTCCGGGCGGCCCGCGTCGCCGTACCTCAGGGTCAGCCGGGCCCGTCCGGTCCGCTCCAGGAGTTTGAGGTAACGCTGGGCGGTCTGCCGGCTCACTCCGGTCAGCTCGGCGATCTCCTGCGCGGACAGGGCGCCTTCGGCCTTCATCAGGGCCCGGCGCACCAGCTCGGCGGTGGTGGGGGAATGCCCCTTGGGCAGCTCGGGCACCGACGGCGCGGACAGGGCGCCGAAGATGCGGTCCACCTCCGCCTGTTCGGCCTCACCGCCGCCGTCCAGCCTGCGGCGCAGCACGGCGTACGCCTCCAGCTTGGCCCGCAGTCCCGCGAAGGCGAACGGCTTCACCAGGTACTGCAGGGCGCCGTGCCGCATGGCCGCCTGGACGGTCGAGACGTCCCGCGCGGCCGTCACCATGATGACGTCGGTCTGGTGGCCGCGCCGGCGCATCTCCCGGGCGACCGCGAGCCCGGTGTCGTCCGGCAGGTAGTGGTCCATGAGGACCAGGTCGAGCCGGGGCAGCGTGTCCAGCCGGCGCAGCGCCTCGGCCGCGTTGTGCGCCTCGCCGGCCACGTGGAAGCCGGGCACCTTCTCGACGTAGGCGGCGTTGACCCGGGCGACGCGGATGTCGTCGTCCACGACCAGGACCTCGATCACCGTGCCTCCTTCGCGGCGGGGGCCGGCACCCCGGCCGTGCCCGCCGCCGACGTGCCCGGCCCGACGGGCGCGGGTTCCTCCTGCGGCGCGCCGAGCGCGTCGGTCAGCGCCTCGGGCAGTACGACGGTGAACTCCGCGCCGCCGCCGTCCGCCGTGCCCACCGTCGCTCCGCCGCCCTGCCGTTCGGCGAGCCGGCGCACCAGCGGCAGGCCCAGGCCCCGCTTGCCGTGCGCGGGCGGCTTCTTGGTCGACCACCCGTCGGTGAAGACCAGCTCCCGCTGGTCCGCCGGGATGCCGGGCCCGGTGTCGCGCACCCTGAGCACGACCGTGCGGCTCTCGGTGCGCAACTCGACCTCCACGCGCGCGTGCGGGGTGCCCGCGACCGCGTCCAGCGCGTTGTCCACCAGGTTCCCCACGACCGTCACCAGTCCGCGCGGGTCGACGAGCCGGTCCGGGAGCCGGGTGCGTTCCGACACCCACAGGGCGACCCCGCGCTCGGCGGCGACGGTCGCCTTGCCGACCAGCAGGGCGGCCAGCAGCGGATCCTGGATCTTCTCGGTGACCTGCTCGGCGGTGACCCGGTGGTCCCCGACCACCTCCCCGACGAACTCCACGGCGTCGTCGTACATCTCCAGTTCCAGCAGGCCGAGCAGGGTGTGCATGCGGTTGGCGTGTTCGTGGTCCTGCGCGCGCAGCGCGTCGATCAGACCGCGGGTGGAGTCGAGTTCACGGCCCAGCTGCTCCAGCTCGGTGCGGTCGCGCAGGGTGGCCACGGCGCCCCCGTCGTCGGTGGGCATGCGGTTGGCGACCAGGACGCGCTGCCCGCGCACGGTCAGCAGATCGGTGCCGGTCACCCGGCCGGCCAGGACGTCGGCGGTGCGGCCCTCGCCGAGTGCCTCGTCCAGCGACTTGCCGACGGCCTCGTCACCGATCCCGAGCAGCCGCCGCGCCTCGTCGTTCAGCAGGCGGATGCGGCCGCCGCGGTCGAGGGCGACCACGCCCTCCCGGATGCCGTGCAGCATCGCCTCGCGCTCGGCGAGCAGGGCCGAGATGTCGGAGAAGGCCAGGTCGCGGGTCTGCCGCTGCACCCGGCGGGAGATCAGCCAGGCGGCCAGCGTGCCCACCGCGAGGGCTCCGCCCGCGTACGCGAGCAGCCCAGGTATCGCGGCGAGCAGGCGGGCGCGCACGCTGTCGTAGGCGATCCCGACCGACACCGCCCCGATGATCCGGTGGTCGGCGTCGTACAGCGGCACCTTCCCGCGCGCGGAGCGGCCCAGGGTGCCCCGGTCGATCTCCATGACGTCGCGGCCGCCCAGCGCGTCCCGGGGGTCGGTGGAGACGCGCTGGCCGATCCGCTCGGGCGTGGGGTGCGACCAGCGCACCCAGTGGCGGTCCAGCACCACGATGTACTCGGCGTTGGTGGCGTGCCGGATCCGTTCGGCCTCCTCCTGCACCGGGCCGTTCCGGCTCGGCGGGGTGGTCAGCACGCCCTCGGCGATCTCCGGGTCCTGCGCCGTGGTCTGGGCGATGGCCAGCGCCCGGCGCATCGCCTCCTGGTCCAGCTGTTTGCTGAGCGGTGCCAGGAACAGCCCCGTCGCGAGCACCGCGACTCCCGCGGCGATCGCCACCTGCATCAGCAGCACCTGCGAGAACACCCGCCGGGGCAGACCGAGGCGCAGGCGGCGTACGGGGGGAGTGGGGCTCATACCCAGACGGTACGTGGGCGGCCCGGGCCGCCCCCAGCCGGTGTGGCACGGATCTCCCGCCCTCTTCCGGGCGGGGCTGGTGGCGCCGGGTCTCAGCTAGCCAGAGCCGTCGTCCGCAGCTCGCGCACCGCGACCACGTCCATGCGCGCCGGCGCGCCGAGCACCGCGGCGCCGCAGCTCTCGGGCCGCGGCGGCAGCGACGCGCCCTGCGCCACCGAGACGCGCCAGCGGCGGCCGTCTGCGTGCGCGACGGTGACCCGCCAGCGGGGCGCCCTGCCCTCGGTCCGCACGACCCTGAGCGCACCGGCCCGGCGGACCCCCGCCACCGAACGCACGGCCAGTTCGGCGGCCTGGCCGGGCCGTTCCCAGGCGGAGCACCCGCGGCAGCCCTCCAGCACCACACGCCCCTCCCGCACACCCTGCAGGGCCGCCTCGACCGTGTCCGCCTCCACTCGGCCGTAGGAGTAGCCGTACGGCAGGACGAGCACCGTCGGGGAGAAGCGATGACCACCCAGATGGGTGACCTCCCAGACGCCCCGCACGCCGGAGGCGGCCAGCTCCGCCGCCAGCGGACGGCCGAGGAGGGCGCAGCAGCGGTCGCGTTTGCCGTTGGTGCAGACGAGGGCGAGCGGGTCGCCGGTGTGCGGCGCGCCGCCGAGCGCGGTGCCGAAGGAGCGGTGGTCGCCGGCGCCGAGCGCGGTGAGGTCGAGGTCCAGCAGCCGGCGCGGGTCTTGGGCGGTGGCGCTGTGCAGCCATACGTTCCCGGGCACGGTGTGGGCCGCGTACACCTGCCGCGGTTCCGGGGTGCCGGGGTCGGCGTGCCGGCCGGGGCGCCGGATGAGCGCGACGCGGACGCCGGTGCCCTCGGCGGCGGCCTCCAGCGCGCGGCCGAGTGCGGGGTCGAGATGGCTCGAAGTGAGCGCCTTGGCGCCCCAGGGCCCGGACTGCTCCAGCAGCAGCCACGTCGTCGCCGTGGCGGCCGTGGCGGAAACGGGCTCGTCGAGACTCCGGGAGACGGTCGCACACCTACTCACAGAGGTGAGCCTAACCTGACTCTTCCTGGGGCGACTTCCGGCCGGGTCCCGTGTCCGCCGGGCCGCAGGCACGGACGGCCTTTCTACGGCAGGGGCTGCGGGGGACGCGGGCCGACGTAGTGACCGCTCGGGCGCATGCGCAGCGGGCGTTCGCCGTACTCCTCCAGGGCGTGGGCGATCCAGCCCGCCGTACGGGCGACCGCGAAGATCGTCTCCCCGGCGGTGGCGGGCATGCCGCTGGAGACGGTGAACACCGCGAGCGCGAGGTCGACGTTGGCGTGCAGCGGTGCTTGCCGCGCGGTGGTGGCGACGACGTCGCGCGCGGCGAGGAGCGCGGGCTCCGCCTGCGGTACCTGCTCCAGCAGTCCGAACAGCACGCGCGCGCGGGGGTCTTCGCCGGTGTAGAGCCGGTGGCCCAGCCCGGGGACACGGCGCCCGGCCCGCAGCTCGTCCGCGATCACCGGGACCGCGGTGCCCTGGTCCAGCACGTCGAGCAGCATCCGGTGGGCGAGACCGCTGGCGGCGCCGTGCAGCGGGCCCTCCAGGACGCCGAGTCCCGCCGAGACGGCCGCGTACGCGTGCGCGCGGGCCGAGGCGGCGACCCGCACCGCGAGCGTGGAGGCGGCCAGGTCGTGGTCGGCGAGGAGGGCGAGGGCGGTGTCCAGGACGCGCAGCGAGGCCTCGTCGGCGCGGCGGCCGGTCAGCCGGCCCCACAGGCGGCGGGCCAGCGGGCCGCCGTCCTCGTGGTCGTGCCGGACGGGCGGCAGCGCGGCCACGAGCGTGGGGATGAGGATGCGTCCGGTACCCAGCACGCTCTCCTCGGAGAGGTCGAAGCGGAGCGGGTCCTCGGCCGCCGCGGCGATGGCCGCCACCCGCAGCCGGTCGGCCGGTGAGGTGTGCCCCGGGAGGGCGTTCACGGCGCGGCGGGCGGCCTCGACGGTGGTCCCGGGTGCGGTGAAGGCCGTGCCCGGCGTCAGCCGGCCCGTCCACAGCCACTCCGCGACCTCCTCGTAGGAGTGACGTGCGGCCAGCTCCGTGGCGTCCACGCCACGGAAGTAGTAGCGGTCCTCCTCGATGAGGGTGATGCGGGTCCGCACGGACAGGTCGCCTCCGGAGCCCGGACTCCCCGCGGCCTCCCTGCGGTTCCGCCGGGCGAGTGCCTCGACGTCCTTCGCGTCGAAGGTGCTGGCGCGGCCACCGGGTTCGCGTCTGCTGCTGAGCAGGCCGCGGCTCACATAGGCGTACACCGTCTCGGGCTTCACGCCGAGCAGTTCGGCGGTCTCCCGGGTGCTCAGCCGTCGTCCGGGGCGCCGGTCGGGAGCGGGCTCGTGATCGCGCATGGAGGCCACCGTAGCCGTCCCTCTATATCTTGATCGACATATGTTGACTAAATCAATATTGACAGAGATCGAGTCAAGCATGGACAGTCGGATCGAGTCGAAAGAGGAGGCGCCATGCCCGTCAACAGGACCGCACCCCGGGTCGAGGTCCCGCGTGGCCTCGCGGGGGTCGTCGTCACCGACACCCGAGTCGGGGATGTCCGGGGTACCGAGGGCTTCTACCACTACCGGCAGTACTCGGCCGTGGAACTCGCGCGGACCCGCGGTTTCGAGGACGTCTGGCACCTCCTGGTGCACGGTGCCCTGCCGGAGCCCGAGCGGGCCGCGTCCTTCACGGCCGAGACGGCGAAGCTGCGCCGGCTGCCCGACGAGGTCCGCGCGGCCCTGCCCGCCGTCGCGGCGGCCGGCCGCGGTTCCGGGCCGCTGGCAGGCCTGCGCACCGCGCTGTCGCTGCTGGGAGCCGCCCGCGGGTTCCGCCCGGTCTACGACACGGACCCCGAGCAGCGGCGTGCCGACACGATCGCCGCCTGCGCGGCCGTGCCCACGCTGCTGACCGCGCTCCACCGGCTCGGGCGGGGCCTGGAGCCGGTGGAGCCCCGCGAGGACCTGCCGTACGGGGCGAACTACCTGTACATGCTCACGGGCGAGGAGCCGGATCCGCGGCGGGCCCGTGCTGTCGAGCAATACTTGATCTCAACGATCGACCACGGCTTCAACGCGTCGACGTTCACCGCAAGGGTGATCGCCTCGACGGGCGCCGATGTGGCGGCCTGTCTCGTGGGAGCCGTGGGCGCCCTGTCCGGACCGTTGCACGGCGGGGCGCCGAGCCGTGCGCTCGACACCCTGGACGCCATCGGAACGCCGGACCGGGCCGACGCCTGGATCAGGGAGCGGGTCCTCGCCGGTGACCGCGTGATGGGCTTCGGCCACGCGGTCTACCGCACGGAGGACCCCCGTTCCCGGATGCTGCGGGAGATCGCCCTCGGCTTCGGCGGCCCGCGCGTCGACCTGGCCGTCGAGGTCGAGAAGCACGTCGAGGCGGTTCTGGCCGAGCTGAAACCGGGCCGTGAACTGCACACCAACGTCGAGTACTACGCGGGCGTGGTCATGGAACTGTGCGGTCTGCCCCGGGAGATGTTCACCCCCACCTTCGCGGCCGCCCGGGTGGTGGGCTGGAGCGCCAACATCCTGGAGCAGGCGGCGGACCCGAAGATCATCCGGCCGGTCGCGCGGTACGTCGGTCCGGAGCCGCCGGTCGCGGTGCCTCCGGTCGCGGTGCCGCCGGCGGCCTGAGACGACGAGGACGCCCCGCGGCCCCCGGCCGGCCCGCGACCGACCCCTGGCTGTCCCCAGGCCGGGCAAGCCGAGCCCAAGCCGAGCCCGCACCGCACCGCACCGCACCGCACCGCGCCCGAGTCGACCCCGAGCCCGCGCCGCCCCCGCGCCGCGGACAGCCGAGCCGGCGCCGATCAGGCACCTGCCCGGGGCGCCCCTGGGCATCCAGCGCACGGCTCCCGGCACCCCGCGGCCGCCGGACCGGCGGGGAGAGTGCCGTGGGTTCGGCGTCGTCCGGGTGGGAGGCCTCAGGTGTCCGGGATGTCGGCCTTGGCGCGCAGCAGCGTCTCGCGGTCGATCACCACGATGCGCTCGTGGTCGGCGCGTGCCGCGTCGGCGGGCAGCTCGGCGTCGAGCTGGGCCGTCCGGTCGGTGCCGATCACGGCGAAACTGCCGTCCTGCAGTTCAAAGATGTCCGGGCAGGTCTGCCCGTTGACGCTGCCTCTGTCACGAGGTGGGACACCGATGCGGCGCACGATCTTCAAGTGGATCCCGGTCCTTGGTTGGTTCACGGTCAGTGGCTGCCCCCGGCCGGCCGCCGGAAGGGGTGCGCCCGGGGCGGCGAGGACGTGGAGGGCCTGCTGGGGAGGCGAGTGGGGTGTGCGCCAGGCAGGTGGGGACAACCTAGCCGCACTGATCGCGCTCCGGGGACGGACTTCGACCGCCGAACGAGTGAATCCCGGTGAATTATCTTGTCAGAACGCGGGGTGACACCGTGTCAGTCGTCCCCGGCGCCGCCCACCACCCACCACTCGTCGGTGTCCGCGTCGTCCAGCTCGGCCAGCAGGTCGTCGGTCATGCGGCCGATCCGGGCCTCCTCCGAGTCGGCCGGCAGGGTCGCACGGTGATGGCGGGTGGCCTCCCAGTAGGCGCGCATCGTCCGGCTCTGGAAGAGACCCCGCAGGTGCCCGCGCAGTTCGGCCCCGCCGAACAGCCCGATCCGGTAGCCGTGCACGGCGTGCACGTACAGGGTGTTGGCGAACAGGTACTGCTTCTGGACCTCGGGCGGCAGATCGCCCTCGTACGCGTCCAGCAGGGGCAGCAGATCCCGGTCCTCCATCGCGGTCAGCAGCAGCCGCCGGTGTTCCCGCTGGTACTCGACGCGGTCCTCGTGCCGGGAGGCCTCCCGGCGCTGTTCCTCGAGGGCGTCCAGACGGCGCAGCACTTCGACGCCGGCGCGGGAGAGCGCGTCCACGGCTCGGCGGTGGACGAGGAACGAGGTCACGGTGCCGGCCACCGAGAGCGCGAGGGCGGCCGCCATACGCGACGGCCCCTGGGAACCAAACATTTGTGTGACCATGTCAACCCCCGAATCAGGCGGCCGTCCGCCGGTCGTCGGAGTGCGGGTCGACGGTAGGGGACCGGCGAGCTAAGGGCGGCGCTTGCCGTCTCCCAGGGTGCCGAGCGGCTCTGACCGGCGGGGAGGCGGAGAGAAGGCGCACAGAGGGATGCGAGGGTCGCACACTCCGGCGCCTTGTCCAACGTGTGCCCGGCGTGGCCTGCCGACAATCGTTCACTTCGCCGGGTTTCTGCCCGCTCGTATCCTGGTCGCTCAGTCAGTTTCCGTCCGCGCGCCGGGACACGATCCGGCGTGCGCGTCCGCATGAGAGAGGTCGCCCGTTGGGGAACAGCCCGGCCAACAGCCGCAGCCCGCAGCAGGTCCCGGTGGTCGTGCTCGCCGGATTCCTGGGCTCCGGGAAGACCACGCTCCTCAACCACCTGCTGCACCACAGCGGAGGCAGCCGCATCGGGGCGATCGTCAACGACTTCGGCGCCATCGAGATCGACGCGATGGCGGTGGCCGGCGCCCTCGGCGACTCGACCGTCTCGCTCGGCAACGGCTGCCTGTGCTGTGCCGTCGACGCGAGCGAACTCGACGTCTACCTGGACCGGCTCGCCGCGCCCGCCGCCGGCGTCGACGTCATCGTCATCGAGGCCAGCGGACTCGCCGAGCCGCAGGAACTGGTGCGGATGGTGCTGGCCAGCGAGCACCCGGGGGTCGTCTACGGCGGTCTCGTCGAGGTCGTCGACGCCGCCGAGTTCGACGACACCCGCACCAGGCACCCCGAGATCGACCGGCACCTCGCCCTGGCCGACCTGGTCGTGGTCAACAAGCTGGACCGGGCGCCGGACGCCGACCGGGTGCTCGCGCTGGTCCGCTCGCTCACCGACCGGGCCGCGGTGCTCCCCGCCACCTACGGCCGCGTCGACCCGGAGTTCCTCTTCGACTGCCGGCCGAGCGAGGAGCGCATCGGCCAGCTCTCCTTCGACGACCTGCACGAGCACCGCGACGACGACCACGCCGGCCACCTGCACACCGGTTACGACAGCCTGTCCTTCGCCTCCGGGCCGCCGATGGACCCCCGCCGGCTGATGCGCTTCCTGGAGAGCCGCCCCGAGGGGCTCTACCGGATCAAGGGATACGTCGACTTCGGGCCGTACGACACCCTCAACCGGTACGCCGTGCACGCCGTGGGCCGGTTCCTGCGCTTCCGGCCCGAGCCCTGGCCGGCGGCCGGCTCCCGCCGCACCCAGCTCGTGCTGATCGGCGCGGGCATCGACGCGGACGCCCTCCACAAGGAACTCGAGGCGTGCGGGAACGACGCCCCGCGCGCCGACGAGCACGGCATGTGGGGCGTCCTGCGCTACGTGCCCGGCTCCGAGGAGGAGCCGGGCACGGACACCTGCGGGGCGTAGCGGCCGCAGGTGCGTGCGGGCGGGCCCCCTACGCCACCGGCCCCGCGACCACCGCCACCGTCTTCGGCAGCGATGTGCCCGAGCCGTCGCGGCGCGGGTCCGGCTCCGGGAGCTGCACCGGGGTGCCGTTCTTCTGCGCCGCCCGTGCCGGGACGGGGCCCACCCAGGCCAGCGACAGGCAGTCCTCGCCCTTCAGGAACCGCTGGCAGCGCACGCCGCCGGTGGCGCGGCCCTTGCGCGGGTACTGGTCGAACGGGGTCAGCTTGGCCGTCGTCTGCACCGAGTCGTCCAGCGTGCCGCGCGAGCCCGCCACCGTGAAGACCGCCGCGTCGACGGCCGGGTCGACCGCCGTGAAGGAGATGACCTTGGCGCCCTCGGCCAGCTTGATGCCCGCGATGCCGCCGGCCGGGCGGCCCTGCGGGCGCACGGCGGACGCCTGGAAGCGCAGAAGCTGTGCGTCGTCCGTGATGAACACCAGGTCCTCCTCGCCGGTGCGCAGCTCCACCGCGCCGACGATCCGGTCGCCCTCCTTGAGCGTGATGACCTCCAACTCGTCCTTGTTGGACGGGTAGTCGGGCACCACTCGCTTGACGACACCCTGCGCCGTGCCGAGCGCGAGGCCGGGGGACGACTCGTCCAGCGTGGTCAGGCAGACCACCGTCTCGTCGTCCTCCAGGGAGACGAACTCCGCCAGCGGCGCCCCTCCGGACAGGTTCGCCGTCGCCGCCGCGGGCAGCTGCGGAAGGTCGACGACGTTGATCCGCAGCAGCCGGCCCGCCGAGGTCACCGCGCCGATCTCGCCGCGCGCCGTGGCCGGGACCGCCGAGAGGATCACGTCGTGCTTCACGCGCTTGGCGCCGCCCGCATCCGCGAACGGCTCGTCGGTCGCCGTACGGGCCAGCAGACCCGTCGACGACAACATCACCCGGCAGGGGTCGTCGGCGACCTGGAGCGGCACCGCGGCCACCGGCGTGCCCGCGGACTCCAGCAGGACCGTGCGCCGGTCGGTGCCGAACTTCTTGGCCACGGCGGCCAGTTCGGCCGAGACCAGCTTGCGCAGCTCCGCGTCCGACTCCAGGATCCGGGTCAGCTCCTCGATCTCGGCGGTGAGCTTGTCCTTCTCCGCCTCCAGCTCGATGCGGTCGTACTTGGTGAGCCGGCGCAGCGGCGTGTCGAGGATGTACTGCGTCTGGACGTCGCTCAGCGAGAACCGCTCCATCAGGCGCTGCTTGGCCTGCGCGGAGTTCTCGCTGGACCGGATCAGCCGGATGACCTCGTCGATGTCGACCAGGGCGGTGAGCAGGCCCTCGACCAGGTGCAGCCGGTCGCGCTTCTTGCCGCGGCGGAACTCGCTGCGGCGCCGGACCACGTCGAAACGGTGGTCGAGGTAGACCTCCAGCAGCTCCTTCAGACCCAGCGTGAGCGGCTGGCCGTCGACCAGCGCGACGTTGTTGATGCCGAAGGACTCCTCCATCGGCGTCAGCTTGTAGAGCTGCTCCAGGATCGCCTCCGGCACAAAGCCGTTCTTGATCTCGATGACCAGGCGCAGCCCGTGCTCACGGTCGGTGAGGTCCTTGACGTCGGCGATGCCCTGGACCTTCTTCGAGTTGACCAGGTCCTTGATCTTGGCGATGACCTTCTCCGGGCCGACCGCGAAGGGCAGCTCGGTCACGACGAGGCCCTTGCGGCGGGCGGTCACGGCCTCGACGGCGACCGTCGCCCGGATCTTGAACGTGCCGCGTCCCGACGCGTACGCGTCCCGGATGCCGTCCAGGCCGACGATCCGGCCGCCGGTGGGCAGGTCGGGGCCCGGGACGTGCTTCATCAGCGCGTCCAGGTCCGCGTTCGGGTACCTGATCAGATGGCGGGCCGCCGCCACGACCTCGCGCAGGTTGTGCGGCGGCATGTTCGTCGCCATGCCGACCGCGATGCCCGAGGAGCCGTTGACCAGCAGGTTCGGGAAGGCGGCCGGCAGCGCCACCGGCTCCTGCTCCTGGCCGTCGTAGTTGGGCGCGAAGTCGACCGTGTCCTCGTCGATCGACTCGGTCATCAGGCTCGTCGCCTCGGTCATGCGGCACTCGGTGTACCGCATGGCGGCCGGCGGGTCGTCGTTGCCCAGCGAGCCGAAGTTGCCGTGGCCGTCGACCAGCGGGACGCGCATCGAGAACGGCTGCGCCATGCGCACCAGGGCGTCGTAGATCGAGGAGTCGCCGTGCGGGTGCAGCTTGCCCATGACCTCGCCGACGACGCGGGCGCACTTCACGTAGCTCCGGTCGGGGCGCAGGCCCATCTCGTTCATCTGGTAGACGATCCGGCGGTGCACGGGCTTGAGTCCGTCACGGGCGTCCGGCAGGGCGCGCGAGTAGATGACCGAGTACGCGTACTCGAGGTAGGAGCCACGCATCTCGTCCACGACGTCGATGTCGAGGATCCTCTCCTCGTACGAATCGTCGGGCGGCGGGGTCTTCGTGCTGCGGCGGGCCATCGCTGCCGGCTCCTCCAGATTTCTGTTCGCTCGCGGTTGACGGACCTGACGCGGACCATTGTGGACCGCGGCACTGACAACCCGGGCCGCGACCCGGTCCCCCGCGGTCCGGCCCGGTGCCGGGAAGTCGTCCCACGGCACGCGGGACGCAGGCTACGCGATCCGCTGTGGGCGTACGTCCGGCGGGAACTTCGCCGAGGCCGCGCACGCTTGCATACAGTGGCAGGACCGGCAGGAAAACCGCGGTTTCCATCAACCGCCTCCGCTCGCGAAGGGACGTACATGCCCATGGGTCACACGACCACAGCCGAGGCAGGCTCCGGGGGCCTGACAGCGACCGAGCACCGCCTGGCCAACGGTCTTCGCGTGGTGCTCTCCGAGGACCACCTGACTCCGGTGGCGGCGGTCTGCCTGTGGTACGACGTCGGCTCCCGCCACGAAGTCAAGGGGCGTACCGGCCTGGCTCACCTCTTCGAGCACCTGATGTTCCAGGGTTCCGCGCAGGTGACGGGCAACGGCCACTTCGAGCTGGTGCAGGGCGCCGGCGGCTCGCTGAACGGCACCACGAGCTTCGAGCGCACCAACTACTTCGAGACCATGCCGGCCCACCAGCTCGAGCTCGCGCTCTGGCTCGAGGCCGACCGCATGGGCTCCCTGCTGGCCGCCCTGGACGAGGAGTCCATGGAGAACCAGCGGGACGTCGTCAAGAACGAGCGCCGCCAGCGCTACGACAACGTTCCCTACGGCACCGCCTTCGAGAAGCTGACCGCCCTGGTCTACCCGGAGGGCCACCCCTACCACCACACGCCGATCGGCTCCATGGCGGACCTGGACGCGGCCACCCTGGAGGACGCGCGCCAGTTCTTCCGCACCTACTACGCGCCCAACAACGCGGTGCTGTCCGTGGTCGGCGACATCGACCCCAAGCAGACCCTCGCCTGGATCGAGAAGTACTTCGGCTCCATCCCCGGCCACGACGGCAAGCCCGCGCCCCGCGACGGCTCGCTGCCGGAGGTCATCGGCGGCCAGCTGCGCGAGGTCGTCGAGGAGGAGGTCCCGGCGCGCGCCCTGATGGCCGCCTACCGGCTCCCGCACGACGGCACCCGCGAGGCGGACGCGGCGGACCTGGCCCTGACCGTCCTCGGCGGCGGCGAGTCCTCCCGGCTCTACAACCGGCTGGTGCGCCGCGACCGTACGGCCGTCGCGGCCGGCTTCGGCCTGCTGCGGCTGGCCGGCGCGCCCTCGCTCGGCTGGCTGGACGTGAAGACCTCCGGCGACGTCGAGGTGCCGGTGATCGAGGCCGCGATCGACGAGGAGCTGGCCCGGTTCGCCGAGGAGGGCCCCACGCCCGAGGAGATGGAGCGCGCCCAGGCCCAGCTCGAGCGCGAGTGGCTGGACCGGCTGGGCACGGTCGCCGGCCGCGCCGACGAACTGTGCCGGTTCGCCGTACTGTTCGGCGACCCGCAGCTCGCCCTGACGGCCGTCGAGCGCGTCCTGGAGGTGACCCCCGAGCAGGTGCAGGCGGTCGCCAAGGCACGCCTGCGCCCGGACAACCGCGCCGTCCTCGTGTACGAGCCCAAGTCCCCGGAGACCGTCGAGGACGCAGACGTCCCCGAGGACCCGGAGGCGGAGGCGACCGTGGAGGGCCGACACGACAACGAGGAGACGGCCAAGTGAGCGAGCTCGCCCCGATGGACTTCCACCCCCAGCCGCAGCCGGGCGAGGCCAGGCCCTGGGCGTTCCCGGCCCCCGACCGCGACACGCTGGACAACGGCCTCACCGTGCTGCGCTGCCAACGCCCCGGCCAGCAGGTCGTCGCCGTCGAGGTGCTGCTCGACGCGCCCCTGGACGCAGAGCCGGCCGGTCTGGACGGCGTCGCCACGATCATGGCGCGGGCCTTCTCCGAGGGCACCGACAAGCACTCGGCCGAGGAGTACGCCGCCGAGCTGGAGCGGGCCGGAGCCACGCTCGACGCGCACGCCGACCACCCCGGCGTCCGGCTCAGCCTCGAGGTGCCGGCCTCCCGCCTGGCCAAGGGCCTGGGCCTGCTCGCCGACGCCCTGCGCGCCCCCGCGTTCGCCGCGAGCGAGGTCGAACGCCTGGTGCGCAACCGGCTGGACGAGATCCCGCACGAGCTGGCCAACCCCTCGCGCCGGGCCGCGAAGGAGCTCTCCAAGGAACTGTTCCCGGCCACCGCGCGCATGTCGCGGCCGCGCCAGGGCACCGAGGAGACGGTCGAGAAGATCGACGCGGCCGCGGTGCGCGCCTTCTACGACCGGCACGTGCGTCCCGCCACGGCGACCGTCGTCGTGGTCGGCGACCTCACCGGCACCGACCTGGACGCCCTGCTCACCGACACCCTGGGCGCATGGTCCGGCACCGCCGCCGAGCCGCGTCCGGTGCCGCCGGTGACCGCCGACGACACCGGCCGTGTCGTCATCGTCGACCGGCCCGGCGCCGTCCAGACGCAGCTGCTCATCGGCCGGATCGGCCCCGACCGGCACGACCGGGTGTGGCCCGCCCAGGTGCTCGGCACCTACTGCCTCGGCGGCACGCTCACCTCCCGGCTGGACCGCGTCCTGCGCGAGGAGAAGGGCTACACCTACGGCGTGCGCGCCTTCGGGCAGGTCCTGCGGTCCGCCCCGGACGGCACCGGCGCCGCGATGCTCGCCATCAGCGGCTCCGTGGACACCCCGAACACCGGTCCGGCGCTCGACGACCTGTGGAAGGTACTGCGCACCCTCGCGGCCGAGGGCCTGACCGACGCCGAGCGGGACGTCGCCGTGCAGAACCTGGTCGGCGTGGCGCCGCTGAAGTACGAGACCGCGGCGGCCGTCGCGAGCACCCTGGCCGACCAGGTCGAGCAGCACCTGCCCGACGACTTCCAGGCGACGCTGTATCAGCAGCTCGCGGCCACCGGCACGGTGGAGGCCACCGCGGCGGTCGTCAGCGCCTTCCCGGTGGACGGCCTGGTGACCGTCCTCGTCGGTGACGCGTCGCAGATCAAGGAGCCCGTGCGGGCGCTCGGCATCGGCGAAGTCACCGTCGTCGCCGCCGAGTAGGGCCGGACGGTCACACGCGCGCGGGGGACCCGGCGGCCGACGGGCCGTCAGGTCCCCTTCGCGTACGCGGCCCTTCCCGAAACGGGTGAGCCGCCTTTGTTCCAATGTCCGAATTGAGGCGGAGGTTGCCTGTCTGCCCTGTGGGATGCGCTACAAAAGCCCGGATTCGTTTGGGCGCCGGAGACCGGGCCGCTTAGCGTCTTCCGGGCTGTCCGTCAGGCAGTGCGCCGCACCCGCGGCACCGGACAGCCATCGCCGAGTCCCCGTACGGCGCGAGCCAGGGGAGCCGGGGACCCATCGTGATCCCTGGGGTGAATCGGACGCCCGCGCGCGAGCGAGGGGGTCCGTAGGAGACCTTCCTGCTCCGAACCCGTCAGCTAACCCGGTAGGCGAGAGGGAAGGAAAGGACCAGCCACTTCATGGCGTTCATGTGCGCCTCCGGGAAGCACCGCAAGCCCGGCCGCGTCAAGCGCACCACCGCTCAGGCGGCGGGTGTCGCCGCCCTCACCACCACCGGTGTCATCGGCACCCTCGCCGCCTCCCCGGCGTTCGCCGCGGAGAAGCCGGTCGAGCAGAGCGGCCTCACCCCGGTCATCACCGTCAGCGACGAGGTCGCCGCGCAGATCGACGAGCAGGCCGCCGCCCAGACCCGGGCCGCCGAGCAGAAGGCGGCCGAGGAGGCCGCCGCCAAGGCGGCCGTCGAGGAGGCGAAGAAGGAGCGCGCGGCCGCAGCCCGCGCCGCCCGTGAGGCCGAGCGCAAGCGCCTGAACGCGTTCGTCGCCCCGATCGTGCACTCGTACGTCTCCACGGCCTACCAGGCCAGCAGCTCCCTGTGGTCGTCCGGCTCGCACACGGGCATCGACTTCCACGCCGCCAGCGGCACCTCGGTGCACGCGGTCGGCGCCGGCACCGTCGTCTCCACCGGCTGGGGCGGGGCGTACGGCAACCAGATCGTGATCCGGATGGCCGACGGCATGTACACCCAGTACGGCCACCTGTCGTCCATCGGCGTCACGGTGGGCCAGAAGGTGATCCCCGGCCAGCAGATCGCCCTGTCCGGCGCGACCGGCAACGTCACCGGCCCGCACCTGCACTTCGAGGCGCGCACCACCCCCGAGTACGGCTCCGACGTGGACCCCGTCGCCTATCTCCGCAAGCACGGCGTGCACGTCTGACATCTCGCCGCACGCAACCGAAAGCCCCGGCTCGCCGAGCCGGGGCTTTCGCCGTTTTCCCCGGTGCCCACCGGACCCGCTGTCCAAAAAACAGGCATGGATTCCGGCCCGCCGTCGGAAATTCCACGGCATTGGAATAGAGTCACAGGTCAACACGTCCATCGTCGGCGTTTCACGGGGATTGAAGGCGGAGGTCGGTCATGCGTATTCCGGCGCACACGGTGTGCACCGCGATCCGGGACGACATCGTCGCCGGTGTCCACGAGCGCGGCGGCCGGCTCACCGAGGAAGTCCTGGCCCGCCGTTACGGCGTCTCGCGCGTCCCCGTCCGCGAGGCCCTGCGCACCCTGGAGGCGGAGGGCTTCGTGGTGACGCGCAGGCACGCCGGCGCGTGCGTGGCCGAGCCGACCGAGCAGGAGGCCGCCGACCTGCTGGAGATGCGCGTGCTGCTGGAGCCGCTCGGCGCCTCCCGGGCCGCCCAGCGGCGCACCGAGGCCCATCTGAAGGTGCTGCGCGGCCTGGTCAAGCTGGGTCAGGAGCGGGCCAGGCGGGGCAACAGCGAGGATCTGCGCGCGCTGGGCGGCTGGTTCCACGAGACGCTCGCCCAGGCCTCGGGCAGCCCCTCGCTGACGTCGGCGCTGACGCAGTTGCGGCACAAGATCGCCTGGATGTACGCGGTGGCGGCCCCGCCGAGCCCGGTGGACCTGTGGGCCGAGCACGGCGCGATCGCGGACGCGGTGGCGCGCGGCGACGGCGAACGCGCGCGTGCGATCACGGCCCTGCACACCGAGCGGACGACGGCCGCGCACCGGCTGCGTTTTTCCGGGGGCGGGGCCGGCCCGGACCGTGTGAGGACTTCGCAACATGCCGTAAACATGTCGGGCCCACGGCATTAACACGGGCGCCGTATACAAAGAGGAGGTAATTCGGCGGCGGGTTGTTCTCGCTGCCCGGATTTCCGGCTCCTCTTGAATGTCCGGTGAAATGCCTGAGCCGTGTCACCCGGAAAGGGCGGCACGGCTCAGGAATTGTCGGCGAGCCGGCGGTCAGACCGTCTCGGGCAGCTCCTCGAGGCCCTCGGCGACCAGCTTGGCCAGCCGGTCGAGCGCGGCGTCCGCGCCCTCGGCGTCGGAGGCGAGGACGATCTCCTCCCCGCCCTGGGCGCCCAGACCCAGGACGGCCAGCATGGAGGCCGCGTTGACGGGGTCGCCCCCGGCCTTGGCGATCGTCACCGGGACGCCTGTGGCCGTGGCGGCTCGGACGAAGATGGAGGCGGGGCGGGCGTGGAGGCCCTCGGCCCAGCCGATGTTGACGCGGCGCTCAGCCATGTGTTGCTGCCCTTCGGTGTTCAGGTTGTCTAGACCAGTTTCCCATATCGCGAAGCATGCCCCGCGCGGTCCCGTGTCCCGCCGGGGTGTTTCGCCTGACCGCGGCCTCGGTCCGGCTGTCGTCCCCCACAGACTGCCTCGCGACGCCGTCCGACGCGAGCCGTACCCTGGGGCCCATGCAGAGCCCGGCGGACCGGCAGGACCGGCACGAGTACCCCGCCCACTGGGAGGCGGACGTGGTGCTGCGCGACGGGGGCACCGCGCGCATCAGGCCCATCACCGTCGACGACGCCGACCGCCTGGTCAGTTTCTACGAGCAGGTCTCGGACGAGTCCAAGTACTACCGCTTCTTCGCGCCCTACCCACGCCTGTCCGCCAAGGACGTCCACCGCTTCACGCACCACGACTTCGTGGACCGGGTGGGACTCGCGGCCACCGTCGGCGGCGAGTTCATCGCAACCGTACGCTACGACCGCATCGGCACCGACGGCATGCCCTCCTCCGCGCCCGCCGACGAGGCCGAGGTCGCCTTCCTGGTCCAGGACGCCCACCAGGGCCGCGGGGTCGCCTCCGCGCTGCTGGAGCACGTCGCGGCCGTCGCCCGCGAGCGGGGCATCCGGCGCTTCGCCGCCGAGGTGCTGCCCGCCAACACCAAGATGATCAAGGTGTTCACGGACGCCGGGTACACCCAGAAACGCAGCTTCGAGGACGGCGTCGTACGCCTGGAGTTCGACCTCGAGCCCACCGACCGCTCGGTCGCCGTCCAGCTCGCGCGCGAGCAGCGCGCCGAGGCGCGCTCGGTGCGCCGGCTGCTGGCGCCCGGCTCCGTCGCCGTCGTAGGCGTCGGCCGCGCGCCCGGCGGCGTCGGCCGCAGCGTCCTCGGCAACATCCGGGAGGCCGGCTATCCGGGTCGGCTGCACGCCGTCAACAAGGCGTTCCCCGAGGACGTCGACCAGGTCGACGGGGTGCCCGCGCACCGCTCGGTGCGGGAGATCGCGGAGCCCGTGGACCTCGCCGTCGTCGCCGTCCCGGCCGAGCACGTGCCCGCGGTCGTCGACGAGTGCGGCGAACACGGGGTGCAGGGGCTCGTGGTGCTGTCCGCCGGGTACGCCGAGAGCGGGCCCGAGGGGCGCGAGCGGCAGCGGGCCCTGGTGCGGCAGGCGCGCGCGTACGGCATGCGGATCATCGGCCCCAACGCCTTCGGGATCATCAACACCGCGCCCGGGATCCGGCTGAACGCCTCACTGGCCCCCGAGATGCCCCGGCCCGGCCGCATCGGGCTGTTCTCCCAGTCCGGCGCCATCGGCATCGCCCTGCTGTCCCGGCTGCACCGGCGCGGGGGAGGGGTCACGGGCGTCACGGGCGTCTCCACCTTCGTGTCGTCCGGCAACCGGGCCGACGTCTCCGGCAACGACGTCCTCCAGTACTGGTACGACGACCCCGACACCGACGTCGTCCTCATGTACCTGGAGACCATCGGCAACCCCCGCAAGTTCAACCGCCTCGCCCGGCGCACGGCCGCGGCCAAACCACTGGTCGTGGTGCAGAGCGCGGGATCCGCGCCGCAGGGCCACGCGGTACGGGCCACGCGGCTGCCGCCCGCGACCGTGTCCGCGCTCCTCCGGCAGGCCGGCGTCATCCGGGTCGACACGATCACCGAGCTGGTCGACGCGGGCCTGCTGCTGGCCCGGCAGCCGCTGCCCGCCGGGCCCCGGGTGGCCATCCTCGGCAACTCCGAGTCGCTGGGCCTGCTGACGTACGACCGCTGCCTCGCGGAGGGACTGCGGCCCTCGCCGCCGCTGGACCTGACGACCGGCGCGACGGCGGAGGACTTCCACCGCGCGCTGTCCCGGGCGCTGGCCGACGACACGTGCGACGCGGTCGTGGTCACGGCGATCCCGGCCATCGGGGAGGGCTCGCCGGGCGACGCGGAACTGGCGGAGGCGCTGCGGTCTGCGGCGGCCGGGACGCCCGGCAAGCCCGTGCTGGTGGTGCACGTGGAACTCGGCGGGCTCGCGCAGGCGTTGTCGGCCGCGGCGAGCACGGCCCCGCAGGCGCCTGGCGCCACGAACGCCGTGCCCCGGCCCGCCCGGGCACTGGGCACCGCGGACGGCACCGGCCCGTCGAGCCCCGACCGGCGGCCGCCCGACGTGGCGCCCGGCGCTCCCGAGACGCCCGCGGCGGCAGAGGGCCCCGCAGCGGCAGAGGTGCCCGCCGCTCCCGAGGCGCCGGCCTCTCAGCCGGGGGACGGAACCCGCCTCATCCCCGCCTACCCGGCCGCCGAGCGCGCCGTCCGCGCCCTGGCCGAGGCGGTGAAGTACGGGCAGTGGCGCCGCGACGCCACCGACCCCGGCAAGGTCCCGGAGTACGACGACATCGACGAGAAGGGCGCCGCCGAGCTGATCGGCGTCCTTCTCGAACGCGGCCAGGGACTCACCCTCGGCGAGGCGGAGACCTGCGAGCTGCTCGGCAAGTACGGCGTCCCGGTCCGCCGCGCCCTGCCCGCGCCCACCCCCGACGCGGCCGCCGAGGCCGCCCGCACCCTCGGCTACCCGGTGGCCCTCAAGGCCACCGCCCCGCACCTGCGGCACCGGGCCGACCTCGGCGGGGTGCGCCTCGACCTGGCGGACGAGGAGCAGCTGCGCCGCTCGTACGCCGAGCTGACCGGGCTGTTCGGCAAGCCCGACGAGCTGCGGCCGGTGGTGCAGGGCATGGCGCCCAGGGGCGTCGACACGGTCGTACGCGCGGTGATCGACCCGGCGGCCGGCGCCGTGCTGTCCTTCGGACTCGCCGGGGCCGCCTCGCAACTGCTCGACGACACCGCGCACCGCCTGGTCCCGGTCACCGACCGGGAGGCGACCTCGCTGGTGCGCTCCATCCGCACCGCACCGCTGCTGTTCGGCTGGCGCGGCTCCGCACCCGTGGACACCCCCGCGCTCGAGCGGCTGCTGCTGCGCGTGTCCCGGCTGGTGGACGACCACCCCGAGGTGGTCGCCGTCACCCTGGAGCCGGTCGTCGTCGCCCAGCGGGGCGTGAGCGTCCTCGGCGCCACCGTGCGCCTCGCGCCGCCGCCCGCCCGCGACGACCACGGCCCGCGCACCATGCCGGCGTACTGAGCGGGGGAGCGCCGGGCCCCAGGGCCTGTCTGACGATTCCCGCCGGGCCCGCGACGCCTGGCGCCGCACCTCGCCGCGTTGTCGGGTGCGCCCAGGTGCGTCCAGTACGAGGGCGACCCTCCGCCTTGCGATGCACGGCACCGGACGCCGCGGGCTGATCCGACGCGAATCGTCGGAAAGGCCCTAGGGACGGGGGCGCGGCCGGGCCGTCCGCCGGGGCCCGCGGCACGGCGCCCGCGCGCGGGCGGGCCGGGCCGTCGCGGGTGGCGGCGACTGGCCCGGACCGCCCTTGCCCACGGATTAGGATGGACGCCATGGCCAAGACCAGTACGACGACCCAGGGGCTGCGCGCGGCGATCGAGCGCAGCGGCTACTACCCGGCCCTCGTGGCCGAGGCGGTGGAGGCCGCAGTGGGCGGCGAACCCATCCGGTCGTACCTGGTCCACCAGGAGACGACGTTCGACCAGAACGAGGTCCGCCGGCACGTGACCGTGCTGGTCCTCACCGGCAACCGCTTCATCGTCAGCCACACCGACGAGCAGGCCGCCGACACCACCTCCCCGACGCCGTACGCCACCACCTCCACGGAGTCCGTGAAACTCGGCCGGATCTCGTCCGTCGTGGTCAGCCGGGTGGTCGCCAACCCGGAGCAGTACAAGCCCGGCACCCTGCCCCGCGAGATCGTGCTGACCATCGGCTGGGGCGCGGTCAGCCGCATCGACCTGGAGCCCGCCGCCTGCGGCGACCCCAACTGCGAGGCCGACCACGGCTACACGGGCAGCTCCACGGCGGACGACCTCAGCCTGCGGGTGAGCGAGGCCGGCGACGGCCCCGAGACGGTGCGCCAGGCGCTCGCCTTCGCCCAGGCCATCTCCGAGGCGACCGCGGACATCACGCGCTGATGGCGCAGCTGCCCGCCTGGGACCACCCGGAGCCCCTCGCCCTGGACACCGCGCCGCTGCCCCAGTACGGCAGCGGCTCGCTCGCCGACCTGCTGCCCACCCTGGCCGCGGGCCTCGGCGTCCCCGGCATGACCGCCACGATCGGGGAACTGACCCCGGCCGACCGGGTCTGCGTCTTCCTGGTCGACGGGCTCGGCTGGGAGCAGCTCAGGGCGCACCCCGAGGAGGCGCCCTTCCTCAACTCGCTGCTCGGCAGCTCGCGCGGCGGCACCGGCCGCCCGCTCACCGCCGGCTACCCGGCCACCACCGCGACCTCCCTGGCCTCCGTCGGCACCGGTCTGCCGCCCGGCGCGCACGGCCTGCCCGGCTACACCGTGCGCAACCCCGACACCGGCGAGCTGATGAACCAGCTCCGCTGGCAGCCGTGGGCCCCGCCCCGCCCCTGGCAGCCGTACCCCACGGTGTTCCAACTGGCCCACGACGCCGGTGTGCACGCCGCCCAGGTGTCCTCGCCCACCTTCGCGAGCACTCCGCTGACCAAGGTCGCGCTGAGCGGCGGCACCTTCCACGGCAGGCTCACCGGCGAGGACCGCATGGACCTTGCGGCCGAGCAACTGGCCGCCGGCGACCGCTCGCTGGTGTACACCTACTACGCCGAGCTGGACGGCGCCGGGCACCGCTACGGCGTCGCCTCCGACACCTGGCGCGGCCAGCTCATGTACGTCGACCGGCTCGCCCAGCGCCTCGCCGAGCAGCTCCCGCCGCGCAGCGCGCTGTACGTCACCGCCGACCACGGCATGGTCGACGTGCCGTTCGACGAGGAGCACCGCATCGACTTCGACGAGGACTGGGAGCTGGGCGCCGGCGTCGCCCTGCTCGGCGGCGAGGGCCGGGCGCGGCACGTGTACGCGGTGCCGGGCGCCGAGGCCGACGTGCTGACCGTCTGGCGCGAGGTGCTCGGCGAGCAGTTCTGGGTGGCCTCGCGGGACGAGGCGATCGAGGCCGGCTGGTTCGGGCCGGGCGTCGACGAGCGCGTGTACGCCCGGCTCGGCGACGTGATCGCGGCCGCGCACGACGACGTCCTGGTCATCGCCTCCCGGCGGGAGCCCAAGGAATCGGCGCTGGTCGGCAACCACGGCTCGATGACCCCCGCCGAGCAGCTCGTCCCGCTGCTCGAAGTACGCTCCTGAAACCCCCTGCCCGACCCCGCCGAAAGGTGCTCATCCCCTCATGCCCGAGCTGGTGTTCTTCTCCGGAACCATGGACTGCGGGAAGTCGACCCTGGCTCTGCAGATCGAGCACAACCGCTCCACGCGCGGCCTCGTCGGCGTGATCTTCACCCGGGACGACCGCGCGGGCGAGGGCAAGCTGTCGTCCCGGCTGGGCCTGGTCACCGACGCGGTGGAGGTCGAGGACGGCCAGGACCTGTACGCCTACCTCGTCGACCACCTCTCCCAGGGCGGCCGGGCGGACTACGTCATCGCGGACGAGGCGCAGTTCCTCGCGCCGGAGCAGATCGACCAGCTCGCGCGCGTGGTGGACGACCTCGGCCTGGACGTCTACGCGTTCGGCATCACCACCGACTTCCGCTCCAAGCTCTTCCCCGGCTCCCAGCGCCTCGTGGAACTGGCCGACCGCATAGAGGTCCTCCAGGTCGAGGCCCTGTGCTGGTGCGGCGCACGCGCCACCCACAACGCCCGCACGGTGGGCGGCGAGATGGTCGTGGAGGGCGCCCAGGTGGTCGTCGGCGACGTCAACCACGCGGCGGGCGAGATCGGCTACGAGGTGCTGTGCCGCCGCCACCACCGCCGCCGCATGACCGCCGCGACCTCCCGCGCGGCGGCCCTGTCCCCGGACGTGCTGCCGGTCACGGCGGACTGACCCCGGCGAGCGTCCCGCCGGCCGGCTCAGCGCGGCGCCTCGACCACGGAGAACACCGCCCCCTCCGGGTCCGCCACCGTGGCGACCCGGCCGTGCGGGGTGTCGTGGGGCGCGGCGAGGACGCGGCCGCCGAGTTCGGTGACCTGGAGCAGCGTTTCCCCGGTGTCGGCGACCTGGAAGTACGTCAGCCAGTGGGCGCCGCGGTCGCCGGGCAGGGCGTGGCCCAGGCCGCTCAGGCCGGCCACCGGACGGCCGCCGGCGCGCAGGGTGACGTGGTCGCGGCCGGCGGAGACCTCCGGCTCCTCCTCGTAGCCGAAGACCGTCTCGTAGAACTTGGCGACGACGGACGTCTCGTAGGTGAGCAGCTCGTTCCAGACGGGGGTGCCCGGGACGCCGCCGATCGCCGTGCCGAGGTGGGCCGCGCCCAGCCAGATGCCGAACACCGCCCCGGAGGGGTCGGCGGCGATGGCCATCCGCCCGGACTCGGCCGCGTCCAGCGGGCCCACGGCGACCGTGCCGCCGCACAGCCGGACCTGGTCGGCCGTGGCGTCCACGTCCCTGGAGGCGAAGTACGGCGTCCAGGCGACCGGCAGCCGGCGGTCCGGCGGCAGGTGGCCGATGCCGGCCACCTGGTGGCCGTCGAGCAGCGCCCGCACGTAGGGGCCGAGCTGCTGCGGGCCGGGCCGGAACTCCCAGCCGAACAGGGCCCCGTAGAACCTCTCGGTCACGGCCGGCCCGTGCACCATCAGGCTCACCCAGCAGGGTGTCCCGGGCGCACGCCGTTCCTGCGGGCCGGCCGGCTCCCGTGCCTCGGTCATCCGTCACTCTCTCCCCGGCCCTCACGGGGGCCGTGTCGCTTCCGCTCGCCGGAAGGGGTGTGCCGCCGGCGCGCGGGCACCCGCGCCGGGGCCCGCGTCCTTCGGGGTGCCGCACGCCGGGCCGCGCCGGCCGCCCGGGGCACCGGGAAGGATGCCTGCTCCGCCGTCTCCCGCCGCTGCTTCACGACGGCCGGCGAGTGTCCGACATTTGTACAGTGCGTGCCCGGTCCCGTACGCCGGGTGATCGGACCTGCCCGGCGGGAGAGTAGCCGTACCTGGACGCCGCGGCCACCCCTGACGTAAGGATGACGCCATGACAGCCATCATCAGCGCGACCGAACTGGCCCACGAGATCGAGGGGGGCAGCCCGCCCGTCCTGCTGGACGTGCGCTGGCGGCTCAGCCTCGCGAAGGCGACGGGCGAACCGGAGTTCGACGGCCGGGCCGAGTACGCGGCCGGGCACATCCCCGGCGCGGTCTTCGTCGACCTGGACCGGGAACTGGCCTCGGCCCCCGGCGAGCGTGGCCGCCATCCGCTGCCGGACCTGGCCGAGTTCGGCGCGGCCATGCGCCGCGCGGGCGTGTCGACCGGCCGCCCGGTCGTCGTCTACGACGGCGGGGTGGGCTGGGCCGCCGCGCGCGCGTGGTGGCTGCTGCGCTGGACGGGTCACCCGGACGTGCGGTGCCTCGACGGCGGGTTGCCGGCCTGGCAGGGCCCGCTGTCGACCGTGACGCCGGCTCCCGCCGAGGGCGACTTCCGGCCCGCGCCGGATCCGGCCGGGCTGCTGGACGCGGACCAGGCGGCCGCGCTGGCCGGCTCGGGCGTGCTGCTGGACGCGCGCGCGGGGGAGCGGTACCGCGGTGAGGTGGAGCCCATCGACCGGGTCGGCGGGCACATCCCGGGCGCCGTGTCGGCCCCGACGACGGAGAACGTGGGGCCGGACGGCCGGTTCCTGCCCGCCGCTGACCTGCGGGACCGCTTCAAGGCCCTGGGCGTCTCCACGGACGTTCCGGTGGGCGTCTACTGCGGCTCGGGCGTGTCGGCCGCCCAGGAGGTGCTGGCGCTCGCGGTCGCGGGCATTCCGGCGGCCCTGTACGTCGGTTCCTGGTCGGAGTGGTCCTCGGACCCGTCCCGTCCGGTGGCGGTGGGCCCGGGCCCGCGGTAGGCGGAGACGGCCGAAATGGGTGGCACGCGCGCGTGCCACCCATTCATCGCACGGTCGTACGAGGGCTCACAGGGCCGTACAGCGGGTTCACTCCTGCTTCTTGCGCCGCGTGCCGAACACGATCTCGTCCCAGCTCGGTACCGCCGCGCGCCGGCCGGGGCGGACGCCGTCGGCCTCGGCCTGGCGGTCGGTGGAGCCGATGAGCCGGTCCCGGTGGCTGCCCACCGAGCGCGGCATGAGGACGTCCGCGTAGGCGGACCCGGCCGACGCCGCGGGCGCCGGGGGCTCCTCCTCCTCGATGTCCTCGGGCGGCTCCTCCGAGACCTCGACCGGCCGCTCCGGGACCACCAGGTCGCCCCGGAAGCTCGGCACCGCCTCCAGCAGGCTGGTCAGCGAGTCGCGTTCGCCGGTGCTCTCCTCGGCGGGCTCGGACGCCTGCGCGGGCAGGCTCGGCCGCTCCCGGTCGCTGCGCTCCAGGGCACGGTCCATGCCCCGGTCGCGCGGCAGCCGGGCGATGCGCGGCACGAACGGGAAGCTCGGCTCCGGCACCGCGAGGTCGTCGGACTCGCCGATCAGCGAGCGCGCCTCCTCGTCGACGGCCTGGACGAGCCGCCGGGGCGGGTCGTACGTCCAGCTCGCCGAGTGCGGTTCGCCCGCGACCCGGTAGACGAGCAGGACCTCCCAGGTGCCGTCGTCGCGGCGCCAGGAGTCCCACTGCACGGTGTCCTTGTCTGCGCCGCGCAGCAGCAGCCGCTCCTGGACGGCCTCGCCGAGCAGCGGACCGGAGTTCTCGCCCGGCCTGCGCACCGGGGTCTTACGGGCGCGCTCGGCCATGAAGGCGCGCTCGGCCAGCACCGGTCCCTCGAAGCGCCGGACCCGGTCGACCGGGATGCCGGCGAGCTGGGCGACCTCTTCGGCGGTGGCGCCGGCCCGTATACGCGCCTGGATGTCACGGGGGCGGAGATGGCTCTCCACCTCGATCTCGATCTGGCCGAGCCGGGGGCGGTCGCCGCGGACGGCGGCACGCAGCCGCTCGTCGATCGGAAGTGTGTACTCCGTTGCGTCGGCAGCCTTGAGCACCAGCCGTGTGCCGTCATTGGAGACGGCCACGACACGCAGTTCGGGCATGGGGACCTCCCGGGTGGTGCCTGCCGACGTCACGTGCGTCGCTGCTTCCGCTAGTCGAGTGTGGCCTGCCCGGGTGCAGCCTGCCACAACCTTGCCGAGTTGCCCGGCGTGTCGGGCGCGGGCCCCGGACCGCCGTTATGGCACGGTTACCTGTTCGCAACGCTAAGTGACCAACTCCGTCACCCTGTGCAACTAGCCCCCTCCCGGCGGTCCTGCAAGGTCACGGACAGCCTGGTGGGAGACCGGACCCAGGGCTCGCAACAGTACTCCATTTGGACCATGTGCGTGGATGGGCGCGCCGCCCAACTTCTCGCAAGGAGTGCGACTTGGCCCTTCGGTACCGGGCTGTGGCGATCTTGGAGGTGGCGAACTTCACTTACTCCCCGGAAACGGAACTAATCGCTACGCTCCCAGAACCCGCCTCAAGTAGTCGTTCTGGAACAGGCGTTCCGGGTCGAGCCGGTCGCGCAGCGCCGTGAACTCGGCGAAGCGCGGATACACCCTGGAGAAGTACTCCGCGTCCCGCGTGTGCACCTTCCCCCAGTGCGGCCGGCCCTCGTGCGCGGTGAAGACGCGCTCGGCGGCGGTGAAGTAGGCCTGGTACGGCGTGCCCCGGAACATGTGCACGGCGATGTACGCGCTGTCCCGGCCGGAGGCGGTGGACAGGGTGATGTCGTCGGCCGGGGCGGTGCGCACCTCGACCGGGAAGCTGACGCGCAGTCCGGAGCGGTCGACCATGGCCTTCAGCTCGCGCAGCGTGTCCACCAGGGCCGCGCGCGGGACGGCGTACTCCATCTCCACGAAGCGCACCCGGCGCGGCGAGGTGAAGACCTTGTACGGGATGTCCGTGTAAGTCCGCGCGGACAGCGCCCTGCTGGAGATCCGCGCGATCGCGGGGACGGTGGCCGGGGCCGCGCGGCCGACCCACTGGGCCACCTGGAAGACGCCGTTGGAGAGGAACTCGTCCTCGAACCAGCCGGCGAGCTGCCCCACCGGCTGCTCCGGGCCCGCGCTGCGGTTGTTGCGCTTGGTGTTGGTGTTGCCGGTGTGCGGGAACCAGTAGAACTCGAAGTGCTCGTTCTCCGCCCACAGTTGGTCGAACTCGGCGACGACCCGGTCGAAGGGCATCGGTTCCTCGCGCGCGGTGAGCAGGAACAAGGGCTCCACGGCGAAGGTGATCGCCGTGACGACGCCGAGGGCGCCGAGGCCGATGCGGGCGGCCGCGAAGACCTCCGGGTTCTCCTTCGCGGAGCAGGTGAGCACCGAGCCGTCGGCCGTCACCAGCTCGAGGCCCCTGATCTGGGCGGCTATCGAGGCCGACTCGCGGCCCGTGCCGTGGGTGCCGGTGCTGGTGGCGCCGGAGACCGTCTGCTCCATGATGTCGCCCATGTTGGTGAGCGACAGCCCCTCGCGCGCCAGGGCCGCGTTGAGCCTCTTGAGCGGGGTGCCGGCCTCGACCGTGACGGTCATGGCCTCCCGGTCGATGCCGCGTATGCCGGTCAGCAGCCGCGGACGGATCAGCACGCCGTCCGTGGCGGCTATGGACGTGAAGGAGTGCCCGGTGCCGACCGCCTTCACCTTCAGGCCGTCCTCGGCCGCCCGGCGCACCGCCGCGGCCAGTTCCTCCACCGAGGCCGGCGCCACCTCGCGCGCGGGACGGGCGGAGACGTTGCCGCCCCAGTTACGCCAGGTTCCGCTCCTCGCGCTCGACGTGGTGCTCAACGACGCCTCCCCGACCGACGGCCGGCCTGCGCAGCCGGCGGTACCCGAGGAAACCGACCGCGACCGCGACGGCCCCGGACACGGCCGGAACCCCGTACCCGGCGCGCGCCCCGGCTGCGTCGATCACCCAGCCGGCCACGGAGGAGCCGAGCGCGACGCCGACCGCGAGGCCGGTGCTCACCCAGGTCATGCCCTCGGTGAGCTGCGCGCGAGGTACGTGCTCTTCGATGAGGGACATCGTCGTGATCATCGTCGGCGCGATGGCCAGTCCCGCAACGAACAGCGCCACGGCCAGAAGCGGCAGGTTTCCGACCAGTAGGAGGGGGATCATACTCACGGCCATGGCCGACACGCCCAGGAGCCAGCGGCGTTCCGGCGCCCCGGCGAACCGCATCAGCCCGAAGACGACCCCGGCCGCGCAGGATCCGGCCGCGTACAGCGCGAGGACGAGGCTCGCCGCGGCCTTGTGGCCGCGTTCGTCGGCGAAGGCGACGGTGACCACGTCGACCGCCCCGAAGATCGTGCCGGTGGCCGCGAAGGTGGCCACCAGCACCTGGAGGCCGGGCGAGCGCAGCGCGCTGCCGCCGCCGTGCTTCTCCCGCGGGTGCGGCTGCGGCTCGGTGGCGCGCTGCGAGGTCAGCCAGAAGACGCCGGCGGCCAGGAAGCACGCGGCCAGCAGGGGCCCCGCCTCCGGGAACCAGGCCGTGGACAGGCCGATGGAGATGATCGGCCCGAAGATGAAGCAGACCTCGTCGACGACCGACTCGAACGAGTAGGCGGTGTGCAGCTTCGGCGTCCCCCGGTACAGGGCCGCCCAGCGGGACCGGATCATCGCGCCCAGGCTCGGCACCGAGCCGATCCCGGCCGCGCAGACGAACAGCGTCCAGTCCGGCCCGCGGAGGTACGCGGCGAGCAGCAGCCCGGCGGCCGCCGTGAGCGCGACCAGGGTCGCCGGGCGCAGCACCCGGCGCTGCCCGTGCCGGTCCACCAGCCGGGATATCCGCGGCCCGATCGCGGCCGCGGACAGCGCGATGGTCGCGGACAGCGCGCCGGCCAGGCCGTAGCGGCCGGTGAGCTGCGAGACCATCGTGACCACGCCGATGCCCATCATCGACAGCGGCATCCGGCCGAGGAACCCCGCGGCGGAGAAGGCCTTGGTGCCTGGCTCGGCGAACAGGGCGCGGTAGGGGCTTGGCACGTGGACTCCGGGGCGGCTCGTAAGGCGCGAATGCGATCGGTACAGCTTACGAGTTAGGCAGCCCTAAGTGCACCCCGAAAACGGTCGGGGACCCCACCGCGGGCACAACCGGACAATCGCCCCGCCACCCCCCCGAACGCGGCTCATCACCCCGCCGTCCACCGGCTGCCGGCACCGGGTGGCAGGATCGAGTCATGCCAGACGCGCTCGATCCCACCCCGTACGACGCCCTGCTCCTGCTCTCCTTCGGCGGCCCCGAAGGCCCCGACGACGTGGTCCCGTTCCTGGAGAACGTCACGCGCGGGCGCGGCATCCCCAAGGAGCGCCTCAAGGAGGTCGGACAGCACTACTTCCTGTTCGGCGGGGTCAGCCCGATCAACGACCAGAACCGGCACCTGCTGAAGGCCCTGCGCGCGGACTTCGCCGAGCACGGCCTCGACCTGCCGGTCTACTGGGGCAACCGCAACTGGGCGCCGTACCTCACCGACACCCTGCGGCAGATGGCCGCCGACGGCCGCCGCCGCGTCCTGGTGCTCGCCACCAGCGCCTACGCCTCCTACTCGGGCTGCCGCCAGTACCGGGAGAACCTCGCCGACGCGCTGGCCGCCCTCCAGGAGGAGGGGGTGCGGGTTCCGGAGGTCGACAAGCTGCGGCACTACTTCAACCACCCCGGCTTCGTCGAGCCCATGATCGACGGCGTGCTGCGCTCCCTCGCCGACCTCCCCGACGACGTGCGCGACGGCGCCCACATCGCCTTCACCACCCACTCCATCCCCACCTCCGCCGCCGATGCCTCCGGCCCGGAAGAGGCCCACGGGGACGGCGGGGCGTACGTGGAGCAGCACCTGGACGTGGCCCGGCTGATCGCCGACGCGGTCCGCGAGCGCACCGGCGTCGAGCACCCCTGGCGGCTCGTCTACCAGTCCCGCTCCGGCGCCCCGCACATCCCCTGGCTGGAGCCGGACATCTGCGACCACCTTCAGGAGCGGCACGCCGTCGGCGTCCCGGCCGTCGTCATGGCGCCCATCGGCTTCGTCTCCGACCACATGGAGGTCCTCTACGACCTCGACACCGAGGCCACCGCCAAGGCCGCCGAGCTGGGCCTGCCGGTGCGCCGCTCGGCCACCGTGGGCGCCGACCCGCGGTTCGCGGGGGCCGTCCGCGAGCTGGTCCTGGAGCGGGCCGCCGCGGAACGCGGGCAGGACGTCACCAGGTGCGCCCTGGGCGCGCTCGGCCCAAGCCACGACCTGTGCCCCGTCGGCTGCTGCCCGGCCCGTGCGCCCCGTCCGGCCGCCGCCGGCGCCGACAGCCCCTTCGCCTGAGGAGACCCGTGACCGACCCCCTCCACCGGGAACTGCTGGAACTGGCCCGCGAGGCCGCCCGCCGGGCCGGTGAGCTGCTGCGCGACGGCCGTCCCGCCGACCTGGCGGTGGCCAGGACCAAGTCGAGCCCGATCGACGTCGTGACCGAGATGGACATCGCGGCCGAGAAGCTGATCACCGACCTGATCTCCGGGCGCCGGCCCGCGGACGGCTTCCTCGGCGAGGAGGGCGCCTCCGTCCAGGGCACCAGCGGCATCCGCTGGGTGATCGACCCGCTGGACGGCACGGTCAACTACCTCTACGGGCTGCCCACCTGGGCCGTGTCCGTCGCTGCCGAACAGGACGGCGAGACCGTCGTCGGCGTGGTCGCGGCGCCGATGCGCGGCGAGACGTACCACGCGGTCCGCGGCGGCGGGGCATGGGCGACGGGCGCGTGGGAGGGCGAGCGGGCGCTGTCCTGCCGTCCCGCGCCCCCGCTGGACCAGGCGCTGGTCTCGACCGGCTTCAACTACGTCGCCGGGGTCCGCGCCCACCAGGCCGAGGTGGCCGCCCGGCTCATCCCGCTGCTGCGGGACATCCGGCGCGGCGGCTCCGCCGCGGTCGACCTGTGCGACGTGGCCTGCGGCCGGCTGGACGGCTACTACGAGCGCGGACTGCACGCCTGGGACGTGGCTGCGGGGGACCTGATCGCCCGGGAGGCGGGCGCGCTGACCGGTGGACGCCCCGGAGAGCGCCCCACGGGCGATCTGACGGTCGCGGGCACCCCGGGCGTCTTCGAGCCCCTCCAGCGGCTGCTGGAGGACTTCGGAGCCTGGCACGACTAGTCCGCGTCCGCGCGGGAAGGCGTGCACAGGGTGCTGGACGAGCGGGACCCCCGGCGCTGGATTCGCCGGGGGTCCCGTTCCTGCCGCGCGGGTCGGATCGGCCGCGTTACGCGCCTACCTGCACACCGTGCTCGGCGGCGAGGCGGCGCAGGTCGTCGAGTTCGGCCAGCTCCACCTCCACGAGGAAGTCGTCGCCCTCGTCGCGAGCACGCGACAGGTCGGACTCGGTCGTCTTTATGCGCTGCAGAAGTCCTGCGGTGAATGCGTCCATGCTGCGCCCCCTCGTCCTGGGTCGTGGGTCGGGTGGCACGGGGGTGTGCCGTACGGAGGGAACGATCACGTCTGCCGCGGGTGCCCAGCGCAGCCCGGCCGGGCGGCGACGGTGCCGGACACCCGCGCCCACTCTGCGAGGCGGATGGCGATGTACCGCATGGTGCTGCGGCACATGCAGAGCGTGATCGCGGGATGTACATGGCGTCCTCCCCCCGGTCCGCTCCCGGGAAACCTCCGCCGCCGCAGAAAATCCCGCGTTCCCGCGCCGCGGCCCCGGTCCCTGCGGCCGCGGACCCCGTCTTACAGCCGACTTATGGCCGAAAAGGGCAGGATGGAGGTCACATCCCACGGACACCCCTGCCCGCGCGCGCCTGACCGCGCGCTTTCGCGGGTGGACACAGGAAGGACAGCGACGTGCGCGTACTCGTCGTCGAGGACGAGCAACTGCTCGCCGATGCGGTGGCCACCGGCCTGCGCCGGGAGGCCATGGCCGTCGACGTCGTGTACGACGGTGCGGCCGCCCTGGAGCGCATCGGCGTCAACGACTACGACGTGGTCGTCCTCGACCGCGACCTCCCGCTCGTGCACGGCGACGACGTCTGCCGCAAGATCGTGGAGCTGGGCATGCCCACGCGCGTGCTCATGCTCACCGCCTCGGGCGACGTCAGCGACCGTGTCGAGGGCCTGGAGATCGGCGCCGACGACTATCTCCCCAAGCCGTTCGCGTTCAGCGAGCTGATCGCGCGCGTGCGGGCCCTCGGGCGCCGTACGAGCGTGCCCCTGCCGCCGGTCCTGGAGCGGGCCGGAATCAAGCTGGACCCCAACCGCCGCGAGGTCTTCCGCGACGGCAAGGAGGTCCAGCTCGCACCCAAGGAGTTCGCGGTGCTGGAGGTGCTCATGCGCAGCGAGGGCGCGGTGGTCTCCGCCGAGCAGCTCCTGGAGAAGGCCTGGGACGAGAACACCGACCCGTTCACCAACGTCGTGCGCGTGACCGTCATGACGCTGCGCCGCAAGCTCGGCGAGCCGCCGGTGATCGTCACCGTCCCCGGCTCCGGCTACCGGATCTGATCCGCCGTGGCCACGACTCCCGCGCCGCCCCAGGCGCCCCCGAAACCCACCTGGGACCCCCGCAGGCCGCAGCCCACCTTCCCGTGGCTGCGCCCGACCATCCGGATACGGCTCACGCTGCTGTACGGCGGCATGTTCCTGATCGCCGGCATCCTGCTGCTGTCGATCATCTACCTGCTGGCCGCCCAGGCCATCACCAACGGCAACGCGCCGCTGTTCAAGATCGTCAGCTTCCAGGAGCTGAAGGTCTCCAGCGACAACTGCCCCGCGATCACCAACCAGGTCCCGCTCGCCGACTTCAACGACGCGATCAGCCGGTGCGCCGACCACCAGCGCCAGGCGGCCCTGGACAACCTGCTCAGCCGCTCGCTGCTGGCCCTGCTGGGTCTCGCCGTGATCGCCTTCGCGTTCGGCTACGCGATGGCGGGCCGTGTGCTGTCCCCGCTCGGCCGGATCACCCGCACCGCGCGCCAGGTGGCCGGCTCGGACCTGTCCCGGCGGATCGAGCTGGACGGCCCGGACGACGAGCTGAAGGAGCTCGCGGACACCTTCGACGAGATGCTGGAGCGCCTGGAGCGGGCCTTCACCGCCCAGCAGCGCTTCGTCGGCAACGCCTCGCACGAGCTGCGCACCCCGCTGGCGATCAACCGGACGCTGCTCGAGGTGCACCTGTCCGACCCGGAGGCGCCGGTGGAGCTGCAGCAGCTCGGCAGGACGCTGCTGGCCACCAACGAGCGCAGCGAGCAGCTCGTGGAGGGCCTGCTGCTGCTCGCCCGCAGCGACAACCAGATCATCGAGCGCAAGCCGGTCGACCTGGCCGAGGTGGCCTCCCAGGCCATCGACCAGGTGCACGCCGAGGCCGAGGCCAAGGGCGTCGCCCTGCGCGGCGAGCGCAGGCCCGCGGTGGTGCAGGGCAACGGCGTGCTGCTGGAGCGGATCGCGCTGAACCTGGTCCAGAACGCGGTGCGCTACAACGTGGCCGAGGGCGGCTGGGTCGAGGTGACCACGGACGTGCAGCACGGACAGGCGGTGCTGACCGTCGCCAACACCGGGCCGGTGGTGCCGGCCTACGAGATCGACAACCTCTTCGAGCCCTTCAGACGGCTGCGCACGGAGCGCACGGGCAGCGACAAGGGGGTGGGCCTCGGCCTTTCCATCGTCCGGTCCGTGGCCCGCGCGCACGGGGGCCACATCGTGGCGACACCGCGCGAGGGCGGAGGTCTGGTGATGCGGGTCACCCTGCCGCTGTGACCGGATCCGACACACGCGGGGGTTGTTCGCTCCGCGCGGAATTTTTCCGCCCCCGTCGGTGGTTGATCCTGTGTGATCGATCACATGGGCGGATTTCCGGCCATGTACTCCGCGTGATCATGACACAGGGCGGAAAGCCGGGAAAATCCCAGTTTTCAGGGCTCGAGATCACGGGAAGTACACGGTGAGGCGCCTTTGAGGTGCCGCATTCGAACCGTGTACGGTCCTCACCGCCATCCAAGCCGATCACTCACGAGCGGCCGGCTCGGATGTCGATTGAGTAACAGACCTTGATGTGAGGCAAAATCTCCGCCTCAGGTCGGGCACAAGTCCGGCCTCTCACGCGTTACGTGCGCTGAAGACACCGCAGACACCCAGAGGGGGAGAGTGACATGGCCACCGATTACGACACTCCACGCAAGACCGACGACGACGTCGACTCGGACAGCCTTGAAGAGCTGAAGGCCCGCCGGAACGACAAGTCCACCTCCGCGGTGGACGTCGACGAGTTCGAGGCCGCAGAGGGCCTCGAGCTGCCGGGCGCAGACCTCTCGAACGAGGAACTCGCCGTCCGGGTGCTGCCCAAGCAGCAGGACGAGTTCACCTGCATGAGCTGCTTCCTGGTGCATCACCGCAGCCAGCTGGCCCGCGAGAAGAACGGCCAGCCGATCTGCCGCGACTGCGACTGAGGACGGGTCGGCCGTGACTGGCTCGACCCCTCCGCGGAAGCGCCGCTTCCCCCTGCGGGGAGCGGACAAGGGGCCGCACGGCGGCCCGCACGGTGCGCGTGACGACGAGCGGGGCTCATCCCCGGCGGGAGCCTCGCTCGAACCGGCGTCCGGCCGGGAGTACCACCCGCCGGAGCCGCAGCCCGCGCCCGTCGCCAGGCGACGGGCCGCGGTCGTGCGCGGCAAGGCCCGGGACCTGGCCCTGCAAGGGGCCCGAAGGGGCGGCAGCGGCGCCCGCGCGGGGCTGGCGTACATCGCGGACCGCATCCTCGACATCGCCCCGCGTGTGCCCGTACGCGACCTCGCCGCACTGCGCAGACAGTTCCCCGGCCTCGGGCCCGAGGAACTCGCCGACAAGCTGGTGGCGGGCGCGGCGGCCGGCACCTCGACGGTCGGGGCCGGCATCGGGGCGGCGGCCATGCTGCCGGTGCCGCCGGCCATGCCGACCGAACTGGCGACCGAGATCACCGGGGTCGCCGCGATCGAACTGAAGCTCATCGCCGAACTGCACGAGGTCTACGGGGTGCGGCCGCCGGGGAACCTCCGGGCCCGCAGCACCGTGTACCTGTCCTCCTGGACGGGGGAGCGCGGCATCAAGGTGAGCCAGCCGGCGACCGTCGACGCGGCCCTCGGCGGCCGGATGAAGCGCGAACTGCGCCGGCAGATCATGAAACGGATGGTCCGGAACCTGCCGAACCTCATGCCGTTCATGGTGGGCGCGGCGGTCGGCGCCGTCATGAACCGCCGGGACACCAGAAGGATCGCCGCACGGATCCGCGCGGACCTGCGGAAGGTCCAGGTGCCGTGGGAGGAGCTGCCCGAGCTGCCGCCGCTGGACGAACCCGAGCACCCGGTCAGGCTCGGCGACCTGTCCGCCGAGCCGGAGGACTGAGGCCCTACGCGGCCGTCCGGGCCGCCTCGATCGCGGCCGCCAGACGCTCCGGCTCCCGCGTCGACAGGTACAGGTAGGGCGTCGGGTCCTGCGGGTCGGTGACCTCCACGCGCAGGGCCGTGGGGATGTAGGCGCGCAGCAGCAGGAAGGCGCGGGTGTCGGCCTTGTAGGTGCGCCAGGCGCGCGCCGCCTCGGGGTCCAGGACCTCCGCGTCGCCGAGCGCCGACACCGGGATCCTCGCCTCGCCCGCGATCAGCGAGTCGCCCACCACGCGGATCCGCGGGGAGCCGTAGGCGCTGGCCACCACGGCCGCGGCGGCCGTGCCGCCGACCAGGCCGCCGAGCAGCGGCAGGGTGCCGAACGGCAGCAGGATCAGGGCGAACGAGACGCCCACGAGGAAGCTGATCAGCCACCACGAACGAGGGGTGGTGAGGCGTTCTTCGTAGGGGGTGGCGGAGAGCTGCATGAGCCAAGCTTGGCACGGTGTCGGAACAACGCCGACGCGCGGGTAAGGTCTGCGCCTGTGAGTGGTAGTTCCGCAGCTCTTCAGCCTCCCGCCGACGCGGTGACACCGGTACGGCACCCCGACGCCCCCGCGCCCGGCGAGCTTCTCGGCGCCCACTACGAACAGTGTTTCGGGTGTGGCGGCGGGCAACCGCACGGCCTGCACCTGGAGGCGCGCGCAGGCGAGGGTGTCTCGCTGACCGCCGAGTTCACCGTGCAGCCGGCCCACCAGGGCGCGCCGGGTCTCGCGCACGGCGGCGTGCTGGCCACCGCCCTCGACGAGACGCTCGGCTCGCTGAACTGGCTGCTGCGGACCGTCGCTGTCACCGGCCGGCTGGAGACCGACTTCGTGCGGCCGGTCCCGGTGGGCACCACCCTGCACCTCCAGGCCGAGGTCACCGCCGTCGCCGGACGGAAGATCTACTGCACCGCCACCGGCCGCATCGGCGGCCCCGGCGGGCCCGTCGCCGTCCGCGCCGACGCCCTGTTCGTCGAGGTCAAGGTGGACCACTTCATCGACCACGGCCGCCCGCAGGAGATCCAGGCCGCCATGGAGGACCCGGACCAGGTCCGGCGTGCCCGCGCCTTCGAGGTGAACCCGTGAGCCGGCCCCCGCTGGACGTCCTGCTGCGCCGCGTCGACCCCGATGTACCGCTTCCCGCGTACGAGCACCCGGGCGACGCCGGGGCCGATCTGCGCACCACCGAGGCGTGCGAGCTGAGGCCCGGCGAGCGGGCCGTGCTGCCCACGGGTGTGTCGATCGCCCTCCCGGAGGGGTACGCGGCCTTCGTGCACCCGCGTTCCGGTCTCGCCGCCCGCTGCGGTGTCGCCCTCGTGAATGCCCCGGGGACGGTTGATGCCGGGTACCGTGGGGAGATCAAGGTGATCGTGGTGAATCTCGACCCGTACGAGCCGGTGCGGTTCGAGCGCTTCGACCGGATTGCCCAACTGGTCGTCCAGCAGGTCGAGAGGGTCCGCTTCCAGGAGGTGGCGGAACTTCCCGGCTCGGCGCGGGCCGAGGGGGGCTTCGGGTCCACCGGTGGCCATGCCGCGGTGGACGACGAGAGCGGCACAAGCGGTCAGGCCGCCGTGCGTGGTCTGACGGGTGGGAATCGATACGCTTCGGTCGTATCCGACCGGGAAGGACAGTGACGTGTTCGGACGTCGCAAGAAGAGGGATGCCGCCGAGGACGCGGCCGGCGAGACCGAGCAGGTCGTCGACAGCGTCGACACCGAGGCGGACGAGGAAGAGCCCGAGCGCGAGCGCGTCCGGCTCGAGCCCGAGCCCCGGCCCGACGGGCCGTGGGACAGCAGCGAGGTGCGCGACCCGGCCGAGGGGCGCGTGGACCTCGGCGGTCTCTTCGTGCCGGGCGTCGACGGCATGGAGCTGCGGGTGGAGGTCGCGGGTGACGCGATCGTCGCCGCGACGGTCGTGCTGCGCGACAGCGCCGTCCAGCTCCAGGCCTTCGCCGCCCCCAAGCGCGAGGGCATCTGGGGCGAGGTCCGCGAGGAGATCGCGGGCGGCATCACCCAGCAGGGCGGCATCGTCGACGAGGTCGAGGGTCCGCTGGGCTGGGAGCTGCGCGCCCAGGTACCGGTACAGCTGCCGGACGGCACCGGCGGCTTCCAGGTCGTCCGGTTCGTCGGCGTGGACGGCCCGCGCTGGTTCCTGCGCGGTGTGATCTCCGGCCAGGGCGCGGTGCAGCCGCAGGCGGCCGGCCTGCTCGAGCAGATCTTCCGGGACACGGTCGTGGTCCGCGGCGAGGGTCCGATGGCGCCCCGCGACCCGATCGTCCTGAAGCTGCCGAACGACGCCCAGATGGTTCCCGAGGGCGTCCAGCAGGAGGAGGGCTCGCGCTTCTCCGGCGGCATGGGCCAGCTCCAGCGCGGACCCGAGATCACCGAGGTCCGCTGACAGACACGACAGGACGAACAAGGGCCGTACCCCTCGGGGTGCGGCCCTTTCGCATGCGTGACCCCTTGACGGGCCAATGGTCTGTACCTACGGTCTCCGAGCCAGCGCCTGTTCACGAAGGCGCTCCGTGTTCACATACGAGAACGGAGTCACCGTGCGCCGTACCCCACTGCTCGCCGTCGTGGCCTCCCTGCTGACGGGCGCCCTCGCGGCGCCCGCCGCGCACTCCGCCCCCAGCGCCTTCGCCCATCCCGGAGTCACCGTCTCCCAGGCCCAGCTCGACTTCGTACGCGGCAAGGTGCTGGCGGGCGCCCAGCCCTGGAAGGGCGCGTTCGACCAGATGACGGCGAGCAAGTACGCCGACCTGAACCGCACGCCCAAGCCGCGCGCCACCGTGGAGTGCGGCTCGTACTCCAACCCCGACCTCGGCTGCACCGACGAGCGCCAGGACGCGATCGCCGCCTACACCGACGCCCTCGCCTGGTACATCACCCGGGACGCGCGCTACGCCCAGAAGGCCATCCAGATCATGGACGCCTGGTCGGCCACCCTCACCAGCCACACCAACAGCAACGCGCCCCTGCAGACCGGCTGGGCGGGCTCCTCCTGGCCCAAGGCCGCCGAGATCATCAAGTACACCTACACCGGTGGCTGGGCGGGCCAGAACCGCTTCGCCGCCATGCTCCGCGACGTCTACCTGCCCGTGGTGATCAAGGGCTCCAACTCCAACGGCAACTGGGAGCTGTCGATGATGGAGGCCGCCGTCGGCATCTCCGTCTTCCTCGAGGACAAGGCGTCGTACGACACCGCGATGGCGAAGTTCCGCACCCGAGCGGCCGCCTACGTCTACCTGGCCTCCGACGGCGAGCTGCCCAAGACCGTGCCCGGCCAGAACCTGAACACCCGCGACAAGATCGTCTCCTACTGGCAGGGCCAGTCCACCTTCGTCACCGGGCTCACCCAGGAGACCTGCCGGGACCTCACCCACACCGGGTACGGCATCTCCGCGATCTCGCACATCGCCGAGACCAGCCGGATCCAGGGCCAGGACCTGTACGGCACCGACGTCGGCGAGCGGCTGCGGCAGGCGCTCGGCTTCCAGGCCAAGTACCAGCTCGGCGCGGCCGTCCCCGACTGGCTGTGCGGCGGCTCCCTCAAGCTCGGTCTGGGCCCGGTCACGGAGGTCGGCTACAACGCCCTGCACAACCGGCGCGGCGTCGCGATGACCAACACCGAGGCGCTGACCATGGCCAACCGCCCGGCCGGCACCGACAGCCTCTTCGTCGCCTGGGAGACCCTCACCCACGGCGACAACCCGAACTGAGACCGTTGAGCGGCCGGGCGCCCAGCGGCGATACTGGCGCCCGGCCCGCACGGGCACGGGCAAGCGACGGGGAGGCCGCATGAGCCGGGTGATCACCGAGACCATGGTGCGCGTCGAGGACGTGCACAAGTCCTACGGGCGCGGCGCCGCCGCCGTGCACGCCCTGCGCGGGGTCTCCCTGGAGGTCCCGCGCGGCGAGCTCGTCGCCCTCAAGGGGCGTTCGGGCTCGGGGAAGACCACCCTGCTGAACATCGTCGGCGGACTCGACACCCCCGACCGCGGCCGGGTCGAGGTCGACGGGCGGGACCTGGCCGGGCTCGGCGAGAACGGGCTGCTGGCGCTGCGGCGGGACCGGATCGGCTTCGTCTTCCAGTCCTTCGGGCTCATCCCGATCCTGACCGCCGCCGAGAACGTCGGCGTACCGCTGCGGCTGCGCCGGGCCGAGCCCCGCGAGCGCGAGGAGCGCGTCGAGCTGCTGCTCTCCCTCGTCGGGCTCGCCGACCACGCGGCCCAGCGGCCCGGCGAGCTGTCCGGCGGCCAGCAGCAGCGCGTCGCCATCGCCCGGGCCCTCGCCAACCGCCCCGCCCTACTGATCGCCGACGAGCCGACCGGCCAGCTCGACGCCGAGACCGGGCACGCCGTCATGGAGCTGCTTCGGGCCGTCGTCCGCAGCGAGTCGGCCACGGCCCTGGTCGCCACGCACGACGCGAACCTGCTCGACCTCGCCGACCGGGTGCTGGAGCTGCGCGACGGGGAGATCGTCGAGCACTGACCCCCCGGCGGCAGTCGTCAGGGTTGCGTCAAGGACCCCGTACGACCGGCCTCTTGTCCGATATGTCCGCATGGTGGGACGTAGGGTCGACGCTGCGTAGGCGGCAGTCGGCGGAAGACAATGGGGCCATGGCACGCGGCAAGCTTCGGATCCACCTCGGCGCGGCACCGGGCGTGGGCAAGACCTACGCCATGCTGTCCGAGGCGCACCGCCGCGTCGAGCGGGGCACCGACTGCGTGGTGGCCTTCGTGGAACACCACGACCGGCCGCGCACCGAGGTGATGCTGCACGGCCTCGAGCAGGTGCCGCGCGCCCGGCTCGAGCACCGGGGCGCCGTCTTCGAGGAGATGGACGTCGACGCGGTGCTGCGCCGCGCCCCCGCCGTCGCCCTCGTGGACGAACTCGCCCACACCAACGTCCCCGGCTCCCGCAACGCCAAGCGCTGGCAGGACGTCGAGGAACTGCTGGCCGCCGGCGTCGACGTCGTCACCACCGTCAACATCCAGCACCTGGAGTCCCTGGGCGACGTCGTCGAGTCGATCACGGGGGTGCGGCAGCGCGAGACGGTCCCGGACGAGATCGTGCGCCGGGCCGACCAGATCGAGCTGGTCGACATGTCCCCGCAGGCCCTGCGCCGCCGCATGGCGCACGGCAACATCTACCAGCCGGACAAGGTCGACGCGGCCCTGTCCAACTACTTCCGGCCCGGCAACCTGACCGCCCTGCGCGAGCTGGCCCTGCTGTGGGTGGCCGACCGGGTCGACGAGCACCTGAACGAGTACCGCAGCGAGCACCGGGTCTCCCGGATCTGGGGCTCCCGGGAGCGGATCGTCGTCGGGCTGACCGGCGGCCCCGAGGGGCGCACCCTCATCCGGCGGGCGGCGCGGCTCGCCGAGAAGGGCGCCGGCGGCGAGGTGATGGCCGTCTACATCGCCCGCAGCGACGGCCTGACCGCCGCCTCCCCGAAGGAACTGGCCGTCCAGCGCACCCTGGTGGAGGACCTCGGCGGCACCTTCCACCACGTCGTCGGCGACGACATACCCGCCGCCCTGCTGGACTTCGCGCGCGGCGTCAACGCCACCCAGATCGTGCTCGGCTCCTCGCGCCGCAAGGCCTGGCAGTACGTCTTCGGGCCCGGCGTCGGCGCCACGGTCGCCCGCGAGTCGGGGCCCGACCTCGACGTCCACATCGTCACCCACGAGGAGGTCGCCAAGGGCCGCGGACTGCCCGTCGCCCGGGGCGCCCGGCTCGGCCGGGCCCGGATCATCTGGGGCTGGCTGGTGGGCCTGGGCGGCCCCGCCGTCCTCGCGGTGCTGCTGAACACCGTCGACCTCGGCCTCGCCAACGACATGCTGCTGTTCCTCGCCGTCACGGTGGCGGCGGCCCTGCTCGGCGGCCTGCTGCCCGCCCTGGCCTCGGCGGCCCTCGGCTCCCTGCTGCTGAACTACTTCTACACCCCGCCCCTGCACCGGCTGACCGTCGCCGACCCCAAGAACATCGTCGCCATCGTGATCTTCTTCGGGGTCGGCATGTCCGTCGCCTCCGTGGTCGACCTCGCCGCCCGGCGCACCCACCAGGCCGCCCGGCTGCGCGCCGAGTCCGAGATCCTCTCCTTCCTTGCGGGCAACGTGCTGCGCGGCGAGACCGGCCTGGAGGAACTGCTGGAACGGGTCCGCGAGACCTTCGCCATGGAGTCGGCCGCCCTGCTGGAGCGGGCCGGCGACGTCGAGCCGTGGACCTGCGCGGGCCGCGCCGGACCGGGGCCGCGGCTGGAGCGGCCCGAGGACGCCGACGTCGACGTGCCGGTCGGCGACCACATGGCCCTCGCGCTCACCGGCCGGGTGCTGCCCGCCGAGGACCGCCGGGTGCTCGCCGCCTTCGCCGCCCAGGCCGCCGTGGTGCTGGACCGCAGCCGGCTCCAGGAGGAGGCCGACCGGGCCCGGGCGCTCGCCGAGGGCAACCGCATCCGCACCGCCCTGCTCGCCGCCGTCAGCCACGACCTGCGCACCCCGCTGGCCGGGATCAAGGCCGCGGTCTCCTCCCTGCGCTCCGAGGACGTGGACTGGTCGGAGGAGGACCGGGCGGAACTGCTCCAGGGCATCGAGGAGGGCGCCGACCGGCTCGACCACCTCGTGGGCAACCTGCTCGACATGTCCCGGCTGCAGACCGGTACCGTGGCCCCGCTCATCCGCGAGATCGACGTGGACGAGGTGGTCCCGATGGCCCTGGGCGGCGTCCCCGAGGACAGCGTGGAGCTGGACGTCCCCGAGACCCTGCCCATGGTCGCCGTCGACCCCGGCCTGCTGGAGCGCTCGGTGGCCAACCTGGTCGAGAACGCCGTCAAGTACAGCCCATGCGGACGGCGCGTCCTGGTGTCCGCGAGCTCCATCGCCGACCGGGTCGAGGTGCGGGTGGTGGACCGCGGGCCCGGGGTGCCGGACGACGCGAAGGACCGCATATTCGAACCCTTCCAGCGCTACGGGGACGCCCCCCGCGGCGCCGGGGTCGGCCTCGGCCTCGCGGTCGCCCGGGGCTTCGCCGAGGCCATGGGCGGCACCCTGAACGCCGAGGACACACCCGGCGGCGGCCTCACCATGGTGCTGAGCCTCCGCGCGGCCCTCGAACCCCTCCACTCGCCGGAGGACACCGCAGAACCGGAAAGGCAGGCCCTATGACGACCCGGGTGCTCGTGGTCGACGACGAGCCGCAGATCGTGCGCGCCCTCGTGATCAACCTCAAGGCACGCCAGTACGAGGTCGACGCGGCCCCCGACGGCCGGACTGCGCTGGAGGTCGCCGCCTCCCGCCACCCCGACGTGGTCGTGCTGGACCTGGGCCTGCCCGACATGGACGGCGTCGAGGTGATCCGGGGGCTGCGCGGCTGGACCCGGGTGCCGATCCTGGTGCTCTCCGCCCGCCACTCCTCCGACGAGAAGGTGCAGGCGCTGGACGCCGGCGCCGACGACTACGTCACCAAGCCCTTCGGCATGGACGAACTGCTGGCCCGGCTGCGCGCCGCGGTGCGCCGGGCCGAGCCGGTCGGGCCCGGCGAGGACGACGTGACCACCGTGGAGACCGGGAACTTCACCGTCGACCTGACCGCGAAGAAGGTCAACCGGGCCGGCAAGGACGTCCGGCTCACCCCGACCGAGTGGCACCTGCTGGAGGTCCTGGTCCGCAACACCGGCCGCCTGGTCAGCCAGAAGCAGCTCCTGCAGGAGGTGTGGGGGCCGTCGTACGGCACGGAGTCCAACTACCTCCGGGTGTACATGGCGCAGCTCCGGCGCAAACTGGAGACGGACCCCTCGCACCCGGAGCACTTCATCACGGAGCCCGGAATGGGGTACCGGTTCGAGAAGTGAGCTGCGCTACGGCGGTGTGTGCGTGCCCCGGTACGCTTCAGACATGAGTGCTGTTCCTCGTCCCCAGAAGCCGGCCGGCCGGTTCCGGCGCATGCTCGACCGGCTCTCCACCTCCCAGGAGGATCTGGAGTCGGAGGAGCTGCGGGAGGACGCCGAGACGGCGGGCTGCACCCGGATCGGTGACTGCCACGACCGGCAGATCGTCACCGTAACTGGTACCTTGCGCACGGTCACCCTGCGGCCGCGCGCGGGAGTCCCGGCCCTGGAGGCCGAGCTGTTCGACGGCTCCGCCGCCCTGGACGTGGTGTGGCTCGGCAGGCGCTCCATCGTGGGGATAGAACCCGGACGCAAGCTGATCGCATCCGGCCGGATCTCGATGAGCCGGGGCCGCCGGGTGCTGTTCAATCCGAAGTACGAACTGCGACCCCTTGGACGGGAGTAGCCGGTGACGTCCCTCGACAAGCCGACCCAAGACACCGACAAGACCCAGCCGGACGACGCACGCGCGGTCACCGAGGCCGCCCTGTTCGAGGCGTTCGGCGGTGTCCGCGGCATGGTCGAGACGGTGCTGCCCGGTCTCCTCTTCGTCGCCATCTTCACGATCAACAAGAACCTGCACTTCTCCGCGATCGCCGCGCTCGCCCTGTCGCTGCTGCTGGTCGTGGTCCGGCTCGCCCGCAAGGACACCGTCAAGCACGCCTTCAGCGGTGTCTTCGGCGTGGCGTTCGGCGTGGTGTTCGCGATGTTCACGGGCAACGCCAAGGACTTCTATCTCCCCGGCATGCTCTACACGCTGGGCCTGGCGCTGGCCTACATCATCACCACCCTCGCCGGCGTGCCGCTGATCGGCCTCATCCTCGGCCCGGTCTTCAAGGAGAACCTCTCCTGGCGTACCCGCAACCCCGGCCGCAAGAAGGCCTACGCCAAGGCCAGTTGGGCCTGGGGGCTGATCCTGCTCGCCAAGTGCGCGATCCTCTTCCCGCTGTACTGGTGGGCCGACACCGCCCAGCTCGGCTGGGTGCTGGTCATCCTGAAGATCCCGCCGTTCCTGCTCGCGGTGTACCTGACCTGGGTCTTCCTGGCCAAGGCGCCCGCGCCGATCGACGTGTTCGCGGAGATGGAGGCCGAGGAGCAGGCCGAGAAGCAGCGCAAGGCCGCCCTGGCCGCCGAGGACGGCGAGCCCGCCGGCGGCCGGCACCGCCGGGAGGCGTGAGAGCCGCGGCCGACGGCCGTAGTGCCGCCGCTACGCGGCGGGTTCCGCGCACGAGGAGGGGCGCCCCCGGCATCAGGGGCGCCCCTCCTCGTCGGCGCGGGTCAGTCCTCGCGCCGGACCGACAGCAGTTCCTCCAGCTGCTCCTCGCGGGCCTGCGCCGCCACGAAGAGGAGTTCGTCGCCCGGCTCCAGGGAGTCCTCCCGGGACGGGGTCAGCACCCGGGTGCCGCGGATGATCGTGACCAGGGAGGTGTCCTGCGGCCACTCCACCTCGCCGACCTGGGTGCCGGCCAGCGCCGACTCCTCGGGCAGGGTGAGCTCCACCAGGTTGGCGTCGCCGTGGCTGAAGCGGAGCAGACGGACCAGGTCGCCGACGCTCACCGCCTCCTCGACCAGGGCGGACATCAGACGCGGGGTGGACACGGCCACGTCCACGCCCCAGGACTCGTTGAACAGCCACTCATTCTTCGGGTTGTTCACCCGGGCGACGACGCGCGGAACGCCGTACTCCGTCTTGGCGAGCAGCGAGACGACCAGGTTGACCTTGTCGTCACCGGTCGCGGCGATCACCACGTTGCAGCGCTGCAGCGCCGCCTCGTCCAGGGAGGTGATCTCACAGGCGTCGGCCAGCAGCCACTCCGCCTGCGGCACCCGCTCCACCGAGATGGCGGTCGGGGCCTTGTCGATGAGCAGGACCTCGTGGCCGTTCTCCAGCAGCTCGCCCGCGATCGAGCGGCCGACGGCGCCGGCTCCGGCAATGGCGACCCTCATCAGTGACCGCTCTCCTCTTCCGGGCCCCCGGCGAACGCCGCCTCGACCTTCTCGACGTCGTCCGTCCACATCATCACGTGCACCAGGTCGCCCTCCTGCAGCACCGTCTGCGACGTGGGCAGGACCGCCTCGCCCAGGCGGGTCAGGAACGCCACCCGGACGCCCGTCTCCTCCTGCAGCCTGCTGATCTTGTGGCCGACCCACTTGGCGGAGGCGTGCACCTCGGCGAGCTGGACACCGCCGGTGGGATCGCGCCACAGCGGCTCGGCGCCCGAGGGCAGCAGCCGACGCAGCATCTGGTCGGCGGTCCAGCGGACCGTGGCCACGGTGGGGATGCCCAGACGCTGGTAGACCTCGGCACGGCGGGGGTCGTAGATGCGGGCGGCCACGTTCTCCACACCGAACATCTCACGGGCCACGCGCGCGGAGATGATGTTGGAGTTGTCACCGCTGGAGACCGCGGCGAACGCCCCGGCCTCCTCGATGCCCGCCTCGCGCAGGGTGTCCTGGTCGAAGCCGACGCCGGTGACCCGGCGGCCCCCGAACCCAGGGCCCAGCCGGCGGAAGGCGGTGGGGTCCTGGTCGATCACGGCGACCGTGTGCCCCTGTTGCTCCAGGGTCTGGGCAAGAGCGGAACCCACTCGCCCGCAGCCCATGATGACGATGTGCACGACCGTCCTTCCGGTGTCCAAAAGTTCATGCTCAGCATCAGGGTCTCAGACCGACGCCCAAAGCTACACACGGGCGCTTGGCAGTGGGCACCCCTGTGCGGAGGTTTCCGGGACCACCGGTGCCGCCGTCACCGCCGCGGGCCGAGCCGCCGTCACCGCCGCGGGCCGACGGGGGCGCCCCTGCGGCGAGTGATGCTGCGCACGCTGCACAGGGTCAGGATTCCGAGGCCGACGAGGGCGACGGTGCCCCCGATCAGCTCTGCGGTCGCGGGCATGGGACCTCCGAGGTGCGGTGACGACCGGGACTTGCCATCTAGGCACGGGGGACGCGCGGGCCACGGAATCCGCAGTTCGGAGTACGTGCGATTTCACTCGGGAGGCAGAACCGGGACGCCGGGTGGGCGGGTGCCTGTTCGAAGCCCTACGATCCTCTGTCGTGTCCAAACTGACCGACGTGCCCAAACGGATCCTGATCGGGCGCGCACTGCGCAGTGACCGGCTGGGCGAGACGTTCCTGCCGAAGCGCATCGCCCTACCCGTCTTCGCCTCCGACCCGCTGTCCTCCGTCGCCTACGCGCCGGGGGAGGTCCTGCTGGTCCTGTCCATCGCGGGCGTGTCGGCGTACCACTTCAGCCCCTGGATCGCCGTCGCGGTCGTCGTGCTGATGTTCACCGTGGTCGCCTCCTACCGGCAGAATGTGCACGCCTACCCGAGCGGCGGCGGCGACTACGAGGTCGCCACCACCAACCTCGGGCCCAAGGCCGGCCTGACCGTCGCCAGCGCCCTGCTCGTGGACTACGTCCTCACCGTCGCCGTCTCCATCGCCTCCGGCATCGAGAACCTGGGTTCCGCGATCCCCTTCGTCGTGGAGCACAAGGTGTTCTGCGCGACCGCCGTGATCGTCCTGCTGACGCTGATGAACCTGCGCGGGGTGAAGGAGTCGGGCAAGCTCTTCGCGATCCCGACGTACGTGTTCGTCGGCGGCGTCTTCATCATGATCGCGTGGGGTGCCTTCCGCGGCCTCGTCCTCGGCGACACCATGCGGGCCCCGACGGCCGAATACCACATCAAGGCCGAGCACCAGGGCCTCGCGGGCTTCGCCCTCGTCTTCCTGCTGCTGCGCGCCTTCTCCTCCGGCTGTGCGGCGCTGACCGGTGTGGAGGCCATCTCCAACGGCGTCCCGGCGTTCCGCAAGCCCAAGTCGAAGAACGCCGCGACCACACTGGCGATGATGGGCCTGCTGGCCGTCACCATGTTCTGCGGCATCATCGCGCTCGCCGTGTCCACCAACGTCCGCATGGCCGAGCACCCCGCCACCGACCTGATCCACAACGGCAGCCCGGTCGGCTCCGGCTACGTCCAGAACCCGGTGATCTCCCAGGTCGCCGAGGCCGTGTTCGGCAAGGGCAGCTTCCTGTTCGTGCTGCTGGCCGCCGCCACCGCCCTGGTGCTGTTCCTGGCGGCGAACACGGCCTACAACGGCTTCCCGCTGCTCGGCTCGATCCTCGCCCAGGACCGCTACCTGCCGCGCCAGCTGCACACCCGGGGCGACCGCCTGGCCTTCTCCAACGGCATCGTGCTGCTCGCGGGCACCGCCGCGCTGCTCGTGATCATCTACGGCGCCGACTCCACCCGGCTGATCCAGCTCTACATCGTCGGCGTGTTCGTGTCCTTCACGCTCAGCCAGATCGGCATGGTCCGGCACTGGAACCGCCACCTGGCGGCCGAGCGCGACCCGGCGGTCCGCAGCCACATGATCCGCTCCCGCGCGATCAACGCCTTCGGCGCCTTCTTCACCGGCCTGGTGCTGGTCGTCGTCCTGGTCACCAAGTTCACGCACGGCGCCTGGGTCGCCCTGCTGGGCATGTGCATCTTCTACGCGACCATGACCGCGATCCGTAAGCACTACGACCGCGTGGCCGACGAGATCGCCGCTCCCGAGGGCCCGAGCGACGACAGCGTCCGCCCCTCCCGGGTGCGTTCGGTCGTCCTGATCTCCAAGATCCACCGCCCCACCCTGCGCGCCCTGGCCTACGCCAAGCTGATGCGCTCGGACACCCTGGAGGCGCTCACCGTCAACGTCGACCCGGCGGAGACCAAGGCGCTGCGCGAGGAGTGGGAGCGGCGCGGCATCGACGTACCGCTGAAGGTCCTGGACTCGCCGTACCGCGAGATCACGCGGCCGATCATCGAGTACGTCAAGAGCCTGCGCAAGGAGTCCCCGCGCGACGCGGTCTCCGTGATCATCCCCGAGTACGTGGTCGGCCACTGGTACGAGCACCTGCTGCACAACCAGAGCGCGCTGCGCCTGAAGGGCCGCCTGCTGTTCACGCCCGGGGTCATGGTGACCTCCGTGCCCTACCAGCTCGCCTCCTCCGAGGCCGCGAAGCTGCGGGCCCGCAGGCGGCAGGAGTGGAACGCGCCGGGTGCGGTCAGGCGCGGACCGGCGGTCGAGCGCACCAAGGAGCCGGCCGCCGAGGAGTGAGGCGCCGGGCCGCCTGAGGGAGGCCGTAGACTGGTGGGCTGTTGTCAGGCCCACCGGCTGCGGCCTCTCCCCTTCGCGATCTGGAGTCACCCCACCATGCAGGCAGAACCGACGAAGTCTCTGGTGGGCGAGGAGTACGAGGTCGAGATCGGCCCCGTCGCCCACGGCGGCCACTGCATCGCCCGTACCGCCGAGGGACAGGTGCTGTTCGTCCGGCACGCGCTGCCGGGCGAGCGGGTGGTGGCCCGGGTGACCGAGGGCGAGGAGGGCGCCCGCTTCCTGCGCGCGGACGCCGTCGAGATCCTGGACGCGTCCAAGGACCGCATCGAGGCGCCCTGCCCGTTCGCCGGCCCCGGCCGCTGCGGCGGCTGCGACTGGCAGCACGCCAAGCCGGGCGCCCAGCGCCGTCTGAAGGGCGAGGTGATCGCCGAGCAGCTCCAGCGGCTCGCGGGCCTCACCCCGGAGGAGGCCGGCTGGGACGGCACGGTGGTGCCGGCCGAGGGTGACAAGCTGCCCGCCGGCCAGGTGCCGCAGTGGCGCACGCGCGTGCAGTACGCGGTCGACGCGGACGGCCACGCCGGTCTGCGCCGGCACCGCTCCCACGAGGTCGAGCCCATCGACCACTGCATGATCGCCGCCGAGGGCGTGAGCGAGCTGGGCATAGAGAAGCGCGACTGGGCGGGCATGGCCTCCGTCGAGGCGATCGCCGCGACCGGTTCGCAGGACCGCATGGTGATCCTGGAGCCGCGGCCCGGCGCCCGGCTGCCCCTGGTCGAGCTCGACCGCCCCGTCTCCGTGATGCGCGTGGACGAGAAGGACGGCGGCGTCCACCGGGTCCACGGCCGCGCGTTCGTGCGCGAGCGCGCCGACGACCACACCTACCGCGTCGGCAGCGGCGGCTTCTGGCAGGTCCACCCGAAGGCCGCCGACACCCTCGTCAAGGCCGTCATGCAGGGCCTGCTGCCGCGCAAGGGCGAGATGGCCCTGGACCTCTACTGCGGCGTGGGCCTGTTCGCCGGCGCGCTGGCCGACCGCCTCGGCGAGAAGGGCGCGGTCCTCGGCATCGAGTCCGGCAAGCGCGCGGTGGAGGACGCCCGGCACAACCTGGCCGACTTCCCGCGGGTCCGCGTCGAACAGGGCAAGGTCGAGTCGGTCCTCCCGCGCACCGGCATCACGGAGGTCGACCTCATCGTCCTCGACCCGCCCCGCGCCGGCGCCGGCCGCAAGACGGTCGCCCACCTCACCTCCCTCGGCGCCCGCCGCATCGCCTACGTGGCCTGCGACCCCGCAGCCCTCGCCCGCGACCTGGGGTACTTCCGCGACGGCGGCTACCGGGTGCGGACGCTGCGGGCGTTCGACCTGTTCCCGATGACGCATCACGTGGAGTGCGTGGCGATTCTGGAGCCGGCCGCGAAGGGTCTTTGACCTGCGGTTTTCGTAGGTTCCTCAGGCGAGGCCGGGCGCGCTCGACCTGTTTCCCGAAGTTCACCGCGTGGAGCATGTCGCAGGTCATGGGGCTTTTGGTGTCAGCTGTCGAACGGCCCCGGACGAACGTGTTCGGAGCCGAGTTGTATCCCACGTTGCACGAGAAGGCTGCGGCACTGCTGCACTCCGTCGCCCGCAATCACGCGCTGATCGACGGCAACGAAGGCACCGCCTGGCTCGCCATGCGTGTCTTCCTGCGGTTCAACGGCGTCAGCGCCAGTACCGTCCCGCCACCCGTCTCCGTGGCCGGCCCGTTCGTCGAGGACGTCGCGCAGGACGACGTCGATGTACCGGCCATCGCCAAGCGCCTGTCGGCCTGGTTCCCCGTCATTTGACTTTCGGTGACGGGATCGTACGACTGGCGAGGGCGGTCTGTCGGCGCGGTTGGCGAAGCTGGTGGCCGAGGGGCCCTAAGGGTGAGCTGAAGGATCATCTAGGGCGGGAGAGCGGCGGCGGGCCCACGAAGGCCCCACGACCGTCTTGCCCGCGGCGCTTTCCTGGCTCCGGGTGGGGAGGCCGGTGGAAGCCTTCACGGTCTGTATGTCGATGACAGAGGCCGACGGGCTGGGGCTACACGGCCCTCATCCGGGACCCAAAAGCGTCTATGACCTGCTGCTTTCCTACCTGCGTCCAGGACGACATCTTTCCGATGACGCATCACGCTGTGCTTGTCCGCGGCTTCGTCGGCACTGAGCACCGCGACCTGCCGGACGTAGATGCCGGGCATGCGGACGGAGCCGTGGGCGAGTTCACCCGGCTCGACCAGTTCCTCCACCTCGGCGATGGTCACCTTGCCCGCCATGGCGGCCAGGGGGTTGAAGTCGGCGGCGGCCTTGCGGACGGCGAGGCGAGTGCGACCGAGCCGTCCGGCGCGTACCGCCAGGCAGGCCGTCCTTAGCCACCTGGGTGCCGACTCCGGCGGGCGTGTAGAAGGCGGGGATGCCGGCGCCGCCCGCGCGCAGGCGTTCGGCGAGGGCGCCCTGGGGGACCACTGAGAAGCGCCGCGCGACGCCGCACGCGCTCCGTCGCCGTGTGCCCCGCTGTTTCACAGAACTCCCGAGAACCATCTGGCCGCTCGCGCGTGTCCTTCCCTACGGTGCCATGAGTCGTCCATGACAGGGGAGGAAGCGTGGAGCAGCCGAGGACGGCGCTCGCCGAGCGCATCGCCGAGCGGAGACGGGCGGACGGCGACCCCCGGGCCCTGGTCGGGGAGATGCGCCGCTCGGTCCTGCTGGTGCCGGTGGCCGGCGGCGGGTTGTGGTCGGTGCGGGCGGGCGGGGTGCGGTGGGTCTGCGGGTTCACCGACGAGACCGCTCTGGCCCGCTTCGCCCGCCGTCACGGGCCCGGTGAGCAGCCGGTGGACCACGCGGCCCTGCTGGGCGCGCGCATCGTCGACGAGATCGTGCCGGCGCTGGGCGAGCCCGCCGGTCTCGCCGTCGACATCGCCACCGAGGACGGGGCGATGTTCTTCCCGCCGGTCGCCGGCATCGTCCCGGACGCGGTCGCCGTCGGCACCGGCCGCACGGGGGAGGGGCGGTCATGAGCGACGACGGCAACGACCTCCACCTGGACAAGGAGTCCGTCGCCAGGTTCACGCAGGGCCTGGGGACGACCATCGACCAGCTCGGCGACCTCGGCGACGCCACCGGTTCCGTCATGGGGAAGGGCTTCTCGGAGCTGGCGATGACGGGGATGGAGGCCGGGCACCACGGCCTCTCGGCCGACTTCGAGGACTTCTGCGAGTCCTGGGAGTGGGGCGTGCGCGCCCTGGTCCGGGACGCCGGCGAGATCGCGAACCGGCTCGGCCTGGCGGCCGGCACCCTCTGGGAGGAGGACCAGTACGTCGCGGGCTCGCTGAAGGTGGGCGCCAACTCCCTGTTCGGCGGCAACCCGCACGCCAGTGAGGAGGAGATCGCCAAGCAGGGCTGGGGCGACATCCTCACTCCGGACTACGTGCATCCCGACTGGAGCGCCGAGTCGTTCGACAAGGCCGGTGACGACATGGCGCAGACCTGGAAGGACACCGGCCGGACCGTGCTCACCGAGGGCCAGGGCGGGCGGCAGTCGGAGCTGCTCAACAAGGCGTTCGGCATATCCGACGACCAGTGGAACCAGGCGCTGGACGACACCTTCGGACCGTCGCCCGAGGAGCGCGCGCAGCAGCAACAGCAGGACGGGTCCGGGGGGAACTGACGGTGGGTATCGGCGACTTCATCAGTGACATCACGCCCGACTCGGTCGAGGACAAGATCGAGCACGGCGTCGAGTGGGTGGGCGACCGGGTCGAGGACGCGGGCAACTGGACCGCCGACCGGCTGCAGGACGTCGGCTGGGAGTCCGGCGCCGACTGGGTGCGCGAGCAGTCCCGTTCGGTCGCCAACCGGCTGGGCGCCGAGGTCGACGAGATGGACCTCGGGCAGACCGAGGACAAGACCAAGCTGATCTACGGCAGTCCCAGCAAGATCAACGCCGTCGCGGCGAAGCTCCGCGCCTTCGAGTCGTCCTTCAACGAGACCGGCGACGGTCTCAGGGGCCTCGACACCTCGCGGTTCAAGGGCGAGGCGGCGGACGCGCTGCGCACCGCCGTCGGCAAGCAGCCGCACCGGTGGTACACGGCGGGTGAGGCCTGCGTCAAGGCGATCAGCGCGCTGGAGTCGTTCGCCGACACGGTCACCTGGGCCCAGGGCCAGGCGCAGACGGCGATCGACAAGTGGAAGGCGGGCGTCAAGGCCTCCGAGGACGCCGCCGACGCCCACCGCGCGAAGGTCGACGCCTACAACAAGGCGGTCGACCGCTACAACGCCCAGCCCGCCGACGAGCGGGACCCGTCCTCGCTCCCGCCGCGCCCCGCCGAGACGTTCGAGGACCCCGGCAGGAAGCTGATGCAGGACGCCCAGGACATCCTGGCCGACGCCCGCACACAGCGGAACTCGGCCGCGGAGACCGCGCGCTCCGCGGTGCGCGCCGCCCGCGACATGGCCCCGAAGAAGCCGTCCTACGCCGAGCAGTTGCGCGACGGCCTCGGCGAACTGCAGATCATGCAGGACCACGTGGCCGGGGGTCTGATCAAGGGCACCGCCGGGATCGTGAACTTCGTCCGCAGCGTCGACCCCATGGACCCGTACAACCTCACCCACCCGGCCGAGTACGCCACGTCCCTCAACAGCCTGGCCGCCGGCCTCGTCGTGGCCGCCAACGACCCCGTCGGCACCGGCACCCAGATGGTCAAGGACTTCATGAAGGACCCGGCCGAGGGGTTCGGCCGGCTGATCCCCGACATCGTGCTGACCGTGGCCACCGACGGCGGCGGCGCCGCGGTGAAGGGCGTGCGCATCGCCGAGGACGCCTCCGAGGCCGCCAAGGTGCGCAGGCTGGTCGACGACGTCCCGGAGGGCACCCACGGGCGCCCGGACGGGGAACGCCTCATCGACGGCTCCGACCCGGTAGACCTCGCCACGGGCCGGATGTTCCTGCCGCAGACCGATGTGGAGATCCCCGGGATCCTGCCGCTGGTTTTCACCCGGCGCACCGAGTCCGGCCTGACGGCCGGCCGCTTCCTCGGGCCGTCGTGGACGTCCACGGTGGACGAGCGGCTGGAGATCGACGCCGTCGGAGTCGTCCACGTCACCGCCGACGGGCTCCTGGTCACCTACCCGCACCCGGTCCCCGGCGACCCCACCCGGCCGGACTCCGGCCGCCGCACCCTGCTCGCCCGCGACGCCGACGGCGACTACACGCTGACCGACCCCGACTCGGGGGTGGTCCGCCGCTTCACGGCCCCGGCGGGCGCCGAACCGGGAGGTGACGGCACCGCATGGCTGTCCGGCATCGGCGAACGGGGCGGCCACACCGTCACCGTCGACCGGGCGGACGACGGACTGCCCCTGGCCCTCGTCCACTCCGCGGGCCACCGGCTGTCACTGGCCACCGCCGACGGCCGGGTGACCGCGCTCTTCCTCGCGGGCGCCGGGGAGAACGGCGCGGACCTGCCGCTGATGGGCTACGGCTACGAGAACGGCGACCTCACCACCGTCACCCGCCCGTCCGGAGCCGTGACCACCTTCGACTACGACGAACGCCACCGCGTCACAGCCTGGACCGACTCCAACGACCGCCGCTACGACTACGCCTACGACGACCGCGACCGGGTCGTCGCCGAGGGCGGCGAGGCCGGCCACGTCCAGATCACCCTGACGTACACCGGACCCGACCCCGCGACCGGCCACCGCACCACCACGCTCACCACCGCCGACGGCCGGACAACCCGGCACCTGATCGGCCCGGGATGCCGGATCCTGGCCACCACGGACGCGCTCGGCCACACCACCCGCTTCCGCCACGACGCGCACGGCAACCTGCTGTCACGCACCGACCCGCTCGGTGCCACGCACGCCTTCGGCTACGACGCCGACGGCCGGCTGATCTCGGCCGTCCGCCCGGACGGCTCCGAACTGCGCTTCGTACGCGGCCCGTTCGGCCTGCCGACGGAGGTCGTCGGGCCGGACGGCGCCCGCACCGCGTACACCTACGACGAGCGCGGCAACCGTACGGCGTACACCGACCCGGCCGGCCGCACCACTCGCATCACCTACGACGACGCGGGCCGCCCCACCTCGGTCACCGACGCCCTCGGCAACACCACCCACGTGATCTGCGACGCGGCGGGGCGGACCGCGGCGGTGACCGACCCGTCCGGCGCCACCACCCGCACCGAGCGGGACGGACTCGGCCGCCCGGTCCGGGTGACGGACCAGATGGGCGGCGTCACCCGCCTGGAGTGGAACGCGGACGGCCTGCTCGCCCGCCGCACCGGCCCGGACGGCGCGAGCGAGTCGTGGACCTACGACGGCGAGGGCAACCTCACGGCTCACACCGACGCCACCGGAGCCGTCACGCGCTACGAGTACACCCACTTCGACCTCCCGCTCGCCACGACCCGTGCCGACGGCGCCCGGTACGAGTTCGAGCACGACGCCGACCTGCGCCTCACCCGGGTCACCGGCCCGCAGGGCCTGAGCTGGACGTACGAGTACGACGCGGTCGGCAACACCGTCTCCGAGACCGACTTCGACGGACGCAGCCTGACCTACCGCGTGGACGCCGCCGGCCGCCTCACCGCCCGGACCGACGCCCTCGGCGGCACCGTCTCCTTCGAGCGCGACCCGCTCGGCCAGGTGCTCGCCAAGACCGTCGACGGACGGGTGACGAGGTACGCGTACGACCGGGCCGGCCGCCTCCTGGAGGCCGTCGGACCGGACGGCGAACTGCGCTACCAGTACGACCGCAACGGGCGTGTCAAAGCGGAACTGGTGGACGGCCGCCCGATGCTCTACTCCTACGACGACCTGGGCCGGCGCGTCCGCCGGACCACCCCCACCGGCCACGTCACCACCTACGCCTACGACTCCGACGGGCTCCCCGCGCGGCTGACCACCGGCGGCCACCCGGTCGACTTCACCCATGACGCCGCCGGCCGTGAACTGGCCCGCGCCTTCGGTGACGCGCTCACCGTGACGTCGGCCTGGGACGAGGCAGGCCGGCTCGCCGCGCGGCACATCACCGCAGGTGCCCGTGCCGTCGACAGCCGCGCCTACGCCTACCGCGCCGACGGTCACCTGCTCTCCGTCACGGACCGGCTCTTCGGGACCCGCACGTTCGACCTGGACCCGCTGGGCCGGGTCACCGCCGTCCACGCCCCGGGCTGGACGGAGCGGTACGCGTACGACGAGGCCGGCAACCAGACGTCCGCCTCCTGGCCGGGCCGCCACCCCGGCAGCGAGGCGGCCGGCCCCCGCTCGTACGACGGCACCCGTGTCACCCGGGCCGGAGGCGTCCGCTTCGAGCACGACGCCCTCGGCCGCGTCACCCTGCGCCAGAAGACCCGTCTGTCCCGCAGGCCCGACACCTGGCGCTACGCGTGGGACACGGAGAACCGCCTCACCTCCGTCACCACCCCGGACGGCACCCGGTGGCGCTACCGCTACGACCCGCTGGGCCGCCGCACGGCGAAGCAGCGCCTCGCGGCCGACGGCGAGAGCGTGGCCGAGGAGGTCCGCTTCACCTGGGACGGACTCATCCTCTGCGAGCAGACCAGCCACCGCCCGGACCTCCCGCACACGGTCGCCCTCAGCTGGGACCACCGGGACGTCGTCCCCCTCGCCCAGACCGAGCGCATCCTGACGGCCGACAGCCGGCAGCAGGAGATCGACCGGCGGTTCTTCGCCATCGCCACCGACCTGATCGGCACCCCCACCGAGCTCGTCGACGAGACGGGCGCCATCGCCTGGCGCAGCCGCAGGACCCTCTGGGGCGCCACCGCCTGGGCCAGGGACAGCGACGCATACACCCCGCTGCGTTTCCCCGGCCAGTACTACGACCCCGAGACCGGCCTCCACTACAACCTCTTCCGCCACTACGACCCCGAGACCGGCCGCTACACCTCCCCGGACCCGCTGGGCCTCGCCCCCGCGCCCAACCCTCTCGGTTACGTGGACAACCCGTACACGGGGTGCGACCCGCTGGGGCTGATGCCCAAGTACACGAAGGAGGAGAAGGCGCAGAAGCGGATCGACAAGATCCTTGACGACGTCGCCGACAGGGCACGGAACGGTGAGATCAACAAGCACGCCAAGTACCACGGGGACACACGCCACGGCTTCACCGACGAACAGGTCCTGAACATCCTGAAGGAGCCCGATGCCGTGTACCAGTCGTCGGGCCAGGCAGGGAACTTCATCTACCGCAAGGGCAACGACATCGCCGTGGTCTACGGGCCCGGTGCCAAGCAGGGCCAGGTCATCACGGCCTACGGAGAGTCGGGCATCAAGGGCGAGTCCGGCGTCAAGGCGCTCGGCGGCAGTCCGACCGACCCCGGCGCCCCGGTGACCCACGAGGACATCGTGCAGGGCAGGATTCCCACCGAGGACGGCTACCTCGCACCGGCGAAGCAGATCAGGTGAGGCACGCATGAGCATGAAACTGTCTTTCGACGGCGGCTGGCGCGCGACGGTCACGGACGACCCGCTGCGCATCACCCCCCGCTTCACGGGCGACTCCGTGGACGTCGTGCGGTACGCGGACGTGAAGGAGCGTGAGCGGTTCCTCGCGAACACCTTCGGCAGCCAGGACTGGTTGTGGGACGCACCTGACGTGCTGCGATTCGACCCGGTCAGCCGGGAGCTGGTCGGGGCCGAGTTCCGGGTGCCGTACGCCTCCGGCGAGACGTCCGTCGGTGTTCCGGTCCTGCCGCCGGTGCGCCTGGGCGGGCTCCGGGCGGACGAGGTCCGGGACTTCCGGCAGGAGATGTGCTCGGTGCTGTGCCGTGCTCCCGGGGACACCGTGCTGGCCTGCCTGCGCGACCTCGACGTCCTCGACGAGCCCGTGGAGGCCTGTGTCGGCATCGCTCCCGACGTGGCGCTCCTGGTCCAGGACTCCGCCGTCGTCGGCTGGAGCCTCACCGACCCCGCACGGTATCTGACCACCGCGTACGCCGACCCCGACCCGAACCCGCCGTCGCCTGCGACCCGTCGGCTGCTGACGGAGTGCCTGGACCTGCTGACCTCGCCGGTGGTCGACGACCTGGTGGACGGCGAGCCGGCCGCCGTGGCCCGCCTGCGGGCCGTCGACGAGGCCCTGCGAGCCCAGCGCGAGGACCGGCACCGCGCCGACGCCCTGCTGTCGCTCATCGGCACCATGGTGGAGGACTACGGGAAGCGGTGACGTGAGACTCACTCTCGACGGCGACTGGACCGCGACGGTGACGGACGCTCCGCTGCGTTCCACCCCGCGCTTCGACTTCCCGGGGCAATGTGTGCGCATCGCGGAGTACGCCGACGTGGAGGCGTGGCAGAGGTTCCTCGGGGAGACCTTCGGCAGCCAGGAGTGGCTGTGGGACGCTCCCGACGAACTCCGGTTCGACCGGGCCGGCCGGGAATTGGCCGGCGCCGGCTTCCGGCTGCCCCATGAATGCGCTGCTGCCGAGGACTCGGCCCGCGTCCCGGTCACGCCCGCCGTCCGCCCGGGCGGCCTTCGCGCGGAGGAGGCCCGGGACTTCCGGCTGGAGGTGGCCACGGAACTCTGCCGCGCGCCCGGAGACACCGAACTGACCTGCCTGCGTGACGTCGGTGTCCTCGACGAGCCGCTGGAGGCCCGCATCGGCATCGCTCCGGACGTGGCGCTCCTCGTCCAGGACGGAACCGTCGTCGGCTGGAGCCTCACCGACCCCGTCCGGCACCTGACCACCGGATTCGCCGCTCCCGACCCTGCCCCGCCGTCCCCTGCCATCCGGTCGCTGTTCTCCGAGTGCCTGGACCTGGTCACTCAGCTGCTGCTCCACGGGGTGCAGGACCGGGACCCGGCCGCCCTGGCCCGCCTGCGGGCCGTCGACGAGGCCCTGCGAGCCCAGCGCGAGGACCGGCACCGCGCCGACGCCCTGCTGTCGCTCATCGGCACCATGGTGGAGGACTACGGGGATCGGTGACCTGAGAGCACGAAGGCGACTCAGCCGCTGCCGGCACCCGGGCCGGGTGCCGGCAGCGGCCGGTGGGACGGTTGGCTCGGCGGTTCCGTCAGGTGCGGGTCCAGCGCTGGTTACTGCCGTTCGAGCAGGAGTAGAGCTGGATCAGCGTGCCGTTGGCGGTGCCGGCTCCGACGGCGTCGAGGCAGAGCCCGGACTGGACGCCGACGATGGAACCGTCGGAGTTGAGGCGCCATTTCTGGTTGTCGCCGCCCCAGCAGCTGTAGATCTGCACCTTGGTGCCGTTGCCCGTGCCGCCGGCGTCCAGGCACTTGTTGCCGTAGACCTTGAGTTCACCGGCGTCGCTGAGCGTCCACTGCTGGTTGGTGGCGCCGTTGCAGTCATACAGCTGGACCTGGGTGCCGTCGGTGGTGGAGGCGTTGGGCACGTCCAGGCAGCGTCCCGAGCCGACGCCCTTGATCTGTCCGCCTCCGGTGGGGGGAGGGGTGGTGGTGGAGCCGCCGTTGAGTGCGTTCAGGACGGCGGTGTAGGCAGGCTTCTTGCTGCCGTCGCCGTTGAACAGCAGCGGTGTGTCTCCCGATCGCCATGAGTCGGTGTCGCGCACACCCCAGACGGTGATGCCGAGGCAGCGCGAGACGGCCAGGCAGTCGTTGGTCACGTTGGCGTAGGTCGAGGCCGAGGCGCCCTGGATGTCGAGTTCGGTGATGGCCACGTCGACCCCGAGGGCGGCGAAACTCTGGAGGGTGGTGCGGAAGTTGCTGTTGTACGGGCTGCCGCTGTTGAAGTGCGACTGGAACCCGACGCAGTCGATCGGCACACCGCGCTGCTTGAAGTCCCGGACCATGGCGTACACGGCCTGGGTCTTGGCCCAGGTCCAGTCCTCGATGTTGTAGTCGTTGTAGCAGAGCTTGGCCGCCGGGTCGGCGGCGCGCGCGGTGCGGAAGGCGACCTCGATCCAGTCGTTGCCCGTGCGCTGCAGGTTGGAGTCCCGCCGGGCCCCCGAACCGCCGTCGGCGAAGGCCTCGTTGACGACGTCCCACTGGGCGATCTTGCCCTTGTAGTGGCCCATCACGCCGTTGATGTGGTCGATCATCGCCTGGCGCAGTGCGCTGCCGCTGAGGCTCTGCATCCAGCCGGGCTGCTGGGAGTGCCAGGCCAGGGTGTGGCCGCGCACCTTCTTGCCGTTCTGCACCGCCCAGTTGTAGACGCGGTCGCCGGCGGTGAAGTTGAACTGGCCCCGCTGCGGCTCGGTGGCGTCGATCTTCATCTCGTTCTCGGCCGTCACCATGTTGAACTCACGGCTCGCGATCGACGTGTACGCCGAGTCGCCCAGCTTGCCCGAGGCGACGGCGGTGCCGAAGTAGCGGCCGCCCTGTGCCGCCGCGGCGCCGAGCGTGCTCTCGGCGGCATGTGCGGTCGGCGGCGAGACCAGTGCGGTGACCATGCAGAGGACGCCGACGATCAGCGCCAGTAGCAGGCCGCGGATCTTCCGGCGGATAGCGGGTTCTGGAAGGGCGTACGAGCCCATGACTGTGCCTCCCAAGTTGACATCACGGATGGACTGGAGCGCAGGGGATCGGCGTCGTGCGTTCGACATCACCGGACAGGAGGATCCCGACCGGCGCGGGCCGCACCGGAACGAAACGGGGTGGCGCAGGTGACGTGGTGCGCGGATCCGTCGGGCAGAGCCGGTTTCTCAGACACGGATGATTGAGGTGGTGACCGTGCATCGTCAATACATTGCGGCGAAGAAATTTCCGATCGGCATTCGAAAGTTTCGAGGCACCGATAAGCGGACGGTATTCCCCGATATCGCAGCCGGTGGTGGGCGGGAAATTCTGGAGGTCACTTATGAGCCAGCCGCACGGTGGCGCGATGTGCGCTTGTGTGGAGTATGGCAGTGCGAATGTTTCGAAGTCATCGGCGATACATGCGAGACGTATTGACGCCGTTCACCGGTTCCCTATCATTCGGGTTGCTCGACTTCTCGACCCTTGTTCGACATCACGAACATCACGCTTCTAATGTCATGACCCTGCCATTAAGTCCGGCCGGTCTCCGACGAGGCCGACCGGAACCGCTACTCGAGGTTGAGGACGTGTATCCATGCGCAGAGGACATCTCAGCCGCAGGCATCCGTCTGCGGCGCTCGCAGCCGTGGTCGCGGCACTGGCCGCGCTGGCGGCGATGCTCGTCGCCGCCCCGGCTCAGGCGGCTTCCAGCGGCGCCCTGCGCGGTGTCGGCTCCGGCCGGTGCCTCGACGTGCCGGGCGCCAGCCAGACCGACGGCACGTATCTACAGATCTATGACTGCTGGGGCGGGACCAACCAGCAGTGGACGTCGACGGACAGCGGTCAGCTCACCGTGTTCGGCAGCAAGTGCCTGGATGTTCCGGGCCACGCCACCACGGCCGGTACCCGGGTGCAGATCTGGGCGTGTTCCGGCGGGGCGAACCAGCAGTGGCGGGTGAACTCCGACGGCACGATCGTCGGCGTGGAGTCAGGGCTGTGCCTGGAGGCCACGGGCTCCGGCACGGCCAACGGCACAGCGGTGCGGATCTGGACGTGCGACGGCGGCGGCAACCAGAAGTGGACCGGCCTGTCCGGGACCCCGACCCCGCCGGGCGGCACGTGTTCCCTTCCGTCGACGTACCGGTGGGCCTCGACGGGTGTGCTGGCGCAGCCGGCGAACGGGTGGGCCTCACTGAAGGACTTCACCGACGTCGTGTACAACGGCAAGCACCTGGTCTACGCGTCGAACGTCTCGGGGTCGTCGTACGGCTCGATGATGTTCGGTCCCTTCACGAACTGGTCGGACATGGCGTCGGCCGGCCAGACCGGCATGAGCCAGGCCGCGGTGGCGCCCACGCTGTTCCACTTCGCGCCCAAGAACATCTGGGTGCTGGCCTACCAGTGGGGTGCCTGGCCCTTCGTCTACCGCACGTCGAGCGACCCCACCGACCCCAACGGCTGGTCCTCGCCGCAGCCGCTGTTCACCGGCGGCATCTCCGGCTCCGGCACCGGCCCGATCGACCAGACCCTGATCGGTGACGGCCAGAACATGTACCTGTTCTTCGCCGGCGACAACGGCAAGATCTACCGGGCGAGCATGCCGATCGGGAACTTCCCGGGCAGCTTCGGCTCCTCGTACACCACGGTCATGAGCGATTCGACGAACAATCTGTTCGAGGCGGTACAGGTCTACAAGGTCCAGGGCCAGAACCAGTACCTCATGATCGTCGAGGCGATGGGCGCGAACGGGCGCTACTTCCGCTCCTTCACGGCCTCCAGTCTGAGCGGCTCCTGGACCCCGCAGGCCGCCACCGAGAGCAACCCCTTCGCGGGCAAGGCCAACAGCGGTGCCACCTGGACCAACGACATCAGCCACGGTGACCTCGTCCGCAGCAACCCCGACCAGACCATGACCGTCGACCCCTGCAACCTGCAGTTCCTCTACCAGGGCAAGTCCCCCTCCGCGAGCGGTCCCTACGACCAGCTGCCGTGGCGGCCGGGCCTCCTCACCCTGCAACGCTGAACCGGCCGCTGCACCCCGCCGGCGGTCGGCCGCGCCGAGACCGGGCCGGCCGCCGCCCTGCGGCAGCGGTGGCGGGTTCCGCTCGCCGCGCAGCCCGCGGCGGTGCAGACGGTCATGTGGGGTGCGGGTTCGGCCGCCAGGTCCAGGGACTCGTGGGCGAGGGTGAGGGGGCCGACCGTGGCCACCGGCATGTCGTCCGTGCCTGCGCCCGTAGGGCCCGCACGGGGTGGGAGCGATGTACTGGGAGGGATGTACTGCCGGTACACCTCTCACCGGTGACTCGCCCGCCGCCGGATCGAGGGGTTACCTGGAGAAGAGGCGATGCCCGAGCGGCACCGCCGCCCCGACGGGCATCCACGGGCCGCCCCCCGGCCCCGCCCCTCCGACGAACGTCAGTAAGGACTTCCCCCCATGCGCGGAGCAGTGATTCACGCCCCCGGCGATGTGCGCTTCGAGACCCTGGACGACCCGAAGATCCTGCAGCCGACGGATGCGGTCATCCGCACGGCCGTCACCTGTGTGTGCGGCTCCGACCTGTGGCCCTGGCGCGGCCTGGACGCCACCGACGAGGCCCACCCGATGGGTCACGAGTACGTCGGCTTCGTCGAGGAGGTGGGCAGCGGGGTCACCTCGGTGCGGCCCGGCCAGTTCGTCGTCGGCTCGTTCGCGACCTCGGACAACACCTGCGCCAACTGCCGCAACGGCTTCCAGTCCAGCTGCCTGAACCGCGAGTTCATGAGCACCTGCCAGGCCGAGTACGTGCGCATCCCCAACGCCCAGGGCACCCTGGTCGCCACCGACGAGGTGCCGGGCGAGGAGTTCTGGCCCGGTCTGCTGGCCGTCTCCGACGTGATGGGCACCGGCTGGTGGGCCGCCGAGGCCGCCGAGGTGAGGCCCGGCTCCACCGCGGTGGTCGTCGGCGACGGCGCGGTCGGCCTGTGCGCGGTGATCGCGGCGAAGGAGATGGGCGCCGAGCGGATCATCGCCATGAGCCGCCACGAGTCCCGCCAGAAGCTCGCCCGGGAGTTCGGCGCCACCGACATCGTCACCGAGCGCGGCGACGAGGGCGTCGCCCGGATCAAGGAGATGACCGGCGGCATCGGCGCCGACTCGGTCCTGGAGTGCGTCGGCACCGCCCAGGCCATGCAGCAGGCCCTGCGCTCCGCGCGTCCCGGCGGCAGCGTCGGCTTCGTCGGCGTTCCGCACGAGGTGGCCGTCGACGGCCAGGAGCTGTTCTTCTCCCATGTCGGGCTGCGCGGCGGCCCCGCCCCCGTGCGCCGCTACCTGCCCGACCTGATCGGCAGCGTGCTGTCCGGTCGGATCGACCCGGGCAGGGTCTTCGACCTCACCCTGCCCCTGGAACAGGTCGCCGAGGGCTACCGGGCCATGGACGAGCGCCGCGCGATCAAGGCCCTCCTCGAGCCCTGACCGCTTCCTCGCTTTCCGGAAAACCCGCACCGCCCGCGGGAATGCCCGCGAAGGCGCCCGCGGACCCGCGCGAGGGCGTCGGCCTGTGCCCGGCGCCGGGGCGGCCGGTCGAGGTCATCCGGCCCGGCGACCGCGTCCTGTTCGAGGCGGACGAGGAGCACTGGCGCGGCGCCGCGCCGCACCGGCTGACGGTCCACCTGGCCGTGAACGAGGCGGACGCCGGCCACGACGTCGTCCACCGGCTGACCGCGGTCACCGACGAGGAGTGCGCCGCCGAGCCGGCCACCGACTGACCCTGGCGACCCGGCCGCCGCCTGATCGGGTGTCGGCGGCGGCACGGTTTCGTCGTCGGCACAGCCGCGCCGGCCGGACACCGCGACACCACGCGGTGTCCGGCCGGCGCGGTGTCGCACCGTCGGCACCGGCCGCGCGGGCGCCCGGCCCGCGGTCGTGGGACCGGCCGCGCCCCCCGGCCCCGCTCGGCTCCCGGTCCGTCCGGCCGGCTTGACCTTCCCACGGTGACAAGGTGTCCCCTTGGCCCAGGAGGTGGTCCCGATCAACGCGACCGACGGAATTCCGAGAAGCGCCCGGGTGGCCGGCGCGCTGAGCGCCGAGGACGCGTCGGTCCGGCTGCAGGCGGCCCTGGCGGCCGGCACGCACCCGGACGGCGCCCTGCTGGAGACGCTCGTCGAGCGGTGTGCCGTGGAGCCCGACTTCTTCGTGCGGGACATGCTGTCCTGGGCGCTGACCCGCCTTCCGGTGGAGGTCACCCTGCCCCGGATCCGCCGGGAACTCGGCTCCGGCAGCGCCCAGGCCCGTGCCCAGGCGCTGCACACGCTGTCCAAGACGCGCGACAGGAGGGCATGGGCCTGGATCACGCGTGACATGCTGCGCGACGCCGACGACGAGGTCGCGCGGACCGCGTGGCGCGCCGCGGTCCTCCTGGTGCCCGAGGAGGAGCGCGAGGGCCTGGCCGAGGAACTGGTGACGCTGCTCGGCCGCGGGGGCCGCGAGGTGCGGCGGAGCCTGAGCCGGGCCCTCGTCGACCTGGGAGAGGTGACCGCGCCCGCCCTGGAGAAGGCCGCCGCGCACCCCGACCCGGAGGTCGCTGCGCACGCCCGCGCCACCGAACTGCTCCGGCGGGACCCGGAGACGGGTTTCGACGCGGCCGTCGAAGAGGCGAAGCGGGCCGTCGCACTGGGCCCCGGACGAGCCGCCGCCACGGAGGCCCGCGACGGCGGCGCGGAGATCGCGCAATGCTGATCGGTGAGGTCGCCCGGCGCTCCGGGGTGAGCACCCGCATGCTCCGGCACTACGACGCCCTCGGGCTGGTGCGGCCCACCGGACGCACCGTCGGCGGCTACCGGGAGTACTCGGCCGAGGACGTCCGCAGGATCTTCCACGTGGAGAGCCTGCGGTCCCTCGGGCTCTCGCTCAAGCAGGTCGGGCGCGCCCTCGAGGACCCGGCGTTCACACCCTCCGCCCTGGTCGGCGACCTCATCCGGTGGACGGAGGACCGGCTGGAGCGGGAACGGGAGCTGCTGGAGCGGCTCCGCGCCGTCGACGCGTCGGAGCCCACCGGCTGGCAGGACGTCCTGCGCATCGTCGAACTCATGCAGGGGCTCGGCTCCGCCAGTGCCGCGCGCCGGCAGCAGGCCGTCCTGGCCCCGCCGGAAGACACGCCGGTTCCCGCCGGGCTGCTGGCCCGGGCGGCGCTCGCCGAGTCCGATCCCCATGTCGCGGGCGCGCTGCGCTGGGCGCTCGCCCGGTCGGGCGGCGACGGCATGGCGGCGCTGGCCGCCGGCGCGCACTCCGAGGACGCCGCCATCCGGCGGCGCGCGGTGCTGGCGATCGCCGGGATGCCCGGGGCCCCCGGGGCGGCCGCGGTGCTCGCGGAAGCGCTCGGGGACCCGGACCCGGCGGTGCGCGGGCACGCCGCCCTGGCGCTGGGCAGGCGCGGGGTGACCGCGGCCGTGCCGGTGCTCGTCGGCATGGTGGTGGCGGGCGTCCACGACGTCGAAGCGGCGGAGGTGCTGGGAACGCTGTCCCGGGACCCCGGGTGCGGAGCCCGGGTCCTGACCGCGCTGGCCGGTGAGCTCGCCGCGCCCGGCGCGGAATCCGCGGCGCGGCTGCGCCTGACCCAGGCGCTGGTCGAGGTGCCGGGGACCGCAGCGCAGGACGTCCTGCGCGAGCTGGCCCACGACGACGACCGTGCCGTCGCCCGCGTCGCCGCCGCCTTCGCCGCCGTCCTCGACGAGCGCTCTTCCGGGGGCCGTCAGGACGAGCCCCTGCGGGGGGAGCCGCCGCGCGGCCGGCCCGGTGCCGCGCGGTGACGGGCGCCCGGGGCGGCGCCGACTGAGCGGCGTGTGTGGCCCGCGTGAAGGGAGGTGTGAGAATGGTGGAGGCCGGGACGAGAATTGAGGAAAGTTCGAGGAATGCCCGACGATCGCCGGGGTATGCGCCTGCTTGCCGGGGCATCGGGCCTCGGCGCGAGCATGATCTACAGGGAGGGGCGCAGGATGGTGACGACGGCCGTGCGGACCACTGGACAGGCGGTGGACGTTCCGGAGATCGCGGACCCTTCCAAGGTCGCACCGAAGGACGCGCGTGAGTTGTCGAAGCTGTTCTTCGACCAGCTGACGGTGCTGGCGGAGGGGACACCCGAGTACCAGTACGCGCGCAACACGCTGATAGAGATGAACATGTCCCTCGTCCGCTACGCGGCCGGCCGGTTCCGCAGCCGCGGGCAGGAGGAGATGGAGGACATCGTCCAGGTCGGCATGATCGGCCTGATCAAGGCCATCGACCGGTTCGAGCTGTCCCGCGAGGTCGAGTTCACCTCCTTCGCCGTCCCCTACATCGTGGGCGAGATCAAGCGGTTCTTCCGCGACACCTCCTGGGCCGTGCACGTCCCGCGCCGGCTCCAGGAGGCCCGTGTCCAGCTCGCCCGCGCCAACGAGGAACTGCGCAGCCGCCTGGGCCGGACGCCGACGACCAAGGAGCTGTCCGAGCTGATGAGCCTGCCGGAGAGCGAGGTCGTCGAGGCGCAGCTCGCCTCCAACGGCTACACCTCGGCCTCCCTGGACGCGACCATCAGCGGCAGCGAGGACGGTGAGGGCGCGCTCGCGGACTTCATCGGCGACGAGGACGCCGCCCTCGGTCTGATCGAGGACTTCCACTCCCTCGCCCCGCTCATCGCCGAGCTCGACGAACGCGACCGCAAGATCATCCACTGGCGCTTCGTCGAGGAACTCACCCAGGCCCAGATCGGCGAGCGTCTCGGTGTCTCCCAGATGCACGTCTCCCGGCTGATCTCCCGGCTCCTGGGCCGGCTGCGCGAAGGCATGCTCAGCACCGTCTGACGTCCCGCACCCGCCGACCGCCCGGCCGGCGGGTCCCGTCACCGCGCTCCGAACGCCCACGCCCCGCGTCACCGCGCTCCGAACGCCCACGCACCCCGTCCTGGGGCAGCGGCTCCGCACTCCCCAACAGTTGCCGTTTGACAACTATGGCCGTGAGGCAAGAAAGTAGCCCAGTCGCACCGCACGGGGAGGGATTCAGTCATGTTCCGGTGGGCGGAGAACACTCCGTGTGCCGGCCGCCCGAGCCCCGTCGTGCCGGAGCGACCGGCGGGCCGGTGCCGGGTTCAGGCCGTCCGGTCTCCGGCGCGTGGGGCGTCGTGGTGTATCTGCGACGCCGCGGCGTCGCAGAACGCCTCCAGTCCTTCCAGGAGGGCGGTCCGCTTGGCGGCGGGCATCCGCTCCAGCACCGCCTGCAGCTCCTTCTCCCGGCGGGCGCGGAGATCGTCGAGAAAGGCGCGGCCGCGGTTGCTGAGATGCAGCCGCACCTCGCGCCGGTCGGCGGGACTGACCGCGCGCTCGACGAAGCCGGCGGCCACCAGCCGGTCGCAGAGCCGGCTGGTGGACGGAGGCGTGGAGGCGAGAGAATCGGCGAGGGTGCGCAGGTTGATGCCGTCCTGGTGCTCGAGCATCAGCAGCACGCGCATCTGGGACGGCGAGGCCGGCGCGGTCGAGGCCCGCCCCCACAGGACTTCCAGCAACTCCACGGCCGTCAAGGTCACGTGGGCGACCTCGACAGGCTCTGGGCGGGGGCGGAAGACAGTCACCGTCACACTCTCGCAGGCACCTGGGACGGTGGCCAGCGTACTAGGTGCCCGAATTGGCAACAGATGGTTTCGGACGGCCGGCGCGGGCCGGCCCTGGCGGGATCCGTGTGTGTCCGCCTAAGGATGGGTGTATCTAAGATCGTGAACAGATTTGTGACCGCCGAGCGTGCTCTGCGCACGGCGGCCCCGGACGAGTTGCTGGACGCCGTGCGCCGGGTGCTGGCCGAGGAGTACGCGGCGGAGTCCGTCGAGCTGTTCCTGGCGGACTACGGTCTGACCGTCCTGCAGCCCGTGTCGGAGCTGCCGTACACCGCGGAGCCGGTGTCGTTGCACGGCAGCACCGTCGGCCGTGCCTTCGGCGCCCAGGAGCCGTTCGTGGAGAGCGCCCCGGGCGGTGCCGCGCGCGTGCACCTGCCGGTCACCGTGCGCGGCGACCGGCTGGGCGTGCTGTCGGTCGCGCTGCCGGACGGGGACGCCGTGCCCGGCGTGCTGGGCGAACTCGCGGACATCGCCGAGGTGCTCGGGCACGAGGTGGTCGTGGCCGAACGCGACACGGACGTGTACCTGCAGGCGAGGCGCAAGGACCGGCTGACCCTGGCCGCCGAGATGCAGTGGCAGCTCCTGCCCGGCCGCTCCTGCGCCCGGCGCGAGTTCGAACTCGGCGCGCAACTGGAGCCGGCCTACGCCATCTACGGGGACAACTTCGACTGGTCCGCCACGGCGGACCGCCTCATGCTGTACGTCACCAACGGCATGGGGGAGGGCATAGAGGCCTCCCTGCTGACGAACCTCGCCATCAACGCCCTGCGCAACGCCCGGCGGGCCGGCATCGCCCTGGCCGACCAGGCCGCGCTGGCCGACCAGGCGGTGTACGCCCACTACCAGGGGCGCTGCTACCTCTCGGTGCTGATGTTCGACTTCGAGCTCGCCACCGGCCGGGCGAAGGTGGTGGACGCCGGCTCCCCGCAACTGCTGCGGCTGCGCGACGGCGTGGTCGAGCGCGTCACCTTCGAGGCGCAGCTCCCGCTCGGCATGTTCGAGGAGACCGACTACGTGACGCAGGAGTTCCAGGTGGAGCCGGGCGACCGGCTGGTCTTCGTCAGCGACGGCGTCTACGCGGTCGCCTCGCCGAAGGGAGAGGCGTACGGCGACGCCGCGCTCGCCCGGGCGGTCATGTCCACCCGGCTGCTGCCGGCCGCCGAGGTGCCGCGTGCCATCCTGCGGGAGCTGACCGGCCACCGGGGTCAGCCCACCCCCGACGACGACGCCCTGGTCGTCTGCCTGGACTGGCGTGGGCGCTGAGCCGACGCGGGCGCGCGCCGCGTGCCGCGCGCCCGGGTCCCGCGCACGGAGGGAACGCGTGCCGGGGATGTGTCGATGCTGTGTCGTTTCCGCGGCATGTGCGGCGTTGATGCTTGTCATGAGGCAATAATTGGCGAGTTGTGCCGGTCCCGGCGCGACCGCCTGTTCCGAAGGAGGACGATGCGGGTGCCGGAGCAGTCGGCGGCCGGTTCGGCGGCACGGCGACTGGGAGCCTTCCTGGAGCGCCGGCGCGAGCAGATCGCGCAGCGGTGGGCGGACGAGCCGCTCTTCCGGACGGTCTTCACGGTCTCCCGCGACGAGGCCGTGGAGGCCTGCAGGACCCTGGTGGACGCCCTGGCGGACGTGGCCTCGGCCGGCCGGCTGGAGGACGTCGCGGCCCCCGGCTTCGGCTCGGTCCGCGAGCAGCTCGGGCGCATGGCCGCCGCGCGCGCCCGCAGCGGCCACAGCCCCGCCCGGACAGCGAACGAGGCGGCCGGTCTGGGCGCGGCGGCCGCCGCGGTGCTGCGGGGCGAGGCCCAGGACCCGGCGGGCCCCGGGGCCCCGGACGTCCTGCTGGCCCTCACCGTCCTGACGGGCACCCTGCGCCTGGTGATCATGGAGACGACCATCAGCGCGGGCGAGGAGCTCATCGCGCGGCAGCGGCAGCAACTGCTCGAAGTGGCCACGCCCGTGATCAGCCTGTGGGACGGCGTCGTCGCGGTGCCCCTGATCGGCACCCTGGACAGCGCCCGCAGTCAGGTGGTCATGGAGTCGCTGCTCGAGGCCGTCGTGGAGCGGCGGGCCCGGTACGCCATCCTCGACATCACCGGCGTGCCCACGGTCGACTCGCTCGTCGCCCAGCACCTGATGAAGACGGTCGCCGCGGCCCGCCTGATGGGCGCCGAGTGCGTCGTCTCCGGCATCCGGCCGGCCATCGCCCAGACCATCGTGCAGCTCGGCATCGACCTGGGAGCGGTCGTCACCCGCAGCTCGCTGGCCGACGCCCTCGCCTACGCACTCGACCGGCAGGGCATCGAGGTCTCCCGCCATGCGGCCGGTGTGAACCAGCGATGACCGCACCCACCCCCCTCGCGGGCAGCCCGGCCGCGGTGCCGGTACTGGCGCTGGGGGACACCCTGCTGGTCTCCCTCCAGGGGGAGCTGCACGACGGCATGGCCGAGCAGCTCCAGCAGGACATCGCCCACCGCGTCGCCCGCAGCGCGGCGACCGGTGTGGTCGTCGACGTCTCCGGCGTCGACGTCGTCGACTCGTTCCTCGGCCGGGTCATCGCCGAGATCGCCGCCCACACCCGGCTGCCGGCCGCCCGCACCGTGCTGTGCGGGATGGGTCCCGCCGTGGCGATGACGCTGGTCGAGCTGGGCCTGGCCCTGCCCGGCGTGGTGACCGCCCTCGACGTCGAGCGCGCCTTCGAGCCGCTCCGGCAGGACGCCCGCGCGGCCGTCCCGGGCGGGGGAGCGGGGTGCACGTGACACCGGCCCCCGACCCCGCCACCGCCACCGGCCCCGCCCCCGCCACGAGCCTGCCGATCGGCTCGGACGCGGACCTCGCGTGGGTCCGGCAGCAGGTGCGGCGGGTCGCGGCCGAACTCGGGTTCGGGCTCGTGCAGCAGACCAAACTCGTCACCGCGGCCAGCGAGCTGGCCCGCAACACCCTGATCCACGGCGGCGGCGGCGAGGCGACGCTCACCCCGGTGACCCACGCCTCGGCGCGTGGCCTGCGGCTGTCCTTCAGCGACTCCGGCCCCGGTATCCACGACGTCGAACTGGCGACCACCGACGGCTACACCACCGGCGGCGGCCTCGGGCTCGGCCTCGGCGGAGCCAGGCGGCTGGTGGACGAGTTCACCATCGAGACCGCCCCCGGCAAGGGCACCGTCGTCACCCTCGTCGCCTGGGTCGCCGGCGTGCCCGCCGCCCGGCCGGGGGCAGGATGACACGCATCCGGACCGTCCCGGTGCGCAGCGCCGCCGGCCCCGTGCGCGAGGACACCTGCGTGGCCGTCCTGGCCTGCGACCGCCCGGCCGGGCGCCCGTGACCGCGCAGGACGCCCGGCCGGCCGAAACGGACGACAGCAGGCACGCGGAAGCCGTCCTGGCGGCGGACGCGCGGACCGCGGAGGCGCTGCGCCGGCTGGACGAGACGGAGCGCCAGCTCCGCCTGCACCGCGAGGAACTGCACCAGACCAACCAGGGCGTGCTGGCCCTGCACGCCGAACTGGACGCCGCCGCGCGAACCCAGCGGGCGCTGCTCGACGCGGAACGGGCCGCCCGCGGCGAGGCGGAGAAGGCACGGCGGCTGTTCACCTTCCTCGCCGACGCCAGCGCGGCCGTGACCGCCTCCCTGGACCCGGAGGACATACTGCGGTGCCTGCCCGAGCTGCTCGTCCCCGAGTACGCGAGCCGCGTCGACGTGTGGCTCTTCGACCAGCCGGCGGGCCGGAGCGAGGCGCACTCCGCGGCGGCGGTCGCGGCCGCCCGGCACGACCGTCCCCAGCACGCCGGACCGCACCCCGGCGCCCTCCCCGGCGTCGACGACCTGCCGCCCTCCGCGCTGTCCCCGGACCGGCCGCTGCTGAGCATCCCCCTCACCGTGCGCCACACCTCGGGCGTGCTCACCCTCACCGCGCCCGGCGACCGCTTCGACGCGCACACCACCCTGATGCTGGTCGAACTGGCCCGCCGCACCGCCATAGCCCTGGACAACGCCCGCCGTTACGAACAGCACCGGGACACCGCCGAGGCCCTGCAACGCGCCCAGCTCACCGAACTGCCCGCCACCGAGGGGCTGCGGCTGGCGGCCCGCTACCTCCCCGCCACCCGGGGACTCAACATCGGCGGCGACTGGTACGACGCCTTCCCGCATCCCGACGGCAGCCTGCTGGCCGTGGTCGGGGACGTCACCGGACACGGACTGCGCGCCGCCGTCATCATGGGCCAGCTCCGCACCGCCCTGCGGGCCTACGCCCTCGAGGACGACAGCCCCGCCCGCATCCTCACCCGCCTGCACCGCATGCTGTGCCACCAGCAGCCGAACCTGTACGCGACCGCAGTGGTCGCCCGGTTCCGGCCCGGCGATCCCCACGTCGTGTGGGCCGCCGCGGGACACCCGCCGGCCCTGGTGCGCGCCCCCGGCGGCGCCGTGCGCGTGCTGGACGCCAGACCCGGCGTCATGCTGGGAGTGCCCATACCGTTCGAGTACGAGGACCACACGGCGCGGCTGCCGCCCGGCTCGACGCTCGTCCTGTACACCGACGGCCTGGTGGAGCGGCGGGGCCGGGGCATCGACCCGGGCATCGGACTGCTCGGCCGGACCCTGGCCGCACTGGACGACTCCGCGCTGGCGGACCTGGACGGGTGCGCCGAGTCGCTGCTCAAGCCCCTGGTGCACGACTGCGAACGCGACGACGACGTCTGCATCCTGCTGTGCCGTACCTCTCCCGCCTGACCGGGGCCGTACCGCCCTGCGGGGCGATAGCGTGGACGTCCTGTGGAAGAGGATGGAGACGTCGTGAATGCCGCCGAACCGGTCCCGTCCGCGGAAGCCCGACTGCGCGCGGCCCCGCCGCACGCCCTGGTGGCCACCGCCGGCCGGCTGCTGGCCGAGCGCTTCGGCGCGCTGGACGTGACGCTCCTGCTCGCCGACTACGGCCTGACGGTCCTGCAGCCCGTCACCCACCTGCCGCACACGGGCGCACCGGTATCCGCCCACGACGGCCCCGCCGGCACCGCCTTCACCAGCCAGAACCCGGTGGTGGAGATCACCGCCGACCCCGCCACGCAACTGGTCCACCTGCCCATCACCGTGCGCGGCGACCGCCTCGGCGTGCTCTCCGTCCGGGTCCCCGGCTCCGGCTCGGGCGCCGACCCCGGCACGGTGCTGCGGCTCGGCGACTTCGCCACCGGCCTCGGCCACGAGGTCGCCACGGCGGGCCGGGACACCGACCTGTACCTCCAGGCCCGCCGGACCCGCCGGCTCACCCTCGCCGCCGAGATGCAGTGGCAGCTCCTGCCGGGCCGGGGCTGTGCCCGCGACGAGTACGTCATCGGCGCCCACCTCGAACCGGCCTACGCCATCGGCGGTGACAACTTCGACTGGTCCACCAGCGCCGACCACCTCACGCTCACCGTCACCGACGGCATGGGCCAGGGCATCGAGGCCTCCCTGCTCACCGGCCTCGCGGTGGGCGCGCTGCGCAACGCCCGCCGCGCCGGCATCGGTCTCGCGGACCAGGCCTGCCTCGCCGACCAGGCCCTCTTCTCCCAGTACGGGGGCAAGTCGTACGCCTCCACCCTGCTGCTGCGGTTCGACCTCGACACCGGCACTGTCCACGCCGTGGACGCCGGGTCCCCCCAGCTCTACCGCCAGCGCGGGACCACCGTCGAGCGCGTCGACCTGGAGGCCCAGCTCCCGCTCGGGATGTTCGAGGAGACCGACTACGAGGAGCAGACCTTCCAGGTCGAGCCAGGCGACCGCCTGGTTGCCATCGGCAGCGGCGTGCACGGTACCCGGTCGGCCGGCGGAGAGCTGTTCGGGGAGGCCGTGCTGCGCCAGATCCTGGGTGCGACCCGGCAGACCCAGCCGCACGAGGCGGCACGTTCGGTCGTCGCCGGGCTGATCGAGCACGTGGGCGGCGAGGGCCTGCTCACGGACGCCGCCGTCGTCTGCCTCGACTGGCGGGGCCGCCCGGCCGGCGAGGCGCGGTTCGGCCGCTGACGCTACGGCCCCTCCGGCGGCGGCCGGGAGGACCGGTCGGCCCGGGAGGACCGGTCGGCCCGGGTGGAGAGGAACGCCCGCATACCGCGGACCAGCGACGACCGCTCCGCGGGCGCCATGGCGGCCAGGACGCCGGCCAGGGCCTCGGTGCGCCGGCAGGCCACGTCCGACAGCACCCGCCGCCCCTGCACGGTGAGCCTGAGCTGCACCTCGCGGCGCCGGTGCGGGTGCAGTTCGCGCTCCAGCAGACCGGCCGCCTCCAGCCGGTCGCAGAGCCGGCTGGCGGTGGGCAGCCCTATGTCGAGCCGGTCCGCCAGGCCGGTGAGATTCACCTCCGGCGCCGTCTCCAGCACCCTGAGCGCCCGCAACTGGTGCGCGGACAGCCGTACGGCCGCCTCCTGGGCGGCGACGGACCACAGATCGGCCAGACGCTCCACGGCATCGGCGATCACCCGCGCGTCGGCGCTCGGATCGTCACCCGAGCCCCTGACGCGGTCGCCGTCGCCGCCGGGAAGAGTCACGAACACATCACTTTCAGTAAGTTACGGGTGCTGCGGGGACAACCCATATTCCATCGCTGTACCCGGGGAACCGGTCCACAACCGGTGTTCGCCCGACCTTCCCGGCCGGGCGAACACCGGTTGCGGTGCGTCCACCGCGCCGCCGGGGGCGGTGGCTGCTCGAGGTGAGGGCCGTCCGTGCCCATCTTGCCGGGCGCGACCAGCGCGTGGCTGTCCACCCCGGCGGCGGCGGCGGTGGCGGTGACGGTGGCGTTGGCACTGGCACTGGCGGTGTCGGGTTCGGCGGTCGTGCAGGGGTCGTCGGCGTTCGCCGTGACGGTGCGGTCCTCGACCCGTGAACCGCCCTTGGGCAACCGATAATTCGCGCCATTGTCGTTGTCCCGGCCATCGTTGCCGTTGTCGAACGTCGCCTGCGAGGTGGTGGCGGCGCCGAGGTCCACGGCCTTCTCCACCCAGCCCGCGCGGGCGGGTACCAGACCGGTCGCCGCGTCGCCCTGCGAGGGCTTGGCCGGGCCGCAGGGGTCGCCGTGGGCCGCGCCGGTGCCGAGCTGGTCGGTCGTCCGGGTGCCGGGGGCGGTGGTCCGGCTCCCCGCCGGGGCCCGGAATGTGCGGCCGCCGGCCGTGCGAGCGATGGCGTGAATTCGACGGCGACTTGTCTCCGTGCTGTAAAGGGGACGGTCGGACGCTTCTCCGCTGGTCAAGGAACGGTTGACGACTCAGAAGCGGCTGCTCTAAGCTCGAACTCAATTCGATCACGGTTCCGATCCTCTCCTGAGTGAATCGACCGTGATGGCAGGGCTAAACGGGGGATTTCATGGGCGCAAAAGCGACTTAGGCGAGGCGCGTCATCGCGCCGTGTTAACTCACCATTCAACTTCTGACACCTGGCGTTGGTTGCCGAGCAGGAAAGCCAGGGTGTCTGCTTTCGTCTGCCCGTTCACCGGAAGCGGATGAATTCCTCATTTCCCCTGCCCCAGCACGCTTGAGCCGGTCCGCACGGTTACCCTTGCCACGACGGAGGACGACGCATGCGCTCCCACATACTCGGCCGCATCGAACTCGATCAGGAGCGGCTGAGAAAGGACCTCGACTACCTCGCCGCGGTCCCCACTGTGGAGGAGGAGTACGACGAGTTCAGCAACGGGTTCTGGAAGAACATCCCGTTGTACAACGCCAGCGGCGGCAGCGAGGACCGGCTCTACCGGGACCTCGAGGGCGCGTCCGTCCGGCCCACCCGGCACGCGGAGCAGGTCCCGTACCTCGACGAGATCATCACCACGGTCTACGACCAGGAGCGGGTGCAGATGGCGCGCACCCGCAACCTGAAGAACGCGGTCGTCATCCCGCACCGCGACTTCGTCGAGCTCGACCGGGACCTGGACCTGTACTTCCGCACCTTCATGGTCCTCGAGGACAGCCCGCTGGCCTTCCACTCGGACGACGACACCGTGATCCACATGCGGCCCGGCGAGATCTGGTTCCTGGACGCCGCGGCCGTCCACTCCGCCGTCAACTTCTCCGACATCAGCCGGCAGGCCCTCTGCGTCGACCTCGCCTTCAACGGCTCCTTCGACGAGAAGGAGGTGTTCGCCGACGCCTCCGTCTACGCCCCCGGCGCGACCCCCGAACTCCCGGACCGCAAGCCGTTCACCACGGAACGCGCGGAACGGATCCGCTCGCTCGCCGACGTCATCGAGCGGGAGAATTTCCGGGACATTCTCTTTCTGCTCTCCAAAGTCCACTTCACCTACGACGTGCACCCCAGCGAGACTTACGAATGGCTCATCGCCATCTCGAAGCAGGCCGGCGACGGCAAGATGGTCGAGAAGGCCGAGCGGATCAGGGATTTCGCGATCGGCGCCCGTGATCTGGGAGAGCGGTTCTCGCTGACCAGCTGGTGACGTGAGGGCTCGGGCGTGCCGCGCTGCGTGGGCAGATAACTGGGGGAGAAAGTGATCGAGGAGATACTTCCGCGGGAAGTGGCTTCCGCGGAAGCATTCGAGGACGACGACCGGGGAAATCACCTGTTCAATGAGGAGCGGGCGGCCGTGGTGGGGGCCGTCCCGGCCCGGCGCCGTGAATTCGCCACGGTGCGGCACTGTGCCCGCGCCGCCCTCGGTGACCTCGGCATCCCGCCCTTTCCCCTGCCGCCCGGGACACAGCGCGCGCCGCGCTGGCCGGCCGGAGTCGTGGGCAGCATGACGCACTGCGCCGGATACCGCGCCGCGGCCGTCGCTCGGGCCAGCCGCGTGCACTCCGTGGGCATCGACGCCGAACGGGACGAGCCACTGCCGGAAGGCGTTCTGGAGATGATCGGACTGCCCGAGGAGCGGGCGATGATCGACCGGCTCGGCGCGCCGCGGTCCGCTCCCGCCTGGGACCGGCTGCTGTTCAGCTGCAAGGAGGCCGTGTACAAGGTCTCCTTCCCGCTCGCCCGGCGCATGCTCGGATTCGACGCGGTACGGGTGGACATCGCGGCCGGCGGCCGGTTCGGCGCGCGGTTCCTGGTGCCCCCGCCGGTGGCCGGCGGCCGCCCCGTCCCCCGGGTGACGGGGCGGTGGCTGCGCCGCGACGGGCTGCTGCTGACCGCCGTCGCCCTGTGCTGAGCGCACCGGCACGGATGCCGGGAGGGCACCGGGACCGCGTGTCCCGGTACGCCTCCGGCCGCACCCCGGTCTGCCGGAGACGGCACTCGGACACCCCTGCTCGTGCCCACTCCGGCCGCCCCGCGACGGCGGGGCTCCGCCGGGCCGCTCCGCCGGCCTGACGCTCCTTCTGGACGGACACCGATGATCGAGACGACCACCTTCACCGAGACCCTCACCGTCACCGCGGACAACCCGCTGCTGCACGGGCACGTCGTGTACGGCCGAAGCCTGCTGCCCGGCGTCGGCTACGTGGATCTGGTCCTGCAGGTCCTGGCCCGGCACGGGCACCCCATGCCGGAAGTGGAGTTGCGCGATCTCGCCATCCTCGCCCCGCTGGTCGCCGGGCCCGGGGAACGAGTGTTGACCACGGTGGCGGGACGGCCCGGGGCGAACGGCGGCTGGCGGGTCGAGGTGCGCAGCCGCCGCGCCGAGGACACCGTCGAGGTCCTGCACGCGGTCGCGAACGTGCGCCGCCGGCCCCGCGTCGCCTTCGGTGAACGGCTGGCGCTGCCCGTCGAGGGCGCCACCCGGCGCACCACGCTCGACGAGATCTACACCTGGTGCCGCGAGTACGACCTGCACCACTCGGGCCTGATGAAGCTCGGGGGAGTGGTCCACCACCGCACCGGCGACTGGGTCGCCGAAGTCGAACTCGCCCCGGAGCACCAGGCGTCCGCCGCCGGGTTCCTGTTCCACCCCGCGCTCTTCGAGGCCGGTCTGCTGGGCGGCGGCGTCGCCCTCGGCATGCTGCACGGCGACAACGACGGCCCCGGGCTGTACCTGCCGCTGATGTTCGAGCGGTTCCGCGCCGCCGGACCGCTCGGCGGCCGCTGCTACGTCCGCGTCCCCGCCGACTCGGTGCGCCGGGACGAGGAACTGATCCGGCTGGTCGTGGAGTTCTACGACGCCGAGGGCGCCAAGGTGGCCGAGGTCGGCCGGTTCGTCGCCAAGCGGATCCGCGCCGCGGCCTCCCTCGACGTGCGCGGGGACGCCCCCGCACCGGCCGGGCCGGCCCCGGCGGTGCCGTCGGCCGCCTCGCCGGGTGGTGGTGCGGGTGTGGTGGATGTGGTGCGGGGTGCGGTGGCGGCCCGGTTGGGGGTGGCTGCCGATGGGGTCGATGTGGGTTCGGGTTATTACGAGTTGGGGTTGGCTTCGGCGGATCTGCTGTCGTTGGTGGCGGAGCTGGAGGAGCGGTTGTCGGTGGAGTTGTCGCCGACGGTGATGTTCGAGTACCGGACGATCGCCGAGCTCGCGCAGTGGCTGGAGACCCAGGTCCCCGCGGGCGCCCCGGCCGCCTGGGCCGCGCCGCCGGCGCCCGCCGTGGCCGCGCCGGTGGCGGCCGCCCCGGTCGCCTCGGTTCCGGGGGCGGACGCCCGGGCCGAATCCCTCCCGGCCGCCTCTGTTCCCGCGGCGCCCGCCTCGGCCACCCCTCTCGCGGCGGCACCCGCTTCGCCGGCCCCCGCACCGGAGGCCCCCGCCCCCGCCGGGACCCTCGCGCCGGCCGGTCACGGGCTGCCGTCCGCCCCGGCCACCGGTGTCGTGGCGTCCGGCGGCGCCGCGGGCCCCGACGCGCTCGGCGGCGTTCGCGCCGCCCTCACCGGCGAAGTGGCCGCCCTCCTCGGCGTCGACGCCGCCGATGTGCACGCCGACGCCGAGCTGGCCGAGTTCGGGCTGGACGTCACCGGGCTCGCCCGCCTGGCCGACCGGGTCGGCGCGCGGCTGGGGCTGCCCCTCGATCCGGGGGTCCTGCGCGAACACCGCACCCTGAACGCCCTCGCGGCGCACCTGACCGGCGAGCACCGCACCCCGCCCGAGGCGGCGCCGGTGCCGCACGCGCTCCTCCACGGCAGCGTCGGTGAGGGTGCCGGGGACACGACGACGTACGAGACCCGCTTCAGCGGCGACGAACCGTTCCTGCGGGACCACCGGGTGCACGGCGACCGGATCCTGCCCGGCGTCGCCCATCTGGAGATGGCGCGCGTCGCGGTCGCCCGCGCGCTGGGACAGGACGACGCGGCCGCCGTCCGGCTGACGGACGTGGTGTGGCTGCGGCCCGCCGTCTGCGGTCCCGGCGGCCTCACCCTGCGGGTCCGCGTGCGGACCTCAGCGGCGGGCGGCTGCGCCTACGAGATCGAGAGCGTCGGCGACCACGGCGAGACCACGCTCTGCGGCCAGGGCCGCGCGGCCCTCGGCCCGGACGGCACCGGCGCCGGCCGGACGCGGCTCCTCGACCGGCTGCGCGCGGCGTGCGCCGACACCTTCCACACGGCCGAGGGCCTGTACGGCCTGTACGACCGCATGGGCATGGCCTACGGGCCCTCCCAGCGGTCCGTGACCGGACTGCGCACCGGCACCGACGCCGAGGGGCGCCCCCAGGTCCTGGCCGAGCTGCGGCTGCCGGCCGAGGCCGAACCGCTCGGCGCCGGCGCGCTGATGCACCCGAGCATCCTCGACGGCGCCCTCCAGGCCACGATCGGCCTGTGGCTGGACCAGGGGGCCGGCACCCGGTCCGCCGGGCTCGCGCTGCCGTTCGCCCTGGACCGCGCCGAGCCCGTCGCAGCCACCACCGCCACCGCGCATGCCTGGATCCGGCACCGGCCCGGCCCGGCCGCCGACGGCGGCACGGCCCGCCTCGACGTCACCGTCCTCGACGAGCACGGCCGGGTGTGCGTGGAACTGACCGGCCTGTCGACTCGCCTGCTGCCGGACCCGGCTGCCGCGCGGACGACCCCGGGCGCCGTGACGACCACCCCGGACCCGGCTGCCGCGCGGACGACCCCGGGCGCCGTGACGACCACCCCGGACCCGGCGCCCGTGCGCGACGGCGACATCGCGATCATCGGGGTCAGCGGCCGTTACCCCGAGGCCGCCGACCTCGACGAGTTCTGGCAGAACCTGCGCGCGGGCCGCGACTGCGTCCGCGAGATCCCGGCCGACCGCTGGGACCGGCAGCGGTACGCGGACGCCGGCGCCGGTTCCTGGGGCGGCTTCCTCGACGACATCGACCGGTTCGACCCGCTGTTCTTCCAGATATCCCTGCTGGAGGCGGACCACCTCGACCCGCAGGAGCGCCTGTTCCTGCAGTGCGCCCACCACACCCTGGAGGACGCCGGGTACACCGCCGAACGCCTCTCCCGGGGCGGCAGAGTCGGCGTCTACGTCGGGGTGATGTACCAGGAGTACCAGCTCCTCGGCGCCCAGGCGCAGGAGCGCGGCAGGCCCGACGCCCTGTGGGGCAGCGCCTCCACGGTCGCCAACCGGGTGTCGTACTTCTACGACTTCCGCGGCCCGAGCCTGGCCGTGGACACCATGTGCTCGTCCTCCCTGACCTCGATCCACCTGGCCTGCGAGGCGATTCGCAGCGGGCAGTGCGACACCGCGCTCGCGGGCGGCGTCAACCTCACCCCGCACCCCAACAAGTACCTGGTGCTCGGCCGGCGCGACTTCCTCTCCAGCGACGGCCGGTGCCGCAGCTTCGGCGAGGGCGGCGACGGCTACGTGCCCGGCGAGGGCGTCGGAGCCGTCCTGCTCAAGCCGCTGGCGCGGGCCGTCGCCGACGGCGACCGGATCCACGGCGTGGTCAAGGCCACCGCCGTCAACCACGGCGGCCGCACCTCCGGTTACTCGGTGCCCACTCCGGTCGCCCAGGGCGAGGTGATCGCCGACGCGCTCACCGCCGCCGGCGTCGACCCGGGCGCCCTCGGCTATCTGGAGGCCCACGGCACCGGCACCTCCCTCGGCGACCCCATCGAGGTGGCCGGCCTGCAGCGCGCCTTCGCCCGCGCGGGCGGCGCCCCCCGGCGCCTCGCCATCGGCTCCGTGAAGTCCAACATCGGGCACTGCGAGAGCGCCGCCGGCATCGCCGGAGTCACCAAGGTGCTGCTGCAGATGCGGCACGGCGAACTCGTGCCGAGCCTGCACTCCGCGAACCTCAACCCGCACATCGACTTCGACCGCACCCCGCTGCGCGTGCAGCGCTCCCTGGAGCCCTGGCACCGCCCGGTCCGGGACACCGACGGCGAACGGCGCACCCTGCCCAGGCTGGCCGGAGTCTCCAGCTTCGGCGGCGGCGGCTCCAACGCCCACGTCGTCATCGAGGAGTACCCGGAGCCGGTCCGCCCGCGGACCACTCAGGAGGGCCCGTACCTGCTGGTGCTCTCCGCCCGTACCGAGGAGCAGCTCGCCGAGCAGGCCCGCCTGCTGCACGCCCGGCTCGGCGAGCTGACCGACGCCGACCTGCCGGCCGTCGCCTGGACCCTGCAGACCGGGCGCACGGCCCTGGACCAGCGCCTGGCCCTCGCCGTGGGATCCATCACCGAGGCCCGCGACCGGCTCGCCGCGTTCGCCGCCGCGCCCGCCGCACCCGGGCCCTGGGCCCGGGGCGCCGTCCGCCCGGACCGTCCCGCGGACGCCGCCGCCGTCGGCGCCGCCGTGGCCGCCTGGCGCGAGCAGGGCACCTACGAGGCCCTGCTCGCGCTCTGGGCCGAGGGCGGCGACGTGGACTGGGACCTCGCGGCCCGTCCGGGCCCCCGCCCGCACCGCATCGGCCTGCCCGGCTACCCCTTCGCCCGCGAGCGCTGCTGGTTCGGCCTCGACACCGAGGGCGCGCCGCAGCGATCCGCCGTCGGCGACGAGGGCGACGGCGCCGACGAGGGCGACGTCGTCCTGCTGCGGCCGCGCTGGACCGAGGCGCCCGCCGCCGGGACCGCGGCGCCCGGCGAGACGTTCGCCGAACGGCACGTCGTCCTGGTCGGCCCGGTCACCGCCGGGGACCGCGAGGCTCTGACGGCCGCGCTGCCCGCCGGCACGCACTGCACCGTCGTCGAACCGGCCGACGGCCCCGTTCACCTCCGCTACACCGAGGCCGCACGCCAGGTGTTCACCCTGACCCGCGACCTGCTGCGGCGCGGTGTCCGCCGGCCCACCCTGCTGCAGGTCGCCGCCGTCGGCGGCGCCGGGGACGGCACGGCCGCCTGCCTCGGCGGCCTGGCCGGGCTGCTGCGCACCGCGCACCTGGAGAACCCCAGGCTGCGCACCCAGTACGTGGAGTGCCTCGACGGCGCCTCGCCCGCCGCCCTCGCCGCCCGTCTCACCGCCGAGGCGGTCGCCGGCCCGGAGCCCGAGGTGCGCCACCGCGACGGCCGCCGGCTGGTCCGCCGCCCCGCCGAGGTCCCGCTGCGGCCCGCGCCCACGCCCTGGCGCGAGGGCGGGCTCTACCTCGTCACCGGCGGAGCCGGCGGACTGGGCCTCGTCGTGGCCCGGGACATCGCGGCCGCCGTCGGCACCGCCACCGTGGTGCTCATCGGACGCTCCCCGCTGACCGGCGCCCAGCGGGCCGGGCTGGACGCCCTGCGCGCCGCCGGGCTGACCGTCGACCACCGGCGCGCCGACGTCGCCGACCGCGACGCCCTCGCCTGTCTGCTGGCCCAGGTCACCGACGAACACGGGCCGTTGACCGGCGTGCTGCACTCCGCCGGGGTCGTCCACGACAACTTCCTGGTCCGCAAGAGCGCCGAGGAGCTGGACCGCGTCCTCGCCCCGAAGGTGGCCGGCCTCGTCCACCTCGACGAGCTGACCCGCGAGCAGCCGCTGGAGCTGTTCGTCTGCTTCTCCTCGATCGCCGGTGCGTTCGGCAACCCCGGCCAGGCCGACTACGCGGCGGCCAACGCGTTCATGGACGCCTACGCCGTCCACCGCAACCGGCTCGTCGGCGCGGGCCTGCGCGCCGGGCGTACCGTGTCCGTCGGCTGGCCGCTGTGGGACGAGGGCGGCATGGGGGCCGGCGACACGGTCCGGGACCAGCTGCGCGCCGCGGGGCTGGTGCCGCTCGACACCCCGCGGGGGCTGGCGGCGCTGCGGTTCGCCCTGGCCGACCAGGACGTACGCGAGGACGGCGGGCTGCTGGTCGTCGCGGGCGACCGCACGGCCCTGTCGGCCACCCTCCTGCCGAGCACCGCGCCGGCCGACGCCGGCCGGCCGGACCGGGCGACCGATGCCCCGGGCTCCGGCACCGGTACCGATGCCCCGGGCTCCGGCACCGGTACCGATGCCCCGGGCTCCGACCCGGCCGCACCCGCCGTCGAGGAGCGGGCCGTGGCCCACCTGCGGCGGGTGCTCGCGGCGGCGCTGAAACTCGGGCCCGAACGGCTGGACGCCGACACGCCGCTGGAGCGGTACGGCATGGATTCCGTGCTCGCCGTGACCATGCTGCAGCCGCTCGAGGAGACCTTCGGCCCGCTGTCGCGGACGCTGCTGTTCGAGGTGCGCACCGTGCGCGGCCTCGCCCGGTACCTCGCCGCCGACCACCCGCGGGCCCTGCGCACCCTGGTCGGCGCCCCCGCCCCCGCCCCCGCCTCCGGGTCGGCGACGGCCCCGGCCGAGGCCGTCGCGCCCCGGCCCCCGCGGGCCCCGGCGCCGGCCGCGGCACCGGCCCGGCGCGGGAGCGGGCGGAGCGATGACGGCATCGCCGTCATCGGGATCAGCGGCCGCTACCCGCACGCCGGGGACCTGGAGGAGTTCTGGTCGGTGCTGCGCGAGGGCCGGGACTGCGTCACCGAGGTGCCCGCCGACCGCTGGGACAGCGGCGGCCGGGCCGAGTGGGGCGCCTTCCTCGACGGCGTCGACCGTTTCGACCCGCTGCACTTCGGCATCGCCCCGAGCGAGGCCGCCGCGATGGACCCGCAGCAGCGGCTGTTCCTGGAGACGGTGTGGCACCTGCTGGAGCAGGGCGGCGTCACCCAGGAGGTCGTCGAGCGGCGCCACCGCCGGCAGGTGGGCGTCTACGTCGGCGCCGCCTACCAGATGTACCGGGCGGATCCGGCCGCCGACCCTGCCCTGGCCGCGCTCACCGCCTCCGCCTCGTACAACCTCATCGCCAACCGCGTCTCGAACTTCTTCGGCCTGGAGGGCCCGAGCCTGGCCGTGGACAGCATGTGCACCTCGTCCGCCATGGCGGTGCACCTCGCCTGCGCCGACCTGCTGCGCGGCGAGTGCGAGCTGGCCGTCGCGGGCGGCGTCAACCTGAACGTCCACCCCGACAAGTACCGGGCCCTCGGCGAGATGCGGCTGCTCGGCACCCACCCCGGCGCGCGCAGCTTCCGCGACGGCGACGGCTACCTGCCCGCCGAGGCGGTCGGCGCCGTCCTGCTCAAGCCGCTGGACGCGGCGCTGCGCGACGGCGACACCGTGCACGCGGTCATCAGGAGCACCGCCTCGCTGCACGGCGGCCGCTCCAACGGCTTCATGACACCCAGCCACCGCACCCAGGTCGCCACCATGCGGCGGGCCCTGGAGCGGGCCGGCACCGCGCCGGCCGACATCGGCTGCGTCGAGGCCGCCGCCAACGGCACCGCCTTCTCCGACGAGGTCGAGGTCCGCGCCCTGCGCGAGGTGTTCGCCGGTGTCACCGAACCCGTGCCCGTGGGCAGCGTGAAGTCCAACCTCGGCCACCCCGAGGCGGCCTCCGGCATCGCCCAGCTCACCAAGGTCGTGCTCCAGCTCCGGCACGGGCGGATCGCCCCGCTCGTCGCCACCGGAACCGCCAACCCCCGCCTCGACCTGGAGGGTTCGCCGCTCCGGCTCGCGGAGGAGCCGGCCGGATGGGAGCCGCGCGGCGACGCGCCCCGCCGCGCCCTCATCAACTCCGTGGCGGCGGGCGGCAGTCACGTGAGCATCGTCGTCGAGGCGCCGCCCGCCGCCGCCCGCACGGTCCCGGCGGACCCGGCGCCGCAGGTCGTCCTGGTCTCCGCCCGCACCCCCGAACTGCTGCGCACGGCCGTGGGCCGCCTGCACGACTTCCTGGGCGGCGACGAAGGCGACGGCACGGTGAGCCTCGCCGACATCGCCTACACCTCGCAGCTCGGCCGGGAGCCCCAGGCCGAGCGGCTCGCCGTGGTCGCGGCCGACCGCGGGCAGCTCCGCGAGGCCCTCGCCGCCGAACTCGCCGAGGCCCCCGCCACACCGGCCGTCCGGGCCGGCGTGCACCGCGGCAACGCCGAGGGGGACGCCGGACCGCTCGCCGCGGTCCTGACCGGCGCCCGCGGCGAGGAGTTCCTCGCCGGACTGGTCCAGGACCGCGCCCTGGAGCAACTCGCCGAACTCTGGGCGCACGGCGTCCGGGTGCCGTGGGCCGGACTGCACGACGGGCCCCGCCCCATGGCGCCGCTGCCGCCGACGGCCTTCGAGACGGGCCGCTACTGGGTCGGCCGCGCCCCCGAGCAGCCCGCCGCCACCCGCCGGACGGCGCCCGAGCCGCCCGGGCCGCAGGCGCCGGCCGCCGCGGACACGCCCTCCCACAGCCTGCGCACGATGACGCTGGCCTGGGCGGACGTCCTGGGCGTCGACCCGGAACGGCTCGACGGCCGCAGCGACTTCTTCGCCCTCGGCGGCAACTCCCTGCTGGCCACCCGCCTCATCAACCGGCTCACCGAACGGGCCGGCGTGGAGCTGCCGGTCGAGGCGGTCTTCAGCGCGCCCCGGCTCGCCGACATGGCCCTGGAACTCGGTCGGCGCGCCGCCGGAACGACGGACGCGGGCTCGCTCGACGTGGACCTGATCCTCGAAAGCATCGCCCTCGTCGAGCACATGAGCGACGAGGAGCTGGACGCCCTGGACATCGAGAGCTGAGGCAGAGGTTGACGATGGACATCACCAGTCAGGACACCGGACTGGACCTCGTCCGGAGGATCCGCTCCCTGCCCGCGAAGCGGCAGCGCGCCCTGATCGCGCTGCTGCACAAGCAGGGCGTCGACCTGTCCGCGCTGCGCGCCGTGCCGCGCCTGCCGCGCGGCACCGGCGAGCCGCTGCCGCTGTCGTTCACCCAGCAGCGCCTGTGGTTCCTGGAGAAACTGGGCGGCACCGGCGCCGCGTACAACATCCCGGTGGCGATGCGGCTCAGCGGCCGCCTGGACCGGCCCGCGCTGCTGCGCGCCCTGGCGGCGGTCGTCCAGCGGCACGAGGTGCTGCGCACCCGGTTCACCGAACACGAGGGCGTACCGGGGCAGATCATCGGCGACGGCGCCGACTTCACCGTGGTGGAGGAGGAACTGGCCGACCCCGCGCACCTGTCCGGGATCTGCCGCGAGGAGGCCGCCGCCCCGTTCGACCTGGCGCGCGGCCCGCTGATCCGGGCCCGTCTGCTGCGGCGCTCCGAACTGGAGCACCACCTGCTCGTCACGACCCACCACAGCGTCTGCGACGGCTGGTCGGTCGGGGTGTTCTACCGCGATCTGGTCGCGTGCTACGAGGCGTTCGGCGCCGGCCGGCCGGCGCCGCTCGAACCGCTGCCCGTCCAGTACGCCGACTGGGCCGACTGGCAGCGCCGCCGGCTCGCCGACGAGGTGCAGGAACGCCAGGTCGGCTACTGGCGGCGCCAGTTGGCCGGCGTCGATCCCAGGCTGACCCTGCCCACCGACCGGGAACGCCCCCGGGTGAAGACGTACGCGGGCGCCGCCGAGTCCTTCCGGTGCCCCGCCGAACTGCTCCGCGCGCTGCGCGAGGTGGCGAAGTCCCACGACGCCACCCTCTACATGACGCTGCTGGCGGCCTACGACGTCGTCCTGAACCGCTACACGCACCAGACCGACATCGCCGTCGGCACCGTGGTCGCCGGCCGCAACCGGCGCGAGGCCGAGGACCTGGTCGGCTTCTTCGCCAACACCCTGGTGATGCGCACCGACCTGTCCGGCGACCCCGCCTTCACGGAGCTGCTGGCCCGGGTCCGCAGGACCGCCCTGGAGGCCTACGACCACCAGGACGTGCCGTTCGAGGCCGTGGTGGACGCGCTGGACACCGAGCGCAGCCTCGCCCACTCGCCCGTCTTCCAGACCCTGTTCGTCCTCCAGGAGGCGCAGACCGGGCGCTCGGCGGCCCTCGGCGACCTCGACGTCACCCCGGTCGAGGTCGAGCTGACCTCCACCAAGTTCGACCTCACCGTCGACCTGCGGGAGACCCCGGACGGGCTGGCCGGCACCGTCGAGTACAACACCGACCTGTACGACCGGGAGACCGTCCGGCGCTTCGTCGGCCACTACACACGGCTGCTGGAGGCCGTCGCGGCGGACCCGTCCCGGCCCCTGTCCGGGCTCGGCATGCTGGACGCCGCGGAGCGCCGCCAGGTCGTCGAGGTGTGGAACGACACCGAGCGGCCGTACTCCGCCGACCGCTGCCTGCACCAGCTCTTCGAGGACGAGGCGGCCCGCCACCCGGACCGCACCGCGCTCGTCGACGCCGAGGCCTCCTGGACCTACGGCGAACTCAACGCCTGGGCCAACCGCGTCGCCCACGGACTGCGCGCGCACGGCGTCGGACCGGACACCCTCGTCGGCCTGCACGCGCACCGCTCCGCCGAGATGGTCGCCGGCATCCTCGGCACCCTGAAGGCCGGCGGCGCCTACCTGCCCATCGAGCCGACCCACCCCGACGCCCGGCGCGCCGGCCTCGTGGAGTCCACCGGCGTCCAGGTGGTGCTCACCCAGCCGGACCTGGACACCGGGCCACTGCGCGGCGCCGCCCACCTGCTCGGCCTGCACCGCGACGGCACCCTGCGCGACGGCGCCGGGCAGGACGTCACCGGCGGCCGCGAGGACGACCTGCCGGCCGGCGAACTGGGGCTGACCAGTGAGCACCTGGCCTACGTCATCCACACCTCCGGCTCCACCGGCCGCCCCAAGGGCGTCATGATCGAGCACCGGGCGGCCGTCAACCGCATCGAGTGGATGCAGCACGAGTACGGTCTCCGCGAGGACGACGTCGTCCTGCAGAAGACCCCTTACAGCTTCGACGTGTCGGTGTGGGAGTTCTTCTGGCCCCTGCTCTCCGGCGCGCGTCTCGCCGTCGCCGAGCCCGGCGGCCACCGCGACCCCGCCTACCTGGTCTCCGCCGTCCGCCGGTTCGGCGTGACCACCCTGCACTTCGTGCCCTCCATGCTGCGCACCATCGTCGAGGAGCCCGGCTGGAGCGAGTGCGCCACCGTCCGCCGGGTCTTCTGCAGCGGCGAGGCACTGCCCCCCGACCTGTGCGCCCGACACCACGAGCGCCACCCGGCGCCCCTGCACAACCTCTACGGCCCCACCGAGGCCGCCGTCGACGTCAGCCACTGGACCTGCCCCGCCGGACCCGCCCCGCGCACGGTGCCCATCGGCCGGCCCATCCAGAACATCCGGCTCTACGTCCTGAACGAGGCCCGCGAGCCCCAGGGGATCGGCTGCGCGGGCGAGCTGTACATCGCCGGCGCCGGTCTTGCCCGCGGCTACCTGCACCAGCCGGAACTGACCCGGGAACGCTTCGTGCCCGACCCGTTCGGCGGGCCCGGGGCGCGCATGTACCGCACCGGCGACCTGGCGCGCCGGCTGCCCGACGGCAACCTGGAGTTCCTCGGCCGCGTCGACGGCCAGGTCAAACTGCGCGGCTTCCGCATCGAGCCGGGCGAGATCGAACACCGGCTCGCCGAGCACCCCGCCGTGCGGGCCTGCGCCGTCGTCGTGCGCGAGGACCAGCCGGGCAGCCCCCGCCTCGTCGCGTACACCGTCCTCGACCCCGGCCACCCGTGCGAGGACCACCGCACCGAGCTGACCCGGCACCTGGCGGCCGGCCTGCCCGACTACATGGTGCCCAGCGCCTTCGTCGTCCTGGACGCCCTGCCCGTCACGGCCCACGGCAAGCTCGACCGGGCCGCCCTGCCCGCACCCGGCATCGACGCCTTCGCCCAGCGCGCCTACGTCGCCCCCGCCACCCCCACCGAAAAGCTGCTCGCCCGGGTGTGGGCCGAACTGACGGGGTTCGACGCCGGACGGATCAGCGCCGAGGACAACTTCTTCGCCCTCGGCGGCCACTCCCTGATGATCACCGTGCTGGTGGCCAGGCTCAAGGAGCACGGCCTGAGCGTCGCCGTGCAGGACGTGTTCGCCGAGCCCGGTCTCGCGGCCCTCGCCGCCCGCGTCGACGCCACCCCCGGGACCGACGAGTACAGCGCGCCGCCCAACCTGATCCCGGACGGCTGCACCCGGCTCACCCCGCGGATGCTGCCCCTGATCGACCTCACCCAGGACCAGCTCGACACGATCACCGCCGCCGTGCCCGGCGGCGCGGCCGGCGTGCAGGACGTCTACCCGCTGCTGTCCACGCAGGAGGGCATCCTCTTCCACCACCTGATGGACCCGGACCACGACCCCTACCTCGTCTCCACCCTCTACGTGGCCGACGACGAGGCGGCCTGCGCCCGGTTCACCGCCGCCCTGCAGGCGGTCGTCGACCGCCACGACGTGATGCGCACCGCCGTCCTCACCACCGGACTGCCCGAACCCGTGCAGGTCGTGCACCGCACGGCCCGGCTGCCGCTGCGCCGGGTCCGGCTGGAACCCGGCCGGGACGCCGAGCGGCAGGCCCGCGCCCTGCTGGACGGAGCCGGGCGGATGAGCCTCGACACCGCCCCGCTGCTGCGGCTGACGGTCGCCGAGGACCCGGACTCCGAGCGCCGGTACCTGCTGCTGACCGCCCACCACCTCATCGAGGACGCCACCTCGCTGCGGCTCACCCTCCAGGAGCTGGCCCTGCACATGGCCGGCCGCGCCGACCTGCTGCCGCCCCCGCCGCCGTACCGCGACTTCGTCGCGCACACCCTGCGCCGGCAGGCCGCCGACGAGGCCGAGGACCACTTCCGCGCCGCCCTCGGCGACGTCACCGAGCCGACGTTCCCGTTCGGCCTGGCCGACGTGCACGGCGACGCCCGCCGGGTCACCCGGCTGCGCCGCACGCTCCCCGCGGAACTCACCGGCGAGCTGCGCGCCCACGCAAGGCGGCTGCGGACCAGCCCCGCCTGCCTGTTCCACGCCGCCTGGGCACGGGTCGTGGCCGCGTGCAGTAACCGCGACGACGTCGTCTTCGGCTCGGTGATGTCCGGACGGCTCCAGGGCGTGCCCGGCGTGGAGCGGATGCTCGGCAACTTCATCAACACCCTCCCGCTGCGGGTCCGGCTGGCCGGCCGCACCGTCCGCGAGCTGATCGGCGAGGTCGACGTCGCGCTGCGCGGCCTGGTCGCCCGCGAGCACACCCCGCTGGGCCTGGCCCAGCGGTGCAGCGGCATGGACGGCGACGCCCCGCTGTTCAGCGCCGTCGCCAACTTCCGCCACTTCGAGCCCGGGCACGGCGAGGCCGCGGCCCCGCGCACCGACGACTCCGGGGTGCGGTTCGTCGCCGCCGCGGACGGCATCAACTACCCGGTGTCGGTGTCCGTCGACGACTTCGGCAGCGAACTCTCCCTCGACCTCCAGGTGGACGACTCGCTGTCCGCCGACGCCGTCGCCGGCTACCTCCTCACCGCGCTCACCGGTCTCGCCGAAGCCCTCGCCGCCGACGACGGCGCCGGCACCCGCGCCCTGGACCTGGAGGTGCTGCCCGCCGCCGAGCGCCGGCGCCTGCTCGTCGAGTGGAACGACACCCGCACCCCCATGCCGGCGCCCACCCTCACCGCCGCCTTCGCCGCCCAGGCCGCCCGCACTCCCGACGCGACGGCGCTGGTGTACGAGGACCAGCGTCTGACCTACGCCGAGTTCGACGCCCGCGCCAACCGGCTCGCGCACTGGCTGACCGAGCGCGGAGCGGGCCCCGAGCGGATCGTCGGCGTCGGCATGCCGCGCTCCTTCGACCTGCTCGTCGCGATCTACGGCATCCTCAAGTCCGGCGCCGCCTATCTGCCGCTCGACCCCGACCTGCCCGTCGAACGCCGCGCGACGATGGTCTCCGACGCCCGTCCGCTGCTGGTCCTGGACGAACTGCCCGACACCTCCGGCCTGGCGGACACCGATCCCGGCGCCGGGATCCGCCCGGACCACCCCGCCTACGTGCTCTACACCTCCGGCACCACCGGCCGGCCCAAGGGCGTCGTGATCACCCACCGGGCCAGCATGAACTGGCTCGCCTGGGACCAGGGCGTCTACCGGGGCGGGGAGGGCGACCGGATCCTGTTCAAGACCTCCATCGGCTTCGACGTCTCCGTCAAGGAGCTGTTCTGGCCGCTGCAGACCGGCGGCACGATCGTCATCGCCCGCCCCGGCGGCCAGAAGGACCCCGAGTACCTGGCCACCGCCGTCCGGGAACACGGCATCACCGACATCGACTTCGTGCCCTCGATGCTCGCCGAGTTCCTCTCCGAGCCGGCCGCCGCCGAGTGCACCGGCCTGGTCAGGCTCGAGGCCACCGGCGAACCGCTGTCCATGGAGCTGGCGGAGCGGGTTGCGCGCGCCCTGCCCGGCACCCTGCTGTTCAACCTGTGCGGCCCCACCGAGGTGGGCGGCGCCCTCGGCCTGTACGGCCCGTACACCCCCGAGCCCGGCGCCACCCGGGTCCCCATCGGCGCGCCCGTCTACAACACGCAGGCGTACGTCCTCGACAACGCGCTGCGGCCGCTGCCCGCCGGTGTCCCCGGCGAGCTGTACGTGGCCGGCGACCAACTCGCGCGCGGCTTCCTCGGCCGGCCCGGGCTGACCGCGGAGCGGTTCGTGCCCAACCCGTTCACCCCCGGCACCCGCATGTACCGCACCGGCGACCTGGTGCGCTGGCGGCCGGACGGACTGATCGAGCACCTGGGGCGGGTCGACGACCAGGTCAAGATCCGCGGCTTCCGGGTGGAGCCCGGCGAGATCGAGAACGCCCTGCACGGTCACCCCGCCGTGCACCGGGCCGTCGTCCTGCCGCACGGCACCGGCGCCGCCCGCTCCCTCGTCGCCTACGTCAGCCCGGTGCGCGGCGCGCACGAGGAGGACGGAGCACAGGCGCCGCTCGCCCGGCGGCTGAAGGAGCACCTGGCCGCGCGGCTGCCCGACTACATGGTGCCCACCGCGTTCGTCGTCCTCGACGAACTGCCCGTCAACCGCAACGGCAAGGTCGACCGGGGCGCCCTGCCCGCGCCCACCGAGGCGGACCTGGCCCGCGAGGACTACGTCGCCCCGCGCACGCCCACCCAGCGGGAGCTGTGCCGCATCGTGTCGGAGGTGCTGGGCGTCGCCCGCGTCGGTCTCAACGACTCCTTCTTCGACCTCGGCGGGCACTCCCTGCTGGCCACCAGGCTCTCCCTGCGGGTGAAGAAGGAGATGGGCGCGGACCTCCCGCTCCAGACGGTCTTCACCGCCTCGGGCATGGCCGAGATGGCCGCCGCGGTGGACGGCCTGCTCGACGGCGGGCAGCCGGGCGCGGCACGAGCCGGTTCGGCCCCGGCGGCCGCCGGTGACGCCGCCCCGGCCCCGCGGGGCCCGGCCGGCGCGGCGAACGGCGCGGCCGGCGGGCGGGAGGACGCGGCGCAGACCGCTCCGGCCTTCGTGCCGGACGACGGCACCGCCCCGGCCGCCCCCGAGGGCGCGGCGCGGGCAGCCGGCTCCGCCACCGCCACCGCCACCGCCGACGGCGCGGCCCGCGTGCCGGCCCAGTCCACCGTGCCGGCCCAGTCCACCGTGCCGGCCCAGTCCACCGTGCCGGCCGAGTCCGCCGCGCCGGCCCAGTCCACCGTGCCCGCCGGGTCCGCCGTGCCGGCCGAGGACACCGCGCCGCTGTCCCTGCAGCAGCGGGACCTGTGGTTCCTGAACCGGCCCGGGCACCTGGCCGCCGCGCACGACAACGTGCAGCTCGCCTTCCGCCTCGACGGGCCGCTCGACCGCGACGCCTTCGCCCGCAGCGTGCGCGCCCTCGTGGAGCGCCACCCCGTGCTGCGCACCGGTTACGTCCGCCTCCCCGGCGGCGGCCTCGCGCAGCGCGTGCACGACGCGGCCGGCTTCGCGGTGACCGTCGCGCCCGCCCCGGGCGACGAGGCGGGCCTCGCCGCCTGGCTGCGCGCCGAACGGGCCCGGCCCTTCGACCCGGAGGGGCCGCACGCGCTGCGCTCCCACCTGCTCACGCTCGCCGAGGACCGGCACGTCGCCGTCCTGACCCGCCCCTGGGGCGTCTTCGACGGCTGGTCGGTGAACATCGTCCTGACCGAGCAGCAGGCCCTGTACCGGGCCTTCGCGCGAGGCGAGGAGCCGCGGCTCGCGCCGCTGCCGACGAGCTACGCGGACTTCGCCCGCCGGCAGGCCACGGCCGTCACGGCCGAGGAACTCGGCCGCCAGCGGGAGCACTGGCTGCGGCGGCTGGACGGAGCGCCCGGCTGCCTGCCGGTGCGCACCGACTACGAGCGGTGCCCGGTCAAGACGTACCAGGGCGCCCAGGTGGCGCTGAGCGCCCCCCGCGAGGTGGCCGACGGCCTGCGGCGGCTCGGGCAGGACCAGGGCGCCACCCTCTACATGACGCTGCTGTCGGCGTTCGCCGCCCTGCTCGGCGGCGAGACCGACGCCCCCGACCTGGTCATCGGCACCCCGGTCGCCAACCGGCCGGAGGCCGAACTGGAGGGCGTGGTCGGCTACTTCGTGAACATGCTGCCGATGCGCCTCGACGCGTCCCCGGGGCGCCCCTTCACCGAGCTGCTGGCCCAGGCCAAGGAAGCCACCGGCGAGGCCCACGCGCACAAGGACGTGCCGTGCGCGGACCTCGTCGACGCGCTCGCGGCGCACCGCGACCCGGCCCGGTCCCCGCTGTTCCAGGCCACGTTCAACCTGCTGCCGACCTGGGACGCGCCGGAGGCGGACGACGCCGGCGCCCTGACCGTCACCCAGCTGCCCACCGACGCCGGCACCTCCCGGTACGACCTGAGCCTGGTGGTGCAGGAGACCGGCGCGGGACTGGCCGGCTACCTGGAGTACAGCACCGACCTGTTCACCCCGGCCACGGCCGGGCGCCTGGCCCGTGCCTACGAACACCTCCTCGCCCGGATCGCCCGGGACCCCGGCGGCACGCTCGCCGGACTGCGCGCCCCGGCGCCGGCCACCGGCGGCGACCGGCCGCCCGCCGCGCCCACCGGCGCCGGCCGGACCCAGCCCAGGGGCGGCAGGCGCCCCGCACGACGCAGGACCGGACGGTGAACCGCCCTCGCCCGCCGCGGCGGCCGCGGTGCCCGGCCCCGGCACCCCCGACGGGCACCCGCCCCCGATCCAGCACGGCCGGCGACCCGCCGTCCGCAACCGGACAGCCGTACGAGAAGGAAGAGTTGGCCAAGTGAGCAGCCCCGAGGTCCAGGCGGCCGAGACGGATGTGGCGATCATCGGCATGGCCGGGCGTTTCCCCGGCGCCGACGACCTGGACTCCTTCTGGCGTCTCCTGCGCGACGGCCGTGAGGGCATCACCCGGTTCAGCCCCGGGGAACTGGCGGCGGCCGGCGTCCCCTCCCGGCTGCTGGCCGACCCCGCCTACGTGCCGGCGCACGGCGTCATCCCCGGCGTCGACCTGTTCGACACCGGGTACTTCGAGTTCACCCCGGCCGAAGCCGCCATGACCGACCCGCAGCACCGGATCATGCTGCAGACCGGGCACGCGGCCCTCGAGCACGCCGGCTACGACCCGGCCCGCTTCGACGGGCTGATCAGCGTCTACGCCGGCGCCGCCGTCAACACCTACCTCCAGCAGCAGGTCCTGCCGCACGTAGACCAGACGACCACCTCAAGCCACTTCGCGGTGATGGTCGGCAACGACAAGGACTACCTGGCCACCCGGCTGTCCTACAAGCTCGACCTCAAGGGCCCGAGCTACACCGTGCAGACCGCCTGCTCCACCTCGCTGGTCGCCCTCCACCTGGCCTGCCAGGGCCTGATCAACGGCGAGTGCGACATGGCCCTGGCCGGCGGCGTCACCGTCAAACTGCCGCAGGTCAAGGGCTACTTGTACGAGGAGGGCGCCATCCTGTCCCGGGACGGGCACGTGCGCGCCTTCGACGCCGACGCCAGCGGCACCGTCCTTGGCAACGGCGTGGGCGTCGTCGTGCTGAAGCCGCTGCGGGACGCCCTCGCCGACCGGGACACCGTCCACGCCGTCATCAAGGGCACGGCCACCAACAACGACGGGAGCGGCAAGGTCAGTTTCGCAGCCCCCGGCGCGGCCGGGCAGAGCGCCGTCATCCGCGAGGCGCACACCGTCTCCGGCGTCGACCCGCGCACCATCGGCTACGTCGAGGCCCACGGCACCGCCACCCGGCTCGGCGACCCCGTCGAGATCTCCGCGCTCACCAAGGCGTTCCGCGAGAGCACCCCCGACACCGGCTTCTGCGCGATCGGATCGGTGAAGTCCAACGTCGGCCACCTCGACGCCGCCGCGGGCGTCGCCGGCGTCATCAAGACGGCGCTGATGATGAAGCACCGCACCCTGGTGCCGACCGTCAACCACCGCACGCCCAACCCGGCCGTCGACTTCGCCGCGAGCCCCTTCAAGGTCAGCACCGGCACCACCCCGTGGACCGGGGACGGCCCGCTGCGCGCGGGCGTCAGCTCCTTCGGCATCGGCGGCACCAACGCGCACGCCGTGCTGGAGGAGGCCCCGCCCGCGCCCGCCACCGGCGGCTCGCGCCCCCAGCAGGTCCTGGTCGTCTCCGCCCGCACGCCGACCGCCCTGCGCACCGCGGCCGGCGACCTGGCCGACCACCTGGAGCGCGACGACCGGGCGGCCCTCGCCGACGTCGCCTACACCCTGGCGGTCGGGCGCCGCGCCCACGAGTACCGGCTCGCCGTCACCGGCTCCGACCGCGCCGCCCTCGCCGACGCGCTGCGCGGCGCCGAGGCGCCCGAACGGCCCGCCACCGGCGAGATCTCCTTCGTCTTCGCCAAGGAGGTCCCCGACGCGGCCGCGCTCGCCGAGCGGTGGTGCGCCGCAGACCCCGCCTTCGCCGTGCACCACGCCACCGCCGTGACCGCCGGAGCGCTCGACCACGGCGCCCGGGGCGCCGCCTTCGCCGTGCAGTACGCGCTCGGCAGGCTGTGGCTGGACCTCGGGCTGCGGCCCGTCGCCGTCCACGGCGACGGGCTCGCCGCCCATGTCGCCGCGTGCGTCACCGGCGCGCTGACGCCCGCCGAGGCGGTGGCCGCCCTCGGCCGCCCCGACGCAGCGGCGCCGCGTCCGGCCCGGGGCCGCGACCGGATCGCGCTGCGCGGCGCGGCGGACGAGGTGCGCGGGGCCGCCCTCGGCATCGCCGACGGACCGTGGGACGCGGTCGCCCGTGCCTGGCAGGCCGGCGCCGACGTCGACTGGGCCGCCTGGTTCGCGGGCGAGGAGCGCGGCCGGGTGCCGCTGCCGACCTACCCGTTCGAAGGCCGGCGCTGCTGGCTGACCGGACCCGACGGCGCCGGCGCCGGGCAGCCCGCGGCACCGGGCCCGCACCCCCTGCTCGACGAGAACGTCTCCACCCTCGACACCCTCGCCTACCGCACCACCCGGACCGGCGAGGAGTACTACCTCGCCGACCACCGGGTCCAGGGCGAACCCGTCATGCCCGCCGTCGCGCACCTGGAACTCGCCCGTGCGGCGGGGGAGTTGTCGCTCGGCACGGCCGTCCGTCTGCACGGCGTCTCCTTCGAGCGGCTGCTGAGCCACGCCGCCGGAGAGCGCACCTCCCTGATCTCGCTGTGGCGCGAGGACGACGCCGTCGGGTTCGAGATCACCGGGGACGACACCGTGTACGCGGCCGGCGGCATCGAGCCGGGCCCGGCCGAACGGCCCGCCCCGGCCGACCTCGCGGCGGCGGCCGCCCGCTGCACCGAGACGCTCGCGCACCCCCAGTGCTACGACGCGCTGCGCGGCCTCGGACTCGACTACGGCCCCCGGATGCGCGCCCTCGCCGAGGTCCGGATGGGCGACGGGGAGGCGCTGGCCACCCTCGAACTGCCCGACGGCGCCGCGCTCGACGGCGCGGTCCTCAACCCCGCGCTCCTCGACGGCGCCCTGCACGCCCTGGTGCTGCTGCTCGCCCGTTCCTACGGCGCCGCCGCCGAGGGGTTCCTGCCGCTGGCCCTCGCCGGGCTGACCGTGCACGCCCCCGTCGACGGGGCCTGCCGGGCGCTGGTCACCACCCGCCGGCTGGGCGAGCGGTCGGCGCACGCCGACCTGACCCTGACCGACGCCGACGGCGCCGTCCTCGCCCGGCTGACCGACCTGGCCGTACGGGTGCTCGGCGCCACGGGTCAGGCGCCCGCGGGCGGACCCGCCGAACCGGGTGAGCAGGCCCTGCTGGTGCGCCGCTGGACCGACGCGCCGGCCGAGCCCGCCGGCGCCCCGGCCGGCGCCACCGGCGTCGTCCTCGCCGCGACCGCCGCCCGCCGTGAGCGGCTCACCGCCGCCCTGACCGGCTGTGGCGTCGGCGAGGTGACCGCGCCGGAGACCGGGACCGCGCCGGAGACCGGGACCGCGCCGGAGACCGGGACCGCGCCGGAGACCGGGACCGCGCCGGAGACCGGGACCGGGCCGGAGACCGGGACCGGCCTGGCCGACGGGGCCGTACCGGACGTGCTGCTGGCGGACGAGCCCACGGCCGAGGAAGCGCTCGGCCTGGTCCAGCGGCTGCTGCGGGCCCGGCCCGGCCGGCCCGTGCGCGTCCTGCTGCTGCACCGGCACGAGGCCGGCGGCGCACGGCCCGAGCGCGCCGCGCTGGGCGCCTTCGCCCGGACCGTACGGGCCGAGAACCCGCTGCTCGCAGTGCAGGCCGTGGGACTCGCCCAGGGCGTCGACGAGACGGCCGCGCTCGCGGCCGAGCTGGCCGGCGACGGCCGCGACCCCGAGGTCGCCCACACCACCGGCGGCCGCCGCGTGCCCCGGCCCGCGCCCGCCCCGGCCGCCGAACCGGCCGCCGTCCGCGACGGCGGCGTGTACGTCGTCTCCGGCGGCGCGGGCGGACTCGGCCGTGCCGTGGCGGACTGGATCCTCGCCCGCGCCGACGCCCGCGTGGTGCTGCTCGGCCGCGGCGAGCGGCCGCCGGCCGCACTCGGCGACCGCCTCTCCTACCGCACCGCGGACGTCTCCGACCCGGCGGCCGTCAAGCGCGTGCTGGCGGCGATCCGCACGGAGATGGGCCCCGTCAAGGGCGTCGTCCACGCGGCCGGCGTGCTGCGCGACGGCTTCGCCCTGACCAAGTCCGCCGACGACTTCGCCGCCGTCCTCGCGCCCAAGGTGAGCGGCGTGCGCGCGCTGGACGCCGCCACCGCCGACGACCCGCTGGACTTCTTCGTCGCCTTCTCCTCGATCGCCGCCCACATCGGCAGCGCCGGCCAGACCGACTACGCGTACGCCAACGCCTACCTCGACGCCTACGCCGAACACCACCCGCGGATCACCTCGGTCGCCTGGCCCATGTGGGCCGGGGGCGGCATGCGGCAGACCGCCGAGGCCGCCGCGGACATCGCCGCGCGCACCGGCTTCGGCGTCCTGCCCACCGGCGCCGGCCTCGCCCTGTTCGAGCGGGTCCTCGGCGTGCCCGGCGCGTTCGTCGCCGCGCACGGCGACCTGGAGAGGATCGACGGCGCGCTGTCGGAACGCGCCCCCGCCGTACGCGTCCCGGCCACCGCCGAGGCCACCGGCGCCCCCGGCGGCGCGGAGCCGCGCGCCCTGGCCGTCGCACTGCTGCGCACCCTGATCGCCGCCGAGACCGGCCTGGACCCGGCCGAACTCGGCGAGGACGACCCGTTCGAGCGCCACGGCATCGACTCGCTGACGATCACCAAGCTCAACCGCGAACTGGGCAAGCGGTTCGACCGGCTGTCCAAGACCCTCTTCTTCGAGTACGCCACCCTCGGCGAGCTCGCCGGCTACTTCGCCGAGCACCACGGCGCCGAACTGCGCGGGACCGCCGGGGCCGGGGAGACCGGCGGGACCGCCGCCGCACCGTCGCCGGCCGCCTCCCAGGCCGGCACGCCGCCGCGCCCCTCCCGTACGGCCCGCACCGCCCGCACGGCGCACGGCGCACGGAGCGCCGCACCCTCGTCGCCGCCGGAGGAGGACGGCGACGCGATCGCGGTCATCGGCATCGCCGGCCGCTACCCCCTGGCGGACGACCTCCAGGAGTTCTGGGCCAACCTGACGCAGGCCCGGGACTGCGTCACCGAGATCCCCGCCGACCGCTGGGACCACACCCGCTGGTACGACCCGGACCCGGCCGCGCCCGGCCGCGCGCACACCCGCTGGGGCGGCTTCCTGCGCGACGTCGACCGCTTCGACCCGCTGTTCTTCGGCATCTCCCCGCGCCAGGCGGAGCTGATGGACCCCCAGGAACGGCTGTTCCTGCAGAACGCCTGGCACGTCATGGAGGACGCCGGCTACCGCCGCGCCGACCTGGCGGGCCGTCCGGTCGGCGTGTACGTCGGCGTGATGTACGGCGAGTACCAGTTCCACGGCGCCCTGGACGCGCTGCGCGGCGGCCGCCCGCTGACCGGCTCGTCGTTCGCGACCATCGCCAACCGGGTCAGCCACGCCCTGAACCTCTCCGGCCCGAGCATGGCGCTCGACACCATGTGCTCCTCCTCGCTGACCGCGATCCACCTGGCCTGCGAGAGCCTGCGCCGGGGCGAGAGCGAACTCGCCCTCGCCGGCGGCGTCAACGTCTCCGTCCACCCCTACAAGTACGCCTTCCTCAGCCAGGGCCGCTTCCTCTCCTCCGACGGCCGCTGCCGCGCCTTCGGCGCCGGCGGCGACGGCTACGTGCCCGGCGAGGGCGTCGGCGCCGTGCTGCTCAAGCCGTACCGGCGCGCCCTGGCCGACGGCGACCGCGTCCACGGCCTCATCCTCGGCAGCGCCGTCAACCACGGCGCCCGGACCAACGGCTACACCGTGCCCAGCCCGCACGCCCAGCAGCGCGCCGTCACCGCCGCCATGGCGCAGGCCGGCGTCGCACCGGACGGCATCGGCTACGTCGAGGCCCACGGCACCGGAACCGCGCTCGGCGACCCGATCGAGCTGACCGGGCTCGGCCACGCCTACCGCGGCGCCGGGGCCGGGCCCGGCACCTGGCCGATCGGCTCGGTGAAGTCCAACGTGGGCCACCTGGAGTCCGCCGCCGGCATGGCCGGACTCACCAAGGTGCTGCTCCAGTTCGCCCACCGCACGCTGGTGCCCTCGCTGCACGCCGAGGAGCTGAACCCCAACATCGACTTCGAGCGCTCCCCGTTCCGCGTCCAGCGCGACCTGGCGGACTGGCCCGCCGACGCGGACACCCCGCGCCGCGCCGGCCTCAGCTCCTTCGGCGCCGGCGGCTCCAACGCCCACCTCGTCCTCCAGGAGTCGCCGCGCCCGGACCCGACGGCCGACGCGCCCGCCGCACGGCAGCACACCGGCGAGCCGGTGGCCTTCGTCCTGTCCGCCCGGGACGGCGAGCGGCTGCGCGCCCACGCCGAACGCGCCGCCCGCTTCCTGGAGACCGAGCGGGTGCCGCTCGCCGATCTGTGCTTCACCAGCCAGACCGGCCGCGAGGCCATGGACGCGCGCTTCGCCGTGGTAGCCACGGACGGCGAGGCGATCGTCGCCGCGCTGCGCCGCTGCGCCGGCGGGGAACCCCAGGCCGGGATCACCGACGAAGGTCCGCTCGGCGAACTGGCCCGCCGCTGGCTGACCGGCGCCGACGTGGACTGGCGGGCCTGGCACGCCGGCCGGCCGGGCCCCGCCCCGCGCCGGACCCGCGCGCCGCTCTACCCGTTCGCCCCCGAGCGCTACTGGATCCCGCTCGACCCGGACCTCGGCACGTCCGCGCCGCACCCGCTGGTCGACGCCAACGAGTCGACCGTGGACGAGGTCCGCTTCGCCAAGAGGCTGCGGCCCGGCGACCCGCTGCTGCGCGACCACGTCGTCGGGGGCCGGCGCGTGCTGGCCGGCGCCGCGACGCTGGAGTTCGTCCGCGCCGCCGCCCACCTCGCCCGGCCGGGCGTACGGCACGACCTGCGCGAGGTGGTGTGGGGCCGCGCGGTGGAGGTCGCGGAGGGCGAGCGGACGGTGTACGTGTCCTTCCGGCCGGAAGGCGACGCCCTGCTCTTCGAGGTGTACGGCGAAGACGGCGGCGAACGCAGCGCCCACGCCCGCGGCCGCGCCGTCCCCGCCCCGGCCGCCGCGCCCGCCGCGGCGGAGGACCTCGACGCGCTGCGCGCCCGGCTGCCCGTCCTGCGCGACCGGGCCGGCGCCTACGCCGACTACACGGCCGCCGGGTTCGGCTACGGCCCCTCCTTCCAGGTCATCGACGAGATCCGCACCGGGTCCGGCGAGGCCCTGGTCCGGCTCGACGCCGGCGCCGGCGGCCCGGCCACCGAGGTGCCCCCGGCGCTCCTCGACGGCGCCCTGCGGGCCTGCCACTGGGCCGGCCGCACCAGCGCGCCCCGCGCGGGCGAACTCGCGGTGCCCTTCAGCCTCGGCGCGCTCGACGTGCGCGCCCCGCTGCCGCCAGTCTGCCTCGCGCACGCCCGGCGGACGGGGGAGGCGGCCGGGGCCGGCCGCTTCGACCTGACCGTCTACGACGAGCGGGGCCGGGTCCTCGCCGAGCTGCGCGACTTCGCGGGCCGCACGCCGGCGCCCGCCTCCGTGCCTGTGCCCGTGCCCGCGCCCGCCTCCGCGTCCACGTCCGCCTCCGTGCCCGCCTCCGTGCCCGCGTCCGGGTCCCTGTCCGTGCCCGCGCCCGCCACCGTGCCCGGGACCACGGGCGAGGCGTCCGAGGCCGCCCCGGTGACGGGCGCCGCCGTGCCCGCGGGCGGCTCGGCGCTCCTCTACGAGCCGTACTGGCAGGACGCCGGCGAACCCGCGCAGGGGAGTGCCGCCGACACCCTCGCCGTCCTCGGCCGGCACCCCGAACTGGAGGCGGCCCTCGCCGCGACCGGGGTGTGGCGCCGGGTGGTCAACGTGCCCGAGGACCCCGGCGCCCTCGCCGACGCCCTCGCCGGGCTCGCCCATCCCGACGGCCTCGACCTGGTTGTCGCGGGGGGCCTGACCGCCCCCGCCCCGGCGGCGGACGCGGGGGACCCGGCCGGCCTGCTCGACCGGGTCTGCGGCACGGCGCTCCAAGTGCTCGGAGCCGCCCGGTCCGACGACCTGCCCGGCCGTGTGCGCCTGCTCGTACTCCACCCCCAGGACGGCGGCCACGACCGGCCGGAGTGGGCCGCCCTGGCCGGGTTCGCCCGGTCGACGGCGCCCACCGCGCCCCGCCTGGAACTGCTCACCCTGGGCGTCGACCCGGCCCTCGCCGCCGACGCGGCCGCCGAGGCCGTCGCCGCCGAACTGCGCGCCGTGCCCCGCACGGCCGGGCTCGAGGCGCGCCGCACGGCGAACGGCGCCCGTCAGGTCCGCGCCCTGCGGCCGGTACGCCCGACCGGCGCCGCCGAACCGCCGCTGCGCGACGGCGGCGTCTACGTCGTCACCGGGGGCGGCGGGGCCATCGGCCGGGTCCTCGCCGAGCACCTGGCCCGCACCCACGCGGCCCGGCTGGTGCTGATCGGCCGCTCCGAGCCGGACGACGCCGCGCGCGACCTGCACCGCACGCTCGCCGGGCTCGGCGCCGAGGTGCTCGCCCTGCGCGCCGACGTGGCCCGCCACGGCGAACTGGCCGCAGCCCTGGCCGCCGCCCGCGACCGCTTCGGGGCCCCGCACGGTGTGTTCCACCTGGCCGGGGTCGCCGACGAGGGCCGCGCCGACCCCGCCGACCGGGAGCGGTTCGCCCGGGTGCTCGCGGCCAAGACCCACGGCCTGGTCCACCTCGACCGGCTCACCCGCGACGACGACCTCGACTGCTTCGTGGTGTTCTCCTCCGTCTCCTCCGTCATCGGCGACTTCGGCGCGGCCAGCTACGCCACGGCCAACCGGTTCGCCGACCTGTACACGGGCCTGCGCGACGGCTGGACGCGGCAGGGGCTCCGGCACGGCCGCAGCCTCTCCCTGGCCTGGCCGCTGTGGGCCGTCGGCGGAGTCGACGGGCTGGTCCGGGAACAGGAGCTGGCCGCCTACGCCCGCCGCACCGGCATGCGGCCGCTGGACGCCGCACAGGGCACCGCCCTGCTCGACAGCGCCCTGCGCGCCGGCGCCGCGTGGCTGGTCCCCGCCTGGGGCGAGCCGGCCGCCGTCGACGCGGCCCTCACCGGCGCCACCCCGGCCGCGGCCACCCCGGCCGCGGCCGCCACGGCCGCACCCGCCACGGCCGCACCCGCCACGGCCGCCCCCGACCGGAACACCGCCGCCGCCTCCGCCACGGACACCCCGCCCGCGACGGCCGGTGACGCCCCGGCCGCACCGGCGCGGCCCGCCGCGGACGACCGCGTGCGCGCCCGGCTCGTCGAGCATCTGCGCACCGCCCTGGCCGGAGTGCTGAAGCTGCCCGTGGGACGGCTCGACAGCCGGATCCCGCTCGACGACTACGGCATGGACTCGGTGCTCGTCATGGAGTCCAACTCCCTGCTCGGCAGGGACTTCCCCGGTCTGCGCGGCACCGTGTTCTTCGAGTGCCGCACCCTCGACGAGCTGGCCGACCACGTCCTGGCCGAACACGCCGACGCCGTGGCCCGCCTCTTCCCGGCCGACATCCCGGCCGACATCGCGACCGACGTCGCGGCCGACACCGGCGGTGGCGCCGGCGGTACCACCGGAACCGCCGCCGTCACCGCGCCCGCGCCGTCCGCCACCGTGCCCGCCCCGGCGCCCGGGTCCCGGCCCGGGCAGGCCGCCCCGGTGCCCTCCGCGGACGAGCCGATCGCCGTCGTCGGCATCAGCGGGCGCTACCCCAAGGCCCGCGACCTGGACGAGTTCTGGCGCAACCTCGCCGAGGGACGCGACTGCGTCACCGAGGTGCCGGCCGGCCGCTGGGACGCCGACGCCCTGTTCGACCCGGACCCCGACGCACCCGGCCGCAGCTACGCCCGCTGGGGCGGCTTCCTGGACGACGTCGACAGTTTCGACTCGCTGTTCTTCCGGATCTCACCCAAGCAGGCCCGCACCATGGACCCGCAGGAACGGCTGTTCCTGGAGACCGCCTGGTCCGCGCTGGAGAACGCCGGCTACCCGCCCTCCCGCATCCCCGCGCCGCGCTTCGGCGGCCAGGGACACGACGTCGGCGTGTTCGTCGGCGTGATGTGGGACGACTACGCCGTTCTCGCCGCCACCGAGTCGGCGCGCGGCAACCACCAGGTGGTGCTCGCCAACCGTGCCTCCATCGCCAACCAGGTCTCCTACTTCGGCGACTTCCGCGGCCCCAGCGTGGTCGTGGACACCGCCTGCTCGGCGTCGCTCGTCGCCGTCCACCAGGCCTGCGAGAGCATCCGCCGCGGCGAGTGCTCGTACGCCCTCGCCGGCGGGGTGAACGTCTCCGTCCACCCGGACAAGTACGTCCACCTCAGCCACCGAAAGATGCTGTCCACCGACGGCCGGTGCCGGGCCTTCGGCGCCGGCGGCAGCGGTTACGTGCCCGGCGAGGGGGTCGGCGCGGTGCTGCTCAAACGGCTGTCGGACGCCGTGCGCGACGGCGACACCGTGCACGCCGTGATCCGTGCCACCGCCGTCAACCACGGCGGCCGCACCAGCGGCTTCACCGTGCCCAACCCGCAGGCCCAGCAGGCCCTGATCGAACAGGCCCTGGCCGCCGCCGGCATCGACGCGCGCACCGTCGGCTGCGTCGAGGCCCACGGCACCGGCACGTCGCTCGGCGACCCGATCGAGCACACCGCGCTCGCGCGGGCCTTCGCCCGGGACACCGCCGACACCGGCTTCTGCGCGCTCGGCTCGGTGAAGTCCGCCATCGGCCACCTGGAGGGGGCCGCGGGCATCGCCGGGCTCACCAAGGCCGTGCTCCAGCTCCGCAACGGCACCCTGCTGCCCACGCTGCTCGCCGAGGAGACCAACCCCGTCATCGACTTCACCCGCTCGCCGTTCACCGTGCAGCGCGAGACGAGGCCCTGGCCCAGGCCGTACGACGCCGACGGCCGCCCGCTGCCGCGCCGCGCCGCCGTCAGCTCCTTCGGCGCGGGCGGCACCAACGCCCACGTCGTCGTGGAGGAGTACCTCGCCCCCGAGCCCGCCGACGCCGGGGCCGCCGACGCCGGGCCCGGGACGCCCGGCCTGATCGTGCTCTCCGCCCGCGACGAGACCCGGCTGCGCGCCTACGCGGCCGAGATGGGCCGCGCCCTGGACGCCGCAGCGCGGGCCGACCAGGGCGCGCCGCGCCTCGCCGACGTGTCCCACACCCTGCGCACCGGCCGCGAACCGCTGCCCGAGCGGCTGGCGTTCGTCGCCGCCGACCTCGCCGACGCGGCGGCCGCGCTCACCGCCTTCGGGCGCGGCGAGGACGACCAGAGGCTCCACCGCGGCCGGGTCGAGCAGCACCCGGCGCTCGCCGGACTGCTGACCGAGACCGTCGGCGGCGACGACTTCCTGGCCGCCCAGATCCGCGCCGGGGGAGACGACCTGCTGGCCCGGCTGTGGGTGTCCGGCGTCACCGTCGACTGGGAGCTGGTCGACCGGATGCGCCCCGGCACACCCCGCCGGGTGCCGCTGCCGACCTACCCGTTCGAGCGCGTACGGCACTGGCTGGACACCGGCCCCGCGACACCGGCCGCGGCGCCCGCGGCCGGCACGGCGGCCCCCGCCCGGACCCGGGTGCCCGCCCCGCGCGACCCCGCGCCGGCGGCGGCACCGGACGCACCGGCCCCGGCGGCCGCGCCGGCCCCCGCCGCGTCCCGCGTGTGGCGGCGGCGGCTCACCGCGGACCAGCCCGTGCTGCGCGACCACGTCGTCGGCGGCCGGCCCGTCCTGCCGGGCACCGGCCACCTCGACCTCGTGGCCGAGGCGCACGGCGCGCTGACCGGCCGGGCCCTGACGGACGTGCGCTGGGTGGCCCCGCTGACCCTGCCGGGTTCCGGCGGCGAAGTGTCGGCGGCCCTCGACGGCGACGGGTACGAGGTGCGCGGCCCGGACGGCGCGGTCCGGTCCCGGGGCCGGGTCGGCGTCGCCCAGGACGCACCCGGCGCCCTCGACGTGGCCGGGCTGCGCGCCCGCCTCGACGCGGGCCCGGACGGGGACGCCTTCTACCGCCTGCTGGAGGACCTGGGCCTGCCGTACGGCCCGTTCTTCCGCAGGGTCCGCGAGGTGTGGACCGGCGACGAGGAGGTGCTCGGCCGGATCGGCGCCGTCGACGGCGACGTGTCCCACGCCCTGCACCCGGGCGTCCTCGACGCCGCCCTGCACACCGTCGCCGCCCTGATGGCCCGTCAGGGCCGGGGCAGGACGATGCTGCCCTTCGCGGCCGACCGCGTCGACGTCCTCGGCCCCGTCCCGCGGACCGGCTGGTCCCACGTCCGCCGGACCGGCGCGGACCGCTACGACGTCCTGCTCTGCGACGACTCCGGCGCCGCCCGCGTCCGGTTCACCGGCCTGGCCTACCGGGAGGCCAGGGAGCCCGCGGTGGTCGTGCACCGGCCCGTGTGGACCGCCCGGCCCGCCGACGGGCGGGCCGAACCCGCCCGGAACGTGCTGCTGGTCGCCGAGCGGCCGGACACCGGCCTCGCCGCGGACCTCGCCGCCGCCCACACCGGTGCGGAGGTACGCCGGCTGGCGCTCGGCGCCGACGGCCTGGCCGACGCCGAGCTGGACCGCGCCCTGCGCGGGTCCGCACCGGACCTGGTCTACTTCCTCGGCGCCGAGGCGGGCGCCGGCCGCGAGCCCGCCGGCCGGCCCGGACTGCGGGCCCTGATCGACCGCTCGGTCCTCGCCCTGCACCGCCTGGTGCGGGCCCTGGACCGGCACGGCGTCCTCGCCCGGCCGCTGCGGCTGAAGGTCGTCACCGCCGACGTGCACCCGCTGGAGGCGGGCGACGCCTCCGCCCCGTGGGCCGCCGGCCTCGGGGGACTGGCGTCCGTGGCGGCCAAGGAGTACCCGAACCTGCGGGTCGCGCTGGTCGACGTGCGCTCCGCCGAGGCCCGGGACACCGCGCGGGCGGTCGTGGCCGAGCCGTTCCCGGCCCGCCCGGCCCCGGTGTCGATCCGGTCCGGCGTACGCCGGGTCCGCACCCTGGAACGCGTCGAACTGCCCGGCGCCGCGGCGGCCCCGCTCCGGCAGGGCGGTGTCTACCTCGTCGTCGGCGGTCTCGGAGCCGTCGGCCGGGACACCTGCCGGCATCTAGCCCGCGCCTACGGGGCGAAGCTGGTCGTGGTCGGCCGCTCCCCGCTGGACGAGACGCGCCGGCGCGTCGTCGCCGAACTGGAGAAGGACGGCGCCGAGGTGCGCCACCTCGCCCTGGACGCCGGCGACCCGGCCGCGCTCGCCGGGGCCGTCCGGCTGGCCCGGCAGGAGTTCGGCGCCCTGCACGGCGTGTTCCACGCGGCGATGGTGCTGGTCAACCGGGAGCTGCGCGAGCTGTCCGAACCGGAGCTGCGCAGCGCCGTGGAGTCCAAGACGGACACCGCCTTCGCGCTGCTGGACGCGGTGCGCGGGGAGCCGCTGGACTTCGTGCTCTTCTACTCCTCGGGCGTGGCCTTCGAGGCCAACCACGGCCAGGCGGGCTACGCGGCCGGCTGCGCCTTCGCCGACGCCTACGCCCTGCACGCCGGGCGGACGCTGCCCTTCCCGGTGCGGGTGCTGAACCTCGGGTACTGGCACGCGGGCGGTGACGCCGAACGCGAGCGGGTGCTGCGCCGGTTCGAGGCGGCCGGCATCCGGCCGCTCACCGCCGAGCGCGGCATGACCGTGGTGGAGCGCGCGCTGGCGGCGGGCCTGCCGCAGGTGTTCGCGCTGGACGCCGAGCGGCACATCCTGGACAGCCTGGGCATCGACCCGGACCGCACCCTGACCGTGCTGCCCGGGCCGCCCGGCGGCGGCCCCGGCCCGCTGCCCGAGATCCGCTTCACGGGCCTGACCGGCGCCGACGGCGCCGAACTGGCCGCCCACCAGCGCGCGGTGGAGCTGCTGGAGGGCCTCGCGCACCGGCTGCTGGCCTCGGCACTGCGCCGGGCCGGCCTGTTCGAGCTGTTCACGCCCGGCGGCCGGGCGCCCGGCCACGCGGAACTCGCCGCCGGACTGGGCGTCGTACCGGAGCACCTGGCGCTGTTCGAGGCCCAGCTCGCCATCCTGGTGACCGCGGGCCTGCTGAGCGCCGACGCCGACGGCGGCCTGCGACCGACGGACCGCGCGGCGGAGGACGACGCGGTTCCGGCGGCGGCGCTGCGGGAGCTGACGGACCGGCACCCGGCCCTCGCCCCGATCGGCTCGCTGCTGCGGGACTGCCTGGCCGCACTGCCCGAGGTGCTCACCGGCCGCCGCTCGGCGATGGACGTCCTCTTCCCCGACGGCTCCGCCGAACGCGTGGCCGCCGTGTACCGGGGCGACCCGGTCACCGACCGCTGCAACGCCGAGGTGGCGCGGCTCGTCACCGAGCGGGTACGGGCCCTCCTGGCCGCCGGGGCCGGCCGCCCGGTGCGGATCCTGGAGGTGGGCGCGGGAACCGGCGGGACCACCGCGACCGTGCTGGCCGCGCTCGCCCCGTACGCCGGCTCCGTCGAGTACGTCTTCACGGACGTCTCCCCGGCCTTCGTGCGCAAGGCCCGGGCCCGGTTCGGCGCCGCCCACCCCTTCGCCCGCTTCGAGGTGCTCGACATCGAGGCCGGCGCCGAGGAGCAGGGCGTCGGGCCCGGCGCGTACGACGTGGTGCTCGGCACGAACGTCTTCCACGCCACGCAGCGGCTGGCCGGCACGCTGCTGCGGGCCAAGGCGTTGCTGCGGCGCGGCGGGGTCCTGCTGCTGGTCGAGGGCACCCGCCCCCGGGACCAGCTCGCGCTGGTCTTCGGACTGATCCCCGGCTGGTGGCTGTTCGCCGACCCCGAGCAGCGGCTGCCCCGCTCGCCGCTGGCGAGCGAGCGCCAGTGGCGGGACGCGCTGGCCGGCTGCGGGTTCACCGGCATCGCCGCGGCCGCGCCGGCCACGGAGGCCGGCCCGGCCTTCCAGAGCGTCATCGCCGCCGTCAGCGACGGCCTGGTCCCCGTGCCCCGGACCCCGGCCGCCCCGGCGGCGGGGCGGACCGCCGGCGACCCGGTGCCGGAGCCCGCACGGACGCCCGCGCCCGCGCTCGCGGCCGGACGGGCCGGCGTCGACGACGAGCTCCGCAAGGTGACCGAGGTGTTCGCCCGGGTGCTCGAACTCGCCCCGGACCGGATCGACCCGGACCTCACCTTCGAGAACTACGGGGTGGACTCGCTCGTCGTGCTGGAACTGACCCGGGCACTGGAGGGCGTGTACGGCCCCCAGCCGGCGACGCTGCTCTTCGAGCGCATCACCGTCCGGCGCCTGGCCGAGCACTTCCACACCCTGGCGACGAAGGACACCGGCCCGGCACCACAACCGACCGCCGGCCCGGCACCGGAGCGGACCGCCGAGCCGGCACCGGAGCGGACCGCCGACCCGGGTCCGACGCGGACCGCCGAGCCGGCACCGGAGCGGACCGCCGAGCCGGCACCGGAGCGGACCGCCGGCCCGGCACCGGAGCGGACCGCGGACCCGGAGGCCGGGGCCGGGGCCCGGTCCGCTGAGCCGGCCGCCGCCGGGGTCCGGCCGGTCCCGGCGCCCGCCGGGACCGCCGCCCACGGCTCCGCCCCGGTTCCCGGGCCGGGCACCGCCCCGGCCGACGACGCCGGGCGTCTGGTCGAGGGCCTGTCCGACGCGGCCGTGGACGAGCTGCTGGCCGTACTGCTCGCGGAGCGCGGGAAGTTCGAAGGAGACGGACGATGACTGCCGAGCCGTTCACTTGCGTCGTGATCGGCGAGGAGACCCTCCTCGTCGAGTGCACGAGACTGCTCCTGGCCCGGGGGCACACGGTGGCCGCCGTGGTGTCCCCGTCGGCCGAGCTGCTCGCCTGGGCCGAGGGCGAGGGCCTGCCCGCCGTGCGGTTCGGCCCGGACCTCGCCGAGCGGCTGGCCCCGCTGCGCTTCGACCACCTGTTCAGCATCGCCAACCTGCGGATGCTGCCCGAGGAGGTGCTGGCGCTGCCCACCGGGCTGCCGGTGAACTTCCACGACGGTCCGCTGCCCCGGCACGCCGGTCTGTTCGCCACGAGCTGGGCCATCCTCGAGGGCGACAAGCAGCACGGCGTGACCTGGCACGTGATGGACCGCGAGGCGGACACGGGCGACGTGCTCAAGCGGCGCGCGGTGCCCGTCGACCAGGACGCCACCGCGCACGACCTGGACGTCGCCTGCTTCGAGGCGGGCATCGAGTCCTTCGCCGAACTGGTCGACGAACTCGCCGCCGGCACGGCCACCCGCACCCCGCAGGACCTCGGCCTGCGGACCTACCACGGCCGCTACGACGGACTGCCGCGCGCCGGCGTCTTCGACTGGCGCCAGCCCGCCGCCGAGCTGGACGCTCTGGTGCGGGCCACCTCGTTCGGGCGCCGCCGCAACGACTTCGGCACCGCGCTGCTCGCCCTCGGCGGTGAGCCGGTCGCCGTACGCGGCGTGGAGGTCACCGGCCGGGCCTCCACCGCCGCGCCCGGCACGGTGGTCGGCTCCGGGCCCGACGCCCTCACCGTCGCCACCGGCGACCGGGACGTCCGCCTCACCGACCTCGCGAGCCTGTCAGGCGAACGGCTGGACCCCGTCGCGCTCGCCGGGACCCTGGCCCGCGACCACGACGGCCGCTTCCCGCACCTGCCCGACGCCGCCGCGGCCGAGCTGGCCGGGGCCGCCCGCGCCGCGCACCGCCAGGAGCGGCACTGGCTGCGGCTGCTGCGCTCGCTGGAGCCCGTGCTGCCGCCCCGGTTGGGCGCCCTGGCCGAGCAGGCGCGCCCGGCCGGCCCCGTGCCGCTGCCCGGGAGACTCGCCCGCCACGGGGCCGCGCCCGAGCGGCTCGCGTTCGCCGCGGTCCTGGCCTTCCTCGCCCGGCTCTCCCGCGGCGGCGAACAGGACATCGCCGTCTCCGTACCGGCCGCCGGGGGAGCGGCGGCCGGACTGCTGGCCCCCGAGGTGCCCCTGCGCGTCCCGCACGGTCCGCTGGAGGGCACCCTCGACGACCTCACCGGCCGGGCCGGGGCCGAACTGGACCGGATCCGGGCCCGTGCGCCGTACCGCCGCGACGTGCCGCTGCGCCACCCCGAGCTGGCCGGCGCCGCCCGCGCCGGGCTGCCCGTCGCCGTGGCCCTGCCCGACGCGCCGGAAGGGCCCGCCCGCCACCCGCTGACCGTCCGGATCGACGCCGAGGGCTCGGTGCGCTTCGACGGCACCGAGCTGACGGATCGTCAGTCGAGGTGGCTCAGCGAGCACTTCGCGCTGTTCCTGGACGGCGCGGCGGCCGAACCGCGGCGTCCGCTCGGCTCCGTCGGCCTGCTGACGCCCCGGGAAGAGGAACTGGTGCTGCGGGGGTGGAACGACACCGCCGCCGGCTATCCGCGCGAGAGCACCGTCAGCCGGCTCGTCGGCGACCTCGCCTGCGCCGCCCCGGACGCCGTCGCCGTACGCTCCGGGGACCGCGAGCTGACCTACGCGGAACTGGACGCGGCCGCCGACCGGCTGGCCCGGCACCTGGCAGGGCTCGGCGCCGGACCCGGGACCGTGGTCGGCGTCCTCCTGGAGCGCTCGGCGGAGCTGCCGGTCAGCCTGCTCGCCGTGATGCGCAGCGGCGCCGCCTACGTGCCGATCGACCCCATCTACCCGGCCGCCCGCATCGGCCACATGCTGACCGACTCCCACGCCGCCCTCGTCCTCACCGACGAGGCCCTGCGGGGCACCCTCGCCGGGTTCCCGGTCACCCCCGTCGTGGTGCCCGAGGTCCTGGCCGGGGCCGCGGGCGGCACGGACGGGACCGCGCCGTTCGACCGGTCCGACCCCGGCGCACCCGCCTACGTCATCTACACCTCCGGCTCCACCGGGACGCCCAAGGGCGTCCAGGTCGGCCACCGGGCGCTGGTCAACTTCCTGTGGACCATGGCCCGCACCCCCGGCTTCGGCTCCACCGACTCGCTGCTCGCCGTCACCACCGTCTGCTTCGACATCGCCGGCCTAGAGCTGTACCTGCCGCTGGTGCGCGGCGGCACCGTGGAGGTGCTGTCCGCCGCCGTCGCCGCCGACGGCTTCGCCCTGCGCGAGCGCCTGGAGCGGTCCGCGCCCACCGTCCTGCAGGCCACCCCGACCACCTGGCAGATGCTGCTGACCGCCGGCTGGCGGGGCGACCCGGCCCTGCGCGCCCTGTGCGGCGGCGAGCCGCTGCCCGGCGAACTCGCCGACCGGCTCGCCCCGCTCGTCGGCGCCCTGCACAACATGTACGGGCCGACCGAGACGACGATCTGGTCCACCGCCGACCGGGTGCGCCCCGGCGAGCCCGTCACCATCGGACGCCCCGTCGGCAACACCCGCTGCCATGTGCTCGACGAGCGGGGCCGGCCGGTCCCGCCCGGTGTCCCCGGCGAGCTGTACCTGTCCGGCGACGGCGTCGCCGACGGCTACCTCGGCCGCCCGGAACTGACCGCCGAACGCTTCGTGACCGCGCCCGAGGGCGGCGCCGGCCGGGCCTACCGCACCGGCGACCTGGTGCGGTACCTGCCCGACGGGCGCCTGGAGTACCTGGAGCGCATCGACGGCCAGGTCAAGCTCAACGGCTACCGCATCGAACTCGGCGAGGTCGAGTCCGCGCTGCGGCGCGCCGACGGCGTCACCGCCGCCGTCGCCGTCGTGCGCGAGGACCGGCCGGGCGAGCGCCGCCTGGCCGCCTACGTCACCGGCTCCGGCGCCCCGGCCCCGGACGAGCTGCGCGCCGGACTGCGCGAGGCGCTGCCCGCCTACATGGTCCCGGCCGACGTCGTCGCCCTGCCCGAACTGCCCCTCACCCCGAACGGCAAGGTCGACCGGGCGGCGCTGCCACGGCCGGGCGGCGCCCGGGTCGCCGGGAGCGGGGCCGCCGCCCGCACCGACCTGGAACGCCGCATCGCCGGCGTCTGGTGCGAGGTGCTGGGCCTCGACGAGGTCGGCGCGGAGGACAACTTCTTCGACGCGGGCGGCGACTCGCTGCGCCTGACCTCCGTCGTCGCCGCGCTGCGCGAGCGGCTCGGCCTGCGGGTCACCCGCCTCGACATGTTCGGCCACCCGACCGTGCGGGCCATGGCCGCGCACGCCGGGCAGGACGCCGGCGCCGGCGCCGGCGTGCGCCGGCCCCGCCGCTCCCGGGACGCCGGCGCGCTCGCCCGGCGCCGCGACCGCAGGCAGCGCCCGTGACGACCGGCCGCCGCACCGCACCGACCGCACACACCGCACAGCCGTATCCGACGGGTTCCACAGGGGGTTCCGTGTCCAGCTGCACCGTCTGCTCACTCAAGGCCGACCACCCCGGGGTGGTGCTCGACGACCAGGGGGTGTGCAACCTGTGCAACCTGGACTTCGCGTCGGACCTCCTCGTCAACTACCGCTACACCAGCGAGGTGTTCACCGAGTTCCAGCAGGCGAAGGCCGCCCCCGGCGAGTACGACTGCCTGTTCATGTACAGCGGCGGCAAGGACAGCACGTACATGCTGGACAAGTTCGCCAACGAGTACGGCAAACGGGTGCTGGCCTTCACCTTCGACGTGCCGTTCGAGAGCGTGCACGCCGCCCAGAACATCGCGCTCGCCCGGGAGAAGATCCCGGCGACGTTCGTCCTCGACGCCGACGACGACAACATCAAGCTGATGATGCGCGAGGTGTTCAACCGGCCCGCGCCCAAGAAGCCGGGCAAGTACCTCGACGAGAAGCTGCCCTGCGTCTCCTGCCGCACCTTCTTCGTGCTCCGCGCCATCCTCATGGCCTACCGGCAGAAGATCCCCTACATCGCGCTGTGCGCCGACCCGCAGCAGATCCTCACCATGGAGTCCAACGTCCGCGAGATCGTCCGCGACTTCTACCGGACCTTCGGGGAGCGGCTCACCGACACCCTCTTCGGCGGGCAGCTGGAGGAACTGCTCTTCGACGACGACGAGAACCTGCCGAAGATCGTCTTCCCGTTCATCGCGATGCGCCACGACTACGACCCCGACGCGATCGTCGAGGAACTGCGCGCCAAGGGCCTGTACGAGTCCTCGCCGATGGAGACCCACTGCACCCTGTTCCCGCTCCTGAACTACTACTCGTTCAAGAACTACGACTGCATGTTCTACAAGCTCAACGCGGCCAGCCACGTGCGGTCCGTCAAGCGCAACGCCTCCTACGACCGCAACACCTTCAGCATCAAGTTCCCCCGCTCGCTCGACCTCGCGGACGTCGAGGAGCGGCTCGGCGCCGTGGTCCGGGAGATCGCCGCCGGCGAGGGCGACCGCGACGAGCACGAACGCACCCTGATCGACCTGTTCCAGCGCATGGACGCGGGCGAGGACGCCGCCCGCTTCGTCGCCAGGAGCTTCCTCGACATGCGGTCCGTCGCCGCGGACCTCGGCATACAGCTCGGCTGAGACACCAGCAGCAACAGGAGACAACCACCATGACCCCTTCCGACTCCGACATCGCCATCGTCGGCATGGCCTGCCGGTTCCCCGGCGCGGACTCCGTCGAGCGGTTCTGGGACGTGCTCAGCGAGGGCCGCGAGACCCTGACCCGCTACACCGACGAGGAACTGCTCGCCGCCGGCGTGCCCGCCGAACGGCTGGCCGACCCCCGCTACGTCCGCGCCGCCCAGACCGTCGAGGGCACGGACCTGTTCGACTCCGAGCTGTTCCAGTTCACCCACGACGAGGCCGAGATCCTCGACCCGCAGCACCGGGTCTTCCTGGAGTGCGCCCTCGAGGCCCTGCAGCGGGCCGGCTACGACCCCGCGCGCACCGACGGGCACATCGGCGTCTACGCGGGCGCCGGCCTCAACACCTACCTGCTGCACAACCTCGGCGAGCGCTACCGGGCCGCGTCCACCGTCGACCACTACCGGCTGATGCTCGCCAACGACAAGGACTTCCTGGCCACCCGGGTCTCCTACAAGCTCGACCTGCGCGGCCCCAGCATGAGCGTCAACACCGCCTGCTCCACCTCCCTGGTGGCCGTGCACACCGCCTGCCTCGCCCTGCTCGGCGGCGAGTGCGACATGGCCCTCGTCGGCGCCGTGCACCTCGCCCCGCCGCGCCAGGGCTACCAGTACCAGGACGGCATGATCTTCTCCCCCGACGGCCACTGCCGCGCCTTCGACGCCGAGGCCAGGGGCACCGTCATCGGCAGCGGCGCGGGCGTCGTCGTGCTCAAGCGGCTGTCCGAGGCACTGGCCGACGGCGACTGGATCCACGCCGTCGTGAAGGGCTCCGCCGTCAACAACGACGGCTCCGGCAAGACCGGTTACACCGCGCCCAGCATCGCCGGGCAGGCCGAGGTCATCGCCGACGCCCAGGACGTCGCCGACGTCGGCCCGGAGAGCGTCGGCTACGTCGAGGCGCACGGCACCGGCACCCCGCTCGGCGACCCGATCGAGGTCGCCGCCCTCACCGAGGCGTTCCGGGAGGGCGGCGCGGAGCGCACCGGGTACTGCGCGCTCGGCTCGGTGAAGACCAACATCGGCCACCTCGACACCGCGGCCGGAATGGCCGGCCTGATCAAGACCGCGCTGATGCTGGAACACCGCACGCTGGTGCCGAGCCTGCACTACACCCGGCCCAACCCCGAGATCGACTTCGCGGCCGGCCCCTTCTACGTCAACACCTGCACCACCGACTGGAAGGCCGAGGGCGACCACCCGCTGCGGGCCGGCGTCAGCTCCTTCGGCATCGGCGGCACCAACGCCCACGTCGTCCTCGAGGAGCCGCCGGCCCGCGCCGAGGCCGCCCCCGGGCGCGACCCGGAGCTGCTGGTCCTCTCCGCCCGCTCCGCGAACTCCCTGAAGCAGTCCGCCGGAGCGCTCGCCCGCCACCTCAGGGCCCACCCCGGTCTCGACCTCGCCGCCGTCGCCCAGACCCTCGGTCTCGGCCGCCGCGCCCACCCGCACCGGCTCGCCGTGGTCGCCCGCGGCACCCGCGAGGCCGCCATGGCCCTCGCCCTCGGCGACGAGGAGCGCACCCGGCAGGGCGTAGCCGGGCCCGGCGACTCCGGCGCCGTGCTGCTGCTCACCGGCACCGGCGCCGACGCGGCGGACACCGCCGAGCTGTACGGCGCGGTGCCCGCCTACCGGGACGCCGCCGACGCCTGCGCCACCGCCCTCGGCCGGGCCGGCCGGGCCGGGGAGCTGCTCGCCGAAGCCGGCCCGCACGCCGCCTTCGCCCACGAGTACGCCCTGGCCACCGCCCTCACCGCCTGGGGCGTCGGCCCGGCCGGCCTCGCCGCGACCGGCGCCGGAACGGCCACCGCCGCCGCCCTTTCCGGGGCGCTCCCGCTCACCGCCGCCCTCGCCCTGGCCGCCGGCGCCCCGCCGGAGCGCGCCGAGGCGCCCCGCCTGCCCGTGGTCAGCCCGCGCACCGGCCGCTGGATGACCGAGGACGAGGCCCGCGACCCGGCGGCCTGGACCGCCCCGGCCGCCCTCGACGGACTGGACGCGCTGCTCGCGGACGGCGGCCGCTTCGCCCTGCCGCTCACCCCGCCGGACGGCGCCCCGGCCGGCCACGCCCACCTGCTCGGCGTCGCCGCCCAGGCGTGGACGCGGGGCGCCGCCCTCGACTTCGAGGCCGTCCACGCCGGCCGGGACGTCCACCGCGTGCCGCTGCCCACCCAGCCCTTCGAACGTCGCCGGCACTGGGTGGAGCCCGGCGGCCACGGCCCCGCCGCACCGGCCGGCCGGGACGACGACCGGCTGCTGCACCGGTTCGAACCGGACGACCCCGGGCACAACGTGGGACTCGTCACCGACTACCTCACCGGGGAGATCGGCAAGGTGCTCGGCGGCCGCGACCGCGCCGCCCTCGACACCAACCTCTTCGACCTGGGCCTGGACTCCCTGGTCCTGATCGAGGTCGTCGCCAAGCTCGGCGAGCAGCTCGACTTCGAGGTCCCGGCCACGGCCTTCGTCGAGTTCCCCACCATCCGCTCCTTCGTCGGCAACCTCGCCGAGCTGATGGGCCTCGCCCCGGCCACCGGCGGCGCCCAGGCCGCGCCGGCCGAACCGGCCCGTGTCTCCCGGCGCGCCCAGCGGGCCGCGGCCCGGGCCACGGACCGGGCCTGACCCCCGGCGGCCCCGGACGACCCGCACCGGCCGCCACCCCACCCGGCCCCCGGCGGCCCCGGCCCCGGCCGGGCCGCCCCCGGCGGTGAACTCCCGGCCCGCGGCGGCCGGTCGAAGACCTGAGAGAGAGCAACTGTGGACGACAAGCGCAAGCTGCTGCTGAGCCTGCTGGCCGCCCGCGACCCGGGCCAGACCCCGGCGGCAGGCGACGGCGTGGCCGTCGTCGGCGTCTCCGGCCGCTACCCGCTGGCCGGCACCGTCGGCGAGCTGTGGGAGAACCTGCGGACCGGCCGGCACTGCATCCGCGAGGTGCCCGCCGACCGCTGGGACGCCGACACGCACTACGACCCCGCCGGCACGCACGGCAGCTACAGCAAGTGGGCGGGGTTCATCGACGACGTCGACAAGTTCGACCCGCTCTTCTTCCAGATCTCACCCGCCGACGCCGAGGCCATGGACCCGCAGGAGCGCCTCTTCCTGCAGACCGCCGCCGCCGTCCTGGACGACGCCGGCCACCCGGCCGCCCGGCTCGCCGCACGCGGCCCGGTCGGCGTCTTCGTCGGCGTCATGAACAACAACTACGAGTGGATGGGCGGCGAGGCGACCGCGCGCGGCGTGCGCACCGACGCCCACTCCAACCACTGGTCGATCGCCAACCGGGTGTCCTACACCTTCGACTTCACCGGCCCCAGCCTCGCCGTCGACACCGCCTGCTCCGCCTCGCTCACCGCGGTCCACCTCGCCTGCGAGAGCATCCGGGCCGGGGAGTGCCGGGCCGCCGTCGCCGGCGGCGTCAACCTGATCCTGCACCCCATGCACCTGCGCATGCTCGCGGACCGCGGGATGATCTCCCACGACGACCGGCTGAAGAGCTTCGGCGCCGGCGCCGACGGCTTCGTGGACGGCGAGGGCGTGGGCGCCGTGCTGCTTCGCCCCCTCGCCGACGCCGTCGCCGACGGCGACCGCGTGCTCGGCGTCATCCGCGGCTCCGCCATCAACGCCGGCGGCAAGACCGGCGGTTACACCGTGCCGAGCGCCGCCGCGCAGGCCGAGGTGATCCGCGGCGCGCTGCGGCGCGCCCGGGTGGACCCGGCCACCGTCGGCTACGTGGAGGCCCACGGCACCGGCACCCCGCTCGGCGACCCCATCGAGATCGCCGGCCTCGCCGAGGCGTTCGGCGGCCGGGGCGGCGCCGAACGCCCCGCCGTCCCGGTCGGCTCCGTGAAGTCCAACATCGGCCACCTGGAGTCGGCGGCCGGCATCGCCGGACTGACCAAGGTGCTGCTCCAGTTGCGGCACCGCACGCTGGCCCCGTCACTGAACTCCGCCCGCCGCAACCCCGACATCGACTTCTCCGGCACCCCCTTCGAGATCCAGCAGTCCCTCGCCCCCTGGACGCCGGCGGCGCCGGACACCCCGCTGCGCGCGCTGGTCAGCTCGTTCGGCGGAGGCGGCGCCAACGCCTGCGTCCTGGTGGAGGAGTACCGGCCGGACCCCGCCGGACAGGCGCCCGCCGCCCCCGCCCCGGACGGCGAGCAGTTGCTGGTGCTCTCCGCCAAGAGCGAGGACCGGCTGCGCGCCTGCGCCGCGGACCTGGCCGCCCATCTGCGCCGCACCGGGGAACCGGCGCGGGACGCCGACGCCGGCGGGGCGCTCGCCGAGGCGCAGCGCCTGTGCCTCGACCTCGCCGCGCGCACCGTCGGGGTGCCCGCCGAACACCTCGACCTGGGCACCGACCTGGCCGAGTGCGGATTCTCCGTCACCGAACGCGCCCGCTACCACGCGCTGCTCGCCGCCGAACTCGACGGCGAACCGCCCGCCGCCCTCGGCGCGGCGGCGACCATCGGCGCGGTCGCCGACGCGGTGGCGGCCGCACGGCGGCCGGCCCCCGCCGCCCCCGCGTCCGGCGCCCCGCGGCTCGCCGACGTCGCCCACACCCTCCAGGCGGGCCGCACCGCCCACGAGTTCCGCCTCGCGCTGCCCGCCCGCCTGATCTCCGAGGCGACCGCCGCCCTGGAGGCGTACGCCGCCGGGGGGAACGACGCCCGGATCATCACCGGTCGCGCCGCCCGCGCCCGGATCGTCCTCACCGGCGCCGAGGCCGAAGCGCTTGAGGAGGCCCTGGACCGGCGGGACCTGACGGCGGTCGCCGAGCGGTGGGTCGCCGGCGCCGACGTCGACTGGGCCCGCGTCACCCCGGCGACGGCGCGGCGGATCGAGCTGCCCGCCTACCCGTTCGCCCGCAAGCGGTACTGGATACCCCGGCCGCCCGCCGTCGCACCCGAGCCCGCGCCCGAAGCCGCCCTGGAACTGCCCGACTTCTACCGCCCGGTGTGGGTGCGCGAGGCCGCCCCCGCCGCCACCGGCACGCCGGCCGCCGGCCGGACCGTCGTCCTCGTCACCGCCGCATCACGGTGGCTCGGCGAGGCGGTCGCGGCCCGCGACCCGCTCGCCCGCGTCGACCTGGTCGCGCTCGACGAACAGCCCCCGGAGACCTGGCTGAAGGCCACCGAGGGCGCCGACCTGGTGATCCACCTCGGCGGCGCGGGCGCCGCCGTCACCGACGCCGTCGGTCTCGGCCAGGCCCGCGAGCACCTGCGGCACGGCCCGCTGTCGCTGTTCCATCTGGCGCGCACCCTCGCCCCCGCCCGGCTCGTCGTGGTCACCAGCGACGTGCACGCGGTCGCGGGCGGCACCGCCGCCAACCCGTTCGCGGCCGGGCTGCACGGACTGCTCCAGGTCGTCGCCAAGGAGCGGCCCGACCTGAGCGTGTGCGCCCTGGACTACGCCACCGCCGACCTCGACGGCGACCGGGCCGCCGAAGCCCTCGTGGACGCCGTGCTGACCGCCCCCGCCGACCCCGCCGGACGCACCGTCGCCCTGCGCGGCGGCGTCCGCTACGTCCGCCGCCTCGGCCGGGTCACCCTGCCCGAACCCGGCCCGGTCTTCCGCGACCACGGCGTCTACCTGCTCGTCGGCGGCACCGGGGGCATAGCCCAGGAGCTCAGCCGCCACCTCGCCCGCCGGCACCGGGCCCGCCTGGTCTGGTTCAGCCGGAACGAACCCGGCCCCGCGCAGCGCGCCCTCGCCGAGGAGATCCGCGGCCTGGGCGGCGACGCCGTCCACGTCCCCGGCGACGCCTGCTCCGCCGCCGACCTCACCGCCGCCGTCGAGGAGGCGTACCGCCGGTTCGGCGCCCTGCACGGCGTCGTGCACGCCGCCATGGCCTTCGACAACCACCCGCTGGCCGAGCTGGACGAGGCCGCGTTCACCGCGGCCATCCAGGTCAAGACCGTCGGCGCCGCCGCGCTCGCCGCCGCCGTCGCCGGCCGGCCGCTGGACTTCCTGGCCTACTTCTCCTCGGCCGGCTCCTTCGGCAGCTTCGCCGGCAACGGCGCCTACATCTGCGCCTCCGCCACCGAGGACGCCTACGCCCTGTTCCTGCGCGACCGGCTGCCCCACCCCGTCACCGTCGTCAACCAGGGGTACTGGGGGCAGGTCGGCTCCGGCGCCCGGCCGGGCCTCGCCGAGATCTTCGCCGGACTCGGCATCCGCGACTTCGGGCCCGCCGAGGGCATCGCCGCCGTACGGCGCGTCCTCGGCAGCGGGCTGCCCCAGGCGATGCCGATCCGCGCCGGCCGGCGCGCCCTGGAGGCGATGGGCCACGACCCGGCCCTGGACGGCGAACTGGCCGGCGGCGGGCACCCCGCCACCCTCGCCGGCGCCGCCGCGGAGCTGGCGGCGGGCCCCGGACCGGACCCCGCCGCCCGGCGCGTCCTCGCCGGGTACGAGGAACTGGAGGCCGTATCCGCGCCCATGCTGCTCGGCGTCTACCAGCGCATGGGCGTCCTGCGGCGCTCCGGCGAGCGGTACGGCGCCGGTGAACTGCGCACTCGCCTCGGCATCCTCGACCGGTTCGCCCGGCTGCACGAGGCCCTGCTCAACATCCTCACGGGCGCCGGTTACCTCACCCGCGACGGCGACCGCGTCACCGCCACCGCCGCGGTCGACACCGTGGACCAGACCGAGGCGGCCGGGCGCTGGGAGGCGGAGTTCGACCGGATCGCCGCCGCCCACCCCGACATCGAACCCACCGTCACCCTCAACCGGCTCTTCCTGGACGCCTACCCGCGCATCCTGCGCGGCGAGGTGGGCGCCACCGAGATCATGTTCCCCGGCTCCTCGATGAAGCTGGTGCAGAACTTCTACAAGGGCAACCCGCTCACCGACTCCTTCAACCTCCTCGTCCGCGACACCGTCCGGCGCTTCCTCGACGCCCGGCTGCCGCAGCTCCCCGCCGGCCGCCGCGTCGAGGTGGTCGAACTGGGCGCGGGCACCGGCGCCACCAGCGAACGCGTCCTGCCCGCGCTGGCGCCGCACGAGGGCCGGGTCGGCTACACCTTCACCGACATCTCGCCCCGCTTCCTCGAACACGGCCGCGAGCGCTTCGCCGAGCAGTACCCCTTCACCCGCTTCCAGGTGCTCAACCTCGAACGCGGGCTGGCCGAACAGGGGTTCACCCCGGCCACCGCCGACCTGGTGCTCGCCACCAACGTCGTGCACGCCACCAGCGACCTGCGGGCCACCCTGCGCAAGGCCAAGGCCCTGCTGCGCCCCGGCGGCTGGCTGGTGCTCAACGAACTGACCTCCGTACGGCCCCTGCTCACCATCGGCGGCGGTGTCCTGGAGGGCTGGTGGGCGTTCGAGGACGGCGAACTGCGGCTGCCGGACTCGCCGCTGGCCTCCCCCGAGAGCTGGACGCGGCTGCTGCACGAGGAGGGTTACGCCCCCGTCACCGCGCTCGGCGCCGACGACCCGGCGCTGGGACAGACCGTGCTCGTCGCCGAGAGCGACGGCGTCGTGCTCATCCCGGACCCCGCCGCCCGTGCCACCGCCCCGGCCCGCGTCGTCGAGCCCGAGGCCGGGCCCGCACCGGCCGCCGCCCCGGCTGCCGCCACCGCCCCGGCCGGCCCGGGCGCCGGCGCCGACGCCGTCGGCGAGCGGCTGCGCGTACTCGTCGAGCGCGTACTGAAGCTGGACGAGCGGATCGACCCCGACCGGCCGCTCGCCGACTACGGCTTCGACTCGCTCAGCGGCATGAAGATCGTCGCCGCCGTGGACGAGACGTTCGGCGTCACCGTGCCGCTCGGCGACTTCTTCGAACGCCCCACCCTGCGCGAGCTGACCGCCCACCTCACCGCCGGCCGGCTGGCCGAAGCGGCAGCCGCCCCGGAGCCCGCCCGGACCGGCGCCGTGCCGGACCGGGCGCCGCGACCGGCCCCGGACGCCGGTCCGGGGGCGGCCAGGGCCGCCGAACTCGTCCTGCGCCCCAGGACCGACGCGGAGCAGTGCACCCACCCGCTGAGCGAGGGCCAGCGCGCCCTGTGGGTCATCGAGCAGATCGCACCCGGCACCTACGCGTACAACCTGCCCCTCGCCCTCTGGCTCGACCGCGACCTCGACGTGCTCGCGCTGCGCACCGTCCTGCAGGACATCGTCGACCGGCACGACGCGCTGCGCGCGACCATCCGCACCGGCGAGGACGGCACGCCCCACGTCCGGGTCGCGGCCGAACCCGAACTCCCCTTCCAGCAGGTCTTCCTGACCGCCCGCGACGACGGCGAGCTGCGCGAACGGATGCGCGCTGAGCTGCGCCGCCCCTTCGAGCTGCCCACCGGACCGCTGGTCCGGGCCACGCTCTACACCCTCGGCGACGGCCGCAACGCCCTGCTGCTCACCTTCCACCACGCGGTCTTCGACGGCGTCTCCATCGCGCTGCTGCTGCGCGAGCTGGAGCACGGCTACCGGGCGGTCCGCGCCGGCCGGACACCGGACCCGCGGCGCCCCGCCCGCGACTACGCCGGGTTCGCCGCCTGGCAGCGCGAGCTGCTCGCCGGTGACGAGGGCGCACGGCTGCGCGCCCACTGGACCGAGCGGCTGCGCGGCCGCCGCACCACCGTGCCGCTGCCGCTGGACCGGCCCCGCCCGGCCGTCACCGGCCACCGCGGGGCGAGCCTGGACGGGCACATCCCGGCGGACGTCACGGACCGGGCCCGCGCGCTGGCGGCGGCGCAGCAGACCTCCCTGTTCGGCGTGGTCCTCACGGCCTGGTTCGCGCTGCTGCACCGCTACGCCGACCAGGACGACATCGCCGTGGGCACCCCCACCGCCGGCCGGCCGCCGAGCGGCTACGACGACGTGCTCGGCTACTTCATGAACATGGTCGTGCTCGCCGAACGCGTCGACGGAGCCGAGGAGTTCCGCTCCCTGCTCGGCCGCGTGCACCGGACGGTGCTGGACGCCCTCGAGCACAGCGCCTACCCGCTGATCACCCTCGCCGAGGACCTGCGCCGGGCGGACCCCGAGGCCGGCGACCCGTTCAACGTCGCCTTCTACTTCCAGAACTGGACGCGCGCCGCCCGGACCGGCGAGGCCGCGGACGCCGTCGTCCTCGGACCCGTCGAGGGCGTCCACCAGGAAGGCGAGTTCGACCTCACGCTCGAGGTGGTCGAACAGGCCGAGGGCTGCCGCTACACCCTCAAGTACGACCCCGGCCTCTTCGACGCGGCGACCGTGGCCCGGCTCGGCGAGCACTTCACCACCCTGCTGGCCGCCGCCGTGGACCGGCCCGCCACCGCCGTCGGCGAACTGGACCTGCTCACCGCCGCCGAGCGGGCCCTGCTCGCCCCGCCCGAACCCGCCGACTACCCCGCGGGCACCCTCGTCTGGCAGCTCGTACGCCGTCAGGCCGAGGCGCGGCCCGACGCCACCGCCGTCCGCCACCGCGGCACCGAGCTGACCTACCGTGAACTCGCCGAACGCGTAGACGCCCTCGCCGCCCGGCTCACCGCGGCCGGCGTCGGCCGCGGCCGCACCGTCGGCGTCCTGCTGCCGCGCGACGCCGGCCTCCCCGTCGCGCTGCTCGCCGTCCAGGCGGCGGGCGGCACCTACGTGCCGCTCGACCCCGCCTACCCGCACGACCGGCTCGCCTACATGGCCGAGGACGCCAAGCTGCACCTGATGCTGACCCACTCGTCCGTGACCGGCGGACCGGGCGGCGTGCCGCGGCTCGTCACCGACACCGGCGAACAGCCGCCCGCGCTTCCCTCACCCGGCCCGGCCGGCCCGTCCGACACCGCCTACGTCATCTACACCTCCGGATCCACCGGCCGCCCCAAGGGCGTGTGCGTCCCGCACCGCGCCCTGACCAACTTCCTGTGGTCGATGGCCCGCGAACCGGGATGCGGGCCGGGCGACACCCTCCTCGCCCTGACCACCGTCTGCTTCGACATCTCCGGCCTCGAGCTGTACCTGCCGCTGATCACCGGCGCAACCGTCGAGATCCTCCCCGCCGAGGACGCCCGCGACGGCCTGCGGCTGCGCGAGGCGCTGGAGGCGGGCGCGGCCACCGTCGTCCAGGCGACCCCGGCCACCTGGAGCATGCTGCTCGCGGCCGGCTGGCGGGGCGACGCCCGGCTGAAGGTGCTGTGCGGCGGCGAGGCGCTGCCCGCCGACACCGCCGAGGCCCTGCTCGCCGGGAACCAGGAGGTGTGGAACCTCTACGGGCCCACCGAGACCACCATCTGGTCCGCGGCCCGCCGCCTCGCCCCCGGCGAGCGCGTCACCATCGGCACGCCCATCGCCAACACCACGCTGCACGTCCTGGACGGCTCTCGCAGGCCGGTGCCCACCGGCGTGGCCGGCGAGCTGTACATCGGCGGGCACGGCGTCGCCGACGGCTACCTCGGCCGGCCCGAACTGACCGCCGAGCGCTTCCTGCCCGACCCGTCCGGCGCCGGACCCGACGCCCGCGTGTACCGCACGGGCGACCTGGCGCGCCGCCTCGCGGACGGCCGCATCGAGTACCTCGGCCGGATCGACTCCCAGGTCAAGGTGCGCGGCTTCCGGGTGGAGCTGGAGGAGATCGAGGCGACCCTGCGACGCGTCGAGGGCGTCCGCGAAGCCGTCGTCGTGGCCCGGGGCGGGGCCGCGGGCTCGCACACCCTGCTCGCCTGCTACGTCCTCGACGACGGCGCGGCCGAACCCACCCGCGAGCGGCTCGGCGCGTGGCTGCCCGAGCACATGGTGCCGGAGACCATGCTGCGCGTCACCGGGTTCCCGCGCACCCTCAACGAGAAGGTGGACCGGGGCGCCCTCGCCGCGCTGCCGCTGCCCGAGCTGCGCGCCCGCTTCGGCGCCGGAACCGGGCGGCCGGAGCCGGCGCCCGCCCGGCCGCCCGCCGCCGGAGGCGGCCGGGCGGAGCTCGAGGCCGACCTCGCCCGCATGGTCGCCGGCCTGACCGGCCTGCGCCCCGAGGACATCGGCGCGCACACCCCGCTCGGCGAGACCGGCATGAACTCGGTCGGCTTCACCGCGCTCAGCGCCGAACTGCGCAAGGCGTACGGCATCACCGTCTACCCGACCCTCTTCTACCGCCGCGGCACCCTGCACGCCCTCGCCGAACACCTCCTGCGGGAGCACGCCCACGAGCTGCCGGCCCGCTTCGGCAGGGCGGCCACGGACACGTCGGGCACCGACAGCGGGACGCCGGGCGCGGCGGTCACGGGCACGGCGGGCACGGACAGTGGGACGCCGGGTACGGGTACGGCGGGCACGGACAGCGGGACGCCGGGCGCCGGCGGGCGGCACACCCCGGCCCGCGCCGACGTCGCCGTCATCGGGATGGCCGGCCGGCTGCCCGGCTCCGCCGACCTGGATGAGTTCTGGGCCCACCTGGCCGCCGGCGACGACCTGGTGGGCGAGATACCCGCCGACCGCTGGGACTGGCGCGACCACCCGCGTTCCCGCTCCCGCTGGGGCGGCTTCGCGCCCGGTGTCGACCGGTTCGACGCCGCGTTCTTCGGCATCTCGCCCCGCGAGGCCGAACTGATGGACCCGCAGCAGCGGTTGATGCTGGAGACGGTGTGGTCGGCCGTCGAGGACGCCGGGTACCGGCCGTCCGAGCTGGCCGGCAAACGCGTCGGCGTGTTCGTCGCCGTCACCAACTCCGACTACCTGGAGGTGCAGCGGGCGGCCGGACGCGGCGCGGAGGGCCACACCCTCACCGGCGCCGCCCTGTCCGTCATCCCCAACCGGGTGTCGTACCTGCTGGACCTGCGCGGCCCCAGCATCGCCGTCGACACCGCCTGCTCCGGCTCGCTGACGGCCGTCCACCAGGCCTGCGCGGCCCTGCGCGACGGCACCTGCGACCTGGCCATCGCGGGCGGGGTCAGCCTCATCCTGGCCCCCGGCGTGTACGAGGCGCTCAGCCAGGGGGAGATGCTCAGCCCCGACGGCCGCTGCAAGGCGTTCGACAGCCGCGCCGACGGCTACGTGCGCGGCGAGGGCGCGGGAGTGGTGCTGCTCAAGCCCCACGACCGCGCCCGCCGGGACGGCGACGCCGTGCACGCCGTCATCAAGGCCGCCGCCGTCAACCACGGCGGCCGGACCACCTCGCTCACCGCCCCCAACCCGGACGCCCAGGCCGACCTGCTCGTGGACGCCTACCGAGGCGCCGGGGTGCCGCTGGACACCGTCGGCTACATCGAGGCGCACGGCACCGGCACCGCGCTCGGCGACCCGATCGAGACCACCGGGCTGAGCACCGCCTTCCGGCGAATCAGGGCCGAGCAGGGGCTCGCGGAGACGGCGCGGCCCTGCGCCATCGGCTCGGTGAAGACCAACATCGGCCACCTGGAGGCCGCCGCCGGCATCGCCGGGCTGTTCAAGGTGGTGCTCGCGCTGCGGCACGGCACGATCCCGGCCAGCCTGCACTTCCGTGAGCGGAACCCCTATCTGGAGCTCGACGGCGGCCCGTTCGAGGTCGCCGCCACCGCCCGGCCCTGGCCGCGTCCGCGGGACGCCGCCGGAGCGGAGCTGCCGCGCCGCGGCGGCGTCAGCTCCTTCGGGTTCGGCGGGGCCAACGCGCACATCGTCCTGGAGGAACCCCCCATGCCGGATGCCCGCGACGACAGCCCGGCCGAGGAGCTGTTCGTGCTGTCCGCCCGCGACGGCGAGGCGCTGCGCCGCTCCGCCCAGCGGCTCGCCGACCACCTCGGGCGGCACGACCTCCCGGCCGCCGACCTAGCCCACACCCTGCAGACCGGCCGCGAGCCCCTGGCGCACCGGCTCGCCGTGGTCGCCGACAGCGCCGCCGGGCTGCGTGCCGAACTGCTGGCGCACCTGGCCGGGCGGCCCTCGGCGGTGCGCACCGGCCACGCGGCCGACGGCCGCCCCGTCGCCCGGGCCGCCGCCGGACCCGGCGACCTGTGGGGTCTCGCCGCCGACTGGCTGCGCGGCGCCGACGTCGACTGGCCCGCCCTCCACCGGGGCGCCCCCCGCCGCCGGGTCCACCTGCCGGCCTACCCCTTCGCCGGCCCCCGCCACTGGCCGGCCCCCGCCACGGCCGCCCCCACGCCGGCGGCCCCCGCCCCCGCCGCGCCGGGAGCCGTTGCCGGTCCGGGTGCTGATGCCGGCGGGTCCGCCTTGGCCGCGCCGGCGGATGCCGCCGTGCCGCAGGCCCTCACGGTGCCGGGTGCCCGCGCCGGGGTGGCCGCCTCAGCCGGTGCGGATGCCTTCGCGGCGCCGCGGGCCCTTGCCGCGCCGACAGCCTCCGGCACGCCGGGCGCGCCCGCCGCGCCGGAAGCCCCCGTCCGTCCCGGTGCCCCCGCTCGTCTGCACCCCACCCTCCTGGACGCCGACGTCTCCGCCCCCGGCGAGCACGTCTTCGCCAAGACGCTGACCGGGGACGAGTTCTTCCTTCGGGACCACGTCGTCGGCGGTGAACGCGTCCTGCCCGGTGTGGCCTACCTGGAGATGGGCCGGCTGGCCGGTGAACTCGCCGCCGCCGGCGCCCCCGTACGCGCTGTGGACGACCTGGTGTGGGCCGCGCCGGTGCGGCTCCCGGCGGGCCGGGCCGAGCACCGGCTGACCGTCCGGGTCACCGGTGACGGCGCACACCACTCCTTCGAGGTGTGCGGTGACGGCGCGGGCGCGCCGGTGCACGCCGGCGGCACCCTCCGCCTCGACGCGGCCGGCCCCCGGCCCGCCCCCGCCGACCTGGCCGGCGTCCGGGCCCGCTGCCCCCGCGTCACCACCGGGGCGGACTGCTACGCGGGCTTCACCCGGCTCGGCTTCGCCTACGGCCCCTCCTTCCGGGTGATCGAGGAGATCGCCGAGGGTCCGGACGAGGTGCTGGCCACGCTCGTGCTGCCCGAGGCGCTGCACGCCGACGCCGGCGCGTACGCCTTCCACCCGGCGCTGCTCGACGCCGCCCTGCAGACGGCCGGCCGCCTCGTACCGGGCGCCGGCGACCCCGCGGGCCCGGCGCCGTACCTGCCGTTCTCACTCGGCGCGGCCCGGCTGCACGCCCCGCTGCCCCGGCGGGTGTTCGCCCACGCCACCCCGGCCGCGCGCCCGGCGCCCGAGGGTTCGCTCTCCTTCGACGTGGCCCTGCTCGACGAGCACGGCACGGCCGTCGTCACACTGGAGTCCTTCACCCTGCGGGCGCTGCCCACGGCCGGCGCGGTGGCCGCCTTCGAACCCGGCTGGCAGCCCGCGCCGCGGCGCCGCCCGGGCCCGGCCGGCACGGTCCTGCTGCTGGCCCCCGCCGCGGGCACGCCGGACGAGGCCGGACTCGGCGCCGCGCTGCGCGCGGCCGGCGCCGAGGTGCGCCGGATCCCGCTCGGTCCGCACTTCGACGCCGCCGCGGCCGTCCGTGCCGCGGGGGCCGGCCCGGTCCGCGTCCTGCACCTGTCCGCCGGCGAGCCGGAGTGCGACGCGGCGGTGGAGTCCGGCTTCCACACCGCGCTGGCCTTCCTGCGCGCCTGGCAGCTCGAACGGCACGACGCGCTGACCTACCTGCACGTCCACCCGGAGCCGGCCGCGTCGCCCGCCGACCCGGCCCTGGCCGGCTTCGCGCGCTCCGTCCGCCTTGAGCACCCCGCCGTCGCCTTCGGGGTGCTCGCCGTCGCGCCCGGCGCCCCGGCCCGGGACGTCGTCGCCGAACTCCTCGCCGAGGGCGGCCCCGAGACCGAGGCACGGCTCACCGCCGACGGCCCCGAGCGCCGTACCTGGCACCGGACCACGCTGCCGGCCGTCTCCGGATCGGCGTTCACCGGTGCCGGCGCGCACATCGTCACCGGTGGCACCGGCGCGCTGGGCCTGCTCGCCGCCGAGCACATCGCCGCCGCCCGCCGCGCGGCCGGGGTGACCGGCGGCGGCCTCGTGCTCGCCGCCCGCACCGCCCCCGACGCCGCGACGCGGGCCCGTGCCGACGCCCTCGGCGCCCGCGTCGTCGTCGCCGACGTCGCCGACCCGCGGGACGTGCGCGCGCTGATCGACGCGGCGCGCGGCGCGCACGGGCACGTCAGCGGTGTCCTGCACGCCGCCGGTGTGCTGCGCGACGGGCTGCTGCGCGGCAAGGAACGCGCCGACGCGGACGCGGTGCTGGCCGCCAAGGTGCGCGGCACCACGCTGCTCGACGAGGCCACCGCGGGCGAGCCGCTGGACTACTTCGTCGTCTACTCCTCGGCCGCGGCCGCGTTCGGCAACGCCGGCCAGACCGACTACGCCTTCGCGGGCGCCTTCCTGGACCGCTTCGCCGAGCGCCGGGAGGAGCGGCGCAGGGCTGGCACCCGCCGGGGCCGGACCCTCTCCGCCGCCTGGCCGGTGTGGGCCGAGGGCGGCATGCGCATCGACGCCAGGGCAGAGGAGTACATGGACCGCGTGCTCGGCATGCGCCCGCTGGCCACCCGGCCCGCCCTGGACGCGCTGGAACGGGCCCTCGCCGGCACCGCTCCGGCCCTGCTGCTCGCCCCCGGCGACCCGGCGCGCGTCCTCACCGCCCTGTCCGGCGGCACGGCGGCCCCGGCCGCGCCGCGGCCCGCCGCCGACGCGGCGCCGGGTCCCGGTGCCGACGCGGGCCCCGGCTCCGGTTCGCGCGAGGAGGCCGAGCGGCTGGTGCTGCGGCTGCTGGCGCAGGAACTGAGGACGCCGGAGGCGGAGATCACCGTCACCGAGCCCTTCGACCGGTACGGCGTGGACTCCCTGATCACCATGAGCCTGATCCGCGGCCTCGAACAGCACGTCGGACCGCTGTCGAAGACCCTGCTCTTCGAGCACGTGACCGTCCGCGACCTGGCCGCCCACCTCGCCGCCGCCCACCCGGCCGCCTTCACCACCACCCCGCCGGCCACGGCACCGGTGGCCACCGGTGCCGTGCCCTCGGCCGCCGCGACCGCGCCCGCCGCCCCGGCGGCGGTGCCGGCCCCCGCCGGGCCTCCCGGCGGCGACGACATCGCCGTCATCGGCGTCGCCGGCCGATACCCCCGGGCCGGCGACGTCACCGAGTTCTGGCAGAACCTGCGCGAGGGCCGCGACAGCGTCGAGGAGATCCCGGGCGACCGCTGGGACCACGGGGTCTTCTACGACCCGGACAAGTCGGCCACCGGCAGGACCTACGGCAAGTGGGGCGGCTTCGTGCCCGGCGCCGACCGCTTCGACCCGCTGTTCTTCCGGATGTCGCAGATCGAGGCCGAGCACACCGACCCGCAGGAGAGGGTGTTCCTGGAGACCGTCTGGCACCTGCTGGAGGACGCCGGCTACACCCGTGAGCGACTGCGCGGCGGGCGCACCGGCGTGTTCGTCGGCATGATGTACGGCCACTACCAGCTCTACGGCGTGCGCGAGGCGCTGCGCGGCGAGGGCTTCGCCACCTCCTCGTCGTACGCCTCCGTCGCGAACCGGGTGTCGTACTTCTTCGACTTCACCGGCCCCAGCGTCGCCCTGGACACCATGTGCTCCTCCTCGCTGGTCACCATCCACCAGGCCTGCCTGGCCATCCGCAACGGCGACTGCGACGTCGCGGTCGCGGGCGGCGTGAACATCTCCAGCCACCCGGTGAAGTTCCTCCAGCTCGCCCAGCGGGGCTTCCTCGCCGAGGACGGCCGCTGCCGCAGCTTCGGCGAGGGCGGCACCGGCTACGTCCCGGCCGAGGGGTCCGGCGCCGTGCTGCTCAAGCGCCTGGACGCGGCCGTCGCCGACGGCGACCGCGTGCTCGCCGTGGTCAAGGCGTCCGCCGTCAACCACGGCGGCGCGGGCGCCGGTTACAGCGTCCCCAACCCCCGGGCACAGGGCGACCTCGTGCGGTCCGCGCTGGAGCGCGCCGGACTGCGCCCCGCCGACCTCGACTACCTGGAGGCGCACGGCACCGGGACCGCGCTCGGCGACCCGGTCGAGGTCAACGGCATGCTGCGCGCGTTCGAGGGCGACCTGCCCGAGCGGCTGCCCATCGGCTCGGTCAAGTCCAACATCGGGCATGCCGAGTCGGCCGCCGGCATCGCCGCGATCACCAAGGTGCTGCTGCAGATGCGGCACGGCGAGCTGGTCCCGTCCCTGCACGCCGACCGCCTCAACCCGAACATCGACTTCACGTCGACCCCGTTCGAGGTCCAGCGCCACCGGGCGCCCTGGCCGCGCCGGGTGCGGGAGGACGGCACCGTCCGGCCGCGCACCGCGGGCGTCAGCTCCTTCGGCGCGGGCGGCACCAACGCCCACATCATCCTCCAGGAGCACCTCGGGCAGGAGCACCTCGGGCCGGACACGCCCGCCCCGGCCGCCCCGGCCGGCCCCCAGCTTGCGGTCCTCTCCGCCCGGGACGCCGGCCGGCTGCGCGCGCAGGCCCGGCGCCTGGCCGGCCACCTGCGCGCGGAGACGAGCGGGGCGACGCCCCAGCAGGTGGCCTGGACCCTGCAGACCGGCCGCGAGGCCATGGCCCACCGGCTCGCCGTCCTCTTCGAGGAGCTGCCCCGACTCGCCGGAAAGCTGGAGGAGTTCGCGGCCGGCGGCAGCCCGGCGGGAAGCTGGACCGGCGTGGTCGACCCGCGCCGCCCGGCCCCCGGCACCGAGCTGCCCGCGGACCCCGCCGCCCTGGCCGCCGCCTGGACCCGGGGCCAGGGCGTCGACTGGACGGCCCTGCACCCCGCGGGCAGCCCCGGCCGGGTGGCGCTGCCCGGCTACCCCTTCGACGGGGACCGCGTCTGGCTCGCCGCAGCCGACGCCGAACTGGCCGCCCTCACCGGCCGGCCGGCCGGCGGCGCCATGCTCCTGACCCGGCGCTGGACGCCCGCCCCGCCCGCCTCCCGCACCGCGCGGCCGGCCCTGACCGCCGTCCTCGCCGCTCCCGGCACCGAGGCGCTGGCCACCCGGCTCGCCGCCGTGCTGCCCGCCGCCGAGGTGCTCACCGCCGACCGGCTGGACGCCGAACTCGCCGCCGACGGCACCCGCTGGGACCGCTTCGACGCCGTCGTCGACCTGGCGGGCTGCGCCGACGCCGGCCCGGCCCCGGACCACACCACGCTGCCCACCTGGCTGCGCTGGCTCCAGCACCTGGTCGACCGCGGCAGCCGCGACCTGCGCGCGCTGCTGGTCACCCGGGTCGCCTCCGACGACACGCCCGGTCTCGGCGGCGCGGCCCGCATCGGCCTGTACCGGATGCTGCAGAGCGAGTACCGCCACGTCCGCTCCCGCCACCTGGAGATCGACGGCGCGGCCGGCGACGAGCGACTGTGCCGCTGGGTGGCCGACGAACTGAGCTACGACGACGAGCCCGCCGAGGTCGCCTACCGCGACGGCGTCCGGCACCTGGCCCGGCTGGAGGAGGAGCCGGGCGGCGCGGGCCGGGCGCCGCGCTTCCCGGCCGGCCACGTGCTCTGGGTCACCGGCGGCACGCGCGGCATCGGGCTGCTGACCGCACGGCACTTCGTCGCCGCGCACGGGGTGCGCAAGCTGGTCCTCACCGGACGCGAGGAACTGCCGCCGCGTGCCGAGTGGAGCGCGCACATCGCTCAGGACGGCCCGCTGGGCCGCAAGCTGCGCCCGCTGGCCGAACTCGCGGCCCAGGGGGTGGAACTCGAGGTCGTCGCGGTGCCGCTGGAGGAACGCGAGGCGCTCGCCAAGGCCCTCGCCGACGTCCGCGGACGCCTCGGACCGGTCGGCGGCGTGGTGCACAGCGCGGGCGTCACCGACTTCGAGAACCCGGCGTTCGTGCGCAAGCCGCACTCCGGCGTCGCCCGCGTGCTCGGCCCGAAGGTGTTCGGCCTGGACGCCCTGCTGGAGGTGTTCCGCGACGAGCCGCTGAGCCTGTTCGTCGTGTACTCCTCGGTCGCCGCCGCCGTGCCGGCCCTCGCGGTCGGCCAGAGCGACTACGCCATGGCCAACGCCTACCTGGACGCCGTCGCCCGGCACCGCCCGTACGGGCTGCCGCTGGTCAGCGTGGAGTGGCCGAGCTGGAAGGACACCGGCATGGGCGAGGCCCGCAGCGCCGCCTACCAGGCCTCGGGGCTGGCGGCGCTCTCCGACGAACAGGGACTCGCCCTGCTGGAGCGGGCGCTGGGCAGCGGCGCCAGGGTGGTCATGCCGGTGGTGCCGCGCCCGGACGCCGGCTTCGACCCCGCACGCCTGACCGCCCGCCGACTGGATCCGGCCCCCGCCGCCGCCACGGCGCCCGCCGCCGTCCCGGCCCCCGCCGCGCCCGCGACCCCGGCCGCCGCCCCGGCCACGGAGGCGCCCGCGGTCCCGGGCGCCCCGTCGCCCGCGGCGCCCGCCGCGGGGCCGGAGGAGGACGCCCGGGTGCGCGCGGCGGTCGGCGCGGCCGCCTCCTGGCTGCTCGACCGGCTCGCCGAGGAGCTGCGCTTCGACCGGGTCCGGCTCGCCGGCGACGTACCGGTCCAGGACTACGGCATGGACTCGATCATGGTCTCCCAGCTCGTCCAGTCCGTCGCCAAGCGCCTGGACGTCTCCGTCGACCCCTCGGCGCTGCTCGAACACCCGACCGTCGACGCCTTCGCCGGGCACCTGGCCGAGGCGCACCGCACGGAACTCCTGGCCGTCTTCGGCTCTCCGGCGGCGAGCACCGGCCCCGCACCGGCCCCGGAGGGCACCCCGGCGGCCGGCTCCCCGCGCGGCCCGCACACCGCACCGGCGCCCGCGCCGGCGTCCCCCTCGCCCGCGGCCGGTCCGGCGGCGTCGGACATCGCGGTCGTGGGCCTGTCCTGCCGCTTCCCGGACGCCGGTTCCGCCGACGCCTACTGGGAGCTGCTGCGCCAGGGCCGCTCGGCGCTGCGGCCGGTCCCCGACGAGCGCTTCGGCCGCCCGCTCGGCCACCACGCCGGCCTGCTCCCGGGGGTGCTGCGGTTCGACCCGGAGGCGTTCCTGCTCTCCGAGGCGGACGTGGCGGCCATGGACCCGCAGGCGCTGCTGCTGCTCGAAGAGGTGAACAGCGCGGTCCACCACGCCGGTTACCGGCCCGCCGAGCTCAAGGGACGCAAGGTCGGCGTGTACGTCGGCGGACGCGCCACCCACACCCCCGACCCGGACGCGCTGGAACACTCGAAGAACCCGGTCGTGGTGACCGGGCAGAACTACCTGGCGGCGAACGTCTCGCAGTTCTTCGACTTCCAGGGCCCGAGCCTGGTCGTGGACACCGCCTGCTCCTCCGCCCTGGTCGCGATGGACACAGCCGTCCAGGCGCTGCGGACCGGCTCCGTGGAGGCGGCGGTCGTCGCCGGGGTGAGCCTGCTCGCCGACGACCGGGCGCACCAGGTGTTCGGCCGGCGCGGACTGCTGAACCCGGGCCCGGAGTTCCACGTCTTCGACCGCAGGGCCGCCGGACTCGTCCTCGGCGAGGGCGTCGGCGTCGTGGTCCTCAAGCCGCTCGCGGCCGCCCGTGCCGCCGGCGACCGGGTGCTCGCGGTGCTGCGCGGCATCGCCGTCAACAACGACGGCCGCACGGCGGGGCCGGCCACCCCCAACCTCCAGGCGCAGAAGGCGGTGATGGCCGAGGCGCTCGCCCGCAGCGGCCACGCCCCGGGCGACATCGGCTGGGTGGAGACCAACGGCACCGGGGCCGCCGTCACCGACCTGCTCGAACTGAAGGCGATCGACGGCGTCTACGGCGCCGCCGCGACCCGCTCGTCGCCCGTCGCCCTCGGCTCCGTGAAGCCGAACATCGGCCACCCGCTGGCCGCCGAGGGCATCGCGGCGTTCATCAAGGTGGTGCTGATGCTGCACCACCGCACCCAGGTGCCGTTCCGCTCCGGGCAGCAGCCGCTGCCGCACTTCGACCTGGACGCCTCCGCGCTGTACTTCCCGCGCGAGGCGGCCCCCTGGCCGTCCGCCGCCGAGGCCGCCGCGCTCAACTGCTTCGCGGACGGCGGCACCAACGCGCACCTGCTGCTCGCGCCCGCCCCGGCGGACCACCGCGCCACCCGCGCCCCGCTGCCCGGCCCGCCGCTCGACCGCAGGGTCGTCGTACGGGGCCCCGCCGGACCCGCCGGACCTACGGCGCCCACCGGGCCCACGGCGCCTGCCGGACCAGTGCCGCCCACCGGACCAGTGCCGCCCGCCGAGCCCGCGCCGACGGGCCTGTTCTGGGACACGTACCGATGAGCGAGGCCGGCCAGGGGCCGCTGCCCGTGGTCTTCATGTTCTCCGGGCAGGGCTCGCAGTACTACGGGATGGGCCGGGAACTCTTCGCCGAGAACGAGGTGTTCCGCGCGGCCCTGCGCCGCCACGACGCCGTCGTGGCCGAGGAGCTGGGCGAGTCCGTGCTCGCCCGGCTGTTCGACCCGGACCGGCGCCGCAACGACCCCTTCACCGACACCCGGCTCACCCACCCGGCGATCGTGATGATCGAACTGGCCCTCGCCGAGACCCTGCGCTCGGCCGGGGTGGAGCCCGACCACCTGCTCGGCTCCAGCCTGGGCGAGTACGCGGCGGCCGCCGTCTCCGGCAGCATCGCCCCCGACGCCTGCCTGCGGCTGCTGGTCCGCCAGGCCGAGGGGCTCGGGGCCGGGCCGCGCGGCGGCATGCTCGCCGTGCTCGCACGGCCCGACGTACTGGACCGGGTGCCGGAGCTGCGGGCCTGCGAGATCGCCGCCCGCAACTACCCCGGCCACTTCGTGGTCGCCGGCACGGACGACGACCTCGACCGGGCCGAGGCCGCACTGCGCCGCGCCGACGTGCTGCACCAGCGCGTCCCGGTCGAGTACGCCTACCACTCCCGCCTGATGGACGAGGTGCTCGGCGCGTGCCGGGCCTCCCTGGAGGAGGCCGAGTTCGCTCCGCCCCGCCTGCCCTGGGTGTCCTGCGTGGACGGAGAACCGGTGGAGCGGCCGGGCGCCGAGCACTTCTGGCAGGTGGCCCGCCGGCCCATCGAGTTCCAGCGGACCATGGACCGGATGCGGGCCCGGGGCGACTTCCTCTACCTGGACCTCGGCCCCTCGGGCACCCTGCACAACTTCGTACGAGGCAACCTCCCCGCGGGCACGCGATCGAGGTCGCTCGCCCTCCTCAGCCCGTTCGGCCACGACCCGGGCCTGCTGGACAGGGCGCGGGAACTGGCCGCCCCGGCGACACCGAACCGGGCGAAGACACCAAGGAAGGCACAACGCATGAAGGTCTACGGTTTCCCCGGCCAGGGCTCCCAAGCGCGGGGCATGGGCCGGGAGCTCTTCGAGAAGTACCCCGAGCACACCGCCACCGCCGACCGCGTGCTCGGCCACTCCCTCGCCGGGCTGTGCCTCGACGACCCCGGACGGCGCCTGGGCGAGACGCAGTTCACGCAGCCCGCGCTGTACGCCGTGAGCGCCCTCGGATACCTGGAGAGGCAGGCCGTGGACCCGGTGCCGGCCGACTACCTGGTCGGCCACAGCCTCGGCGAGTACGTGGCCCTGTTCGCCGCCGGCGTCTTCGACTTCGAGACCGGGCTGCGCCTGGTGCAGCGGCGCGGCGCCCTGATGGCCGAGGCCGGCGGCGGCGGCATGGCGGCCGTGGTCGGCCTGGACGAGACGGAGCTGCCGCGGGTGCTGGCCGAGGCGGGCATCGAGGACCTCGACATCGCCAACCACAACGCGCCGGACCAGCTCGTCGTCTCCGGCCCGCGCGAGTCCGTCGAGGCGGCCCGCGCCGCCGCGGAGGCCGCGGGCGCACGCGCGGTGCGGCTCAACGTCAGCGCCCCCTTCCACTCCCGCTACATGCGCGCGACGGCCGAGGAGTTCGCCCGCTTCCTCGACGGGTTCACCCTGCGGCCGCCCGCCGTGCCGGTGCTGGCCAACGTGGACGGGCAGCCGTACGACCCGGACGCGATCAAGGAGACGCTGACCGCGCAGATCGTCTCGCCGGTCCGCTGGACCGACACCGTGCGCCGGCTGATGGGCCACGGCGACTTCGACTTCGTGGAGATCGGACCCGGCCGGGTGCTGACCAACCTGGTCGCGAAGATCCGGAACACCGCGCAGCCGCTGCCCGCCCCCGCCCCGCGCCGGGCCCCGGCGCCCGAGCGGCCGGCCCCGGCGCCCCCGGCCGCGTCCCCGGCGGCCGCCGTCCAGGCGCCGGACACCGCCGCGGTCACCGTCCAGGTGCCGGACACCGCCGCGGCCGCCGTAGTCACCGCCGACACCCTGGGCGCCGCGACCTTCCGGGAGCGGTACGGCCTGCGCCGTGCCTACCTGCTGGGCTCCCTGTACGGCGGGATCTCCGGCCGGCAGATGCTGGGCGCCGCCTCGAAGGCCGGCCTGCTCGGCTTCCTCGGCACCGGGGGCCTGACCCTGGAGGAGATCGACGGCAGGCTCCGCGAACTGGCCGGCGACCTCGGCCTCGGCGGCGCCTTCGGCGTCAACCTGCTCTACCGGCACGGCGCCCCGCAGGAGGAGTCGGCGCTGGTGGACCTGCTGCTGCGGCACGGCATCGACCTGGTGGAGGCCTCCGGCTTCCCGCTGATCACCCCGGCCCTGGTGCGGTTCCGGCTCAAGGGCGGCCGGATCATCGCCAAGGTCGGCCGCACCGACGTGGCCGCCGAGTTCCTGGCCCCGCCGCCCGAGCGGCTGGTCGCCAGGCTGGTGGAGACCGGCGAGGTCACCGCCGAGGAGGCACGCGCCGCGGCCGGCCGGCCCATGGCGGACGACCTGTGCGTCGAGGCCGACGGCGGCTGGCTGACCAGCACGGCCGACCTGCTGACCCTGCTCCCCGCGGTGCTGCGGCTGCGCGACGGCGCCGCCGTGCCCGGGGAGCGGGTGCACGTGGGGTGCGCGGGCGGCCTCGGCACCCCGGAGGCGGTGGCGGCGGCGTTCCTGCTCGGCGCCGAGTTCGTGCTGACCGGCTCCGTCAACCAGTGCTCCGTCGAGGCCGCCACCAGCGCCGAGGTGAAGGACGTCCTGCAGGCGGCGCGGGAGTACGACGTGGACACCGCGCCGTGGGGCGAGCTGTTCGAGTTCGGCGCCCGGGCCCGCTACCTCAAGCGGGGCCTGTTCTTCCCGGCGCGGGCGTCCCGGCTGCACGAGCTGTGGCGCCGGCACGCCTCAGCGGCCGAGCTGGACGACGAGACCACGACCCAGATCCTCGACCGCTACCTGGGCGGCGCACACCCCGCGCCCGGGGCGCCCGGCGCGGACCCGAAGCAGGAGCTGGCGGATTTCTTCCGGGCCTACTTCACCCGCGGCTTCCGGCTCGCGGTGACCGGCGACGACCGGCACCGGGTGGACTACCTGGTGCACTGCGGACCGGCGATGGGCGCCTTCAACCAGGTGGTCGAGGGCACCGGTCTGCAGCAGTGGTCCGCCCGCACGGTGGAGGCCGTCGCCGACACCCTGATGGAGGGCGCGGCCGCCCACCTGACCGCCCGCCTGAACGCCTTCCACCGGACGGGCTGACACCCCACCCAGCCGCCCGGACGGGCTGACACCCCCGCCGCCCGGCCCGCCTGGGCCCCGGCGGTCCGGCCCCGGCGGTACGGGGCCGGGGGCCGGGCACCCCGCCCCGTACGGGCCGCCCGCGTACCCCGGCGTGCGCCTGCCTATGATCGCTGCCCGGGGCGACCGACCCGCGCGCGCCGGACGAGAGGGACAGCACGATGGTGAACCGCAAGGCCGCGGTGTTCGACGACCCGGTGGGCGCCTCGCTCCGCGGCCACCACGCCCATCTCGCCCGCCGGCTCGGCCGGGCCGCCGGCTACCTGCCGGACGTGGCGACCTTCTGCGCGGTCCCCGCCGACCCCGGCCCGGCGGACTGGGCCGACCTGGCCCGGCTGCTCGGCCCCGGTCAACTCGCCGACCTGTTCAGCCGCCCGGTCACCCCGCCGCCGGACTGGGCGCCGGTCTTCACCCTCGAGGGCCGCCGGATGACCTGGTCCGGCGGCGGCCCGTCCGGCCCGGCCGGTCCCGAGGCGGCGACGGGCGTGGTCGAACTGGGCCCGGAGAGCGTTCCCGAGATGCTGGACCTCGTCGAGCGGACCCGGCCCGGGCCGTTCCGGCCGCGTACCCCTGAACTCGGCGCCTACCTCGGCGTCCGCGACGACGGCAGGCTGGTGGCGATGGCGGGGGAGCGGCTGCGGCCCCCGGGCTGGACCGAGATCAGCGCCGTCTGCACCGCTCCCGAGGCACGCGGCCGGGGATACGCCGCCCGGCTGATCGAGGCGCTCGTCGCGCGCGTCCTGGCACGCGGCGAACGCCCCTTCCTGCACGTGGCGGAGGCGAACACCGGCGCGATCGCGCTCTACGAGCGCCTGGGGTTCACGACCGGCGAGCACGTGACCTTCCGCGGGTTCCGCACCCCTTGACCGCCCCGGCGCACCCGGCGGGGCGCCTCACCCGGGCATCCGCGCGGCACGGTGCGCGGGCTCGGGGGCGATCAGGGCGGCGGTCGTCAGGACGGCCCAGCCCAGGGCCGTGACGGCCGCCCCGGCCCGGCGGAACCTGCCGGGGAGCGCGGTGCCGAAGAGGACGGCGTCGCCGATGTCCGAGGCGATGCGCACGGCGGAGGCCGTGACCAGCGCCGGTCCCCGGGGCGCGACGGCCATCGACAGGCCGCTCACGGCGTCCCGCACCGCCAGCGGGCGCAGCACCGTCTCGGTGCGCGGGCCGACCTCGCCGTCCGGGCCGGCCAGCCCGCAGGGCCGGGCGAGCAGTTCCGGCCGGCGGGCCGTCGCGGCTCCGTAGGCGAGTGTCGCCGCCCCGATGATCCGCAGTAGTCCGGTGCGCACTGTCGACACCTCCACACGTCGGCCACCTGGGTGTCCGCCGTCCGGGTACCCGCGCCGCCCCGGCTCAGCCGCGCGGCGGCCGCAGCCGGACCCGGGGTCTCACGCCGCCGCCGTCAGCGCCGTCGCGGTGGCGATCGCGGTGTCGGCGCGGGCGTGTATGACCAGCCGGGTGCCGTCCGGGTCGGCGTTCGCCTCGAGCAGCCGCCGCACGGGGGCGCTGTGGGCGGCCACGGACATCACCAGACCGAGCCGGCTGCACAGCCGGTGGCTGCGCAGCACCGCGCCGACCGCCGTGTCCGCCACGGCGTCGTCGCCGAGGACGACGACGAGCGAGACCGGCCTGTGCGCCTCGACCAGGGCGCCGATCCGGTCGTGCAGGGCCGGCGGGCCGCCGGTGCCGGGGTCGTCGTGCACCGTGACGACGAGCACGCCCCGGTCGAGTGAGTGGGACATTGTCACGGCTGTCCATCTCCTCTCTGAGGCCAAATGGTTCATACTCGGACTACCCGGCCGTGAAGGGGTGATGCCGCCTTTTCCCGCCCGGGTCGCCGCGGCCGCCGGGGCCTCATCGCCCGGGCGCCGTGTCCCGCCGCTGCCCGAAGGCCCGCAGGATGCCCTCCGCCGCCGAGGTCGCCGTCAGCGTGCCCTCCCTGACCTGTCGTTCGAGCGCCGGGGCGGCCTCGCGCACGGCCGGATCCGCGTGCAGCCGGCCCAGCAGCTCGTCCCGGACCATCGACCAGGTCCAGTGGACCTGCTGGTCCCGCCGCTTGGCGGCCAGCCGGCCGGTGGAGTCCAGCAGCGTCCGGTGCTGCTCCAGCCGCTCCCAGACCACGTCCAGGCCGGCCGACTCACGGGCGCTGCAGCTCAGCACCGGCGGGGTCCAGAACGCGTCCTTGCCGTGCATCAGGCGCAGCGCGCCCGCCAGTTCGCGTGCCGCCGCCCGGGCGTCCCGTTCGTGCGGGCCGTCGGCCTTGTTCACGGCGATCACGTCGGCCAGTTCCAGCACACCCTTCTTGATGCCCTGGAGCTGGTCGCCGGTGCGGGCCAGGGTGAGCAGCAGGAAGGAGTCGACCATGTCGGCGACCGCCGTCTCCGACTGGCCCACGCCGACGGTCTCCACCAGGATCACGTCGTACCCGGCGGCCTCCATCACCACCATCGACTCCCGGGTGGCCTTCGCGACCCCGCCCAGCGTGCCCGCGCTGGGGGAGGGCCGCACGAAGGCGTCCGGGTCGACCGCGAGGCGCTCCATGCGGGTCTTGTCGCCCAGGATGGAGCCGCCGGTGCGGGTGGAGGAGGGGTCCACCGCGAGCACGGCCACCCGGTGGCCCAGCGAGGTCAGCAGCGTGCCGAACGCGTCGATGAACGTCGACTTGCCGACGCCCGGCACGCCGCTGACGCCGATCCGCCGCGCCCGGCCGCTGTGCGGGAGCAGCTCGGTGAGCAGCTCCTGCGCCAGCGTCCGGTGCTGCGGGCGGGTGGACTCCACCAGCGTGATGGCCCGGGCCACCAGGGCCCGCCTGCCGTCGAGCACACCCTTCACGTACGTGTCGAGATCGATCGCTGCCATACGCGGCTACAGCTCGTGGCCGAGGCCGGCCGACAGCCGCCGCACCAGGTCGTACGCAGCGTCCGGGATCACCGTCCCGGGCGGGAACACGGCCGCGGCGCCCATCTCCAGCAGGGCCGGCACGTCCTGCGGCGGGATCACCCCGCCCACCACGACCATGATGTCCTCGCGGCCCTCCTCGGCGAGCCTCTCCTTCAGCGCCGGCACGAGCGTGAGGTGACCGGCGGCCAGCGAGGACACCCCGACCACGTGCACGTCGGCCTCGACCGCCTGCCGGGCGACCTCCTCCGGCGTCTGGAACAGCGGGCCGACGTCGACGTCGAAGCCCAGGTCGGCGAAGGCGGTCGCGATCACCTTCTGGCCGCGGTCGTGGCCGTCCTGGCCCATCTTGGCGACCAGGATGCGCGGCCGGCGGCCCTCGGCCTCCTCGAAGGAGTCCACCAGGGCGCGGGTGCGGTCCACGGACGGCGACTGGCCTGCTTCGTTGCGGTACACGCCGGAGATCGTACGGATCTGGCTCGCGTGCCGCCCGTACACCTTCTCCAGGGCGTCGGAGATCTCCCCGACGGTCGCCTTGGCGCGGGCCGCGCGCACGGCCAGCTCCAGCAGGTTGCCGTCGCCGTCGGCGGCCCGGGTGAGCGCGTCCAGCGCGTCCCGGCAGGCCTGCTCGTCCCGCTCGGCGCGCAGCCGCCGCAGCTTCTCGATCTGCTGGGCGCGCACCGAGGAGTTGTCGACCTTCAGGACCTCGATCTGCTCGTCGCTGTCCACTCGGTACTTGTTGACGCCGATCACCGGCTGGCGCCCGGAGTCGATGCGGGCCTGGGTGCGGGCCGCCGCCTCCTCCACGCGGAGCTTGGGGATGCCGGCGTCGATGGCCTGCGCCATGCCGCCCGCCTGCTCCACCTCCTGGATGTGCGCCCAGGCCTTGCGCGCGAGGTCGTACGTCAGCCGCTCCACGTACGCGCTGCCGCCCCACGGGTCGATGACCCGGGTGGTGCCCGACTCCTGCTGGATCAGCAGCTGGGTGTTGCGGGCGATGCGGGCCGAGAAGTCGGTGGGCAGGGCGAGGGCCTCGTCGAGGGCGTTGGTGTGCAGCGACTGGGTGTGGCCCTGGGTCGCCGCCATCGCCTCGACGCACGTGCGCGTCACGTTGTTGAACACGTCCTGGGCGGTCAGCGACCAGCCCGAGGTCTGCGAATGCGTGCGCAGGGACAGGGACTTGGCGTTCTTCGGCTCGAACTGCGCGACCAGCTTGGCCCACAGCAGCCGTGCCGCGCGCAGCTTGGCGATCTCCATGAAGAAGTTCATGCCGATCGCCCAGAAGAACGACAGCCGGGGCGCGAACGCGTCCACGTCCAGACCGGCCTCGCGGCCCGCCCGGATGTACTCCACGCCGTCGGCGAGGGTGTACGCCAGCTCCAGGTCGGCCGTCGCACCGGCCTCCTGGATGTGGTAGCCGGAGATGGAGATGGAGTTGTACCGGGGCATCCGCTGCGAGGTGTACGCGAAGATGTCGGAGATGATCCGCATCGACGGCTTCGGCGGATAGATGTAGGTGTTGCGGACCATGAACTCCTTCAGAATGTCGTTCTGAATGGTTCCGGCCAGCTTCTCGGGCGGTACGCCCTGCTCCTCCGCCGCCACGATGTACAGCGCCAGGACCGGCAGCACCGCGCCGTTCATGGTCATCGACACGGTCATCCGGTCCAGCGGGATGCCGTCGAAGAGCTGCCGCATGTCGAGGATCGAGTCGATGGCCACGCCCGCCATGCCGACGTCACCGGTCACCCGCGGGTGGTCGCTGTCGTAGCCCCGGTGGGTGGGCAGGTCGAAGGCGACCGACAGGCCCTTCTGGCCGGCCGCCAGGTTGCGCCGGTAGAACGCGTTGGACTCCTCGGCGGTGGAGAAGCCCGCGTACTGGCGGATCGTCCAGGGCTGGTTGACGTACATCGTCGGGTACGGGCCGCGAAGGTACGGCGCGATGCCCGGGAAGGTGCCGAGGAAGTCCAGGCCCTCCAGGTCGCGGCCGGTGTACAGCGGCTTGACGGCGATGCCCTCCGGGGTCTCCCACAGCGGCTCCTCGCTCCCGGTCGCCCGCTTCACGGCCGTGCGCCACTCCTCGGCGCTGCCGTCGGCGGCCGGCGTCCCCAGCTCGATGCCGGAGAAGTCGGGGATTCCCATCAGGACACTCCCATGCGGTCGAGGGTCGCGGACAGCACGTCGATGGCGTCGCAGCCCGCGAAGACGTACGAGTCGACGCCCGGGTGCTCGGCCGGGCGGCCCGCCAGGAACACGTGCCGGGCGCCGGCCGCGCGCAGCGACTCGGCGGCCTGCGCGGCCCGTTCGGCGTAGAGCGCGTCGCTGGAGCACAGCACGGCCTCGGTGGCGCCGCTGTCCTCGAAGGCGCCCCCGGTGACCGGCTCGATGCCGCCCGCCTGGAACAGGTTGGCGGCGAACGTGGAGCGCGCGGTGTACTCGGCGGGGGAGCCGAGGGCGGCCAGGAAGATCCTGGGCCGGGAGCCGGTCGCGGCCAGGTGCGCGTCGGAGCGGGCGCGCAGCGCCTCGAACGCCTCGTCGCGGCGCACCCGGGGCAGTCCGCCGGACGGCGGCTCGGGCGCGGGCTCGCGCTCCACCGGCTTCTCGCCCAGCAGCGGGAACTCGCTGACGCCGGTGATGGGTTCGCGCCGCTTGGCGAGCTTCTTGGAACGCTCCGCCCAGGTCGTCGCCAGGTCCGTGCGGATCCGGCCCGAGCGCAGGCAGGCCGCCTGGCCGCCGTCCCGCTCGATCGTCCGGAAGTACGCCCAGCCGGCCTGGGCGAGTTCCTCGGTCAGCCGCTCCACGTACCAGGAGCCGCCCGCCGGGTCGATCACCCGGGCCAGGTGCGACTCCTCCATCAGGATCGTGGAGGTGTTGCGCGCGACACGGCGGGCGAACGCGTCCGGCAGGCCCAGCGCGTGGTCGAACGGCAGCACGGTCACCGAGTCGGCGCCGCCGACCCCGGCGGCCAGCGTGGCCACCGTGGCGCGCAGCATGTTCACCCACGGGTCGCGGCGGGTCAGCATCACCGGCGAGGTCACCGCGTGCTGGACCTGCGCGCCCGCGCCCGGCGCCCCGGCCACCTCGGCGACCCGCGCCCACAGCCGGCGGGCCGCACGCAGCTTGGCGATGGTCAGGAACTGGTCGGCGGTGGCCGCGTAGCGGAACTCGAGCTGGGCGCAGGCCGTCTCGACCGGCAGTCCGGCCTCGGTCAGCGCCCGCAGGTAGGCCACACCGGTGGCGATGGAGGCGCCCAGCTCCTGCGCGGCCGAGCCGCCCGCCTCGTGGTACGGCAGCGCGTCCACGGTCAGCGCGCGCAGGCCGGGGTACGTCCCGGCGCAGCGCCCGGCGAGGGCGGCGAAGGGGGCGACGTCCAGCGGGACGCCGGTGCGGGCCTCGTGGCCGAGCGGGTCGCCGCCGAGGCCGCCGCGCACCGCCCCGGGGTCCGCGCCCCTCACCTCGTACAGCCGCAGCAGCGCCTCGGCGGCCGCCTCGGTGTCGCGGCCGGCGTCCAGTACGACCGGGGCCAGGTCGAGGTACACGCCGTCGAGCGCCCGGCCCAGTCCGGAGACCGGGATGCCGCCCTCGCCGAGCACCAGCCACAGCGAGGTGACGCCGTTCTCCAGGTCGGCCAGCACCGCGCCGTCCGCGCCGCCGCCGAGCGCCGTGTGCCGCTGCCGCACGTCCCAGCCGCCGGCCGTGCCGCCCTCGGGGCGGCCGCCGCGCACGTACGGCGCGAAGCCGGGCAGGCCGGGGTCGGGCGCGGCGTCGCGCGCGGTGTAGAGGGGCCGGGTGCGCAGCCCGTCCTCGAGCGTCGTGGACAGGGCGTCCTCGACTGCCGCGCCGGAGACTTCCTTGCCCGACTTGCGCAGCACACCCTCGACCAGGCGGTGCCACTGCTCGTGTGTCGCGTCAGGGAACTCGGCGGCCAGTGAGAGCCCGTCGTCAGGCAGGACCGTCATGCTCGGATGCTAGGGCAGGGCGCTCATGTGACAGCAGAGCGAGAGCTGTGACGTTTCCCTCTCTGCGGCTGTGACCTGCACCTCGCCCGGCCCCGGCGGACCGGTTTCCTACCGTTCGGGTGGCTCCTCGCGGCCCAGGTCGGCAGGCCGCAGGTCCCGGGTGGAGAGCGTCTGCGGGTCCCCGGTGAAGGCGCGCAGGCGGAACCGGGCGCCCGCCTGCGTCGGCAGCGCGAACCTGCCCGACGGGGCGCGCAGTTCGACGGACGCCGTGGTGTGCGCGGCGATCGTGGCCGGACCGCGCGTCAGCGACCAGTATCTGCTCATCCCGTGGCTGGTGGTGACCATGTAGTGCGGGGTGAGCGCGGTGCCGCCGGTGTTGGTCACCCGCAGGCTCAGGCCGGACAGCGACTGCGCCGTGGCCCGCCGGGCCGCCGTGACGTCCATCCGTAGCGGCGGCCGGCCGGTCGCCGCGAGGGCCGCGCTCACCAGCGCGGGCAGCACCAGCAGCGCGGCCGCGCCGGCCAGCGCGGGCCGGCGGCGCGGGCCCCTGAGCCGGCGGGGGCGCGGCTGCCAGGCGTTCGCGAAGTCCGGCAGCGGCACGGTGACCGCCGCCGCGAGCCACAGCGGCGTCATCATCAGGTAGTAGCCGTCCTGGGACCGGGTCGCCAGCCAGAAGGCGCACCAGGGCAGCACCGTCGCCGCCGGACCCAGCCGCCGTACGAACAGCACGTACAGCGCCAGCAGCGCGGCGGCCAGCAGCGCGCTGGCGTGGCCGTACCAGTCGAGGCGGTCGCTGCCGTGCGTGAAGTACAGCGAGACGTCCACCAGGCCCTGGCCGTGCAGCACCGCGCCCTGGGTGAGGGGCAGCGCGACGCCGTCGAGCCAGGGGCCCGGTTCGCGCACCACGAAGTAGGCGTTGAGCAGCAGCCAGGTCGCCGCGGCGATCCCCAGGAGCCGCGCGCAGACCGCGGTGGCCGCGCGTCCGCCCAGTTCGCCGCGGCGCACCGCGTGGATGCCGGCGAGCAGGAACGGCGCCACGAACCACGGCAGTTGCTGGGTCGCGCAGGCGGCGCCCAGGCACACGGCCCGGGCGATGCCCGGCGTGCCGAGCCGTCCGCCCCTGCCGATGCGGGACCAGCCCACCACCACCGGGATCAGCAGCACCATCGCCTCGATCGCCGGATAGCCCGAACGGGCGTACCCCGGCAGGAAACCGAAGCCCAGGCACGCCATCGTCGCCGCCGAGCGGTAGGGCGCCGGCAGCATCCGCCACAGCAGCACCGCGCCGGCGAGCAGCGCGACCGTCGCCGCCGCCGTCGCCGGGGCGCCGCCGCCGCCCACCCACAGCAGGGGCGCGGCCAGCACCGGGGCCAGCGGGGGATAGCCGTACGTGAAGTCGTACCCCCCGTCTATCGTCGGCGTCAGGGCGACGTTCGGGCCGTGGAACAGCCACGGCCAGGGCTGCCCGTAGACCGCGTGCCCGGCGACCAGTTCGCGCGCGGCCTGGGCGGTGAGGACCGCCTCGTCGCCGCCGGCGTGGTTGAGCCACCAGGCGCAGCCGGTGAGCGTGAGCGCGGTCAGCAGCACCATGAGGTCGACCCGGGCCAGCGAGCGCGTCCGGCGGACCGTCAGCGCGAGGACCCCGCCGGCCAGGATCGAGACGTAGCAGACCGACACGACCGCCGTGACGAAGAGGTTGTGGGTCGCGGCCTGCGACCACAGTGACCGCGTCCCGATGAACAGGCTCACGTCGGCGAGCAGGGTCAGGACCCGGTGCCACTGCGCGGGGCCGCGGACTTCTTCGGTGTGACGTCCCGGGGCGGTGGACACCGCCGTCCGTGTCCACCGCCCGGGTGCCACCTGCTGAGTTTCTGCCAAGTGCACGGCACCGGACGCTAGTGGCGGCCGGTGAGCGAGGCGGGGAACGACATGAAGAGACCGGTGTGAGGGCGGTAAGAAGGGTTTTTTTCGTACATGTGCCGCATGGAACAGGACGCTTGAGCGGTCGCGCAGTGTGTCGCTGTTGGGCTGAACGGGTGACTTGGCGTAAGAATTGGCTGGTGCAGGCATTGGGTGCGAGTCAGGTCGGGGGGAGCCGGTGAGCCGTTACGACGTCACCGATGAACAGTGGGAAGGGCTCGCCCAGGTCGTGCCGCTGCGGGGCCGGGACGCCTGGCCGTCCGCGGTGGGCCACCGCTCGCTGCCGGACGCCGAGACCGAGACGCGCCGCCGCTTCGTGGTCCTGCGGGTCAACGTCTTCGCCGACGCCCGGGAGGTCGCCGAGACGCTGATGGCCGGGGTGCCAGTGCTGCTGGACCTGTCCGGCGCGGAGGGCGACGTCGCCAAGCGCGTCCTCGACTTCAGCACCGGTGTCGTCTTCGGCCTGGGCAGCGGGATGCACCGGGTCGACCGCAACGTCTTCCTGCTGACGCCGCCCGGAACCGAGGTCAGCGGGCTGATGGAGGGCGCGGGGCTGGCAGGCGGCTGAACCGCCCGCACGCGGCGCGCGGGCGCTCCCCCGATCGTAGGAAGGTGCGGCGGGCAAAACGGTTCGCCGTCCCGGCGGAGGCCTAACGTCCGCATATGGCCGTCCCACCCGTGTCCACCGGTTCCGCGCCGACCTCCGGGTCCCTGGAACCGCCCGCCGAGCCGCCCGGGCCGCCGCCCGCCCTCGCGGACGCGTCCTACCGGGTGCCGGGGCAGGACGGGCTGTTCGCGGGCGCGCCGGGGGAGCGGTCCACCGGCGCTCTCGACGTGCGGGCCCGGGTGACCGAGCTGCGGCTGTCCGCCTTCGCCGGGCACCGGCGGGCCGCGTTCCCGCTGGGCGCCGTCACCCTGTTCGCCGGGCCCAGCGGGTCGGGCAAGTCGACCGCGCTCGCGGCGTACGAGGCGCTCGCCCGGCTCGGCGGCGGGGCGCCGCTCGACGAGGTGTTCCCGGAGCCGGCGGCCTGGGTGCCGGAGCGGGCGCGGCCCGACGCGCAGCGCCGGCGCGGCTTCCGGATCGGCTGCACGGCCGACGGCGCCGAGGGGCCGGTCCGGCTGGACGTCGCCGTGCAGGCCGAGCCGGAGCTGCGGATCGTGGGCGAACGGCTCACCGCGGACGGAGTGGTCCTGCTGGAGACCGCCCTGCGCGACCCGGGCCGCCGGGCGGTGCAGGCCGCCTGGCACACCGCGGGCGCCACCCCGGTGACCCGTGCCCCGCTGCCCGACGACCGGCTCGGCACCCCGCTGCTGCCGCTGCGGGTGGCCGGCAAGACCGACGGGCAGCGGCGGGTGCTCGCCGCCACCGAGCAGATGGTCGTCGCCCTGCGCTCGGTCTTCCCCTGCGACCCGCGCCCCGAGCGCATGCGCGCCCCCGTCCCCGCCGGCTCGGGACGGCTGCTGCCGGGCTGCGACAACCTCGCCGACGTGCTGTGGCGCACCCGGTTCGAGTGCGGCCGCCGGCACGCCCTGCTGGTCGAGGCGCTGCGCGGCGGCTGCGCGGGCCCGGTGGCCGACCTGGCCGCCGAACCGCTGGCCGACGGCACCGTCCGGGCGCTGCTCGACCGCGGTGACGGCTTCCGCACCGAGCTGGCCCGGCTCGGCGACGGAGAGCTGCGCTACGTCGCGCTCGCGCTGGTGCTGCTGACCGGGCCCGGCGTGCTGGCCGTGGACACACCCGGCGAGGTGCCCGACGCGCTGCGCACCCTCACCGTGCTCACCGACGGCTTCGACCGCGGCCTCGACCCCGCCCAGCGGCGCGCGCTGCTGCTGACGGCGGCCCGGATGGGCGAGCGGGGCCACATCCGCTGCGTCGGCGCGGTCAGCGACGCCTCCTGGGCCGTGGGGACCGAGAGCGTTACCGTGGTACACCTGAGGCCGTGACGGAACACCTGGACCTGGCCGGACTCCAGCGCAGACTGGCCGAGTTCGCCGCCGCGCGCGACTGGCAGCCCTACCACACCCCCAAGAACCTGGTGTCCGCGCTCAGCGTGGAGGCCTCCGAACTGGTCGAGATCTTCCAGTGGCTGACGCCCGAGGAGTCGGCCCGGGTGATGGACGACCCCGGCACCGCGCACCGGGTCCGGGACGAGGTCGCCGACGTCCTCGCCTACCTGCTGCAGTTGTGCGAGGTCCTGGGCGTCGACCCGCTGGCCGCGCTCTCCGCCAAGATCGACCGCAACGAACGGCGCTTCCCGGCCCCGGGACCAGGCGCCGGCGACTGACGGAACGTCATCCTCCGTTATCACTCTACGAAGTCACGTCGTGCCCTGAATCCGAATTGTTGTCCACAATTTCCCGTCTTCCTCTGGCTTTACGTCTCAGGTGCCCTCACTCTGGGTAGTGAACAGGTGAGTTCACGCGGGCGTGCGAGGACGCACGGCGGACTGGACGGGGGCAGCGCATGGATGCGGTGCGACTCATCGGGACGAGCAGGCGGGCCCTGGCCCTGGGCGCCGACCGGCCCGAGATCATGGCCGAGGTGTGGCAGGCGCAGGCCCTGGCCCAGGCGATCGGCAGCCGCCTCGCGGTGTCCGGCCCGCCGGAGCTGCGGGGCGAGGCGCTGGGCCTGACCGAACTGGCGGGCCGGGGCTGCGGCGTCCTGGACGCCCCGGAACTCGACCCGGGCGACCTGCGGGCCGCCCAGCTCACCGAGCTGGACGACGCCCGGCAGACCCTGCTGTGCCTCGGCGGCCTGCTCGGCGAGGTCGGCATGGCGCTGGTCGCCATGGCCAGCTCCGCCACCGACGAGACGGCGTACTGGCAGTGCATGGAGGCCATCGACGCGGCCGACGAGTCCCGCGACCGGGTCCTCGAGATGCTGCGCAAACTGGCCGCCCGGGTGGTGGCGTTACCCGAGGGCGCGGAGGACAGTCCGTCGGGCGTGTGACCGGCCGGCCCGGTGCCGACTCTCCGCGCCCGTGACCACGGGATTCACCTGATCGGGGACGGCCGCGCCCCCGGTACCGGTGCGGCCGGTGCGGCCGGTGCCGTGCAGGATGGGTGTATGGACCTTCGAATTTTCACCGAGCCCCAGCAGGGGGCCACGTACGACACCCTGCTCACCGTGGCGAAGGCCACCGAGGACCTCGGCTTCGACGCCTTCTTCCGCTCCGACCACTACCTCCGGATGGGCGACGTGGACGGCCTGCCCGGCCCCACGGACGCCTGGATCACGCTGGCCGGCCTGGCCCGTGAGACCAAGCGCATCCGCCTCGGCACCCTGATGACGGCCGGCACCTTCCGCCTGCCCGGCGTGCTGGCCATCCAGGTCGCCCAGGTCGACCAGATGTCCGGCGGCCGGGTCGAACTGGGCCTCGGCGCGGGCTGGTTCGAGGAGGAGCACAAGGCGTACGGCATCCCCTTCCCCAAGGAGAAGTTCGCGCGCCTGGAGGAACAGCTGGAGATCGTCACCGGGCTGTGGGCCACCAAGACCGGCGAGACCTTCGACTTCCACGGCGCCTACTACGACCTCACCGACTCGCCCGCGCTGCCCAAGCCCGCGCAGCACCGGATCCCGGTGCTCATCGGCGGCCACGGCGCCACCCGCACCCCGCGCCTGGCCGCCCGGTACGCCGACGAGTTCAACATGCCGTTCGCCTCCGTCGAGGACAGCGAGCGGCAGTTCGGCCGCGTGCGCGCCGCCGCCGAGGAGGCCGGCCGCGGCGCCGGCGCCCTCATCTACTCCAACGCGCTGGTGGTGTGCGTCGGCCGGGACGACCGGGAGGTCGCCCGCCGCGCCGCCGCGATCGGCCGCGAGGTGGACGAGCTGAAGGCCAACGGCCTGGCCGGCTCCCCGGCCGAGGTGGTCGACAGGATCGGCCGCTACGCCGAGACCGGCTCCACCCGTATCTATCTCCAGATCCTCGACCTGGACGACCTGGACCACCTGGAACTGATCTCCTCCCAGGTCCAGAGCCAGCTCTCCTGAACCCGGCCCCGCCCGCGCGGCCCCTCCGCCCCGAACCGGGCGGAGGGGCCGCGGTGTTGCGGAAAACCACTGGTCGGCAGGGTGCGGCAGCGGGGAGACTCGGACGTGTGTTCCTGACCATCTCCACGCGCGGCGACGCCGCCCACCCGGCCACCGACCTCGGGTACCTGCTGCACAAGCACCCCGGCAAGGCGCAGACCTTCTCCACCTCCCACGGCACCGCGCACGTGTTCTACCCGCAGGCGGACGACACTGTGTGCACGGCCGCGCTGCTGCTGGAGGTCGACGCGGTCGCGCTGGTGCGCCGGGGCAGGGGCCGGGGTCGCGGCGGAGCGCCCGACGCGGCACTCGCGCAGTACGTCAACGACCGCCCCTACGCGGCCTCCTCGCTGCTCGCCGTCGCGCTGAGCGGCGTCTTCTCCAGCGCCCTCAGGGGCGTGTGCAACGCCCGCCCGGAGCGGGCCGCGGCACCCCTGCCACTGCGCGTGGAGGTGCCCGCGCTGCCCGCCCGCGGCGGCCCGGACCTCGTACGGAAGCTGTTCGAGCCGCTGGGCTGGACGGTGAGTGCCGAACCCGTCGCCCTGGACGCCGAGTTCCCGGAGTGGGGCGACTCGCGCTACGTCCGCCTCACCCTGGAGTCCGAGGCGCTCACCCTCGCCGAGGCGCTGCGCCACCTGTACGTCCTGCTGCCGGTCCTGGACGACGCCAAGCACTACTGGGTCGCCCCCGACGAGGTCGACAAGCTGCTGCGCGCCGGCGAGGGCTGGCTGCCCACGCACCCGGAGCAGAAGCTGATCACCAGCCGCTACCTCTCCCGCCGCCGGTCGCTGACCCGGCAGGCGATGGAGCGGCTGGAACTGGTGCGGCTGGCCGAGGCCGACGACAGCGAGGTCGAGACGATCGACAACGCGGTGCCGGAGGACACCGGGGCCGAGGCCGAGGAGAAGCCGGCTCCGCTCGCCGTGCTGCGGCGCGAGGCGATCCTCGCCGCGCTGCGCGAGGCGGGCGCCGCCCGCGTCCTCGACCTGGGCTGCGGCCAGGGCGAGCTGGTGCGGGAGCTGCTCGGCGACACCCGGTTCACCGAGATCCTCGGCGTCGACGTCTCCGTGCGGGCCCTCGCCATCGCCTCGCGCCGGCTCGGGCTGGACCGCATGGGGGAGCGGCAGGCGGCCCGGGTGCGGCTCGTCCAGGGCTCGCTCGCCTACACCGACCGGCGGCTCAAGGGCTACGACGCGGCCGTGCTCAGCGAGGTGATCGAGCACCTCGACCCGCCCCGGCTGCCCGCCCTGGAGTACGCCGTGTTCGGGCACGCCCGCCCGCGCACGGTCGTCGTGACCACTCCCAACGTCGAGTACAACGTCCGCTGGGAGACGCTGCCCGCCGGACACGTCCGGCACGGCGACCACCGCTTCGAGTGGACCCGCGAGGAGTTCCGCGCCTGGGCGGTGGCCGTGGCCGGGCGGCACGGGTATGAGGTCTGCTTCGTACCCGTCGGGCCGGACGACCCCGAGGTCGGGCCGCCCACCCAGATGGCCGTGTTCCACCTGGGCACGGAGAACGCCGGGACGGCCCGGAAGACGGACGACGCGCAGAAGGAGGCGGAAGCGGCATGACCGGGACACCCACGGGACGGGTCCTGCCCGTCACCGACCTCTCCCTCGTCGTCCTCGTCGGCGCCTCCGGCTCCGGCAAGTCGACCTTCGCCCGGCGGCACTTCAAGCCGACCGAGGTGATCTCCTCGGACTTCTGCCGCGGCCTGGTGTCCGACGACGAGAACGACCAGAGCGCGTCGCGGGACGCCTTCGACGTGCTCCACTACATCGCCGGCAAGCGGCTCGCCGCCGGCCGGCGCACCGTCGTCGACGCCACCAGCGTGCAGCAGGACAGCCGCCGTCAGCTGGTCGAGCTGGCCAGGCAGCACGACGTGCTGCCCGTCGCCATCGTGCTGGACGTGCCGGAGGAGGTGTGCGCCGCGCGCAACGCGGCCCGCGCCGACCGCGCCGGCATGCCCCGCCGGGTCATCCAGCGGCACACCCGCGAACTGCGCCGCTCGCTGCGGCACCTGGAGCGCGAGGGCTTCCGCAGGGTGCACGTCCTGCGCGGGGCCGAGGAGGTCGAGAGCGCCACCGTCGTCACGGAGAAGCGGTTCAACGACCTGACCCACCTCACCGGCCCCTTCGACATCATCGGCGACGTCCACGGCTGCTCCGCCGAACTGGAGGCGCTGCTGGCGAAGCTCGGCTACGCCGACGGCGTCCACCCCGAGGGCCGCACCGCCGTGTTCGTCGGCGACCTGGTCGACCGCGGCCCGGACACCCCGGGCGTGCTGCGCCGGGTGATGTCGATGACCGCGTCGGGCGACGCGCTGTGCGTGCCGGGCAACCACGAGAACAAGTACGGCCGTCACCTCAAGGGCCGCAAGGTCCAGCACACGCACGGCCTCGCCGAGACCGTCGAGCAGATGGCGGGCGAGAGCGAGGAGTTCCGGGCCGAGGTGCGCCGCTTCCTGGACGGCCTGGTCAGCCACTACGTCCTCGACGGCGGCCGGCTGGTGGTCTGCCACGCGGGCCTGCCCGAGAAGTACCACGGCCGCACCTCGGGGCGGGTGCGCTCGCACGCCCTGTACGGCGAGACCACCGGTGAGACGGACGAGTTCGGGCTGCCCGTGCGCTACCCGTGGGCCGAGGACTACCGCGGCCGGGCGGCCGTGGTCTACGGCCACACCCCGGTGCCCGAGGCGACCTGGCTGAACAACACCATCTGCCTGGACACCGGCGCGGTGTTCGGCGGCAAGCTCACCGCGCTGCGCTGGCCGGAGCGCGAACTGGTCGACGTACCGGCCGAGCGGGTCTGGTACGAGCCCGCGAGGCCGCTGCGCAGCGAGGCGCCCGGCGGCCAGGACGGACGGCCGCTGGACCTGGCGGACGTGCACGGCCGCAGGGTGGTGGAGACCCGGCACGCGGGCCGCGTCTCCGTCCGCGAGGAGAACGCGGCCGCGGCCCTGGAGGTCATGAGCCGCTTCGCCGTCGACCCGCGCCTGCTGCCGTACCTGCCGCCGACCATGGCGCCGGCGGCCACATCGGACGTCGAGGGCTGCCTGGAGCACCCGGCCGAGGCGTTCGCGCAGTACGCGGCGGCCGGTGTCGGGCGGGTCGTGTGCGAGGAGAAGCACATGGGCTCGCGCGCGGTCGCCCTGGTCTGCCGGGACGCGGAGGCGGCGCGCCGCCGGTTCGGTGTCGAGGGGCCCACCGGCGCCCTGTACACCCGTACCGGGCGGCCGTTCTTCGACGACGGGAAGGTGACCGAGGAGATCCTCGGCCGGCTGCGCGCGGCCGTCTCCGGGGCCGGACTCTGGGAGACGCTCGCCGCGTCCGGTGGCGCCTCCGGCCCGGCCGACTGGCTGCTGCTCGACGCCGAGCTGATGCCCTGGTCGCTGAAGGCCTCGGGCCTGCTGCGCAGCCAGTACGCGGCGGTCGGCGCCGCTTCCGGCGCGGTGTTCCCGGACGCCCTCGCCGCCCTGGAGGCCGCCGCCGCCCGCGGCACGGACGTGGGCGGGCTGCTGGAGCGCCAGCGCGGGCGCGCCGCGGACGCCGCCGCGTTCACCGACGCCTACCGCCGCTACTGCTGGACCACCGCCGGTCTCGACGGAGTCCGGCTCGCGCCCTTCCAGATCCTGGCCGTCCCGGGCCGCAGTCTCGCCGCGCTCCCGCACGACGAGCAGCTGGCCCTGATCGACCGGATGGTGGAGCACGACGCCACCGGCCTGCTGCAGACCACCCGGCGGCTGTACGTGGACACCGGCGACCCCGAGTCGGTCGGCGCGGGCGTCGACTGGTGGCTGGAGATGACCGGCCGCGGCGGCGAGGGCATGGTCGTCAAGCCGCTCGGCGCGCTGGTGCGCGACGCCGAGGGCCGGCTGGTGCAGCCCGGGATCAAGTGCCGGGGCCGCGAGTACCTGCGGATCATCTACGGCCCGGAGTACACCCGCCCGGACAACCTGGCCCGCCTGCGCGGTCGGTCCCTGGGGCACAAGCGGTCGCTGGCGATCCGCGAGTACGCCCTCGGCCTCGAGGCGCTGGACCGGCTCGCGGACGGTGAGCCGCTGTGGCGGGTGCACGAGGCGGTGTTCGGGGTGCTCGCCCTGGAGTCGGAGCCGGTCGACCCGCGGCTGTGAGCCGGCGACCCGGGGCCCGGCGCGGTGGTCCGCGCCGGGCTCCGGGACCCCGCCGGCGGGCGGAACGGAAACAGGAAGAGGCGGAAACGGCCGAGAAGAGCGTGAAGGCGGGCGCCGGTGGCCAGGATGGAGACATGGCATACCACGTCCACTCCGAGGCCGGGCTGCTGCGCCGGGTGATCCTGCACCGGCCCGACCTCGAGCTCAAAAGACTCACCCCCAGCAACAAGGACGCCCTGCTCTTCGACGACGTGCTGTGGGTGCGCCGGGCGCGCGCCGAGCACGACGGATTCGCGGACGTCCTGCGCGACCGGGGGGTCGCCGTCCACCTCTTCGGCGACCTGCTCACCGAGACACTGGACGTCCCGGGGGCGCGCTCCCTCGTCCTCGACCGGGTCTTCGACGAGAAGGAGTACGGCCCGCTCGCCACCGACCACCTGCGCGCCGCCTTCGAGACGCTGCCGGCGCGCGAACTGGCCGAGGCCCTGGTGGGCGGCATGACCAAGCGCGAGTTCCTGGAGGCCCACGCGGAGCCGACCTCCGTGCGGTTCCACGTGATGGACCTCGACGACTTCCTGCTCGGTCCGCTGCCCAACCACCTCTTCACCCGGGACACCTCCGCCTGGATCTACGACGGTGTCGCCATCAACGCCATGCGCCGGCCCGCCCGGCAGCGGGAGGCCGTGCACTTCGAGGCGATCTACCGGCACCACCCGCTGTTCCGCGACGAGACGTTCCGGGTCTGGTCCCGGGGGCAGGCCGACTACCCCTCCACCATCGAGGGCGGCGACGTCCTGGTGATCGGCAACGGCGCCGTCCTGATCGGCATGAGCGAGCGCACCACCCCGCAGGCCGTGGAGATGCTGGCGCACAAGCTCTTCGCGGCGGGCTCCGCGTCCACGATCGTCGCGCTCGACATGCCCAAGCGGCGGGCCTTCATGCACCTCGACACCGTGATGACCATGGTCGACGGCGACACCTTCACCCAGTACGCGGGGCTCGGCATGCTGCGCTCGTACACCATCGAGCCGGGCGACGGGGAGCGCGAGCTCAAGGTCACCGACCATCCGCCGGAGCACATGCACCGCGCCATCGCCGCCGCGCTGGGGCTCGGCGAAATCCGGGTGCTCACCGCCACCCAGGACGTGCACGCCGCGGAGCGGGAGCAGTGGGACGACGGCTGCAACGTGCTGGCCGTCGAGCCCGGTGTCGTCATCGCCTACGAACGCAACTCCACCACCAACACCCACCTGCGCAAACAGGGCATCGAGGTGATCGAGATCCCGGGCAGCGAGCTGGGCCGCGGCCGGGGCGGGCCGCGCTGCATGAGCTGCCCGGTGGAGCGAGCGCCTGTATAGAAATGTGGAGCATCGTATAGACTTACATCAGTCCTGACACCCGTACCTCTGGAGCGCCCCCATGGCGACTGTCCCGACCGCCCTCGCCGGGCGCCACTTCCTCAAGGAGCTGGACTTCACCGAGGCCGAGTTCCGCGGCCTGGTGGAGCTGGCCGCGGAACTGAAGGCGGCGAAGAAGGCCGGGACCGAGACCCAGTACCTGCGCGGCCGCAACATCGCGCTGATCTTCGAGAAGACCTCGACGCGCACCCGCTGCGCGTTCGAGGTCGCCGCCGCCGACCAGGGCGCCGCCACGACGTACCTGGACCCGGCCGGCTCGCAGATCGGGCACAAGGAGTCCGTGAAGGACACCGCCCGCGTCCTCGGCCGGATGTTCGACGGGATCGAGTACCGGGGCGACAGCCAGGCCAAGGTCGAGGAGCTGGCCGCGCACGCGGGCGTGCCCGTCTACAACGGGCTCACCGACGACTGGCACCCCACCCAGATGCTGGCGGACGCGCTCACCATGGCCGAGCACAGCGCCCGGCCGCTGCGGGAGACCGCCTTCGCCTACCTCGGCGACGCCCGGTTCAACATGGGCAACTCCTACCTGGTCACCGGCGCCCTGCTCGGCATGGACGTGAGGATCGTCGCGCCGAAGTCCTACTGGCCCGCCCAGGAGATCGTCGACCACGCCCGCGGGCTGGCCGAGTCCAGCGGGGCCCGGATCACCCTCACCGAGGACATCGCCGAGGGGGTCGCGGGCGCCGGCTTCGTCGCCACCGACGTCTGGGTCTCCATGGGCGAGCCCAAGGAGGTCTGGGACGAGCGGATCACCGCCCTCGGCCCCTACGCCGTGACCATGGACGTCCTGCGCGCCACCGGCGACCCGGACGTGAAGTTCCTGCACTGCCTGCCCGCCTTCCACGACCTCGGCACCAAGGTCGGCCAGGAGATCTTCGAGTCCCACGGCCTGACCTCCCTGGAGGTGACCGACGAGGTGTTCGAGTCCGCCCACTCGGTCGTCTTCGACCAGGCGGAGAACCGGCTGCACACCATCAAGGCGGTCCTGGTCGCGACCCTCGCCTGACCTCCCCGTCCCCGCCGGCACTTGCCCCACCCGCTTCACCAGGCCTTATCCTGAACGGCGGCCCGGACCACCCCCTCCCGGCCGCCGCCGCGCCCCCACCGGGGCGCCCGCACCACCAGAAACGAGCACCACCCCCTCATGCCCGCTCTCCGCATCAAGTCCCCGCACCTGCTCGTCGCCGAGTCCGGCGCCGACCGCGAGGGCCACGGCCTCAAGCGCACGATGGGCCTCTTCCAGCTCATCTGCTTCGGTGTCGGCGCCATCGTCGGCACCGGCATCTTCGTCGGCCTCTCCGACTCCGTCGCCCAGGCCGGTCCCGCCGTCGTCATCTCCTTCGTCCTCGCCGCGATCACCTGCGTCTTCACCGCGTTCTCGTTCGCCGAGCTGGGCGGCGCGATCCCGGTCTCCGGCTCCTCGTACTCCTTCGCCTACGCGGGCCTCGGCGAGTCCACCGCCTTCCTGGTCGGCTGGTGCCTGCTGCTGGAGTACGGCGTCTCCATCTCCGCGGTCGCGGTCGGCTGGAGCGAGTACGTCAACGAGCTGCTGCACAGCCTCACCGGCCTGCGGCTGCCCGCCGCGCTGTCCGCGGGCCCGGGCGACGGCGGGATCGTGAACCTGCCCGCCGTGATCGTCATCGCCATGGCGTCCGTGCTGCTGGTGCGGGGGGTGCGGGAGAGCGCCCGGGCGACCGCCGCGATGGCCGCCGTGAAGCTCGTCATCCTGGTGGCCTTCTGCGCCGTCGGCTACAGCGCCTTCAAGCACGGCAACCTGACCCCGTTCTCCCCGGCCGGCCTCGGCGGCATCGGCGCGGGCACCACCGCCGCGTTCTTCTCCTACATCGGCTTCGACGCGATCACCACGGCCGGTGAGGAGGCGAAGAACCCGCGCCGGGACATTCCGGTCGCGATCATGGTCTGCATGGGCCTGGTCACCCTGCTGTACTGCGCGGTCGCGCTCGCCGCGATCGGCGCCATCGGCGGCAAGCAGGTCGCCGGCCGGCCCGCCGCGCTGTCGTACGTCGTCAACGAGGTCACCGGCTCCGCCGTCGGCGGCGGTGTCATCGCCTTCGGCGCGGTCGTCGCCATCGCCTCCGTGGTGCTCGCCGTGATGTACGGCCAGACCCGCATCCTGATGTCGATGTCCCGGGACGGCCTGATCCCGCGCGTCTTCGAGAAGGTCTCGCCGAGCACCTCCACCCCGGTGGCCGGCACGCTGATCGTCGCCGTCGTCTTCGCGGTCCCGGCGGCCTTCGCCTCGCTGGACGCCGTGATGAACCTGTGCACCATCGGCACGCTCGCCGTCATGGCCGCCGTGAACATCGCGGTGATCGCCCTGCGCCGCCGCGAGCCGGGCCTCGGCCGCAGCTTCCGGGTGCCGCTCTACCCGGTCGGACCGCTGCTCGGCGTCGGCTTCTGCCTGTACCTGATGTACGAGACCGGCTGGCGGACCTGGATCCAGTTCGCGGTGTTCCTCGCCGCCGGCCTGCTGGTCTACCTCGCCTACGGCCGCCGGCACTCCACGCTCGCCCAGGCGCCCGCCGGGGTCACGCCGGACGCCGCTGAGCGGGAACCACTGGCAGTCTGAACCACACCGCCTTGCCCGAAGCTGTCGGGCGGTGACCGCAGGACGAGCTGAGGGCGCGGATCAGCAGCAGCCCGCGGCCGCCCTCCTGCCAGGGGTCGGGCTCCTCGATCACCGGACGGGTGAGATGCCCGGGCGGCGCGGGGTCGGGGTCGTGCACCTCGACCTGGCAGCCGCCCGGCCGCAGCTCCACCACCAGCTCGATCGGGCCGCGCCCGGCGGTGTGCTCCACCGCGTTGGCCACCAGCTCCGCCGTCAGCAGCTCGGCGGTGTCGCTGTCGGCCGCGTGCTCCACCTCCGCCAGGGCCGACCGCACCAGCGCGCGCGCCACGGGCACCGCCGCGGTGGTGTGCGGCAGCGCGATGCGCCAGGAGGCCGATTCGGCGGGGCGTTCGTACAAGGCGAGTCCGTTCATGGAGCAGGCTGTCCTGCTTTCGACCGTAGAGATGGTACGGGCCCGGCCACGAGGACCGTCGACGGGGACCGCGCGGGACGCCTCGGCCCCGCCACCGGCGGCCTACCCCGCCGGACGCCCCGCCTCGCCCCGTCGGGCCCACTGTTACGCGGCTGTGGACGACCGGTGACGCGTGTGACGGGAGCCGGCCGTCCCGCAGGGTCTTGTCGCGCCATCGTGACGACAGTCACAAACAAGTGATAGCTTCGTGGGGTACGCACCGTGAGGCGCCACCGCGCAACGTGAGGCACCGCCCCCCTAGGAGGCCGCACGTCATGAGTCCCTTCACCGGCTCCGCCGCCCGCACCTCCTCGTGGGAGCACCTGCGGGTCGAGCTCGACGACGGTGTCGCCGCCGTCACCCTCGCCCGCCCCGACAAGCTCAACGCGCTCACCTTCGGCGCCTACGCCGACCTGCGCGACCTGCTCGCCGAGCTGTCCCGCGAGCGCTCCGTCCGCGCCCTGGTGCTGGCGGGCGAGGGCCGCGGCTTCTGCTCGGGCGGCGACGTGGACGAGATCATCGGCGCCACCCTGTCCATGGACACCGCCCAGCTCCTCGACTTCAACCGGATGACCGGGCAGGTGGTCCGGGCGATCCGGGAGTGCCCGTTCCCGGTGATCGCCGCCGTGCACGGCGTGGCGGCGGGCGCCGGCGCCGTGCTCGCCCTGGCGGCCGACTTCCGCGTCGCCGACCCCTCGGCCCGGTTCGCCTTCCTGTTCACCCGCGTCGGCCTCTCCGGCGGCGACATGGGAGCGGCGTATCTGCTGCCCCGCGTCGTCGGGCTCGGCCACGCGACCCGGCTGCTGATGCTGGGCGAGCCGGTACGCGCGGCGGAGGCCGAGCGGATCGGACTGGTCAGCGTGCCGGCGGAGGAGGGCCACACCGACGCCGCGGCGCTGGAGCTGGCCCGCCGCCTGGCCGACGGACCGGCCCTGGCGTACGCCCAGACCAAGGCGCTGCTCACGGCCGAGCTGGACATGCCGCTGGCCGCGTCGGTCGAGCTGGACGCCTCCACCCAGGCCCTGCTGATGAACGGCGAGGACTACGCGGAGTTCCACGCCGCCTTCCAGGAGAAGCGCCCGCCGAAGTGGCGGGGGAGGTAGCCGCGGTGACCGGGCGGCCCCTGCGCGTGGCGATCACCGGCGGAGGCCCGGGCGGCCTCTACGCGGCCGCGCTGCTCAAACGGCTGGATCCCGCGCGGGAGATCACCGTCTGGGAGCGCAACGCCCCCGACGAGACCTTCGGCTTCGGCGTGGTCCTCTCCGACGAGACCCTGGGCGGCATCGAGCACGCCGACCCGGTGGTCCACGAGGCCCTGCGGCGCGACTTCGTCCGCTGGGACGACATCGACATCGTCCACCGCGGCACCCGTCACACCTCCGGGGGCCACGGCTTCGCCGCGCTGGGCAGGCGCCGGCTGCTGGAGATCCTGCACGAGCGCTGCCGCTCCCTGGGCGTGGACCTGCGCTTTCGCACCAAGGCGCCGCCGGCCGCCCGGCTCGCCGCGGAGTACGACCTGGTCGTCGCCGCCGACGGAGTGCACAGCACCACCCGCGACGCCTTCGCCCACGCCTTCCGGCCCACGGTGACCGCCCACCGCTGCCGCTACATCTGGCTGGCGGCCGACTTCGCCTTCGACGCCTTCCGCTTCGAGATCGCCGAGACCGAGCACGGCGTGATGCAACTGCACGCCTACCCCTACGCGGCCGACGCCTCCACCGTGATCGTCGAGATGCGCGAGGAGGTCTGGCGGGCCGCCGGGTTGGACGAGGCCGGGCCGCAGGAGTCGGTGGAGCGCTGCGCCAAGGTCTTCGCCGACGCGCTCGGCGGGCGGCCGCTGCGCTCCAACAAGTCGGCGTGGACGACCTTCCGCACGGTGGTCAACGAGAGCTGGTCGCACGGCGGCGTCGTCCTCCTCGGCGACGCCGCCCACACCGCCCACTTCTCCATCGGCTCCGGCACCAAGCTCGCCGTGGAGGACGCGCTGGCACTGGCCGCGTGCGTCGAGGAGCAACCCGACGTGCCCCGCGCGCTGGCCGCCTACGAGACGGAGCGCAAACCCGTCGTCGCCTCCACCCAGCGGGCCGCCCGGGCCAGCCTGGAGTGGTTCGAGAACCTGGGGCTCTACCTCGGCCAGCCGCCCCGCCAGTTCGCCTTCAACCTGCTCACCCGCAGCCGCCGGGTCACCCACGACAACCTCCGGCTGCGCGACGCGCACTTCACCGGGGCCGTGGAGCGCGAGTTCGGCTGCCCGCCGGGCACGCCCCCCATGTTCACCCCGTTCCGGCTGCGCGGCCTGACCCTGCGCAACCGGGTCGTGGTCTCCCCGATGGACATGTACTCGGCCGCCGACGGCGTGCCCGGCGACTTCCATCTGGTCCACCTGGGCGCCCGCGCGCTGGGCGGGGCCGGCCTGGTGATGACCGAGATGGTGTGCGTGAGCGAGGAGGGCCGGATCACCCCCGGCTGCGCCGGCCTCTACACCGGCCGGCAGGCGGAGGCGTGGCGGCGGATCACCGACTTCGTGCACCGGCGGTCACCGGGCACCGCGATCGGCGTCCAACTCGGCCACAGCGGCCGCAAGGGCTCCACCCGGCTGATGTGGGAGGGGATGGACGAGCCGCTGCCCGAGGGCAACTGGCCCGTGGTGGCCGCCTCCCCGCTGCCCTACAAACCCGGCGGCCAGACCCCGCGTGCCCTCACCCGCGCCCAGCTCACCGACATCCGGGAGCAGTTCGCCGCGGCCGCCGCCCGGGCCGCCCGGGCCGGCTTCGACCTGCTCGAACTGCACTGCGCCCACGGCTATCTGCTCTCCGGCTTCCTGTCCCCGCTCACCAACCGGCGCACCGACGCCTACGGCGGTTCGCCGGAGAACCGGCTGCGGTTCCCGCTGGAGGTCTTCGACGCCGTGCGCGCGGTGTGGCCGGACGAGCGGCCGATGACGGTGCGGATCTCCGCCACCGACTGGGCCGAGGGCGGCACCGGCGCCGAGGACGCGGTCGGGATGGCCCGTGCCTTCGCCGCGCACGGAGCCGACGCGATCGACGTCTCCACCGGGCAGGTGGTGGCCGGGGAGCGGCCGGAGTTCGGGCGGTCGTACCAGACGCCGTTCGCCGACCGCATCCGGCACGAGGTGCGGGTCCCGGTGATCGCGGTCGGCGCGATCTCCTCCTGGGACGACGTCAACTCCCTGATCCTCGCGGGCCGCACGGACCTGTGCGCGCTGGCCCGGCCGCACCTGTACGACCCGCACTGGACCCTGCACGCGGCCGCCGAGCAGGGCTACGAGGGTCCCGGCGTGGCCTGGCCCGACCCCTACCGGGCGGGCAGCCGGCCACCGCAGACCGGCCGCACGGACGCGCCGAAACCCCGGCTGTCGCTGGGCGGCCGGTGACCAGGGGGACCCGCGCGGTGCGGGCCGCACGCCCGGCCGCGGCGCCCGTGACGCGCGGGGCTCACCCCTGCGCGGGGCCCGTCCCCGCGAACACGGCCCCCGCGTCCCGCAGCCGCTCGTGCAGCCCCCGGAACACCTGCGCCGAGCGGGCCCCCGGCCAGTCGGCGGGCAGCAGCCGGGCGGGCAGGCCCGGGTCGGTGTACGGCAGGTGCCGCCAGGAGTCCAGGGCCGGCAGGTAGTCCCGGTAGGCCTCCTCGGGCGGGGTGTCGGCGCGCTGCTCCCAGGCGTGCAGGACGGGCGCGTGGGCGTCCAGGAAGCCCTCGTGCGCCTTGGCGATCGCCGTCAGGTCCCACCAGCGGGTGACGGCCTCCCGGGTGGCGGCGAAGCCGAGGTGCTCGCCGCGGAAGAGGTCGACGTACGGGTCGAGGCGCAGGCGGCGCAGGGTGTGCCGGGTCTCCTCGTACAGCCGGGCCGGGGCGATCCACACCCCGGGCGCCGCCGTGCCGAAGCCCAGGCCGGCCAGCCGGGAGCGCAGGACGTGCCGCTTCTGGCGTTCCGACTCGGGGACGGAGAACACCGCCAGAACCCAGCCCTCGTCCTCGTACGGAGCCGTCGCGTAGATGCGGCGGTCGCCGTCCTCCAGCAACTGGCGTGCTTCGGCGGAGAGTTCGTAGCCGGCGGCGCCGGTACCGGTGCGGGCTGGCAGCAGCAGCCCGCGGCGTTTGAGCCGGGACACCGAGGAACGCACCGAGGGCGCGTCCACCCCGACCGCGGCCAGCAGCCGGATCAGCTCGGCGACGGGCACCGGGCCCGGCATGAAGCGGCCGTACGCGCCGTACAGCGTGACGATGAGGGACCTGGGGGCGTGCTGCTCGGACACGTTGATCATTTTAGGTCGTCGGTGTCACCGCCGGTCACCGGCGTGCGCAGCCGGAACCGCTGCAGCTTGCCGGTGGCCGTGCGGGGCAGTGCGTCGAGGAAGACGAACTCGCGCGGGCACTTGTACGGCGCCAGCTCGGACTTGAGGAAGGCGCGCAGCGGCTCGGGGTCGCGCGCCACCCCGTCCCGCAGCACCGTGTACGCCACCGCCACCTGGCCGCGCACCTCGTCGGGGCGGCCGACCACCGCCGTCTCGACCACGTCGGCGTGGCGGAGCAGGGCGTCCTCCACCTCCGGCCCGGCGATGTTGTACCCGGCCGAGATGATCATGTCGTCCGCGCGTGCCACGTAGCGGAAGTAGCCGTCGCCGTCGCGGACGTAGGTGTCGCCGGTGACGTTCCAGCCGTTCCGCACGTACTCCCGCTGGCGCGGGTCGGCGAGGTAGCGGCAGCCGACCGGGCCGCGGACGGCCAGCAGCCCCGGCACGCCGTCCGGCACCGGCTCGCCGTCGGCGTCCTGGACCCGGGCCTGCCAGCCCGGGACCGGCACGCCCGTGGTGCCGGGCCTGATCCGCTCGTCGGCGGCGGAGACGAAGATGTGCAGCAGCTCGGTGGCGCCGATGCCGTTGATGATGCGCAGCCCGGTGCGCTCGTGCCAGGCCCGCCAGGTGGCCGCGGGCAGGTTCTCGCCCGCCGACACGCAGCGGCGCAGCGACGAGACGTCGTGGCCGTCCATCGCCTCCAGCATCGCCCGGTAGGCGGTGGGCGCCGTGAACAGCACCGAGACCCGGTGCTCGGCGATGGCCGGCAGCAGTTGGCGCGGCCCCGCCTGTTCCATGAGCAGCGCGCCGGCGCCCGCCCGCAGCGGGAAGATCACCAGACCGCCGAGACCGAAGGTGAAGCCGAGCGGCGGACTGCCGGCGAACACGTCGTCGGACCGGGGCCGCAGCACATGCGCGGAGAAGGTGTCGGCGACGGCCAGCACGTCCCGGTGGAAGTGCATGCACCCCTTCGGGCGGCCCGTGGTGCCCGAGGTGAAGGCGATCAGCGCGACGTCGTCGGCCGCGGTGCCGACCGCCGGGAAGGGGCGGTCCGGCGCCGGGCGGCGCAGCAGGTCGTCGGGCGCCTCACCGCCGTAGGCCGTGACGCGCAGGTCCGGCACGCCGGCCTTCACCAGGTCGTCCACGGCCCGTATGTCGCACAGCGCGTGCCGGACCCGGGCGATCTCGCACATCGTGGCCAGCTCGTGCGGCCGCTGCTGGGCCAGCACGGTGACCGCCACCGCGCCCGCCTTCAGCACGGCCAGCCAGCACGCCGCGAGCCACGGGGTGGTCGGCCCGCGCAGCAGGACCCGGTTGCCCGGCACGACGCCCAGCTCGCCGGTGAGCACGTGGGCGATCCGGTCGACGCGGGCGCGCAGGTCGGCGTACGTCCACGAAGGGCCGTGCGGGGTGTGGAAGACCGGGCGGTCCGGGGCGCCGTGACCGAGCAGCTCGGCGGCGCAGTTGAGCCGTTCGGGGTAGCGCAGCTCCGCCAGGTCGAAGCGCAGCTCGGGCCACTCGTCCGGCGGCGGAAGACGGTCGCGCGTGAAGGTGTCGACATGGGCGGAGACGTTCATGGCGGTGCGCCCCCTTGCCTGACGGCGTCGAGACGGGCGTCCTGACTGCGCTCGCCTCTGGAGCGTATCGTGTTGGTGACGACAGTCAACTGTGCGCGATACCGTCGGCGGAGGACGGGAGGGCCACCGCCGGCCCGCCCCGGAGGGAGGACCGGCAGTGCCCGCATTCTCACTCGGACCGGAGCGCACCGCCTGGCGCGCCGAGCTGCGCGCCCTGGCCGCCGAACGGCTGCGCCCGATCGCGCGGAAGGGGGAGCCGGGCCGGGTCGACCGGGCCCTGCTCGCCGAACTCGGCCGGCTCGGCCTGCTCGCCAGGCTGTTCACCTCCGGCGCCCTGGACCTGTGCCTGATGCGCGAGTCGCTGGCGCAGGCCTGCACCGAGGCCGAGACCGCCCTCGCCCTGCAGGGCCTGGGCGCCCACCCGGTGCACGCCCACGGCACCGCCGCCCAGCGCGAGCGCTGGCTGCCGCGGGTGGCCGACGGCAGCGCGGTGGCCGCGTTCGCGCTGAGCGAGCCGGGGGCCGGGTCCGACGCGGCCGCCCTGTCGCTCACGGCCGAACCCGACCGCGGCTCCGGCTGGCGGCTCACCGGCGAGAAGTGCTGGATCTCCAACGCCCCCGAGGCCGACTTCTACACCGTCTTCGCCCGCACCACGCCCCGTGCCGGAGCCCGCGGGGTGACCGCCTTCCTGCTCCCCGCCGACCGGCCCGGCCTCACCGGCTCCGCGCTGGAGATGCTCTCGCCGCACCCGATCGGAGCCCTGTACCTGGACGGCGTGCCCGTCACCGCGGACGACGTGCTCGGCGAGCCCGGCCGCGGCTTCGCCGTCGCCATGGGCACCCTCAACCTGTTCCGGCCCAGCGTGGGCGCGTTCGCGGTCGGCATGGCGCAGGCGGCGCTCGACGCCACACTCGAACACACCCGTGAGCGCGAGGCGTTCGGCGGCAGGCTGCGGGACCTCCAGGCGGTCGCCCACCAGGTCGCCGAGATGGCCCTGCGCACCGAGGCGGCCCGGCTGATGGTGTACGCGGCGGCGAGCGCGTACGACGAGGGCGCCCCCGATGTGCCGGGACGGTCCGCGATGGCCAAGCTGCTGGCCACCGAGACCGCGCAGTACGTCGTCGACACCGCCGTCCAGCTCCACGGCGCCCGCGCGCTGCGCCGCGGCCACCTGCTGGAACACCTCTACCGCGAGGTGCGTGCGCCGCGGATCTACGAGGGCGCCAGCGAGGTCCAACGGGGCATCATCGCCAAGGAGCTGTACGCCGCGCGGCCCGGGCACGGGGAGGCCCGGTGAGCACCGAACGCGTCAACCCGCCCGAGCTGTCGCCCCCTGCGGGTTTCTCGCACGCCGTCGTCGCAACGGGCACCCGGGTGGTGTTCCTGGCCGGCCAGACCGCCCTCGACGCCGCCGGCGAGGTCACCGGCGACACGCTCGTCGAGCAGTTCGAGAAGGCGCTCGCCAATCTGCTCACCGCCCTGCGCGCGGCCGGCGGCACGCCCGCCGACCTCGCCCGCGTCACCGTCTACACCACCGACGTGGCCGGCTACCGCGCCGACGCCCGCCGGCTGGGCCGCGTCTGGCGGGAGTCGGCGGGCCGCGACTACCCGGCGATGGCGGTCGTCCAGGTGGTACGCCTGTGGGACGAGCGGGCGCTGGTGGAGCTGGACGGGTTCGCGGTGCTGCCGGGGGACGCGCCACCGACGGGGTGACGATCACTCAGGGCCCCCAGGGCGGCGGGTACGAGTGGAACCCCCACACCGCGTGACCGGGAGGTCCCCCCATGCCCGTACGCCCCGCCCTCGCCGCCGGCCTCGGCGCCGCGGCACTGCTGTGCGCGGTCGCCCCGCCGGCCGCCGGCGCCGCCCCGTCGGAGCTCCTCACCGTCGACGCCACCGGCCGCGTCGCCGCCGACGGCACCATCACCCTCACCGGCACCTACCGCTGCGCCGGCAGCAGCGGGCCGGTGTTCGTCGGCTCCTCCGTCACCCAGGGCGACCCGGACGTCAAGTACGCCATCGGCGGCAGCGACGCCGTGTGCGACGGAGTCGAGCACCACTGGTCGAACTCCGGGAGGGCCGGCACGGAGGCGGCCGGCGCGAAGAGGAGGACCCCAGGGTCCGGGGAGCCGGCGGGCCCGGCCGGGAGGACTTCCGCCGGCTCCGCGCGGGCGTCACACGAGTCCGGCAAGGACGCCGCGGAGGCCCGGAAGGCCGACAAGGCCCCGCCTGCGGCCGGGAGGGGTTCGCACAGGACGGGGAAGGCGGCGCGCGGGGCCGGTGCCGGGCCGCTCGAGGCCGGCGCGGCGCACGTGGAGGCGGCCCTCCTGGAGCTGCGCCCCTCGGGTCTGGTGCCGGTGCCGTACTTCCACGCCGTCCGGCAGCAGGACGTCCGGCTCGCCGAGGACTGAGCCCGCCCCGGGGGCCCGGACGTGCCGGGCCGCCGGGGGGACTCGGTCGCCGCCAGGATCAGGCGCGCTGCCAGCTGTGCGGGGCGTGGTAGGCGTGCGGGCGCCAGGAGGTGGTGCCCGGGGAGCCCGGCTCGGTGCCGGCCCCGGCCAGGGCGGTGCGGCTGAGCAGGAGCACCGCGAGGGCGGCCAGCTCCTCGTCGGTGGCCTGGCCCTTCTCGACGCGGATGGGGGGAGTGGGGGACGCGTTCATGGGACCTCCGTCACTGGGGCGGGTTGCCGTGCTTGCGGGCGGGGCGCTCGGCGTGTTTGGTGCGCAGCATCGCCAGCGCGCCGATCAGGACGCGGCGGGTGTCGGCCGGGTCGATCACGTCGTCGACCAGGCCGCGTTCGGCCGCGTAGTAGGGGTGCATCAGCTCGGCCTTGTACTCCTTGACCAGCTCCGCCCGCATCGCCTCGGGGTCGTCGGCCTCGGCGATCCGGCGGCGGAAGATGACGTTGGCCGCGCCCTCGGCGCCCATCACGGCGATCTCGTTGGTGGGCCAGGCGTAGGTGAGGTCGGCGCCGATCGACTGGGAGTCCATCACGATGTACGCACCTCCGTAGGCCTTGCGCAGGATCAGCGAGATCCTCGGCACGGTGGCGTCGCAGTAGGCGTACAGCAGCTTGGCGCCGTGCCGGATGATTCCACCGTGCTCCTGGTCGACGCCGGGCAGGAAGCCGGGTACGTCCAGCAGGGTGACGATCGGGATGCTGAACGCGTCGCACATCTGCACGAAGCGGGCGGCCTTCTCGGACGCCTCGATGTCCAGCACGCCCGCCAGCACCTGGGGCTGGTTGGCCACGATCCCGACGACCTGGCCGTCCATCCGGGCCAGCGCGCAGATGATGTTGCGCGCCCAGCGCTGGTGCACCTCCAGGTACTCGCCGTCGTCGACGAGCTCCTCCACCACCCTGGTCATGTCGTACGGGCGGTTGCCGTCGGCGGGCACCAGGTCGGCGAGGCTCTCGCAGCGCCGGCCGGCCGGATCGTCGCACGGCGCGGCGGGCGGGTTCTCGCGGTTGTTGCGGGGCAGGAGGGAGAGCAGGTAGCGCACCTCCTCCAGGCAGGTCTCCTCGTCGTCGTAGGCGAAGTGGCAGACGCCGGAGGTCTCGGCGTGCACGTCGGCGCCGCCGAGCCCGTTCTGGGTGATCTCCTCGCCGGTGACCGCCTTGACGACGTCCGGGCCGGTGATGAACATCTGCGAGGTCTCGCGGACCATGAAGACGAAGTCCGTCAGCGCCGGGCTGTAGGCGGCGCCGCCCGCGCACGGGCCGAGCATCACGGAGATCTGCGGGATGACACCGCTGGCCTTCGTGTTGCGCTGGAAGATGCCGCCGTAGCCGGCGAGGGCGGAGACGCCCTCCTGGATGCGGGCGCCCGCGCCGTCGTTGAGGGAGACCAGCGGCGCGCCGGCCGCGATGGCCATGTCCATGATCTTGTGGATCTTCGTGGCGTGGGCCTCGCCCAGCGCGCCGCCGAAGATCCGGAAGTCGTGGGCGTAGACGAAGACCGTGCGGCCCTCCACCGTGCCCCAGCCGGTCACGACACCGTCGGTGTACGGCTTCTTGGCCTCCAGGCCGAACCCGCTCGCCCGGTGCCGGCGCAGCGGCTCCACCTCCTGGAAGGAGCCCTCGTCGAGCAGCAGGCCGATCCGCTCGCGCACGGTGAGCTTGCCCTTGGCCTTCTGGGCGGCGGTCGCCTTCTCGCTCGGGCCGGCGAGCACGCGCTCGCGTATGCCGGCCAGTTCCTCGACCTGGGACCTCATGTCTCCCCCTCCGTGGGTAGGGGCGTGGTGGTTCCGTGATTCCACTCGCCCGTCGAGCGTGGCAATGCGGGCTGACCGGGGACTGACGGGCCGCTTACGCGGCGGCGCGGACGCGTCAGACCGGCTGGAGGCGGGCGCCGCCGGTCAGGGCGGGGTCGTGGGAGAGGATCGCGTGCTCGACGCGGCGCAGGGCGGGGGAGGGCTGGATGCCGAGTTCGTCGTCGAGGTGACGGCGCATCCGGTGGAAGACGTCGAGCGCGTCCGCCTGCCGTCCGGAGCCGTACAGGGCGACCATGAGCTGCTCGCAGAACCTCTCCCGCAGGGGGTGGTTGGTGTGCGCCTCGGCCAGCTCGGCGAGGACCGCGGCATGGCGGCCGAGCCGCAGTTCGGCGTCGAAGCGCAGTTCCATGGCGCGCATCCGGTACTCCTCGTAGCGGGCGCCCGCGAGCTGGCACAGGGTCCCGCCGGTGAACCCGCCGAAGACGGGGCCGCGCCACATGGCGAGCGCGTCGGCGAGCAGCCGCGCGGTGCGCGCCGCGTCGGCCGCGGTGGCCGACTCGGCCAGGCGTACGGCCCTGATGAACTCGGCCGCGTCCAGTTCGCCCTCGCCGACGCACAGCCGGTAGCCGGAAGGGTGCATCGTCAGCCGGGAGGACGGGCGGTCCGGCTCCAGTTCGCGCAGTCTGCGGCGCAGCCGGCTGACATGGGCCTGGAGGGCGTTGGCCTGGTGGTCGGGGACGGCGTCCCCCCACATCTCCTCGGCCAGCCCCTCCCCGGTCACCGGCTGGCCCTCGCTGACCAGCAGCGTCTGCACCAGCGTGCGCTGCAGATCACCGGAGATGTCCGCCGGGCCTTCGGCGGTGAGTATCTGCAGGGCGCCGAGAACGGAGAACCTCAGCATGTCTTCCCCCCTTTGGTGAAAATTCCTGGCGAAGGTTGTTTCTTTCTGGGGTGGTGCTGCGGTGAAAAGAACCGGGTGATGCAACGCGCCGCGCCCCGGCGGGCGTCTGCTTCCTGGACGTCCCGCCGGGGCGGTTGCTCCGCCGGGACGGGGGGCGGCCGGCGGTTCAGGGGCGTCCGGTGCCGTGCCGCCATTGGCGCGGCACCGGACGGGGGTGAAAGCGATCGGCGTGCCGGATCGGCGATTTCGTCATTCCCCCGTGCGGAATTCCGGACTGTGGCGGAGAGGGCAGGATTTGAACCTGCGCAGGCCGTCGCCGGCCCGACCTCGAGACGTGCTCCAGGTCCCCGATCAGCCACTCCGGGCACCTCTCCGTGTTTCCGGCCCGGTTTCCCGTGCCGTTCACGGGAACAACATTGGCACCCTGGGCTGACGGAATGCTGACACGCCTCTGACGCAGGCAATGAATTCCTTTCGGCCCTTTTCTCGGACGTCCTCTCGGTGCTGTACTCCTTTCGATGGAAAACGCTCCCGAAAGGGGTACGGGAATGACCGCCACCACCACCGAAACCGTCACGGACAACCCTGTTCTGGACGCCGTACGCGCGCACACCGCAAGTGAGAACCCGAGTGCGTTCCTCGCCCTCAACAGCGGAAACAGTACGTTCACCGTCCCGGGCGCGGACGGTGTGATCGTGTACCGCCGCACCGGCCGCTGGGCCGTCCAGCTCGGCGGCCCCTTCGCCGCCGAGGAGGACTACGGCACCCTGCTCGACGCCTTCCGCGGCCACGTCCGCGACGAGGGCCTGCGGCTCGTCGGCATCCAGCTCCAGCGCGCCGACGCCGAGCGCTACGCCCGGCTCGGCTTCACCGTCAACCAGGTCGGCGCGTCCTGGGCGGTGAGCCTCGGCGAGTTCACCCTGCGCGGCACCAAGTTCATGCAGCTGCGCAACAAGATCTCCCGCGCGCTGCGCAACGGCCTGCAGATCCAGGAGGTCGACGCCGCGGACGTGGCCGACGCCATCGCCACCATCGACCAGGCCTGGCTCGGCTCCAAGGGCGGCGCCCAGCAACTGGAGTTCCTCGTCGGCCAGATCGGCGGCGAGGCCCAGGCGCACCGCCGGCTGTTCGTCGGCACCATCGACGGCGCACCGGTCGCGTACATCTCGTACTCGCCGGTGTACGGCAGCCGGGCGGGCTGGATGCACGACCTCAGCCGCCGGATCCCCGAGGGCTCCCCGGGCCTGATGGAGGCCATCAACGCGCACGCCATCGAGGTGTTCCGGGCCGAGGGCGTCGAATGGCTGCACTTCGGTTTCACGCCGTTCACCGGCCTGGACGCCAGCCACGAACTCGACGGCCACAGCCCGGCGTTCCAGTGGCTGATGCACGCCCTGTGGGCCGAGGGCGCCGCCCTCTACCCGGCGCAGACCCAGCTTTCGTACAAGCAGAAGTGGGCCCCGGACCTGCTGATCCCGGAGTACGTGGCCTTCGACGGGCCGCAGGCCTCGCTGCCCGGCTTCGCGCACGTCTTCCGCGCCTGCAACGCCTTCTGACCCGCCACCGCGAACGACGAGAGGACACCGAGATGAGCCGGTCCACCGAGGAACTCCAGCACGCCACGGTCGAGCAGCTGATGGCCGTCATCGGCGCACCCGACGACGAGTCGGTCGCCGAGGCCGCCGACGCGGCCGTCCGCGCCCTCGACGAGCGGCTGCGCGCCGAGGCGGCCGCCTGAGCCGGCGCCGGGCGCGCCGGCGGACGCCGGCGCACACCCGGTCAGACCGGTATCAGTGCCACATCAGCGCTCCACGGAACGCTGGACACACGTTCGCCCGGCGGTCCGGACCGGGAGTACCGCACTGTGCTCCCGTCGCCGGGCCCGCCGGGCATAGCGGGGCCCTGCCGTCGCCCTCCGGGCGGACGCCGGGAGTACGGCGGCAGGGCCCATCCCGCGACACGCGGGAGCCTTGTCGACTCGCGGCGCCCGCAGGTCCGCGGGGCAGCGGCGCCGCCGCCCGATCCGGGCACTTCTCCCAAGGAGAGCAACGCATGCAGCGTCCGCACATACAAGAAGCCGCGGCCCTGGCCGCCGGTGGAGGCGCCGGCGCCGGACAGCGCACCGGTGCCTCGGCGACCTTCGCCGAGCTGCTCAAACGGGTCAAGGCCGAAGGCCTGCTGGACCTCGACCCCCGGTACTACGTGGGCAGGCTGGCCCTCAACACCGTCCTGCTGCTGATCGGGTTCGCCGCCTTCTTCGAACTGGGCGACTCCTGGTGGCAGCTCCTCACGGCCGTGTGGATGGGCCTGTGCGGCGGCCAGTCGGCGTTCATGTGGCACGACGCCGGCCACAAGGCGATGTTCCGCAGCAAGAAGGCCGCCTCCGCGGTCGGATACGTCCACGCCAACCTGGTCAACGGGGTCAGCTACGGCTGGTGGGTCAACCACCACAACCGGCACCACAGCAACCCCAACCACCTGGACATGGACCCGGACATCGGCCGGCGCACCGCCATCTTCGACATCAAGCAGTACCCGACCCGCAAGGGCACCCAGAAGTTCGTCGTGCGCTACCAGAGCGTGCTGTTCTTCGTGCTGCTCGTGCTGGAGGGCTTCAAGATGCTCAGGACGGCCGTCCTGTCCATCGTCCAGGGCAAGACCAAGCGGCCCGCGCTGGAGACGTTCCTGATCGTGCTGCGCACCGCCGTCTACCTCGGTCTCGCCTTCACCGTCCTGTCCCCGGCGCTCGCGGTCGCCTTCATCGTGGTCCAGCACGCCGCTCTGGGTGTCTACTTCGGAATGATCTTCGCCCCGAACCACAAGGGCATGCAGGTGCGCGACGGCGAGGCGGAGACCCTGGACTGGCTGGAGCGCCAGGTGCTCACCTCCCGCAACATCCGGCCCAACTGGCTGGTCGACTTCCTCTACGGCGGGCTCAACTACCAGGTCGAGCACCACCTGTTCCCGGCGATGCCGCAGAAGAACCTGGGGCGCGCCCGGGAGCTGACCATGGCGTACTGCGCCGAGCGCGGAGTGCCCTACCACGAGGTCGGGTTCTGGGCCTCGTACCGCGAGGTCGCCTCCTTCCTGCACGAGGTCAGCGCACCGGTGCGGCGCGGTGACGTGGAGGAGCAGATCCGGCGCCGGGCGATGGAAGCGGCCTGAGTCCGGCCGGCGACCCCCCACCCCCACTTCCCCCACGCGCACACCCCCGCATCCCTTCCCCCACGCCCCGGCCCCCGGGCCGCACGCCCGGGCCCGTCGGCGGCCCGGGCGGTTCCCTTCCCGGGAGCGACGCACCACCGGTCCCCAGGAGTTTCGTAAGGAGCCAGCCCCATGTCCCAGACCACCGCGGCGGTGGGTGACGTCACCGCTCCCGCCCCGATCGGCGCCCGCCTGGACCGCATGCCGATCACTCCCCTGCACCGCAGACTCACCGCGGTCATCGGCATCGGCCTGTTCTTCGACACCTTCGAGAACAACCTCTCGGGCACCATCGCCAAGGTGCTGCAGAGCGACTTCGCCTTCGGCGCCACCTCGCTCAAACTCGTCCTGGCCTCCGTGTTCGTCGGCCAGTTCATCGGATCCCTGACGCTCGGCCGGATCGCGGACCGGTTCGGCCGGCGCCGGGCCTTCCTGATCAACCTCGCCATCTACTCCGTCTTCTCGCTGCTCGGCGCGTTCTCCCCGAACGCCACCTGGCTGATCGTCACCCGCTTCCTGGCCGGTGTCGGCATCGGCGCCGAGCAGGCCCTGTCCGACTGCTACCTGGCCGACGTCCTGCCGGCGCGCAAGCGCGGCCGGTTCATCGCGTGGGCATACACCCTCGCCTTCTGCGGAGTGCCCGCGGTGGGCTTCGCCGCGCTGTGGCTGGTGCCGCTGACCCCGCTGGGCGTGGCCGGCTGGCGCTGGCTGTTCGTGCTCGGCGCGCTCGGCTCGGCCGTCGTGTGGGTACTGCGCCGGCAGCTCATCGAGTCCCCGCGCTGGCTGGCCGCGGCCGGCCGCACCGACGAGGCGGACCGGCTGGTGTCCCGGATGGAGGCGGAGGCCGCGGGCCGCGGACTGGTCCTCGAGGAGCCCGCGCCGGCCGCACCGGAGCCGGCCGCCGGGACCTCCCGGCTGCGGGACGTGCTGCGCCCCGGCATGCTCCGCCGGACCCTCGTGCTGTGGCTGTTCTGCGTGCTGTCGGTCGTCGGCTACTACGGCTTCGGCACGCTCGCCCCGCAGATCGTCGCCGCCAAGGGCTACGGCATCGTCGCCGGGCTCGGCTTCACCGCGCTGTCCTTCCTCGGCTATCCGGTGGGCTCCGCGCTCGTCCTGCCCGTGGTGGACCGCCTGGAGCGGCGCACCCTGGTCGCCCTCTCGGCGGGCGCGATGGTCGTGGCCGGACTCGGCTTCGCCTACGCCGGCTCGGCCGCGGCGATCGTGGTCTGCGGGTTCGCCTACACCCTGTTCAGCAACGTCTTCTCCAGCGTCAGCCATGTCTACCTGTCCGAGCAGTACCCCACCGAGATCCGTGCCACCGCCTCGGGCGCCGCCTACTCGCTGTCCAAACTCAGCGCCGCCGCACTGCCGTTCGTGCTGCTGCCGGTCCTCGAGGGGCACGGCGCGGGCGCCCTGTTCAGTGTCATCGCCGCCGCCATGGCCGTCCTCGCCGTCACCGTGCTGACCCTCGGCGAGCGCACCACCGGCGTCCCGGTCAAGTGAACGTGTCCGTCAATCCGAGGAGTTGAGCATGGCCTACGTCATCGGACTGCCCTGCGTCGACGTCAAGGACCGCTCCTGCGTCGACGAGTGCCCCGTGGACTGCATCTACGAGGGGCGCCGCGCCCTGTACATCCATCCCGAGGAATGCGTCGACTGCGGAGCCTGCGAACCGGTCTGCCCGGTCGACGCCATCTACTTCCAGGACGACCTGCCCGAGGAGTGGGGCGAGGACCACGCGGCGTCCAACGCCGCCTTCTTCGCCGGTATCGGCTCGCCCGGCGGGGGCGCCGCCCTCGGCCCCCAGGACCACGACTCGCCGCTGGTCGGCGCGCTGCCGAAGGGGGTGTCGGTGGCATGAGCGGCATCCTCGCCGGCAAGCGGATCCTGGTCACCGGCGTCGTCACGGACGCCTCCATCGCCTTCCACGTGGCCCGTATCGCGCAGGAGGAGGGCGCCGAGGTCCTGCTGACCGGCTTCGGCAGGCTCTCCCTGATCGAGCGGTTCGCCAGCAGGCTCCCCAAGCCCGCACCCGTCATCGAGCTGGACGTCACCGACCAGGGACACCTGGACAGCCTCGCCGAGCGGATCGGCGAGCACACCGACTCCCTCGACGGCGTCGTGCACTCCATCGCCTACGGCCCCCAGGGCGCCTTCTCCTTCCTCGACGGCACCTGGGACGACGTGTCGACGGCCGTGCAGGTCTCGGCGTACTCCCTGAAGTCGCTGACCACTTCCTGCCTGCCGCTGCTCGAACGGCGCGGCGGCTCGGTCGTCGGGCTCACCTTCGACGCGGCCGTCGCCTGGCCGCACTACGACTGGATGGGCGTCGCCAAGGCCGCCCTGGAGTCCACCAGCCGCTACCTGGCCCGGGACCTCGGCGGTCGCGGCGTCCGCTGCAACCTCGTGGCCGCGGGGCCGCTGCGCTCCATGGCCGCCAAGTCCATCCCGGGCTTCGCGGAACTGGCCGACGTGTGGACCACCCACCGTGCCCCGGCGGGCTGGGACCTCACCGACCCCGAGCCGGCCGCACGCGGTGTGGTGGCGCTGCTGTCGGACTTCTTCCCGCGGACCACGGGCGAGATCGTGCACGTGGACGGCGGGGTGCACATGATGGGCGCCTGAACGCACCGGAAAGGGGGCGGGAGCCGAGGCCAGGACCTCGGCTCCCGCCCCCTTCGCGTGCGTCCGGGGCCGGTACGGCGGACCAGGCCCTACTCGGTGGCCCCGCCCGGCAGGATCCGCCGGAAGCCGGTGTACGGCACCAGCGCCTCGGGCAGCACCACGGAGCCGTCGTCCCGCACGCCCTGCTCCAGCAGCGCGGCCACCGTCCGCCCGACCGGCAGCGCCGAGCCGTTCAGCGTGGCCGCCGGCGTCTTGCGGCCGTCGGCGCGCTTCACCCGGATGTCGGCGCGGCGGGCCTGGAAGGTGCCGCAGTCCGACACCGAGGAGATCTCCCGATACGCGCCGCCGCCGGGCAGCCACACCTCGATGTCGTACGTCATCCGCGCCGAGAAGCCCATGTCGCCGGCCGGCAGCAGGACCGTGCGGAAGGACAGTTCCAGCCGGCGCAGGCACTCCTCGGCGTGGCCCACCATCAGCTCCAGCTGCTCCTGCGCCTGTTCCGGCGCGCAGATCCGCACCAGCTCCACCTTCTCGAACTGGTGCAGCCGCAGCACGCCCCGGGTGTCCCGGCCGTAGGCCCCCGCCTCCGCGCGGAAGCAGGGGGTGCGGGCGGTGAAGGCGTACGGCAGCGTGCGCGCGTCCAGGAGCTGCCCGGCCACCAGGTTGGTCAGCGGCACCTCGGCGGTCGGGATCAGGAACAGCTCCCGGTCCGCGACCTTCGTGCGGAACAGGTCCTCCTCGAACTTGGGGAGCTGCCCCGTGCCGGTCATGGTGTCCCGGCTGACCAGGAACGGCACCGACTGCTCGGTGTAGCCGTGCTCGCCGGTGTGCAGGTCGAGGAAGAAGTCGCCGAGGGCCCGCTCCAGGCGCGCGCCGGCGCCGTGCGCGACGGCGAACCGGGCGCCGGACAGCCGGGCCGCCGCGGCGGAGTCCAGGATGCCGAGCGCCTCGCCGATCTCGGCGTGGTGCCGGGCCCCGGCCGCCGGGCGCGGGTCCGGACCGCCGCGCCGCACCTCCACCGCCTCCTTCTCCGAGTCGCCGTCCGGTACGGCGTCCAGGGGCAGGTTGGGGATGCCGAGCAGCAGCTCGGTCAGTCCGGCGGCCGCGGTGCGCGCGGTGGCCTCGGCCCGCTGCACCTCGGCCCGCAGCGCGCGGGCGGCCTCCTTCTCCGCCTCGGTGGGCGGGCCCGAACGGCGGACCTTGGCGGTGCGGTTCAGCTCGGTGCGCAGCCGGGTCACCTCCGACTGCGCGGCCGAGCGGGCGCGCAGCGCGGTGCCGAGGGCGTCCAGGTCGAGGTCGTGGCGGCGGCGGGCCAGGCGCCGTACGGCGACCTCGCCGGCCTCGATCAGCTCACTGGGATCGTGCATGACGGTCTCCTGACAGGACGGGGGAAGGGGCCGGGACGGGGGCGGCGGTGTGCCGGGTGCCGAGCAGGCGGTAGCGCACGGGGTGCGCCGATCGCAGCCGGGCGGCGTACAGCAGGCCGCCCGCGGCGACCAGCGGCAGCAGCCAGGGCAGCGCGGCGATCACCGCGGACGGGGAGCCGGTGAGCATGTCGAAGTTGCCGACCACCAGCCACACCGAGGCGGCCAGGCCGGCGAATCCCAGCAGCGGGGCGACGGTCTCCCGCCACCAGTGCCCGCCGCCGGTGCGCAGCCGCAGCCCGAGCACGGACAGCGCGGCCAGCGCCTGCAGGGCGACGATGCCCAGGGTGCCGAGGCCGAGCATGCTGGTCGTCAGGTCGGCGTACGGGTCGAGCCCCGCGACGGCGAAGCCGGCCACGACCACCGCGGTCAGCGCGCTCTGCGCGAGGCTGGCCCGGTGCGGGGAGCGGTACCGGGAGTGCTCCGCGGCCAGCGCGCCCGGCAGCAGGCCGTCCTCGGCGAGCACCTGGGCGTACCGTCCGGCGGCGCTGTGCAGGGCCAGCGTCGCCGCGAACAGGCTGGTGCACAGCAGGATCTGCAGCCCGGTGCTGCCCGCCTTGCCGAGGAAGTCGTCACCGAGGACGAAGAACAGGTCGCCCATCTGCTTGCCCGCGACCTCGCGCACCCGGTCGCTGCCGACCGCGCCGACCGCCAGCCAGCTGGTGAGCGCGTAGAACCCGGCGATCAGGACGACGGCCACATAGGTGGCGCGCGGCACGCTGCGCCGCGGGTCCTTCGCCTCCTTGCCGTAGAGCGCGGCCGACTCGAAGCCGATGAAGGAGACGAACGCGAACATCAGAGAGACCCCGACGCCGTGCCCGGCCGCGGTGTGCGGGGAGAAGGACGCGGTGGGCAGCGCGTGCAGTCCGTGCCGGACGAGGATGGCGACGTCCAGCGCGGCCAGCACCCCGATCTCGCCGAGCATCAGCAGGGCCAGCACCCGGGCGCTGAGCGCGATCTCCCGGTAGCCGAGCACCGCCATCAGCACCAGCCCGACGGCCGCGCACCACTGCCACGACACGGTCAGCCCGTGGGCGGCCAGCACCAGTTGGGTGAAGTAGCCGAGGGCGCCCGCCAGGCCGATGGTGGCGCAGTTGTAGGAGAGCAGGGCGACGTAGCCGGCGGCGACCGCGGGCGGGCGGCCGAGCCCGTCGGCGACGGAGGCGTAGAAGCCGCCGGAGCCGCCGGTGCGGCGGGCGCTGACCGCGTACCCCACCGAGAAGCACAGCAGGGTGACACCGGCGAACAGGAAGGCCGCCGGCACACCGGCCCCGTCACCGAAGGCGAAGGCGAGCGGGACGGTGCCGACCATGGCGGACAGCGGGGCGGCGGCGGCGACGATCAGGAAGAGGATGTGCCCGGTACCGAGCCGGCCGGACGGGGGCGGGGAACCACTGGAGGACATGACGACTCCGAGACAGGGGAGAGGGACGGGGACAGCCGCCCGCCGGGAGTTCTCGGCGGACGGCTGCTGTGACGTGCCGGGCGGACAGGACCCGGCGGCGCCTACGCGGGGGCGATGGCCAGGGCCGTGTTCTGCCCGCCGAACCCCAGCGAGTTGCTCAGTGCCAGGTCGATCGGCATCGACGTGACGGTCTGGGCCAGCTTGATCTCGATCCGCGGGTCCGGCATGACCAGGCCCGCGACGGGCGGGATGACCTCGTGCTCGACGCTGAGCACGGCGAACGCGGCCTCGACCGCGCCGGCGGCGCCCAGCAGGTGACCGGTGACTCCCTTCGTGGACGTGACCAGCGGGTCCCCGCGCAGGGTCCGCTGGATCATGCGGGCCTCCGACAGGTCGTTCAACGGGGTCGAAGTCCCATGGGCGTTGACGTGCTGCACGTCGTCCGGATCGGCTCCCGCGTCGGCCAGGGCCGCGCGTACCGCCGCCTCGATGCCGGTGCCGTCCGGGTGGGGCGACGTCATGTGGTGGGCGTCGGCGGTGGCGCCGTAGCCGATGATCCGGCCGTGCACGTGGGCGCCGCGGGCCCTCGCGTCCGCGACCCGTTCCATCACGAGGATCCCGGCGCCCTCCCCGGCCACGAAGCCGTCCCGGTCGACGTCGAACGGGCGGGAGGCGGACGCGGGGTCGTCGTGCCGCTTCGACAGCGCGCCCATCTGGGCGAACCCGGCCATGACCAGTGGGGTGATCATGGCCTCGCTGCCGCCCGCGAGGACGATGTCGCAGCGGCCGAGGGCGAGCAGGTCCCGGGCGGTCCCGATGGCGGTCGCGCCCGAGGCGCAGGCGGTGGCCACCACCAGGTTGGGCCCGGTCGCCCCGAACTCGATGGCCGTCTGACCGGCCAGCATGTTCGGGAGCTGCATGGGCAGCAGCAGCGGCGACACCCGGTCGGCGCCCTGCTCGCGCAGCACGTGGTGCTGCTCCTCGACGGTGCCCGGACCGCCGTCGGCGCAGCCCAGCACCACGCCCACCCGTGCGCCGTCCCAGGTCCGCGGGTCCAGACCCGCGTCGGCCACCGCCTCGTGGGCGGCGACCAGCGCGAACTGCACGAACCGGTCCAGTCGATGGGCGCGCCGCGCACTGAGCAGCGTCTCGGGGTCGAAGCCGGGCACCCGGCAGGAGATCTGTACGGGGTTGTTCGCCAGTACCGGATCGAGGGCCGCGGCCGGCCTGCCGTCGCAGACCGCCGCCCAGCTCGGCCCGACCCCGATGCCGCCGGGGGTGACCAGACCGAGTCCGGTGACGGCGATGTCCATGCCGGCCATCAGACCGTCGCGCTCCGCTCCTCCATCAGCCGGACCATGTCGGCCACGGTCTCGGCCTCCAGGAGGTCGTCGTCGCTGATGTCCAGGTCCAGCTCGGACTTCAGCAGCAGCGACAGCTCCACCACGGCGAGCGAGTCCAGCTCGATGTCCTCCCGGGAGGCCTCCGGAGTGATCGACTCGGGCGACACCTTGAGCTTGTTGGACAGGATTTCCTTGAGCTGCTCCAGCATGTCGGTTCCTTTCGAAGGCGTACGCACCCCGCGTACCGCTGAATTCGGTATGAGTTACTGACGGTCGGTCAGATGGTCTGCAGCTCCGGCCAGACGACGGTGCCCGCGCCCCAGGCCAGCCCGCCGCCGAACGCGGTGAGCAGCACCCGGTGTCCGGCGGCGAGCCGGCCCTCTGCGGTGGCCTCGGCGAGCAGCAGCGGGATCGAGGCGGCACCGGTGTTGCCGACCCGGTCGATGTTGCTCAACTGCCGGTCCTCGGGCAGCCCGAGGCGTTTGGCCACCGCTTCGAGGATCCGGGCGTTGGCCTGGTGTGCGGCGAAACGGTCGACGTCCTCCAGACGCCACCCGGCACGTTCGGCGGCCTCGGTGGAGACGGAGGTCATCCGCTCCACCGCGTGCCGGTAGGTCTCCCGGCCCAGCATCTGGAAGTACCGGTCCGCCGGGTCGACCGGCCGGTCGGTGGAACGCTGCCGCGAACCGCCGGCCGGCACCTCGATCAGATGGCTCAGCTCGCCGTCGCTGCCGAGCACCAGCGGGCCGATCGCACCGGGCTCGTCGGCGGAGCCGGCCCGCAGCACCACCGCGCCCGCGCCGTCGGCGAAGATCACGGCGGTGGTGCGGTCCTCGGGGTTGATGATCGTGGTGAAGGCGTCCGCGGCGATCAGCAGCACGCTGTCCGCCACCCCGGCCGCGATGAGCCCGGCGGCCGACGCAAGCCCGTACAGGAAGCCCGAGCAGACGGCCGCCACGTCGAAGGCGGGCACCTGCCCGAGCCCCAGCCGGGCCGCCACCTGCGGCGCGGTCGCCGGGCAGGGCTGGTCGGGGGTGGTGGTGGCCAGCACCACCGCCCCGACCTGCTCGTCGCCCGCCGACTTCAGCGCCCTCAGGCCCGCCTCCACCGCCAGGTCGCCGGTGGAGGTGCCGGGGGAGATGAAGCACCGCTCGACGATCCCGGTGCGGGAGCGGATCCACGCGTCGGAGGTGTCGAGCCGCTTGGACAGGTCGTCGTTGGTCACCACGTTGGGCGGGACGTACGAGCCGATGCCCGTGATGACCGCGGCCCGCCCGGTGCTCATGCGCCGGCCTCCGAGGCGAGGACCTCCACCGGGAGGCCCATGTACTCCATGCGGACCTCGGCCATCTCGTCGGTCCACTGCTCGGCCATGTCGTAGCGCTGCTCGGCGGTGGTGTCGAGCAGCCGCACGCCCGGCCACACCTCGTAGTCGCCGATCTTGTCGGCGTGCTCGAACATGCCCTGCTGGAACAGCTCCTCGCGGTGGATGACGAACTCCCGGTCCGGGATCTCGTCCCACAGCTTCACGCCCGAGCGCAGGATCTCCAGCAGCCGCGGCTTGTACTCCGGGTGCGCGATCACGTGGTCGCGCAGAATGGTGCTGGCCACGGTGAGATGGCGGATCTCGTCGATCGCGGTGCCCCGCGAGATCTCACCGGTCGCCGGGGACAGCGGGGTCCACTTGCGCTCGCTCAGCTCGGCGGCGGGGGCGAGCACACCCTCGATGATGATGGCGAACACCGCGACGCCGCCGGGGAAGTCGGCCTTGTCGCGCACGATGTCCAGGGTGAAGTCCACCACCGGGTCCAGGACCCGCTTGCGGTAGTCCCGGGCCATCTCGTCGATGTCCTTGAGCAGGGTGCCCGCCGGGATGCCCAGGTCCACCAGGTGCTGCCGGAAGACCCGGGCGTGCCGGGCCTCGTCGATCAGCTGGGTGGCGTAGAACTCCATCTCGGGGATGCCGGGCGCGATCGCCACGTAGTGGCCGAGCAGCCGGGTGGCCAGCTCCTCCGCCAGCGCGCGGAAGCCGAACTCCAGCACCAGCGCCTCGCGCAGCGGGCCGGGCGCCTTCAGGAAGTCGGGCGTGATCGCGTTCTCGTGGTGGCCGGTCACCCCGCGGTCGCGCAGGGTTCCCTGGGCCACCGAGGTGATCCAGTAGGCGAGGTCGCACTCCTCGGGGCCGAGGGTGAGCTCCTTCGCGCCGTCGAGCAGACCGGGCGCCTTGTCCCAGTCCGCCTCGGGGGCAACGGGTGCGGTCATGATGCGGCGGCCTCCTTCGCCGGGCGCAGGGAGCCGGCGTACAGCCCGCCGGCGTAGCTGAACAGCGGCAGACCCTGGTCGGCCGTGGCGCGTACGACATGGCCGAGCAGCAGTTCGCTGTCGCCCGCGGCGTGCGCGGAGTGGAACCGGCAGACGTAGTGCGCGAGGGCGCCCGCGATCAGCGGGGCGTGCGCGTACCGGTCCGCCGTCCAGGCCAGGCCCGCGAAGGCCGCGTCGCCGTCCGGGCGGCCGCTGTGCGCGAACCGCCGGGCCACGTCGGCCTGCTCGCCGCCGAGCACGTTGATCGCGAACCGGCCCTCGGCGGCGGCCAGCCGGGCGAACGACGAGCCGGCCCGCAGCACCACGCCCACCAGCAGCGGTGAGCGCGATACGAGGGTGACCGTGCTGGCGGTGGTGCCGTGCATCCGGTCCTCGGGACCGGTGGTCAGCACCGACACCGGGGACGCCAGGTGGTACAGCGCCCGGCGGCGCTCGGCCGGGTCCTGGCGGACCGGCCGGGCGGCGCGCACATCGGTCGCGGTGGTCATCACACGGCCTCCGTCTCCCGGACGACCGGCCGCGCCGGGACGTGGCCGACCGGCTCCGGGTCCATGGCGTGCCCGACCGGCTTGGGGTGGGGCAGGCCCAGGTCGTCCAGCAGCCGCAGGTAGCCCTGCTGGCGCACCGGCTCGAAGGGCAGCGCGAAGGACTTCATGAAGTTGCCGAACAGGCCGCGGTCGCCGAACAGGTGGAACGGCAGCACCAGCAGCGCCCACTCCGGCTTGACCAGCCAGCACCACAGCGCGGCCACCACGCCCTGCGTGATGAGGCTGTGCATGACGTTGTAGAGGACGTAGTAGGCCTTGTGGATCGGCCGGCCCCCGCTCTTGCGGAAGGCGATGGCGCCGGGGATGTAGCCGATCAGGTCGATGTAGAGGAACAGTCCGATCGCCGGCAGCCAGCGGATGTCGCCGAAGTGGTAGACGATCAGTCCGGTGGTGACGGCGAGGCCCACCAGGTACTCGGCGCGGTGCAGCGAGTACGTGCGCGGTGTCTCGAAGGGGTTCGCCTGGTCCATGGTCAGCTCCTCGCGAGGGTCCTAGGCGCCGACCGCGGCGGGTTCGGTGAGTTCGATGCCGCCCTGGATGCGCACACCCGGGAACAGGCCGGTCAGCGCCCAGGCGACGGTCTCCTTGATGACCCGCTCGGCGATCGGGTCGAGGATGCCCTCCAGGCTCGGGATGCCGAAGTCGAATTCGGCGTCGAAGCGGACGGTGACGTCGTCCCCGGCCTGCTGGACGGACCAGGTCCCGGAGAAGGAGTCGAAGTCGCCGTCGGACTGCTCGAAGCGGATCTCGCCGCTCTCCGGCAGCACCGTGTCGTCCTCGGTCCAGCGCAGCAGGCCGCTGCGGAAGTGCAGCTCCCAGCTGGAGGAGGCCTTGGGGTCGGGGTAGGAGGCGTGCACGGTGGTCGCGTTGACGTGGGGCGCCAGGTCCGGGAAGCGCTCCCAGCGCCGTACGGCGTGCAGGACCGTTTCGGCCTGCTCCGCGGGTATCAGGGCATCGAGTTCGACGTGCCGCACGATCAGTTACCGCCTTCCGGCATTTTGGCCGCGCCCTTGATCAGGTCGCGGGTGGCCAGGTCGAAGGAGTCGACGAGGAAGTCCACGTCGGTGTCGTCCAGCACGGCGGGCGGGGTGAACCGCACCACCGAGCTGCCGTTCATGGAGTGGTTGGCGACCACGCCGTGGTTGAACAGCTCGATCAGCAGCTCGCCGGCCAGTCCGGCCTCGACGAGCTCCACGCCGATGAGCAGGCCCCGGCCGCGCACGTCCACGACCAGCTCGGGGATGTTGCGGTGGGCGACCTCCGCGATCCGCGGCAGCAGCCGGGCGCCGAGGTCCATGGCGCGGGTGACCAGGCGCTCCTCCTTGACCGCCCGGATCGCGCCCTGCACCGCCGCCATCAGCACCGGCTGGCCGGAGAAGGTGGCGGTGTGGACGTAGGGGTCCTTGTCGAAGGGGCGGAACGCCTTGCGGGTGGCGACGGCCGCCGACACCGGCATCACCCCGCCGCCGAGCGCCTTGCCGGTGAGCAGGACGTCCGGGACGACGCCCTCGACGTCGGCGCCCCACCACTCGCCGAGGCGTCCGAAGCCGGACTGCACCTCGTCGAGGATGAGGAAGCCCTCGTACTCCCGGACCAGTTCCTCGACCCGCTTGAGGTAGCCCTTCGGCGGGATGATGACCCCGCCCTCGCCCTGAACCGGCTCGAGGATCACGCAGACCTCGCCGGGGTGGGCCCTCAGCTCCTCCTCCAGGGCGTCGGCGTCGCCGAAGGGCAGGTGCTGGAAGTCGGGGACGAGCGGGCGGAACGGCGCCTGGTAGACGTCCTTGGCGGTCGCCGACAGGGCGCCCAGGGTCTTGCCGTGGTAGCCGCCGCGCATCGAGATCGTCCGCTTGAACCCGTTCGCGCGGGCCAGCTTCAGGCCCGTCTCCACCGCCTCGGCGCCGGACAGCGCGAAGTGCACGCGGTCGAGACCGGGCGGCAGCACGGAGACCAGGGACTCGGCGGCCCGGGCCACCGTCGGCTCCAGCAGGATGCGGGTCGCGGTGGGGTGGGTGCGCAGCTGGCGCTCCACCTCCTCCATGACGATCGGGTGGCGGGCGCCCATGATGAACACGCCGTAGCCGCCGGCGTTCAGGAAGCGCTCGCCGTCGCTGGTGGTGAGCCAGGCGCCCTCGGACGCCGTCTCCATGTGGCTGCCGAACAGCTCGGCGAGCGTGGCGCGGCCCTTGCTGAGGTGGGCCCGGTAGAGGTTGAGGATGTCCGCCTCGTCGTCGGCGGCGGAGGCCGGCGCCGGTGCCGGGGCGTCCTGGATGACGGTCACGTGTCGCTCACTCCAAGGGTGTGGGTGGTTCACAACGTCGGTGGGGTGCCGCGGCCGGGTACCGCGCGACCGTGCCGCGGGGATCCGCGGCCGCCCGCCCGGCTCGTCCGGCCGGGCGCTACGCCAGGACCAGCGGTCCCCCGTCGAAGTACGCGAGCAGCGGCTCCGCGGCGGCGAGCCGGGACGGCGGGTGGAAGGCGAGGGCGCGGGTCGCCGCGGCCACCTGGGCGCTCGCCGGGTTCACGATGAAGTCCAGGCCGCCGAGCAGCTCCAGCGCCCGCGCCACGATGTCCGGCAGCGCGTTCTGCACGGCGTACCGGGCGACCAGCACCCGGGCCACCGACTCCTCGTCGCCGGGCTCGTGGCCGGTGCCGCGGGCCACGCCCTCCAGCAGCGCGAGGGCCGCCTCCATGTCCACGGCGAGCGCGGCCCGGTCACCGGCGCTGCCCCGCCGCCGCTCCAGCACCTGCTCCACCAGGGCGGCGGCAGCGCCCGCGTACCCGGCGGAGATCAGCATCTCGAACCAGACGAAGCCGGCCGACTGCAGGTCGTCGAGGCGGGTCGGGTCGTCGGCGCCTGCCCGGACGACCATGTCCGCGGGGACGAACACGTCCTCCAGGCGCACCTCGTCGCTCTCCGCGCCGGCCAGCAGGTCGTTGCCCCAGAACGCGTGCACGGACAGCCCCGGCGCGTCGGCCGGCACCAGCGCGAGCGCCAGCTCCGGCTCGCCGCCGTCCTCGCCGTGGATGGCGATGGACGCGGTGAGCAGGCTCATCGAACGGGCCAGGCTGCACGGCTTCTTGGAGCCGGACAGCAGGAAGCCGCCCTCGACGGGCCGCGCGGTCACGGCCGGCTTGAGGATGTTCTGCGCGGTGCGGCCCTCGGCCCAGCCGGAGGCCATCACCTGCTGGTCGGGGACGATCCGGTGCAGCAGTTCGGTCTGCGCGCCGGTGAGCCGGCCGTCCTTGACCGCCAGCGAGTACAGCATCGCGGCGGTGAAGTGGTGCATGGAAACGGCCGCGACCAGCGACGGGGACAGCGCGCCGAGCGCGAGCTGCACCCGCAGCGCCTCCAGCGGGGCGGCGCCGTGGCCGCCGTAGCTCTCGGGTATGAGCAGGCCCACGCCGCCGTGGATGCGGAACAGGTCGATCACCGGGCTGCCGGGCTGCTCCCGCTCGGCGTACGGGATCTGCTCCAGCTCCTTGAGCAGTCCGGGATGGAACCGCTCGCACACGGTCCGGGCAGCATCGAGGGAACGCACGGGAAACCTCCGGAAGACGTCGGATGCGAAGACGGTCAGGCGCCGAAGACCGCGTCGTACGGGCTCACGTCGCGGGCGATGCTGACTCCCTGGATGTGGGAGGTCTTGAGCATCGGGTAGTTGGCCTCGCCGAAGGCGCCGCCGGTGCGGCCGGTGCCGCCGTGGCTCGGCAGGTACGGCAGGAAGCCGATGTGGGAGTCGTTGACCTTCAGCAGACCGCCGTTGACCACCCGGCGCACGAAGGTCTCGATGACGTGGTCCGAGCGCGACCACAGGGAGTTGCGCAGCCCGTAGTCGTTGCTGTTGACGAACTGCAGGAAGGCCTCCAGCAGGGCGTCGTCGTTGTCCCGCTCGGGCACCACGATCGGGATCAGCGGGAAGAACGTCTCCTCGCGGACCACGTCGTACGTCCGGGCCCGGTCCAGGCCGTCCACCCGCACCACCGTCGGCTGCAGGAAGACACCCGTCTCCGACACCGTGCCGTCGACCTCGGTGCGGTTGCCGCCGGTGAGCAGCTCGGCGCCGTTGTCCAGCGCCTGGCGCAGCAGCCGGAAGAAGCGCTCGCTGCGCCTGACCGGCGACAGCAGCACGTCCTCCTCCTCGGGCAGGCCCGGCCTGATGCCCTTGACCTGCTCCTTCACCTCGGCGATCAGCGTATCGGCGATCTCCGGGTGGACCAGGACGTAGTTGGGCACCATGCAGATCTGCCCGGAGCCGTAGAACGACTCGGTGATGGCCTCGGCCGCCCACTTCACGTCGGCGTCCTTCCAGACCACGATGCCGTCGTTGCCGGCGAGTTCGAGGATCGGCTTCTTGCCGTGCGCCACGCAGCTCTGCTCGAAGCGCAGGCCCTCCTGGCTGCCGCCGATGTAGAAGATGTCGTCGATCAGCGGGTCGGCGATCCAGCGGTCCATGGTCTGCTTGGGGTTGGAGCACACCGCGTTCAGCACACCGGCCGGCGCGTCGATCTCCTCCAGCAGCGGGGCGACGATGTCCCGGAGCAACCACATGGTCGACAGCGCGATCGAGCGCGGCGCCCGCACCACCACGGCGTTGCCCGCCATCAGCGCCAGCACGCACAGGGCGGCGCTCGGCAGCGGGGCGTTCTGCGGCGGGTTGAAGGCGACGACGCCGTCCGGCTGGCGGTGCAGGATCAGCTTGCGGCCGTTGTACTCCTTCTCCACCCGCATCTGCTTCAGATACCAGCGCAGGGAGCCCGGGGCGTAGATCTGCAGCAGGCAGCTCAGCTCCCACCGGGCGAGCTTCACGGGGTGGGACTCGGCGACCAGCATCCGCAGGAACTCGTCCTGGTGCTTGATCAGTTCCTCGCGGAAGCGGGTGCCGAGCTGCATCCGCCGCTCCAGTGGAACGGCCGCCCAGTCGGGGGCGGCCGCGGCGGCCGCCTGGGAGGCCAGGTCGATCGCGGAGTCGTCCGCGATCGCGCAGCGCCCGACGACGTAGGGATGCTTGGCCGCCTCGGACTCCGGGTCCTGTTCGAGGGAGCGCTTCAGGCTGACGCTCGTGAAAACGTCTTCCAGCAGGGAGCGCCCGCTGACGGTGTAGACCCAGCCGTCGCCGGCCACGTCCTTGCCCGCGATGTAGAGGTCGTAACTCTTCAATCCGGAAGGTGCCTCAGCACTCTCCTCCTGCGTGGCTTCGCGAAGCATCTTCAGCCTTTCGGATATGGCGTGTGGATTTCTTGAAGCAATGCGAGCCTGACAGCGGAATCTGACCCGGCGCTGACACGTGACTGACCGCCCCGATCCGGCCAACCCGGCCGGCGTCCCGCTGTCAGCGGGGCGTCAGCCGGCGCTGCTTGCATGACCGCATGCCACCTGTCGACAGCACGATCGAGCGGTTGCGCGACCTGCCGCGCAGCGAACTCGCCGAAGAGATCGAGTCAATCGTCCTGGAGAAGTTCAGGGCGGTTCTGCTCATGGACGATTCCGAGGAACTCCCCTTCGACATCAGCTATTTCGATCTCGGCCTCACCTCGCTGCGGCTGACCGAGATACGGCAGAGCCTGGAGCAGCTCCTGGACCTGTCGATCAACGCCAACGTGCTCTTCAACGAGCCGACGGTCGCCCATCTCGTGGACCACCTGACCCAGGAAATCCAGGACGCTTGAGGAGTCGTTCCATGCCGCGTACGGAATCAGAGCAGGCGCCCGAGCCGGTCGCGATCGTCGGAATCGGTCTGCGGTTCCCCGGCGGCAGCGGCTCGCCCGACGAGTTCGACGCCTTCCTGCGGGAGGGCCGCAGCGGGATCGGGCCGATACCCCGGGACCGCTGGGACGTCGAGGCGTTCACGCCCGAGGGGCCCGACGACAAGGGCAAGATCATCGCCTCGGCCGGCGGGTTCCTCGACCGCATCGACCTGTTCGACGCCGGCTTCTTCAACATCAGCCCGAAGGAAGCCCGTTACATGGACCCCCAGCAGCGGCTGCTGCTGGAGACCGCCTGGCAGGCCCTGGAGCACGCCGGCATCGACCCGGCGCCGCTGCGCCGCGGCAACGGCGGCGTGTACATCGGCGCCAGCTCCATCGACTACGCCCTCGAACTGGACTCGCTGCCGTACGAGGAGCTGGACGGCCACCTCGCCTCCGGCATCACCATGTTCCCGCTGTCCGGCCGGCTGTCCTACTTCCTCGGCTGGCGCGGCCCGAGCATGAGCGTCGACACCGCCTGCTCCTCCTCGCTGGTCGCCCTGCACCTGGCCGTGCAGGCGCTGCGCGCCGGCGAGAGCGACATCGCGCTGTGCGGCGGCGTCAACGCCCTGCACCACCCGCGCATCCCGGTGATGTTCTCCAACGCCCAGATGCTCGCCCCGGACGGCCACTGCAAGACCTTCGACGAGGCCGCCGACGGCTACGCGCGTGCCGAGGGCTGCGGCATCGTCGTCCTCAAGCGGCTCTCCGACGCCCGGCGCGACGGCGACCGCGTGCTCGCCCTGGTGCGCGGCACGGCGGTCGGCCAGGACGGCGACAGCGCCGGCCTGACCGTGCCCAACGGCCCCGCCCAGGAGAAGGTCATCCGCAGCGCGCTGGCCGCCGCCCACCTCGGCCCCGAGGACATCTCCTACGTCGAGGCGCACGGCACCGGCACGCCGCTCGGCGACCCCATCGAGTTCGGCGCCATCGGCGACGTGTTCGTCGACTCCCACACCAAGGACCGGCCGGTGCTGGTCGGTTCGGTCAAGACCAACCTCGGGCACATGGAGCCGGCCTCCGGCATCGTCGGCGTCATCAAGACCGTGCTGCAGCTCCGCTCCGGCACGGTCTACCCGCACGTCAACCTCAACACCCCCTCGGGGCGCATCCCCTGGGACCTGTACCCGCTGCGGGTGCCCACCGAGTGCGAGCCCTGGCAGGCCGACGTCAAGCGGGGCGTCGTCAACAGCTTCGGCTTCGCCGGCACCATCGGCGCGGTCGTGCTGGAGGAGGCGCCGGAGCCGGCCGGGCGCGAGGAGTCCGCGCTCCCGCACGCCGCCCCCGTGTTCACCCTGTCCGCGAAGAGCGCCGGCGCCCTGCGCGAACAGGCCGACCGCTACCGGCGACTGCTCGAGGACGACCCGGACCTGCCGGTCGACGCCCTCGCGTACACCGCCAACGTCGCGCGCACCCACCACCCCTACCGCGTCGCCGCCCCGGTCGCCGACCGCGCCGCGCTCACCCGGCTGCTGGACCGGGCCGCCGAGGCCGAGCACGAGGGCCCCACCGGCATCCGCAAGACCGCCTTCATGTTCACCGGACAGGGCTCGCAGTACGCCGGCATGGGCGCCGCCCTCTACGAGGCGCTGCCCGTCTTCCGCGACCGCGTCGACGAGTGCGACCGCCTCTTCGCCGGCCACCTCGGCTGCTCGGTGCGCGAGCTGCTGCTCGGCACCGCGGCCGACCCGGAGGCCATCGACCGCACCGAGTACACCCAGCCGGCCCTGTTCACCCTGGAGTACGCCCTCGCCCAGCAGTGGATGGCCTGGGGGATACGCCCGAACGTGCTCATCGGGCACAGCATCGGCGAGGTCGTCGCGGCCGCCGTCGCCGGCCTGTTCACCCTGCCCGACGCCGTGAAGCTGGTCGCCGCCCGCGCCCGGCTGATGCAGGCGGTGCGCGCCGAGGGCGGCATGGCCGCGGTCGCCGCGCCCGCCGAGGAGGTCGCCCCGCTGCTGGAGGGCCGCGACGACCTGGCGCTGGCCGCGGTCAACGCCCCCGACCAGACCGTCGTCTCCGGCGCCACCGCCGCCCTCGACGAGGTCACCGCCGTCCTCGCCGGCCGGGGTTTCCGGGTGGACCGGCTCACCGTCTCGCACGCCTTCCACTCGCCGCTGATGGCGGAGGTCTACGACGACTTCCGGGCCGCCCTGGACGGCATCGCCTTCCACGAGCCGAAGATCAGCCTGATCTCCAACGTCACCGGTCGCCTGGCCCGCCTCCGGGAGATCGGCAACGCCGACTACTGGGTGCGGCACATCGGCGAGCCCGTCCGCTTCCTCGACGGCATCCGCGCCGTCGCCAAGCGCGGCCGGCACGCCCTGATCGAGGTCGGCCCGCAGGCCGCGCTCACCGCGCTCGCCCGCCGCGGCGTCACCGTCGAGGACCACCTGTGGCTGGCCAGCCTGCGCCGCCGCGACACCACCACGGGCACCACCCTGACCGCGCTCGCCGACTACTACGCCGCCGGGCTCGGCGTCTCCTGGCAGGGCTACCACGCCGGGTACGCCACCCCGGCCAAGGTGGACCTGCCCACGTACGCCTTCCAGCGCAAGCGCTACTGGCTGCCCTCCGTCACCCCCCGGCGGTCCGCCGCCGGCGGAAGCGCCCGGCACCTGCTGCTCGGCACCGAGGAGCGGTTCGCCAGCGGCGTGCGGGAGTTCACCGCGGAGTTCACCGCCGAGGAGCTCGGCGCGCTCGCCGACCTCGCCGACGGCGGCCGTGCCACCCTGCCCGCCGGCGCCTACGTCGACCTGCTGCTCGCCGGGCAGGACGCGGTCCAGGGCCACACCCGCTCCGCGATCCGCGACCTCAGGCTGCTCGCCCCGCTGGAGCTGCCCGCCGAGACCACCCTGACCCTGACCACCCGCTGGCGGCCGCGCCCCGCTGGCGGCGCCGACATCGAGGTGTTCAGCGTGGTCGGCGGCGAGGAGAACCCGCACGCCACCGCCGTGGTCGCCGCCGAACGCGAGGCGCTCGTCCCCGTCTCGGAACTGGCCGAGCTGGACGCCGCGCTGGCCCCGGCCGGGCAGCGCATCGACGACGAGGACATCTACACCGACCTCGCCTCCGTCGGCCGCCCCGCCGGCCCACGCATGCGGCTGCTCCAGCACGTCACCCGGCACGGTGACGGCGTCGTCACCGGCGAACTGACCGGCCGCGACGCCACCGCCGTCGAACACGTCCCGGCGGAGCTGCTGGAGGCCGCCGCCCAGGCGCTGGTCGTCCTCGACCCCGAGGGCCCGGTGTTCGTGCCCCGCGAGATCGCCTCCGTGCGGCATTTCCGCAAGCCGCGCGGCGAGGACCTGCGCGTCCTCGCCCGGATCCGCGGCGACCAGGACCGCCGCCTCGCCGACGTGCTGCTGCTGGAGAACGGCGACCCGGTCGCCGAACTCCTCGGCGTCCGGCTGGCCCGCCCCGAGGACCGCACCGGCCGCCGCCGCTTCCTGCACCGCCCCGAGTGGATCCGCCGGGCCCTGCCCGCCGGCGCCGCCGCGCCCGCCGAACGGCACGCCGTGCTGCTCGACCCGGCCGCCGGCCGCGCCGCCGAACTCGCCGGCGAGCCCGGTCTGAAGGTCACCTGGCTCGCCGACCCGACCGAGCTCAAGACCGTCCTCGAGGACCCGACCGTCACCGACATCGTCCGCGTCTGGCGCACCCGGCCCGGCGAGATGTCCGTGGCCCGGCTGCGCGCCGAGTGCGAGGACAACTACCGCGAACTGCTCGCCGTCGTCGGCGTGCTGGACGCGGCCGGCCTGTCCAGGCCGCCGCGGCTGTGGCTGGTCACCCAGGGCGCCCAGGCGCTGCCCGGCGACCCGGCGGGCGACGGCGGCCACCTCGCCGCCGCCACCCTGTGGGGCTTCGGGCGGGTGCTGCTCACCGAGTACCCGCAACTGCGCTCCACCCTGGTCGACCTCGCCCCGGGCAGCGGTCTGGCCCCGCTGCTCGAGGAGTGGCGCACCGAGCCGGCCGGCGAGTACCAGGTCGCCTACCGGTCCGGCCGCCGCTACGTCCGCCGGCTGCTCGCCGGTGACGAGGCGCTCGACTGGAGCGGCGACTTCGAACTGCGCGCCGCCGAGTCCGGCGACCTGTCCGACCTGGCGCTCGCCCCGGCCGCGGGCCGGGAGCCCGCCGGGGACGAGGTCCAGGTCCGGGTCCGCCTGGTGGGCCTGACCGCCGAGGACGCCCGCACCGCCTTGGACACCGGCCGCGCCGACCGCGAGGAGGACGCGGAGGAGGACGCCGGGGACACGCCGCCGCCCCTGCTCGGCCGCACCGCGCACGGCACGGTGCTGGCCGCCGGGGCGGGCACCGGCTTCGCGGCGGGCGACGAGGTCCTCGTCCGCCACGACGGCACCTTCCGCTCCACGCTCACCGTGCCCGCGACCGCCGTCGTGCACGCCCCGGCGCCCGCGGACGCGGCGGCCCGCTTCGGCCTCGACGAGACCGGCGAGGCGCTGCGCACCACCCTGGCCGACCCCGCCGGCCCGGTCTGGGTGTCCCTGCCCGAGGACCCGGCGGCCCGGCGGAGCGAGAGCGCCGAGCGGCAGCCGGCCGGCCTGCGCGACGACCGCACCTACCTCGTCACCGGCGGCCTCGGCGGCCTGGGCCTGGCCACCGCCCGCAAGCTGGCCGCGCTCGGCGCCCGGCACCTGACACTGGTCAGCCGCAGCGGCAAGCCCGCCCCCGAGGCCGCCGAGCTGCTCGCCGGCCTCGCCGAGGAGGCGGAGGTCGACATCGTCCGCGCCGACCTCGGCCGGGCCGAGGACGTCGCCCGGCTGGTGCGGCACATCGAGGGCGGACCGCACTCCCTCGGCGGCATCGTGCACGCCGCCGGCGGCTCCTACGACGAACGGCTGATCTCCGAACTCACCTGGGAGTCCATCGAGGACCAGCTCGAGGCGAAGGCGTACGGCGGCTGGCTGCTCCACGAGGCCACCGAACAGGCCTTCCCCGACCTGGAGTTCTTCGTCGTGTACTCCTCGGTCTCCTCGGTGCTCGGCGGCTTCGTCGCCCAGGGGCACTACGCCGCCGGCAACGCGGCCCTCGACGGCCTCGCCGACTGGCGCGCCCGCCGCGGCCTGCCCGGACTCGCCCTCAACTGGAGCTCCTGGTCCCGGGTCGGCATGTCCTCCCGCATGAACGACGTCCTCATCCAGGAGCTGGAGCGCGGCGGCGTCCACCTGTTCTCGCCGACCCGGGCCCTGAACACCCTGGTCAGCCTCTGGGACCGGCCGCGCAGCCAGCGCGTGGTGGGCGACTTCGACTGGGACCGCTACATGGCGGGCCGGGTCACCGGAGACCTGTTCTTCGACCGCCTGGCCCGCCGGGCCCTCGAGGAGGACGACGGCCTCGACGTCGCGGCGCTCGCCGCCCTGTCCCCGGCGGAACGCGCCACGGCCGTCACCGCCGTGGTCCGGGAGAAGGTCGCCGCCGTGCTGCACCTCGAGGAGGGCGACGAACTGGATCCGAACACCGAGTTCGTGTCGCTGGGCCTGGACTCGCTGATGGCCCAGCAGGTCAGGTCCGGTCTGGAGCAGGCCTTCCGGCTGCCCCTGCCGGCCTCCCTCACCCACGACCACCCGACGGTACGGCAGCTCGCCGGCTTCCTCGGCGAGCGGATCGGCCCGGCACCGGCCGCGTGACGGACGTTAAGGACGGACGACCATGACTGACATATCCAGTGGCATACCGAGGGAGCGCTGGACGCTCCACCACTCCGCCCGCGCCCACGCCGGCAGCCGCCCGGACCATCCGGCGATCGTCTGCGAGGGACGCGTCACCACCTACGAGAAGTTCCACCGGGAGAGCAACCGCGCCGCGCACGCCCTGCGCGCATGCGGTGTCCGGCGCGGCGACCGGATCGCCTACCTGGGCCGCGAGTCGGAGAACTACTACCTGGTGATGATCGCCTGTGCCAAGGCGGGCGCGGTCCTGGTACCGGTCAACTGGCGGCTCACGCCCAGCGAAGTGGACCACATCCTGCGCGACTCCGGCGCCGCCCTGATCTTCGTCGACGACGAGTTCTGGGACACCGTCGCCACCGTCCGCCACCAGCTGCGCGGACTGCGCAAGGTGATCCGGGTCGACGGCACCGACGCCGACGGCGAACCCGCCCGCGGCGCCGGACTGCCCGCCTGGGCCGCCGACCAGCCGGACACCGACCTCACCCCGGGCACCGGCCCGGACGACGCGGTCATCCAGATCTACACCAGCGGCACCACCGGTCTGCCCAAGGGCGCCGTCCTCGCCCACCGCAGCTTCTTCACCCTGCCGCACGCCAGCCGGGAGCGGGGCGTCGACTGGATCGACTGGCTGCCCGAGGACGTCGGCCTGATCTCCCTGCCGGGCTTCGGGGTCGCGGGCATCGGCTGGTTCCTGCACACCTTCAACGCCGGCGGCACCAACGTGATCATGCCGCAGTTCGACCCGCAGGAAGCGGTGCGGCTCATCCGCACCCACCGGGTGACCACGACCTTCGCCGCACCCGCCATGCTGCAGGCGATGGCGGCCGAACGCGGCGCGGGCCCCGAGGCGTTCACGTCCCTGCGCAAGATCGCCTACGGGGCGGCCCCGATGTCCGAGACGCTGCTCAAGCAGTGCCTGGAGACCTACGGCTGCGAGTTCGCGCAGATCTACGCCAGCACCGAGACCGGCAGCGTGGCGGTCTGCCTGCCGCCCGAGGCGCACCACCCCGGCAGCACCGTGCTCACCTCGGTCGGCAAACCCTGCCCGGGCAACGAGATCAAGGTGATCGGGCCGGACGGCGAGACCCTCCCGCCCGGCGCCATCGGGCAGATCTGCGTCCGCGCCCCCTCCCGGATGCTCGGCTACTGGAACCTGCCCGAGGCCACCGCCCGCACCCTGGTGGGGGAGTGGCTGCACATGGGCGACGCCGGCTACCTCGACGAGGACGGCTACCTCCACCTGTGCGACCGGATCAACGACACGATCATCGTCGCCGGGCAGAACATCTACCCCGCAGAGGTGGAGAAGGCGCTCGCCGCGCACCCGGCCGTCGCCGACGCCGCCGTGGTCGGACTGCCCGACGAGCGCTGGGGCGAGAGCGTGCACGCGGTCGTCGTCCTGCGGCCCGGCACGAAGGCCACCCCGCGCGAACTCCTGCTGTCCCTGCGCGGGCGGATCGCCGACTACAAGATCCCCGGCACCTACCACTTCGCCGAGTCCCTGCCCCGCAACCCCTCCGGCAAGATCCTGCGCCGCGCGGTCCGGGAACAGCTCGCCGCGCCGGCCCGGGACCCGCTCGCGAGCACCGTATGACACCGAACCGGCACCCCGTGCCCGAAAGGGACCTGACCATGAGCACCGAGCCCCTGCGGATCGGCATCCTCCTCCCCACCCGGGAACAGGCCATCAACGGCGCCTACGCGGCCGCTCCGTTGCTGGACTTCGCCCGCCAGGCGGAAGCGCTCGGCTTCGACTCGCTGTGGGCCGGGGACTCCCTCACCGCCCGCCCCCGCCTGGACCCGCTCGTCGTGCTGTCGGCCGCCGCCGCGGCCACCGAGCGCATCGCCGTCGGCACCGCCGCCCTCACCCCCGCCCTGCGCCACCCGCTGATCGGCGCCAACATGGCCGCGAGCCTCAGCCATGTCGCCGCCGGCCGGCTGATCCTCGGCCTCGGCTCCGGGTTCCCGATGCCCGAGACCGAGGAGGAGTTCGCCTCGGTCGGCGCCTCCTTCCAGGGCCGGGTGGGCCGCCTGGACGAGATCACCGCGCTGTGGCGCACCGCCTGGCGCTCCGGCGAGGACGGCGAACCCGCCGAGTTCCAGGGCCGGTTCTGGCAGGCCGAGCACCTCGACCGGCTGCCCTCCCCGGCCGTCGCCGGCGGCCCCCCGCTGTGGCTGGCCGGCAGCGACACCCCCAAGGTCCTCGCCCGCGCCGCCACCCGCTACGACGGCTGGCTGCCGTTCCTGCCCGACGTCGACGCCTACGGCCGCGCCCGCCGCCGTATCGCCGAACTCGCCGAGGAGGCCGGGCGCGGCGCCGGCGCCGTCACCCCCGCGCTGTACGCCACGGTCACCGTGAACAGCGACGAGTCGGCGGCCAGGGCCGAGCTGGAGCACTACATCAGCCACTACTACGGCCGGTCCCTGGACCAGATGCGGACCATCCAGGCCTACGCCTGGGGCAGCGCCGAGAAGTGCGCCGAGTGGCTCGGCGAGTACGTCCGGGCCGGGGCCCGGCACCTGGTCGTACGGATCGGATCCCTCGACCCCGAACCGCAGTTGAAGGAGATCGCCGAGGTGCTGCTGCCCGCGGTACGCGCCCTCGGCCCCACCGTTGGGAGCACCCAGTCGTGACCAGTGCCATCGCCGCCGTCGGCCAGGACATGTCCCGTGCGGGGCAGTGGTTCCACCCCGTCGAGCCCTCGCCCGACGCCTCGATCCGGCTGTTCATGCTGCCGCACGCGGGCAGCGGGGCCATCATCTACCGCGACTGGGAGCGCCTGCTGCCGCCCGACATCGCCCCGCAGGCGGTGACCCTGCCCGGCCGGCACAACCGCCGCGAGGAGCGGACGTACGAGGAGTTCGAGCCGCTGCTCGAGGCGCTGCACGAGGCCGTGCTCGACGACCTCGACGACCGGCCGTTCGCCTTCTTCGGACACTGCCTCGGCGCCCAGCTGGCGTTCCGGCTCACCATCCGCATGGAGGAGGAGGGCGGCCCCTCGCCCATCATGCTCGGCACCTCCGGCTGGTCCCCGCAGGGCTTCTTCAAGCCCACCGAGGAGCAGAGCCGGATGCCCGAGCCGGAGATGGTGGAGTGGATCAAGAAGCTGGGGTCCTTCCCGGCGGAGATCTACGACAACCCCGAGATGCTCGCCCTCGTGGTCCCGGCGCTCCGCGCCGACCTGCGCGTCGCCGCCGACCACGACGACGACGGCGCCGGCGTCGCGTGCCCGCTCGCCTCCTACGGCGGCCGCTCCGACCCGCTGCAGGAGCACCCGGACGCCATGTCCCACTGGGCCGGGCGCACCCCGGCCTACCTGGGCCACAACGAGTACCCGGGCGGCCACTTCTACATCGACACCCACGCCCAGTCCGTCACCGCCCACTTCGCACACCGGCTGCAGCGCATCGCCGCGACCCAGCCCGCCTGATCCCCCTTCTCGGCGGCGGCCGACCGGGCCGGCCGCCGCCGCACGCGCTCGGAGCGAGCCGCGCCGGCGCCCCGAGAAGCGAAAGAGAGAGACACATGAGACTTCCCTCCGACCTGTACATAGCCTCGGCCGCGGCCTGGGTGCCCGGCGCGCGTCCGCTGGCCGACGCCGTCGCCGAAGGCCGCGTCGACGCGGAGCACCGGCACCTCGGCTACGAGTCGATCGCGGTGGCCGAGGGCGTCTCGGGCCCCGAGATGGCGGTGCGCGCGGGGCGGCTGGCGCTCGAGCGGGCCGGCACCGACGGCCACGAGGTCGGCCTGGTCCTGCACTCCTCGTGCGGCTACCAGGGCCACGAGATGTGGCCTGCGGCGTCGTACGTCGCCAACGAGACCGTGGGCCGTTCGGCGGCCGGCTTCGACGTCCAGCAGCGCTGCAACGCCGGGCTCGGCTCGGTGTGGCTCGCCGCCGGGCAGATCACGGCCGGTTTCACCGAGTCGGTGCTGCTGACCACCGGGGACAACTTCGCGGCGCCGTGGGTGGACCGCTGGAACCTCCAGCTCAACTTCATCTTCGCCGACGGCGGCAGCGCGCTGCTGCTGTCCGGGCGCGGCGGCTTCGCCCGGGTGGTCTCCCTGCGCGTGGGCGCGGACAACTCGCTGGAGCGCTGGAACCGGGGTCTGGAGCCGTTCGGCACCACGCCCGGCAGGGACCTGCCGCTGCGGCTGCGCGAACGCGGCGTCCAGCACGCCCTCACCCCGGAGGCGGAGGGCTCCTGGGAGCGCTTCGAGGCCGGTCTGCTGGACACCACGACACGGGCCCTCGCCGACGCCGGCGTCACCAACGAGGACATCGCCCGGGCCGTCGTACCGCACATCCACCGTGGCGAGTCCCCGGAGAACTACGAGCTCCTCGGTTTCGCCGAGAAGCAGAGCACCTGGGAGCTGGGCCGCCGGGTGGGCCACATGGGCGCAGGCGACCAGTTCCTCGGCCTCGAACACCTCGTCACGCAGCGGGCCGTGGGCCCGGGCGACCTGGTGCTGCTGGTGGCAGCCGGCGAGGGCTTCAGCTTCTCCGCCGCCGTGGTCGAGATCCTCGACGTCCCCGACTGGCAGTAGCCGGTGCCCCTCCCGCGGCCCGCCCGGCCGGCGCGTCAGCGCCGTGTCAGCGGGTTGCGGGACAGTGGCCGTCCGACGCACACGGGAGACCGCCGCCGTCCGCGCGCGCGGGCAGGCAGGGCATGCCACCCCCCTCACCCCTGAGCGAAGGATTCACGACATGAAGCTGAACACAGAGCTGTACATCGCCGCCGCCGCGTCCTGGCTGCCGGACGCCCGCCCGCTGAGCGAGGCCGTCGCCGCGGGCCTCGTCGACGCGGAGCACCGAGACCTCGGCTACGAGTCCATCGCGGTGGCCGAGGCCGTCTCCGGACCCGAGATGGCGGTGCGCGCCGGGCGGCTGGCGCTCGAGCGGGCCGGCACCGACGGCCACGAGGTCGGCCTGGTCCTGCACTCCACGTGCGGCTACCAGGGCCACGACATGTGGCCTGCGGCGTCGTACGTCGCCAACGAGACCGTCGGCCGCGCGGCGGCCGGCTTCGAACTGCAGCAGCGCTGCAACGCCGGACTCGCCTCGCTCACCCTGGCCGCCGGGCAGATCGCCGCCGGTTTCACCGAGGCGGTGCTGCTGACCACCGGGGACAACTTCGCGCCGCCGTGGGTGGACCGCTGGAACCTCCAGCTCAACCTCATCCTCGGCGACGGCGGCAGCGCCCTGCTGCTGTCCGGGCGCGGCGGCTTCGCCCGGGTCGTCTCCGCGCGCGTGAGCGCCGACAACTCGCTGGAGCGCTGGAACCGAGGCCTGGAGCCGTTCGGCACCATACCGGGCCGGGAGATGCCGGTGCCGCTGCGCGCACGCGGCCGCCAGCACGCGGTCACCGCGGAGGCGGAGGGCTCCTGGGAGCGCATCGAGGCGGGGCTGAAGAGCACCACGGCCGGCGCGCTGGCCGACGCGGGCGTCACCGCCGAGGACATCTCCCGCGTGGTGACCCCGCTGATACACCGCGGCGAGTACCCCGAGAACTACGACGTGCTGGGCTTCACCGAGAAGCAGAGCACCTGGGAGCTGGGCCGCCGGGTGGGCCACATAGGCGCCGGCGACCAGTTCCTCGGCCTCGAACACCTCGTCAGACAGCGGGCCGTGGGCCCGGGCGACCTCGTCCTCATGGTGGCGGCGGGGGCCGGTTTCAGTTTCTCCGCCGCCGTGGTCGAGATCCTCGACGTCCCCGACTGGCAGTAGCCGCGCGTGTCCGCCGGTTCCGGTCCGCCGCCCCGGCCGGGCACACGCAGGACAAGAAAGGAACCGTCAACCATGTCCCTGCAGCAAGCGCGGACAGCCGGCGCCGAGACCCGGGAGCGGGCGCCGGCCGGCCCGCACTGGGCGACGCTGCCGCTCATCCTGGTCGGCACGTTCGTGATCACGCTCGACGTGTTCATCGTGAACGTCGCCATCCCCGAGACCCAGCGTGACCTGCACGCGAGCGCCTCCGCCGTGGAGTTCGTGGTCGCCGGATACGCCCTCGCCTACGCCGCCGGGCTCATCACCGGCGGCCGGCTCGGCGACCTGTACGGCCGGCGGCGGATGTTCCTGCTCGGCGTCGCGCTGTTCACCCTGTCGTCCGCGTGGGCGGGCATGGCGCCGACCGCCGGGCAGCTCGTCGTGGCCCGGGTCGCACAGGGCCTCGCCTCCGCGCTGATGGGCCCGCAGGTGCTGGCCATCATCGGTGTCACCTACCAGGGCCAGGCCCGGGTCCGGGCGTTCAACGCGTTCGGTCTGACCATGGGCCTCGCGGGCGTCTTCGGGCAGCTCATCGGCGGCCTGCTGATCCACGCCGACATCGCCGGCCTCGGCTGGCGGACCTGCTTCCTGGTCAACGTGCCGGTCGGCGTCGCCGCGCTGCTGCTCGGACCGCGGCTCATCCCCGAGTCCCGCGCCGAGGGCCGGGCCCGTCTGGACCCGCTCGGCATGGTGCTGGTCTCGGCCGGCCTGGTCGCGGTGGTCCTGCCGCTCGCCGAGGGCCAGCAGAAGGGCTGGCCGCTGTGGACGTGGCTGTGCCTGGCCGCTTCGCCCGTGCTGCTCCTGCTGTTCGCGGTTCACCAGCGGCGCCTGGCGAACGGCGGCGGCAGTCCGCTGGTCAACCCCGTGCTGTTCCACAAGCGGCCGTTCACGGTCGGCGTCGTGGCCGGTGTCGTGTACTACTCCGGCATGTCGTCCTTCTTCCTGGTCCTCGCCCTCTACCTGCAGGCCGGGGTGGGGCTGACCGCCCTGGAGTCGGGCCTGGTCTTCCTGCCGCTCGGCGTGGGATTCCTGGCCACCTCGCTGCTGGCCCGCAAGGTGGCCGCGCTGCTGGGCCGCCAGGTCCTCGCGGTCGGCGCCCTGGTGCTGCTGGCGGGGCTCGGCGGGCTGTGGGAGGCGGTCGACCACATCGGAACCGATGGCGCCGTGGCCTGGCTGGTGCCCGGACTGCTGGTCGGCGGCTCGGGCATGGCGATGGTGATGGCCCCGCTGGCCTCCATCGCGCTCGCCGGCACCGACCCGCGCTACGCCGGGGCCGCCTCGGGCGTGCTCTCCACGGCCGCCCAGGTCGGCGGCGCGGTGGGGGTGGCCGCGGTCGGCGTGGTCTTCTACCACGTCCTCGGGCAGGGCGGCGGCCCGCACGCCTACGCCGACGCCTTCAAGGCCAGCGTCTACCTGCTGGCGCCGCTCGCGCTCGCCGTGGCCGCGCTGGTCCAGCTCATCCCGCGCCCACGGCCGGCTCCCGCGTCCTGAGCGCGCCGGGCCCCGGCCCTGGGTAGGGGGAGAGGGCGAGCACGCGACGGCGTGCTCGCCCTCTTCACGTGTCCCGCGGTCAGGAGACGGCGTGGCTCAGCCAGAAGTCCAGCAGCTCGCGGTCGCCCGACACCGTCACGCGCGGGCTCCGGGGCCGCAGCCGGCCCTTGACCACGAGCAGCAGGTCCGCGGGCGAGGCGACCACGGTGGCGTCGGCCGGGGTGCCGGCGGGGGCGTCCCGGGTGACCCGCACGCCGTCCGGGGCGCAGGTGACCAGCCAGTTGGAGATCCGGCCCGCGGCGCCCGCGGCCGACCGGAAGCTCAGCGTCTCACCGCCGCGCGGCACCTCGGCGAACAGCGGGGAGAGGAACGGCCCGGCCGCGGGCACGCCGAACGCCATCAGGCAGAAGTCCACGCAGTCCAGGGCGACGTCAGCGGCCGGCTCGAACGGCCGGCCGGCCAGCAGGTCCACGTCCGCGCGGTGCACGGCCGTCTCGAACATCGCCCAGCGCGGCCAGAACTCCTTGTTCTGCTTGCCGTGCGGCGCCCAGACCGGCACCTCGGCGCCGATCCCGCCGATCGCCTCGGCCAGCCGGTCGGCGCCCTCGGTGACGAACCTCGCCCGCGATCCCGGGTCCCGCAGCCGGCCGTCCACCGCGTCCGTCCCCCGCGCCCCGAGCCCGGCCACCCGCTCGGTCCAGCTCGTGCCGTCGCCGGCGCCGTCGGCGAGGTCGCCGCCCGGCAGGACGAGCCCGGTGCTCCGGGTGGCCAGGATCGTCGTGGCCCACTCGTGGCCCTGGCGTAAGTGCCGCACCAGGTCGCCCAGTGTCCATCCGGGACAGGTCGGCACCGGCTCCGTCAGCGGGAGGTCCCGGGCGGCCTCGGCGAAGCGGGCCGCCTCCCGGCGGAGCTCCGCGGTGCAGCGGTCCATGGGCAGCGGAACGTACGGCTGTGCGGTCATGAGTCCTCACTCCGGTCGAGTCGACGTGCGCGGATCGGCGGCGCGGCGGTCTGCCGCGGCCGGCGCACCCGGCCCATTCGAACCGGACACACTGACACGTTACTGATCATTCCGGACGACCCGGTTCACGGCGTCAGGCGCGTGTCAGGGGCGGGTCAGCGGCACTTGGCAGAGTCGTCCCTGTCGCACGCTCCTCCTCGCCCGAGCCGGGGCCGCACCCGTGGCCCGCGTCCGTTCGCGGTGAGGACACCCCATCGTTGCCGTCCCGGTCCGCCGGCGCGTCCGACGTGAGGAGAACGCTCGTCATGGCAGACACCGCAGCCCCGGGGCCGACCCGGGCCCTGATCGTGGCAAACCCGGCCTCCGGCAGTCACAGCCCCGAACTGGTCCGCCAGGTCGCGGAGCTGTGCGAGGCCTGCCTGGAGCGCGCCGAGGTCCACCTGACCAGCGCGCCGGGCGACGCGACCGGCGCGGTGCGCCGGGCGCTGGAGCGCAAGCAGGGCGCACCGGACCTGGTCGTCGCCATCGGCGGTGACGGCACGGTCCGCGAGGTCGTCCAGGGACTCGTCCCCGCGACCGGCAGGGCGACCCTGGCCGTCGTGCCCGGCGGCACCGGGAACTCCGGCTACAAGATGCTGTGGGGCGAACGCCCCTGGACCGAGTCGCTGAAGGCGGTCCTGACCGACTACGGCATCGGCGGCAGCGCCCGCCTGCGCCGGCTGGACCTGGCCCGCCTCGCCGAGACCCGCAACTACGTCTACCTGGGCGCCTGTTCCGGCGTGATCGCCGACGCGCTGATCACCGCCCGGGAGCTGCCGCTGACCGGACGCGAGCGCTACGCCCGCGCCTTCGCCGACACGGCCGCCGGCTACCCGCCCTATCCGGGCCGGGTCACCGTCGACGGCCGGGTGGTCCACGAGGGCCCCACGGTCCTCGCCAACGTCGGCGGCGGCCGCTACCGGGGCGGCCGGTTCCAGGTGCTGCCCGACTCGCTGCTCGACGACGGACTGCTCGACGTCTGCGTCATAGGCGGCGGCATCCCCGCGGCCGACGTGCCGGGACTGACGCTGGAGGCGGCGCACATGGACCACCCGGCGACCGTGTACGCGCGCGGCCGCCGGATCACCGTGGAGCGCACCGACGGCGGACGGCTGCCGCTGGAGCACGACGGCGAGTACCAGCACGGCATCGGCGACTCGGCCACCTTCGAGGTGCTCCCCGGAGCCCTGCCGGTCTGGGCGCCGGTCACCCCCTGAAGCCCGTACCAGAGCCACCTTCCGGAAACACAACCAGGCAAGTCACGAAGGAGAACGCCCGCATGAGCGACCTGACCACCACCGTCTCCCGCTACCTCGACATCTGGAACGAGGCGGACGCCGACAAGCGCGCCGCGGCCATCGCCGAGCTGTTCACCGCCGACGCTCCGTACATCGACCCGCTCGCCGCGGTCGAGGGCCACGAGGGCTTCGGGGCCGTGGTGGCCGGCGCCCGTGACCAGTTCAAGGGCCTCATCTTCGAACTGCACGGCACCGTCGACGCCCACCACAACCAGGCCCGCTTCCAGTGGGGCCTGGTGACCGAGCCGGGCGCCGAGCCGATCGCCATCGGCTTCGACGTCCTCGTCACCGACGACCAGGGCAAGATCCAGGGCGTCTACGGCTTCCTGGACAAGGTCCCGGCCGCCTGAGCACGCACCCAGCGCGGGAGCACCGGGGCCCCCGGTGCTCCCGCGTTCGCGCGCACACCGCCGACGCACGCACGGCAAGGAAGGTAGCCGCCTCATGACCGCTGTCCTCGGGGAGAGCGTCGCCCAGGCCCTGTGCGCCGATTGGGCCGAGCAGGCACACACCCTGCCCCGGGCCGGCCGCGTCCGCGCACCGGCCGACACCCCCTTGCGGGAGCTGTCGCACTGGGCCGCGTCCTTGCGCCCGCAGCACATACCGTGCCGGGTGCTGAAGCTCGCCGCGAGCCAGGTGCTGTCGCAGATCGCGTCCATCCGGGCCGGTCTCCAGCACCCCCTCGGCAGGAAGCTGGTGGCCGCCTTCGGGCACCCCATGCAGCGCGACCCCCGGCAGGCCGCCGGCGTGTTCGCCGCGCTCGGCTCCTGGCTCAACCTGGACGACACGGCCTACGCCGGACACCTGTCGAACTCCACCGTCGCGGTGCCCCTCGCCTTCGCCTACGCCCGCGGGCTCGACGGGCTGTCGCTGCTCACCGCGGTGGTCGCGGCCAACGAGTGCGCGGCCCGCATCACCGCCTCCGCCACGCTGGGCCCGCTGCGCGGCCAGAGCGCCGTGCACACCCATCTCGCCGGCGCCGTCGCGGGGCGGCTGCACAGCGACCGCGCGCCCGCGAGCCTCTACGAGAACGCCTTCGGGCTGGCCTTCGCGATGCCCAACTGGCCGCTGATGCGCGCCTTCCTGGCCAGCGACGCCCGCCTGTTCAACACCTTCACCCCGGTGCGCACCGCGATGGACGCCTGTGACGCGGCGTACGCCGGGCTGCGCGGGGCGCCGGACATCATGGAGCACAGCGACGGCTTCCTGGCCCGGTTCGCCACCGTACCGCTGCCGCAGGCGCTGGCGAAGGGCCTGGGCCGCCGCTGGCACACCGACACCCTCTCGTTCAAGATGCACCCCGGAGGGCCCGGCATCGACGCCGCCGTGGACTGCGCCGCCGAGATCCACCGCGAACTCGGCGCGCTCAGGCCCCGGGACGTGGCCGAGGTGGTGGTCGAGGCCTCGCTGTACACGCTGTTCGCGGGGGAGCGGGCCGCCCGGTACGTCACCGGTCCCGGCTCCCCGCTGGGCGCGCTGGTCCTCGACGTGCCCTACCCGGTGGCCACCACCCTGCTCACCGGCGAGTTCTCGGTGGACGACTTCTCCTCGCCCGCCCTGGACGACCCCGACCGCTGGGCGCTCGCCAAGCGGATCCGGCTGGAGCACGACACCGAGATGACCCGTGAACTGTTCCTGTCCGACGCGCCGTTCGGCGAGGCGGTGCGCGAGGCCGGCGAGTCGGCGGTGCCCTGGCTGCGCGGTTTCGGCGGGGACGAACTGGTCGACCTGATCGGGGCGTTGCAGGCCGACGACCGGGACTTCTCCCGGTCCACCAAGGCCACCGGCGCCCGGGTCACCGTACGTCTCACGGACGGCCGCACGGTCTCCCGCACCCGGCTGATACCGGTCGGCGCCGCCGGCCCGGAGACCCGGACGGACCATGCCGCGCTCGTCCGGGAGAAGTTCCTGTCGGTCGGCGGCTCGCACGAGGTCGCCGACACCGTCGGCGGGCTGCACCGGATGCGCCCGCGGGCGGTGCGCCGCTGGATCGAGACGGCGTTCCTGGACTGACCGGCTCACCCGCCGTGCGCCACGTACAGGCGCACGGCCTCGTGCAGCCGGTAGCGGACCCGCCCGGCCCGGTCCGGCCCGCCGGCCCGGACCATCTGGCGGTGCACCAGTTCCTCCAGCAGGTCCACGGCGAGCCGCCGGGACCGCGCCACCGGGGCCGGCATCTCCTCGACACCGAACTCGCCCGTCAGATGCCGAAGTCCGTACAGAGCGGCCTTCAGCGGGGGCGGCAGGGGGCGGTGGTACGCGGCCACGCTGGCCCGCAGGGAGAGGTCCCCGACGCACAGCGTGTCCAGCCGGTCCCGCTCGTCCGCCAGCCGGTCGGCCAGGTCGCGCGGCGACCGGTGCGGGCGGGCCGAGAGCCACAGCCCGGCCAGGTGCAGGGCGAGCGGCAGCCCGCCGCAGTACCGCACGATGTCCAGCACGGCCGGCCGGTCGCCCCTGATCCGGGCCGCGCCCGCCAGGTCCTCCAGTACCTCGCGGGCCTCCGGCCGGCCGAGCACGCCGATCCGGTGGCCCGACCGCCCCGGCAGGGCGGGCAGTTCGCGGCGCGCGGCGACCAGGACGGCGCTGCGTCCGCCGTCCACGAGCAGCGGACGCACCTGCGCCTCGGTGACGACGTTGTCGAGCACCACCAGCACCCGCCGCCCGGCGAGAGCGTCCCGCAGCCGGGCCCGCGCCTCCTCGGGGCCGCGGACGCCGGCACCGCGGCCGAGGGACCGCAGGACGCGCTGGACGAGCTGGTCGCAGGTGACGGGACGGCAGGAGACAGGGTGCAGGTCGACGTAGACCTGGCCGTCCGGGAACCGGTCGCGTGCCGCGTGCGCGGTGCGCAGCACCAGGGCGGTCTTCCCGGCGCCCGGCGGCCCGACCACCACCGCGGGACCGCCCCGGCCGGGCAGGCCGGCCGCCAGCGCGGCCGCGAGCGCCTCCCGGCCGGCCAGGCGGTGCCGGGGCGCCGGCGGCAGTTCGGCCGGCACCGCGGTGGCGTGCGGGGTGAGGGGACCGTCAGGCCCCGGTGAGCCCGGCGGCGCGGCGGAACCGGCCGGGTGCCCGCCGCCCCGGGGCAGCCGTAACAGCCGCCGTGCCTCGGCGGGGGCCAGCCCGAGCGCCTCGGCCAGCAGCACCAGTGACTGCCTGCGCGGCCGGGCGGTGTGCCCGGTCTCCAGGTTCCGTATGGCCCGCACGCTCAGCCCCGAGCGCACCGCCAGCTCGTCCTGGGTGAGGCAGGCGGCCTCCCGCGCCCGCACCAGCGCCGCCGCGAGACCGGTCCCGGGCGCCGGCGGGTGCGGCCCGGGCCCGGAGGAGTGCGGGAACGTCACCCGTTCTCCCGGACGGACACCAGGGACGACGGCCCGGCCGGCGGGCGGCGCAGCGCGGCGACGAACTTGTAGCGCGAGCCCCGGTACACCGAGCGCACCCACTCCACCGGGGTGCCCTCGGCGTCCCGTGAGTGCCGGGACAGCAGCAGCATCGGCAGGCCGACGTCGGTGGCGAGGAGATGGGCCTCGCGGGGCGTCGATAGCGAGGTCTCGATGGTCTCGTCGGCCTCGGCGAGGTGCACGCCGTACACCTCGGCGAGGGCGGTGTAGAGCGAGGGGTACGTCGCGAGCGAGCGCCGCAGCCCGGGGAAGCGCCGTACGGACAGGTGGGTCGTCTCGATGGCCATCGGGTCGCCGCTGGCCAGCCGCAGCCGCTCGATGCGCAGCACGCGTTCGCCGGCGCCGATGCCGAGCAGGGCGGACAGCCGGGCGTCCGCGGGCACCTCGCCGATGTCCAGCACCTGTGAGGCGGGCTCCAGGCCCTGGGCGCGCATGTCCTCGGTGTGCGAGGTGAGCCGCAGGCTGCGGTACAGCTTGGGCTGGGCGACGAAGGTGCCCTTGCCCTGGACGCGGTCGAGCCGGCCCTCGCCGACCAGTTCCTGCAGCGCCTGCCGGACGGTGGTGCGCGAGGTGCCGAGCCGGACGGCGAGCAGGCGCTCCGCGGGCATCGCCGAGCCCGGCTGGAGGGCCTGCGTCATCTCCAGAACCTGTTGTTTGATCCGGTAGTACTTCGGCACGCGCGCGGTGCGGCCGGCCGCCCCCGCGGGGTGCTGGGCGCTGCTGACGTCGGTGGCCATGCCTGCCTTCCGGCTGTGGGTGTGGGGGCTCCCGTTATAGCGACCAACTGCCCTATGGTCTAGTCCAACTGACCAGAGAGGTCTAGTCCAGCAGTCGCGCCCGCCGGGAAGGGGACGAACGCGCTCCGGTGACTTTCTCGTAACGGCCGGAACGCCTTTCCGAACCGCCCTTGACACTCAAAAAGGTCTAGGCCAAGCTCCACCGTACTGGTCTACACCATTAGTGACCAGGTCCCGAGCCCTACGTGCAACAGCGTCGTACGCAGGTCACCGCCGAGGGCGTGGGGGGATTAGTGGCATCCCTGAGGAGGGTGGCGTGAAGCGCAAGCTTGCTGCCGCGATCGTGATCGCGGGCATGATGGTCTCCGTCTCGGCGTGTGGCGGCGACGACGACAAGGACACGGGCAAGAACGCGGGACCGGACAGCTTCAAGGGCCAGACCCTGACGGTCTGGACGATGGACGGCTCGGCGCCGCCGCAGTGGTCCAAGGACGTGCAGGCGGCCTTCGAGAAGAAGACCGGCGCCAAGCTCAAGCTCGAGATCCAGAAGTGGGACGGGATCCAGCAGAAGATCACCACCGCCCTCTCCGAGTCCAACCCGCCGGACGTCATCGAGGTCGGCAACACCCAGACCCCGGCCTACGCCGCCACCGGCGGTCTCGCCGAACTGGGCGACCTCAAGCAGGAGATCGGCTCGGACTGGACCCCGTCGGTCTCGCAGTCCTCCGTCTACGACGGCAAGCAGTACGCCGCTCCCTGGTACTTCGCCAACCGCGTCGTCATCTACAACAAGAAGATCTGGGCCAAGGCCGGCATCAAGGACACCCCGAAGACCCGCGACGAGTTCTTCAAGGACCTGGACGCCATCGGCAAGAAGACCGACGCCGAGCCGCTGTACCTGCCCGGCCAGAACTGGTACTTCTTCGACGGCCTGACCATCGGCCAGGGTGCCGACCTGGTGAAGAAGCAGGGCGACAAGTACGTCTCCAACCTCGGCGACCCCAAGGTCTCCGCCGCCATGGAGCTCTACAAGAAGTACGCCTCCTACTCCAAGGCCCCCAAGGACAAGGACGAGGCCACCCCGCAGCAGGCCACGATCTTCGCCAAGGGCAAGACCGGCGCCTTCATCGGCATGGGCTGGGAGGCCGGCACGGCGATCCAGGCCAACAAGGCCATCGAGAAGGACCTCGGCTACTTCACCATCCCCGGCGAGAGCGCCGGCAAGCCCGAGGGCGTCTTCCTCGGCGGCTCCAATCTCGCCGTCGCGCAGGGCAGCAAGAACCAGGCCCTGGCCAAGGAGTTCCTGAAGATCGCGCTGTCCGACCAGTACGAGGGCCAGCTCGCCAAGCTCAACGGCGTCATCCCGAACAAGGAGTCGCTGGAGAGCAACCTCAAGGGCAACGGCGCCGCCGAGGCCGCCGCTCCCGGCGCCGCGGCCGGCGGCACCACCCCGCTGATCCCCGAGTGGGCCGCCGTGGAGAACACCCCCAACCCGATCAAGTCCTACATGACCGCGGTGCTGAACGGTAAGTCCCCGGCGGCCGCCGCCAAGCAGGTCGAGGACGAGATCAACAAGCGCCTGGCCCAGCAGAACTGATGACCCGCGCCGGGGGCGTCGGCGGACGCCCCCGGCTCAGTCGTTCGTACAGCCCGTACAGCCCAACGGCCCGTACGGCCACGGAAGAGATGGCAACTCATGTCAGTGCAGACCGAAGGCACGGACACGGCCGGGGAGCCCGCTGTCCACAAGGCCCGGGTGCCGGCGCCGCCGAGAGGTGAGGGCGGCGGTTCCGCCCCCGCCGCCCGCCGCGGTGCCGCCGCTCCCTATCTGCTCCTGCTGCCCGCGCTGCTGGCGACACTGATCCTGCTCGGCTGGCCTCTGGTGAAGAACGGCATGCTGTCGTTCCAGAACCTCAACCCGCGGCAGCTCATCCAGCACCTCACCGAGTGGAACGGCGGCGACAACTACAAGGAGGTCCTGGCCGGTTCGGACTTCTGGCACGTCGTCGGCCGCTCGGTGGTCTTCACCGCGGTCAACGTCGTCCTGACCATGCTGGTCGGCACCCTGACCGGGCTGCTGCTCGCCCGGCTCGGCAGGAAGATGCGGCTGCTGCTCCTGGTGGGCCTGGTCCTCGCCTGGGCCATGCCCGTCATCGCGGCCACCACCGTCTACCAGTGGCTGTTCGCGCAGCGCTTCGGTGTCGTCAACTGGGTGCTGGACAAGCTCGGCTGGCACTCCATGGCCGACTACAACTGGTTCGGCTCCCAGCTCTCCACCTTCTCCGTGATCACCCTGCTGATCGTCTGGCAGTCGATCCCGTTCGTGGCGATCAACCTGTACGCGGCCACCACCACGATCCCCAGGGAGCTGTACGAGGCGGCGTCCCTGGACGGCGCCGGCGCGTGGAAGAGCTTCTCCTCGGTGACCTTCCCGTTTCTCAGGCCGTTCCTCTACGCCACGACCTTCCTCGAGGTCATCTGGGTGTTCAAGGCGTTCCCGCAGATCTTCGCGATCAACGAGGGCGGCCCCGACCGCCTCACCGAGACCCTGCCGATCTACGCCTTCGTCGAGGGCGTCGGCAACCAGCACTTCGGGGTCGGCGCGGCGATCTCCTTCCTGACCGTCCTGGTGCTGCTCGTCATGACCTCGTACTACCTGCGCATGGTGCTCAAGCAAGAGGAGGACGAGCTGTGAAGCGCTCGGTCTTCGGCCGTATCTGGCCCAACGCGACCGCCGTCATCCTCTTCGCCGGCTTCGTGTTCCCCGTCTACTGGATGTTCGCGACGGCCTTCAAGCCGACCGGCGACATCATCTCCGAGAACCCGGTGTGGTTCCCGACCGACGTCACGACCGGCCACTTCGCCAAGGCCACGGACGCCGACCACTTCTGGACCCTGGTCCTCAACTCCGTCACCGTCACGGTCAGCGCGGTGCTGCTGTCCCTCGTCATCGCCCTGTTCGCCGCCTTCGCGCTGGCCCGGATGCGGTTCAAGGGCCGGCGCGGCTTCATCGTGACCTTCATGCTGGCGCAGATGGCGCCCTGGGAGGTCATGGTCATCGCCATCTACATGCTGGTCCGCGACAACGACATGCTCGACAGCCTGGTCCCGCTCACCGTCTTCTACGCGGTCATGGTGCTGCCGCTGACCGTCCTGACCCTGCGCGGCTACGTGGCCGCGGTGCCGAAGGAGCTGGAGGAGTCCGCGATGGTCGACGGGTGCACCCGCACCCAGGCCTTCGTCCGGGTGATCTTCCCGCTGCTCGCCCCGGGTCTGATGGCCACCTCGCTGTTCGGCTTCATCACCGCCTGGAACGAGTTCCCGCTGGTCCTGATCCTCAACAAGGACATCGAGAAGCAGACCCTGCCGCTGTGGCTGTCCCAGTTCCAGACCGCCTTCGGCGACGACTGGGGCGCCACCATGGCAGCCTCGTCCCTGTTCGCGCTGCCCATCCTGATCCTGTTCATCTTCCTGCAACGCAAGGCTGTCAGCGGTCTGACCGACGGCGCCGTGAAGGGATGACGCCCCCGATGACAACACTCGCCACTGGGCCGGACACCCTCACCCGGGACGCGCTCGCGGTGCTGCAGCCGGGGTTCGACGGCACCACCGCCCCGGACTGGGTGCGCCGCCGGCTCGGCGAAGGCCTCGCCTCCGTGGCCCTGTTCGGCCGCAACGTCGTCGCCGAGGAGCAGGTCACCGCACTGACCGCGCAGCTGCGCGCGGAGCGGGACGACCTGCTGGTCGCCATCGACGAGGAGAGCGGTGACGTCACCCGCCTCGACGTGCGCACCGGCTCCTCCTTCCCCGGCAACCACGCGCTCGGCGCCGTCGACGACCCCGCCCTCACCCGGGGCGTGGCACGCGAGCTGGGCCGGCGCCTGGCCGCCTGCGGCGTCAACTTCGACTGGGCGCCCTCCGCCGACGTCAACGCCAACCCCGACAACCCCGTCATCGGCGTGCGTGCCTTCGGCGCGGACACCGCCCTGGTCGCCCGGCACACCGCCGCCTGGGTCGAGGGCCTGCAGTCCACCGGCGTCGCCGCGTGCACCAAGCACTTCCCCGGGCACGGCGACACCAACGTCGACTCCCACCACGCGGTGCCGCGCATCGACGTGGACGCCGAGACGCTGTACGCGCGGGAGCTGCCCCCGTTCCGCGCCGCCATCGCGGCCGGCAGCCGGGCCGTGATGAGCGCGCACATCCTCGTCCCGGCGCTCGACCCGGACCGCCCCGGCACCCTCTCCCGGCGCGTCCTCACCGATCTGCTGCGCGGTGAACTCGGCTACCAGGGCCTGATCGTCACGGACGGCATGGAGATGCGCGCCATCTCCGGCACCTACGGCCTGGAGCACGGGGTGGTCCTCGCCATCGCGGCGGGCGCGGACGCCATCTGCGTCGGCGGCGGCCTGTGCGACGAGGGCACCGTGCTCAGCCTGCGCGACGCGCTGGTGGCCGCGGTGCGCTCCGGCGAGCTGCCGGAGGAGCGGCTGGCCGAAGCGGCCTCGCGGGTGCGGGAGCTGGCCCGGTGGACGGCCGCGTCCCGGAAGGACGCCGGTACCGTCGTGCCCGAACCGGAGATCGGCCTGGTCGCGGCCCGCCGCGCGCTGACCGTGACCCGCGGCTCCGGCGCCGCGCCGGTCACCCAAGCGGTGTACGTCGCCCGGTTCGACCCCGCGCCGAACATCGCCGTCGGCGACGAGACGCCGTGGGGCGTGGCCGCCGAGCTGACGCGGCTGCTGCCGGGCAGCACGGCCGGCTCGTTCACCGGGCCCGACGCGGGCCGCGAGGCCCTCGCCGCGGCGGGCGGCCGGCGGATCGTCGCCGTGGTCCGCGACGAGCACCGGCACGGCTGGATGGGCTCCGCCGTGGACGCGCTGCTCGCCGCGCGCCCGGACACCGTCGTGGTCGAGATGGGCGTCCCGCAGGCCCCGCCGCGCGGCGCCGCGCACATCGCCACCCACGGCGCCGCCCGCGTCTGCGGCGTGGCGGCGGCGGAGGCCGTCGTCGCGGGCTGAGCGGCCGCGCCGGCGCCGACGACACGGCCGGGACCAGGCCCCACCGGGGCCCGGTCCCGGCCTTTCCCATGCCGGACGAGCGGCACTTCACCGGCAGTTGAGCGGCACCTTGGACGAGTACCGGCCGGTAGTCGTTGACACCCTCAATTGGTCTAGTCCAGCTTGGGAGGGCGCTTCTGTTCGATCACCACGGAGTGACGGCATGCACCAGCCCACCACCCCCTACCTCCACCGGGCGGCCTCCGGCCGCCCCTACTTCAGCGCGGACGGCGAGACCTATCTCGCCCCGGTCCCGCTGCGCGACCTGGAGAAGTCCCGGCCCCTGAGGGTGCTGTCCGAGGAGGACTTCGCCTTCTGGCAGACCTACGGCTACGTCGTCGTCCGGGAGGCCATCACCCCCGGCGAGGCCAAGGGCCTGCTCGACCTCGCCCTCGACTTCCAGGGCCTCGACCCGGACCGCCCCGAGACCTGGTACGAGGAACCGGAGTTCCGCTCCGAACTCGACCGGCACCTGTACATCTACGGCTTCGTCGAGGCCTACCACCACCAGCTCATCTGGGACAGCCGCCAGACCCGGCGCGTCCACGACGCCTTCGTGGACGTCTGGGACTGCGAGGAGCTGTGGGTCACCCTCGACCGGCTCAACCTCAACCCGCCCAACGTCCGCACCCGTTCCCGCTCCCTGATCGAACCCACCGAGGAGGGCTTCGACATCGAGCTGCACTGGGACGTCGACACCACCCTCGCCGTACTGCCGCAGCGGGTCCAGGGCATCATCGCGCTCACCGACACCCGCCCCGAACTCGGCGGCTTCCAGTGCGCCCCGGAGCTGTTCCGGCGCTTCGAGGAATGGCGCCTCGCCCAGCCGCCCGGCCGCGACCCGGTACGCCCGGCCGCCGACCGCGCCGAGTTCCCCGTGGTCCGCCCCGACCTCCAGGCCGGCGACCTGCTCATCTTCAACGGGCTGCTGGCGCACGGAGTGGCGCCCAACCGCTCCGAACGGGGCCTGCGGGCCGTCCAGTACCTGTCGATGATGCCCGCCCTCGAGGAGCACAGCGAGCTGCGGCGCTCCCGCGTGGAGTCCTGGCGCACGCTCAGCACCCCCGACTGGAACCCGACACTGCTCGGCGACGCCCGCCGGCCCGAGGCCCTGCGCTACGGTCCTGCCGAACTCGACGCGCTCGGGCGCAGACTGCTCGGCCTGGACTCCTGGTCCGGCACCGAGGGGGCACCGTGAACCGCGTCTGCCTCTGCCTGCCCACCAACCGGGCCTGCCCCGCCACCATCCGCGCCGTCCACGAGGAAGCGGCCTACGCGGCCACGCACTTCGGCGCCGACGTCCAGTTGCTGATCCTCGACTCCTGCGACGACCGCACCCGCGCCGCACACGCCCGCGTGGTCGCGCAGCTCCCGCCGGCCGCCGGTGTCACCGTGCACCACCTGGGCGAGGACGCGCAGGCCGGCTTCCTGCGCCGCGCGATCCGGCGCGCCGGCCTGCCCGACCCCGACGGCGTGCTCGACCTCCTGCTCCCCGCCGGCGTCTCCTACGGCTCCTGCACCGACCGCGCCTTCCTGCTGGCCGCCGCCCTCGGCTGCCGGTCGGTGCACCGCAGGGACTCCGACAGCACCTACCAGCTCCGGCACGGGCGGAAGGTCTTCCCCGTCCACCACGAGCTGGTCCCGCTCGGCCTGCGGGCCGCCGACGCCTCGGCCCACGTCACCGTCACCGACCTCGCCCCGGACCTCGCCGGCCGCCCGGTGTCCCTGGCCGGAGCCTCCTTCATCGGCGAACTCTCCGTCGACGTGAGCGGGATACGCCGCCTCGACGAGGGGATCTACCACGACGTCGTCAGCCTGTGGGCGCCCGCCGGCTGCTCCCCCGAGGACAGGCGCCGGCTGGTGGAGGAGTCCTTCACCGGAGCGGGCACCACCCCCTTCACCGAGGACCGCTCCACGCTGACCCTGGTGGACCCGATGCGGGTGGACATGTGCAACGTCGCCCTCCACCACGACGTCTACGAGCGGATCCCGCTGCCCCCGGCCACCGACACCATCGGCAGCGACTACTTCCTCCTCCACCTGGTCCACGACGCCACGCTCCCCGGCGTCCTGCACAACCGGCACATCGAGAACTTCCACACCCCCGAACGCCGCACCGACGCGGGCTTCCTCGCCTACCAGACCCGCTTCGTGAAGTTCCTGCTGTCGATGCTGTACTTCCACCACGCCTACGACCGCATGGCCGCGGCGGGCGCCGGCCTCCTGGACGGCCGGCAGCACGTACGGGCCGAACCGGTCGTGGAGTTCCTGCGCGAGAGCACCGGCCTGGACCGCGCCGAGAACGTGTGGCGCCTGGACCGGATCGACACCGCATACCGCAAACTCGGCGGACGCTACGAGGAGTTCGCCGAGCGGCTCGCACCCCGGCGCGAGGAACTGCTGGACCGCGCCCGCCGGGACGTCGAGGACTTCGCCCGGCTCACCGAGGCCTGGCCCGCGCTGGTCGACGCGGCACGCGGCACGCCACCCGGAAGCGGGACGCCGTGACACCCGGACCGCGGCTGGCCGCCGCACTGGCCGGCGCCCCGGCCGACCGCATCGTCTACGACCTGCCCGGCATCGAGGGCCAGCTCGACCGGCTGCGCGCCGAACTGCCCGGCGTCCGGATCCGCTTCGCCCTGAAGGCCTGCCCCGTCGATGAGGTCCTGCGGTGCCTGGCCGACCGGGGCGCCGGCTTCGACGCGGCGAGCCCCGCCGAGATCCGCCAGGCCCTGCGCACCGGGGTCCCCGCCGACCGCGTGCACTACGGCAACACCGTCAAGTCCGACGCGGACATCGCCGAAGCCCACCGGCTCGGCGTCCGCGCCTTCGCCACCGACAGCCTCCAGGACGTCACGGCCATCGCCGAACACGCCCCCGGAGCGGCGGTGTTCTGCCGTCTGGCCACCAGCGGCGACGGCGCCCTGTGGGGCCTGAACCGCAAGTTCGGCTGCTCCGCCGGTGACGCCGTGCGCATCCTCGCCACCGCCCGCGCCCGCGGCCTCACCCCGGCCGGCCTCTCGGTGCACGTCGGCTCCCAGCAGATGACCGGCGAGGCCTGGCAGCAGGCCGTCGACCTGCTCGCCGAGGCGCTCGTGGCGCTGGACCGGCTGGGGATCGCGCCGGACCACGTCAACCTCGGCGGCGGCCTGCCCGCGCTCGGCTACCTCGACCGGCACGGCCGCCCGCTCGACCCGCCCCTGGACAAGATCCTGACCGTGATCCGCGAGGGCATGGAGCGCCTGCGCGGTCTCACCGCCGGCCCGCTCGCCCTCGTCATGGAACCCGGACGGCACCTCGTCGCCGACCACGGCGCCGTCCGCGCGCACGTGTACCGCCTGACCGAACGGACCCAGCCGGACGGCAGCCGGTCCCGCTGGCTGTACCTCAGCGTGGGCCGCTTCAACGGCCTGTACGAGATGGACCAGGTGAGCCACCGGCTGCTCTTCCCCACCCACCCGGACGGGGACCGCGTGCCCGCCGTCGTCGCGGGCCCCACCTGCGACAGCGACGACGCCTACGGCGGCGGCCGGCATCCCGCGCACGTCCCCCGCGACGCCGCCTCCGGCGACCCGGTCTGGATCCTGTCCGCCGGCGCCTACGCCACCAGTTACAGCACCCGGGGCTTCAACGGCATCCACCCGCTGCCGTGCGTCTGCACGCGCGGCCCGGAAGGACAGCGCGGCCCGGAAGGACAACACTGACATGACAGACGTGATACGGGGCATCACCGAGGCCGACTGGCCCCAGGTCGCCGCCCTGGAGGCCGGCGCGTACGCCGGCACCCCGCTCACCGAGGGCGAGGCCGGCCTGCGCTCGCGCGCCTCGGCCGGCACCAGCTTCGTGCTCGACCTCGACGGCCGGGTCGCGGGCTACGTACTGGCCCTGCCCTACCCGATGTTCAGCTACCCGGACCTGACCCGGCCGGAGCGGACCGCCCACCGGTCGCCCAACCTCCACCTGCACGACCTCGTGATCGGCGCGCCCCTGCGCCGCAGGGGACTGGGCAGCCGTCTGGTGCGCCACCTGACCCACGCGGCGGGCGCGCGCGGCTACCGCACCGTCTCGCTGATCGCGGTCGCCGGCAAGGAGGCCTTCTGGCGGGCCAACGGCTACCGGCCGCACCACGAGGCACGGCTGCCCGCCGGCTACGGCGGCGACGCGGTCTACATGTCCGCGCCGGTGGCGGCCGCCGCGCACCGGAGGGCCGGCTGATGGAGAACTCCGGATTCCGCCGCGCCAAGTGGTCCATCGCCGCACTGTTCTGCTTCCTCGGCCTGCAGTACGCCACCTGGGCCGCCCGGCTTCCCGCGCTCAAGGCGCGGCTGGAGCTGGGCGCCGGCGAGGTGGGGCTGCTGCTGATGGCCTGCGGCGTGGGCGCGGCGGCCTCCTTCCCGCTGGTCGCCCACCTGATGCGCAGGCTCGGCTCCCGGCGCCTGTCCCTCGCCTCCGCGCTGGCGCTCACGGCGCTGCTGGCCGCCCTGTCGGTGGTGCCGGACTACCCGCTGGCCCTGCTGGTCGTCTGCGCCGACGGTGTCGCCGTCGGCTGCCTGAACGTCGCGATGAACGCGCAGGGCGCGGCCCTGGAGGCGGCCCACGGCCGCACCGCCATGTCCCAGCTCCACGCCACCTTCAGCGCGGGCCTGCTCGCCGCCGCGCTCCTGGCCTGCGGCGTCACCGCCCTCACCCCGTCCGTCCCGGCCCACTTCGCGGTGGCGGCGGCGCTGCTGCTCCTGCTGCTCGCCGCCGCGCGCCGCGGGCTGCCGCCGCACACCGACCCCGGTCCCGAGCCCCCGAAGAAGCGGGCCCGCCTCGCCTCACCGTCCGGGAAGACGTTGCTCATGGGCTGCGCGATGGCGTTCGGCACCATCACCGAGGGCGCCATGAACGACTGGTCCACGCTCTACCTGAAGGACGTCGTCCGCGCCTCGCCCGCCGTGGCCCCGCTGGGCATCGCCGTCGTCTCGGCCATGATGCTGCTGGCCCGGGTGCGCGCGGACCGCTGGCGCGACCGCTGGGGCGACGCCCGCGTGGTGCGCACCGGCAGCGCCGTGGCCGGCCTCGGCCTGGCCCTCGCGCTGCCGGCCGGCGGGATCGTGCCCACCCTGCTCGGCTTCGCCTGCGTGGGCCTGGGCGCGGCCGCGGTCACCCCGTGCGTGTACGTGGCCGCCGCCGGACAGGGCCCGAACGCGCTGTCCCTGGTCGCCGCGATGGGCACGACCGGCCTGCTGGCCGGGCCCGCGCTGATCGGCTTCGTCGCGGGCGCGGCCGGGCTGACCCTCGGCATGGCCACGGTCGCGGCGTCGGCCCTGATCGTCACCCTGTCGGCCACCTGGATCCCGTGGCGCGACCGGGCCGGCGCGCCCGCGGCCTAGGCCACGGGCAGGAGCGGAGGGTCCGTCGGCTCTCCGGTGACGGGGGGCGCGACGCGGTCGTCCGCGGGCCCCGTCCCGGCGCCGGGCACCGGGCAGGCGCACAGGCGGCGACCCACTGAACCTCCGGCGTCCTGCGTCAGGTTCCCGGCCTGCGGCGCTCAGGCCAGCGACAGGAAGAGCTTCTCCAGCCGGGCCCGCATCTGCTCGGGGTCCTCGCCGTCCTTGCGCCCCGCCTCCATGTCCGTGATGCACTGCTGCAGGCCGGTGGCGATGATCGCGAAACCGGCCCGGTCAAGGGCCCGGGACGCGGCGGCGAGCTGGGTGACGACCTCTTCGCAGTCCCGGCCCTCCTCGATCATCCGGATCACGCCCGAGATCTGGCCCTGCGCGCGGCGCAGACGGTTCAGCACGGCCTTGAGCTCCGCACCAGCGAGATCCAGTTCCACGATCACTCCTCGAAAATACCCCTCGGGGTACTGTACGTCCCGTTTCCGGACGCCGTCGACCACGTACGGACACAACGGCGACGGCCGCCCCGGTCATCCCGGCGGGCCGCCCGAGCGGAGGCCGGCCGCGGAGCTCCAGGCTGGACCAGGTCGTCTTGCCCCGGCTGATCTCGACGGGGAACCGGGGTGCCGTCCTTGCGCAGTCCGTAGAGGCCGAGTCCGGCGTCCACGGTTCCGTGACGCCGCACCGTCCGAACCTGTCGCCCCAGGTGAACAAGCCGACCGCTCAGTGAGCGTGCCCGCCTGCTCGGCGGCGGGAACCGGACCCGGGCGCTTCGCCCGCACCGCCGGCCGGAGTTATTGATTCCGGAAATGGGTGCGGTGTCATAACGGTTCCTGATGGCCGGGAGTATGGCTTTGTATTGGACAGGTGGCCGAAATCGTGTTGATATTGCCCGGAAAATGCGGCGGGTGGCCCTGGTGCCGGCCCATGAACTTTGGAGACTCGCATGGGAACCGTGGAGAACACCGAAGAAATGTATAACCTCTTCAACAAGACGGCGAAAGCCTATGACCAGAGCGGGGTGGAATTCTTCCGCCCCATAGGCCGGCGCCTCGTCGAGTTCTCCGGAATTCCCGCCGGTGCCTCGGTGCTCGACGTCGGCGCCGGCCGCGGGGCCGCCCTCTTCCCGGCCGCCGCCGCCGTCGGCGCGAGTGGCGAGGTGATCGGCGTCGACATCTCCGAGGAGATGGTCAGGTACGCGCGGGCGGACGTGGCCGAGCACGGACTGGAGCACGTCGCACTGCAGGTCATGAACGGACAGCGGCCCGAGTTCGAGGCGGGCAGGTTCGACGCGGTGATCGGCAGCTGCAGCCTCTTCATCTGGGTCAAGGGTCCCGACGACGTGCGCCCCTACTTCGAGCTGCTGCGCCCCGGCGGCCGGTTCGCGACGGCCGCGCCGTCGTTCTTCTCCACCGCGCGCGGCAAGTGGGCGCTCTTCCCGGAGATCGTCAACGAGCTGCTGATGCCCTACATGCTGCAGTCGCTGAAGCAGAGCGGCGCCTACGACTCGCAGTTCGCCAACGCCGGCGCGAACTGGCTCATCTCGGCGGAGTCGATCGAGAAGACCCTCACCGACGCCGGATTCGTCGACGTCGAGGTGGTGGAGGAGGAACTGCCGGTCGTCGTGAAGTCGGGCGAGCAGTGGGTCGAATTCACCTACACCACGGGAATGCGCGGAATGTGGGAGCGCATCGAGGAGAATGAGCGCCGGCAGGTCGTCGCCGAGGTTTCCCGGCGACTGGACACCCTGCGGGACGAGAACGGGATCATCACCGTGCCGGTGCCGATCGTCTACATGCGGGCGAGCACTCCGAAAGCCTGAGACCGGCCTTGGCGGTGATGCGCGACATCTGTCCGTGACGCTCGATCCAGAGCGCGACGTCCGCGGTCCGTGATGGGGGAGAAGTGGCAGCAGGGGGCGAATACGACTGGCCGGTCACCGCGAGGGAGGCGGAACTCGCGGAGATCGAGGAATGGACGGCCGCCGGGACGGGCGCGCTGCTGGTCGGCGAGCAGGGAGTGGGCAAGACCACCCTCCTGGACGCCGCGCTGGAACGGGCCGGGCGCGGCGGCGCCCGGGTGGTGCGCGCGGAGGACGTACGCGACCACCTGAACGGCGGCGCGCAGCCGCGGACCGCGCGCCGCCCGGTCGTGGTGGCGGTCGACGACGTGCACCTGGTCGACCCGGTCACGCTGGCGCTGGTGTGCCGGCTGGCGCACAGCGGCCAGGCGCTGCTGCTGGCCACCGCCCAGCCCGGCGCCCCGCTGCCGAACGCGCTGCGCCGGCTGCTCGTCGACAAGCGCCTGCGGCGGCTCGCCGTCGGCGCTCTCGACCGCTCGGGCGCCGCGCGCGTGCTCGGCGCCCGGCTCGGCGGCCCGGTGGCCGCGGACACCGCGGAGCGCTTCTGGGAACTGACCCGAGGGAACGCGCTCGTCCTGCGCGAACTCGCCGACCAGGCCCTGGCCGCGGGCACCCTGCGCCAGGTCCGCGGCCGCTGGCACTGGCCCGGCCTGCTGGGCGAGCCCGACAGCCGGCTGACCGACCTGGCCGGCCTGCTCCTCGGCGACCTGGACGCGGACGAGCGCGAGCTGGTGAACCTGCTGTCGCTCGCCGGGCCGCTGGAGGCCGGGCTGCCCGTGGTCGAGAAGCTGGGGGAGGCGGCGGAGGCGCTGGACCGCCGTGGCGTCCTCGTCGCCGAGCGCTCCCGGCATCGGCTCTCGCTGAGGCTCGCGCACCCCCTGTGCGCGGCCGTCGTCGTGGCCACCCTGCCCGAGCTGACGGCCCGCCGGCTCCGGCAGGAGGTCGCCGACGCGATCCGGGGCACCGGGGCCCGCCGGCGCCACGACGCCGCCCGCCTGGCCCGGCTCGCCCTGGGCGGCGGCACGCCGCCCGAGCCCGCCGGACTGCGCGCGGCCGCCGCCGACGCGCTGCGCGGCGGGGACCACCCGCTCGCGGAGCGGCTGAGCCGCGCGGCCCTGACCGCCGGGGCGGACGCGGGCGCGGCGCTCGTGCTCGGTGAGGCACTGGCGGGCCAGGCCCGGCACGTGGAGGCGGAGGCCTGCTTCGCGCGGGCCCCGCGGTCCGCCGCGGTGGCACGGTCGCGGGCCCTGAACATGGCCCTCGGCCTGGGCCGGCTCGCCGAGGCGGAAGCGGTCGCCGAGACCGACCGGGCGGCACGGGCCACGGTGCGGCTGCTCAAGGACCGGATCGGCGAGGCACGGCGGCTGGCCGCGTCGGCGGTGGGGGCCGAGCCGCTGCTCGCCCTGCTCCGGCACGAGTCGGGCGACGACGAGGGCGCCCTGGCCGTGCTGGCGGCCGCCCGGCCGGCCCTGGCCGGGCACAGCGGGCGGGCGCGCCTGGAACACCTCTACGTCAGCGGCTGCGTCACCGCGTGGGCCAGGGGGCCGGCCGAGGCCGCGGCGGTGCTGGAGGAACTGCGTGAGCACGCCGCCGGCGGCGGCCCGCGCGCCGGCACGTACGCCCGTCTCCTCGCGGCGCGCCTGCTGCGTGCCGAGGGCCGTGCGGCCGAGGCGGTCGAGCCGCTGCGGCAGGCTGCCGCCTACGGCGGGACCGCCGACTGGCTCAGCACGCGCTCCCTGCGCCTGGCCCGGCTCGCCGGGGCGGTGGCCGAGGCGGGAGACGCCGCCGAGGCCGCCACGCTGCTCGCCGAGGCCCGGGAGGCACAGCGGGAGGAGTGCGCGTACCCGATGATGGCGGACGCCGTGGAGCTGGAGGCGGCGCTGGTGACGGCGTGCCTCGGCGACCGTGCGGCGGCGGCCGGCCAGGCGCTCGGCGTCGCGGAGCGCGCGCTGTCCGCAGGCCGGCGGGCCCAGGCGCTCGCCGCGCTGCACCTCGCCGCCCGGGCGGGCGGGGCGTCCGGGGCCGCCGGGCTGTGGGCCACCGCGGGCCCCGGTGCGCCGGGCGCCGGCCAGGTGCTGCTCGATCACGTGTCGGCGCTCGCCGGGTTCGACGGGGACGCCCTCGACGAGGCCGCCCGGCGATTCGACGGTCTGGGGCTGCTGCCGCTGGCCGCGGAGGCCGCCGCGCAGGCGGCCCACGTCCACCAGGCGTCCGGCAACCGCCGCGGGGCCCGGGCGGCACAGGCCGCCGCCGCCCGGCTCGCCGACCGGTGCGGTGCCGAGCCGCCGGCGTGGGCGGTGCCCGCGGACTGCCGGGAGACGGGCGGCCGGAACGGACTGACCGCCCGGGAGCGGGAGGTGGTGACCCTCGCGGCCCGCCGGTTCTCCAACCAGGAGATCGCCGACCGGCTCGTGCTGTCCGTGCGCACCGTGGAGAACCACCTCTACCGCGCGTACGGCAAGCTCGGCGTCACCGCCCGCACGCAGCTCGCTCCCGCCCTGGGCATCGGGCCCGTGCCGGTCACCCGCCGGACCTGGCCAGTTCCCGCGTGATCCGCTCGTTCCAGGCGGCGAACGTCGGGGTGCCGGTCAGATCGCCGAAGGCCACGTCGAGCCCCGCGCGGCGCCACTTGGTGACCAGCCGCATCATCTGCAGGGACTCCAGACCCAGTTGGATGAGGTTGGCGTCGTCCTCCACCTCGGACGGGCTGACGCCGATCAGTTCGGCCAGCGCCTCGCGCAGTTCCTCTCCGGTGAGGGCGGTCGGGGCGGTGGCATCGGTCCGGTCGCTGCTGTCGGTCATGGTGATGGGATCGTCCTTTCCGGCCTGATGTCGCGGGTCACTCGGAGGCTTCGGCGACGATCTCCAGGATCGCCACCCCGGCCTCGAAGCCGGGGCTCCCGGTGAAGAGCATCACCTTGTCGCCCGGCCCGACCTGACGCGTGCTCCACAGGTGCTCCAGGCCGATGAAGACGTCGGCGGCGCTGATGTGGCCGACCTTGCTGGTGTGCTCCCAGATCCCGCTGTCGACGGTGAAGCCGATCGGGTCGAGGAACTGGTCGCGCAGCGCGTCGATGGTGGCGCTCGGGTGGCAGACCCGCTTGATGTCGGCGGCCGTGACGCCGGCGTCCTCCAGGGCCTCGTCGAGCGCCTTCTGCAGCACCTCGCCCGGGTGCTCCATGGGAGGGGTGTTGCCCTTGGCCCACTCCTCCATCCAGAACCTGACCCGGGCCTCGTAGTCCAGTTCCCTTCCGACGGTCACCGCCGGCGGGAAGATCGGCTCGCTGCCGCGGTGCAGCGCCTCCATCCCGGGGGCGGAGTACGTCCCGACGGACAGCAGCCTGGCGATGCCGCCGGTGCGCGAGACCACCGCGGCCGCCGCGCCGTCGCCGAAGACGGAAAGGCGCGACGTGGTCCAGCGGTCGACCAGCGGAGTGGAGTAATTGTCCGCCGCGGTGAGGAGAACCGCCGGCCTGCGTGAGTCGCAGGCGAGCCGGTGCGCGGAAATGGCGAGCGAGGAAAGCATTCCCTGGCAGCCCTGTTTGACTTCCAGAGCCGTGATCGGCGTGTTCAGGGTGTTGTTGAGAATGTAGTGCGCCGGGGACCAGCCGTCGGGGCCCTGGTGGTAGGCGGAGCTGTGGAACAGCGCGCCGAAATCCTCGGGTGCGTGATCCGACCGCTGAATTGCCTCCTTGGCGGCCAGCACGGCCATTTCGGGGGCGGACAGCGAATCGGAGACCGCGACGGACTCGAGCTGCGAAGCCTCGCGGACGTCCGCGCCGTACCAGCCGGACTCCACGGCCTGCTCCGTCGTGACCAGCCCGGGCACGAACGTGCCGAGGCCCGACAGGTAGACGTCATCGAACTTCATCGTGGTTCCCTTCCGACGCGCACCGATGCGGATGCGACGCGGCCCGAGGCGGGCCGCGCCGCCCCAAGACGACCACGGTCGGCGGCCCGGCGCCTGAGTAGCCGCTACTCAGTTCCGGGGCGGCCGGCCGGGGCCTACGCAGCCGGGGGACCGGCGATCCCGGTACGGCGCAAGAAATCGGACGGCGATTTCGCGCCACTTCCGCCGGGCTCGGCCGTACCGCGCCGGTGAATCCACCGTCGCCGGCACCGGCTTTATCCGCGCTTAAGCACCGAGGCGTTGATTTGACGGGTCGTCAGCTTTGGCTGTGTAAGATGGCCGCGGAGTCGAGGTTCCCTCACCGCCTTGCCGGGGAGGCGACTCGAGCGGGCCCGGGCCAGGGTCCGACGGAGAAGGCTTCGCCCGGAATTCAAGGCCTGCCCAATTCCGGTTCGCGGTACGGGGGAGAGTATGTGTTTGGCATTCGGTCGACCAGACGCGCGCGTATTTCCGCAGCCCTGCGGGGATCCGGTGAGAACGTCGCGCGCGCACGCGCCCAGGGGCGCCCGGCCCGCTGCGCGGACCGCCGGAAGGGGGGATCGTGGCCGCCCGTTCTGACCTGATGAGCCGCCACCACTCGCCGCCGGTCACCGCGGAAGCGCCGGGCTCCCGGCAGCAGACCCGCGGTGCGCCGGCCGTCTGGCGCGTCCTCGTGGTGGAGCACGACGACGCGGACGCCGAGCCCCTGACGAGGAGACTCGGACGGCACGGGCACCACGTGGACCGGGTGTCCGGCGGGATCGCCGCCCTCGACGCCTACGGCGACGCCGACCTGGTCCTGCTGGACCTGGAACTGCCCGATCTGGACGGGCTGGAGGTGTGCCGGCAGATCCGCGCCGCCGGGGACACGGCGGTCATCGCCGTGACCGCCCGGGGCACGGAGCTGGACCGGGTGCTCGGACTGCAGGCGGGCGCCGACGACTACGTCGTCAAGCCCTACGGCTTCCAGGAGCTGCTGGCCCGGATGGAAGCCGTCATGCGCCGCGTCCGGATCTCGGCGGCCGATCCCTCGGTGATCGTCCGGGGCCCCCTGTGCATCGACGCGTCCGCCCGCCGGGTGCGCCTGCACGGCCGGCTGATCGACGTAACCCGCAAGGAGTTCGACCTCCTGTACCTGCTGGCGGTCCAGCCCGACACCGTGGTCTCGCGGAAGACGATCATGCAGACCGTCTGGGGCGACGTCTGGTCCAGGCGCACCATCGACACGCACATCAGCAGCCTGCGGGGAAAGCTCGGGAGCAGCGAGTGGATCCGCAACGTCCGCGGGGTCGGCTTCCAGCTCGGCTGCGTCTGAAGTTCGTCACCTCCGCACGGCGGCCACCGCGGCCGTACCCGCCCTTCGAAGCGGCCCCCGGGGACACGGTCCCCGGGGGCCGCTTCGCGTCTCCGGCCGCGGCACCAACTGCTGTGTAAGACAGGCGAGTTGACACTCCTCTGACGAAGACCGCAAGCGGCCTGAGGAACGTGCACTGACTCTGACGCCGAGTTGAGTGTCCGTTCCTTGAACGCGTCCGGGCCACCCGGCAGTATCAGTGGCGCGTCAGCGAGCCCCACCCGTGCCCCTCCCCGTACCGGTCGACCGGCCGCGGCGCCTTCGCCCCCTCTCCCTCGGGAAACCGACAGTCAGCGCACCCCTTTGGAGTTCTTCCATGGCTGAATCCGCCCAGAGCAACGCCGGCACCGACGAAGCCGAACTGCGCGCCCTCAACCGCGCGACGGTGGAGAAGTACATGGCCGCCCTCGGGCCGGCCCGCCTGGAGCGCCACCTGCTCTTCACGGAGGACGGCGTCGGCGGCCTCTGGACCACGGACACCGGCGCCCCGATCGCCATCCGCGGCCGGGACCGGCTCGGCGAGCACGCGGTGTGGTCGCTGAAGACCTTCCCGGACTGGGAGTGGTACAACGTCCAGATCTTCTCCACCCAGGACCCGGGCCGTTTCTGGGTGGAATGCGACGGCCGCGGCAAGATCCGCTTCGCGGACTACCCCGAGGGCTGGTACGAGAACCACTTCCTGCACTCGTTCGAGCTGGAGAACGGCCTGATCAAGCTGCAGCGGGAGTTCATGAACCCGTTCGAGCAGCTCCGTTCCCTCGGCATCCCCGTCCCTGAGATCAAGCGCGCCGGCATACCCACCTGACCGGCCGTCGTCGCGCCGCCGCAGAGGAGGATCCCATGGACGAAGTCGTGCGTGACATCCGCATCCGAAAGGCACTGCAGCAGCCCGAGTGGCCCGACCAGGACCAGGCCGGGCGGGTGGGGGACATGCTCGCGGCCGGACCGGCGCTCGTACGCGCCCACGACCTCCGGGCGCTGCGTGCGGCGCTGGCCCAGGTCGCGGCCGGCGAGGCCCTGGTGATCCAGGCCGGCGACTGCGCCGAGGACCCCACCGAGTGCTCGGCGGCCGACGTCTCCCGCAAGGCGGCGCTGCTCGACCTGCTCGCCGGAACACTGCGCATGAACGCGCTCAAGCCCGTGATCCGGGCCGGCCGCATCGCGGGCCAGTTCGCCAAGCCCCGCTCCAGCGCGGCGGAGACGGTGGGCGCCACGCTGCTGCCCGTCTTCCGGGGCCACATGGTCAACGGGCCGGAACCGGACCCCGAGGCCAGGCGCGCCGACCCGCTGCGCATGCTCACCTGCCACATGGCGGCCGACGAGATCATGAAGCACCTGGGCTGGCAGCGGCCGGTGGCGCCGCACGACCCCCTCGGGCCGTCGGTGTGGACCAGCCACGAGGCACTGCTGCTCGACTACGAGCTCCCCCTGGTGCGCACCGCCGAGGACGGCAGGCTGTTCCTCGGTTCCACGCACTGGCCCTGGATCGGTGAGCGCACCCGCCAGCTCGACGGAGCGCACGTGGCGCTGCTCGCCTCGGTGAGCAACCCCGTGGCCTGCAAGGTGGGCCCCTCCATGGACCCCGCCGAGCTGGCGGCGCTGTGCGAACGCCTCGACCCCGACCGCGCCCCCGGACGGCTCACGCTCATCTCCCGGATGGGCGCGGGCCGGGTCCTGGAGCGGCTGCCCCGGCTGGTCGAGGCGGTGCGCGAGGCCGGCCACCCGGTCGTCTGGCTCACCGATCCCATGCACGGGAACACCGTCACGGCGCCGGACGGCAACAAGACCCGCCATGTCGAGACCGTCGTCGAAGAGGTCCGGCGCTTCCAGGAGGCCGTCACCGGCGCCGGCGGCGTGGGCGGCGGACTGCACCTGGAGACCACCCCCGCCGACGTGACCGAGTGCGTCTCCTGCCGGGCCGACCTCGACCACGTCGGCGACAAGTACACGACGTTCTGCGATCCGCGGCTCAACGCGCGGCAGGCCGTCTCCGTCGTGTCCGCCTGGAGCGTTTGACCACGGACCACGGACGCGTCAAGGACCACGGACCACGGCGCGTCACAGACCACGGACCACGCACGCGTCGCACCCCCGCTCTCTCCGAGTCAAGCCGGACATTGGAAGGCAGAAATGGTCGGGATCCCTCCCATCGAGCCCTATGTGTTGCCGACGGCGGACGCCCTGCCCGCCAATACCGCCCAGTGGACCGCTGACGCCGACCGTGCCGTGCTGCTCGTGCACGACATGCAGCACTTCTTCCTGGCGCCCTTCCCGGACAGCGTCCGCGGCCCGCTGGTCAGCAACGCCACGGCGCTGCGCGACCGCGCCGCCGCCCTCGGCGTCCCCGTGGCGTACACCGCGCAGCCCGGCAGCATGACCCGGCAGGAGCGCGGTCTGCTGGCCGACTTCTGGGGCGCCGGCATGCGGCGGGACACCGAGGACCGCGGCGTCACCGACGACCTGGCGCCCCGGGAGGGCGACTGGCGGCTGACGAAGTGGCGCTACAGCGCCTTCCACAACTCCCCGCTCCTGCGGCGGATGCGCGAGGCCGGCCGCGACCAGCTCGTCCTGTGCGGCGTCTACGCCCACATCGGCGTGCTGATGACGGCGGTCGACGCCTTCACCAACGACATCCAGCCGTTCCTCGTCGCCGACGCCGTCGCCGACTTCGACGAGAGCCGGCACCGCATGGCGCTGGAGTACGCCGCTGGGCGCTGCGCGATGGTCGTCACGGCCAAGGAGGTCTTCGCATGACCGCGACGACCGGGGACCTGCTGGACCGGGTGCTGGCGGGCCGCGCCGGCGCCTTCGCCCTGCTGCACCGGCCGGAAGCGGGCGGCCCCGGCACCCTCGACGTGCTGGCCGGCGACGTCAGCACACCCGCGACGCTCGCGGAGATCCCGCTGCCGGACACCGCGGACCGCCCGGCCGGAGCACGCCACGAGGTCCTCGCGGTGGTGCCGTACCGCCAGATCGCCGAGCGCGGCTTCGTGGCGGCCGACGACGGCTCGCCCCTCGTCGCGCTCAGCGTGACCGGGCAGGAACGCGTCCCCCTGGCGGACGCCCTGCGCCGCATCCCGCAGGTGCCGACCGGACTGGCCGACGCACACTTCGACGTGGACGACGAGACCTACCAGCGGCTGGTCCGCAGCGTCGTCGACGAGGTGATCGGCGCGGGCGAGGGCGCCAACTTCGTCGTCAAACGGTCCTTCGTCGCCACCATCACCGGCTACGGGCACGGCAGCGCCCTGTCGTTCTTCGCCCGGCTCCTGCAGCGCGAGGTCGGCGCCTACTGGACGTTCCTGATCCACACGGGGGAGCGGACACTGGTCGGCGCCTCGCCCGAGCGGCACGTCAGCCTCGACGCCGGCACGGCCGTGATGAACCCGATCAGCGGCACCTACCGCTACCCGCCGTCCGGCCCCACCCTGCCGGGCGTCATGGACTTCCTCGCCGACCGCAAGGAGGCCGACGAGCTGTACATGGTCGTCGACGAGGAACTCAAGATGATGGCCCGGATCTGCGAGGAGGGCGGCCGGGTCAGGGGGCCGTACCTCAAGGAGATGGCCCGCCTCGCGCACACCGAGTACTTCATCGAGGGCCGCACCGCGCACGACGTGCGGGACATCCTGCGCGAGACCATGTTCGCCCCGACCGTGACCGGCTCCCCGCTGGAGAGCGCCTGCCGGATCATCGACGCGTACGAGCCCACGCGGCGCGGCTACTACAGCGGCGTCGCGGCCCTCATCGGGCGCGACGAGGACGGCGGCCGGGCCATGGACTCCGCCATCCTCATCCGCACCGCGGACATCGACGCGACCGGCCGGGTGGAGATCGGCGTCGGCGCCACCCTGGTGCGGCACTCCGACCCCGCCCGCGAGGCCGCCGAGACCCGGGCCAAGGCGGCCGCCCTGGTGAGCGCGCTCGAATCCGGCGGGACCCGCGGCTTCGCCGACCACCCGGAGGTACGCGGCGCCCTGGAACGGCGCAACGACTCCATCGCCGGGTTCTGGCTGGACGGCGGACACGGCGGACCGGTGGACCACCCGGCCCTCGCCGGCCGGCGGGTCCTGGTCGTCGACGCGGAGGACACCTTCACCTCCATGATCGCCGGCCAGCTGCGCGCCCTGGGCCTGCACGTCGCGGTACGCCGGTTCGACGAGGAGTACGCCTTCGGGGACCACGACCTCGTCGTCATGGGCCCCGGTCCCGGCGACCCCCGGGACACCGCCCACCCCCGCATCGGCCACCTGCACGCCGCCGTGCGCACCCTGCTCGCCGAACGCCGGCCCTTCCTCGCGGTGTGCCTGAGCCACCAGGTGCTCGGCCTCGCGCTCGGCCTGGACGTGGCCCGGCTGCCCGCCCCCAACCAAGGGCTGCAGCGGGAGATCGACTACTTCGGGGCCGCCGAGCGGGTGGGCTTCTACAACGCCTTCGCCGTCGTGAGCGGCGACGACAAGCGAGCGGTCGAGGGCGTCGGCGTGGTCGAGGCCAGCCGGGACCCGGCCGCGGGAGAGGTGTACGGGCTGCGCGGCCCGCACTTCATGTCCATGCAGTTCCACGCCGAGTCCGTGCTCACCCAGAACGGCCCGCGCATCCTGGCCGGCGCCCTCCAGGACGTCCTCGCTCCATGACGGCGGCCCCCAGGCTGCCGATGACTCACCCCATGACGGAAGAACAGCGGGAGATCCCCATGCACCCCTACGTGGTCGTCGACGCCTTCGCGACCGAGGTACTGAAAGGCAACCCCGTCGCCGTCTACTTCGACGCCGACGACCTGACGGAAACTCAGATGCAGGCCGTCGCCCGGGAGATGAACCTTTCCGAGACCACCTTCGTGCTCGCTCCCGAACAGGGCGGCGACGCGCGGGTGCGGATCTTCACCCCGGTCAACGAGCTGCCCTTCGCCGGGCACCCGCTCCTCGGCACCGCCGTCGCGATCGGCAACCGGGGCCCGCTGGACCAGCTCAAGCTGGAGACGGCCAGGGGCGTCATCCCCTTCGAGCTGGTCCGCACGGACGGCACGGTCACCTCCGCCTGGATGCAGCAGCCCGTACCGGACTGGGAGCCCTTCGACCGGTGCGAGGAACTGCTGGCCGCCCTCGGGGTGCGGGACACCGCGCTGCCGGTGGAGATCTACCGCAACGGCCCCCGGCACGTCCTGGTCGGGCTGAACAGCGTCGAGGAGCTGTCCGCGCTGCGTCCCGACCACCGTGCGCTGGGCGCGTTCGAGGACATGGCGGCCAACTGCTTCGCCGGTTCCGGCACGCGGTGGCGCAGCCGGATGTTCTCACCCGCGTACGGCGTCGTCGAGGACGCGGCCACGGGCTCCGCGGCCGGGCCCATCGCGATCCACCTGGCCCGGCACGGCCTGATCGAGTACGGCCGGCGCATCGTCATCACCCAGGGCGTGGAGATGGGCCGGCCCTCGCCCATGCACGCCCTGGCCGAGGGCAGCGGCGAGCAGGTCACCCGGGTCGAGGTCGGCGGTGACGGAGTCGTCGCGCTCGAAGGGGCGCTGCACCTGTGACGCGCCCGCGCGCGGCCCGTCCCCCCGTGGCACCCGCACTCCGGAAGGACGCATGAACAGCACCAGGTCGGAAAGCATGACCGGGACCGTCGAGGTCCCGTTCCCCGAGTACGCCGAACCGCCCGCCGAGCCCGTGGGACTGCTCCGGGCGTGGCTCGCCGGCGCGGTCCACCACCGGGTCCGCGAGCCGCGGGCGCTGGCGCTGGCCACCGCGGACGCGGCCGGCCGGCCCTCGACCCGCATCGTGGTGATCAACGAGGTGACGGACGGCGGGCTCGTGTTCATCACGCACGCGGGCAGCCGCAAAGGCCGCGAACTGGCGGTCAACCCATGGGCGTCGGGCGTCCTGTACTGGCGCGAGACCAGCCGGCAGATCGTCGTCGACGGACCCGTGGCGAAGCTGTCCGACGAGCGGGCCGACGCCCTCTGGCACGCCCGCCCGGTGTTCACCCACGCCATGACGACCGCCTCCCGGCAGAGCGAGCCGATCGGCGGACCCGGCGAGGTCGAGGCGCTGCGCCGGCGGGCCCTCGACCTGGGGGCGAGCGGCGCGCCGCTGCCCCGCCCGGCGGGCTTCGCCGGCTACGAACTGCGCTTCGAGAGCGTCGAGTTCTGGGCCGACGGGGCCGACCGGCTGCACGAGAGGCTGCGTTACGACCGGGACGGCGACGGCTGGCGCTCCACGCGCCTGCAGCCCTGAGCCGGCCCGGCACCGACGCGCCGTCACCACCCGCCGGACCCGCCGGACCCACCGGCCCGCCCAACCCATGGACCCCATCGAACCCGTCGAAGCGGAACGCGAGTACACCATGCAGTCAGCCGCCCCCCTGCTCCACTCCGGATTTCTGGCCTCGGTCCAGCGCGTGCCGGACAACCCCGCGCTGTCCCTGCACGGGCGGACCTGGACCTACCGGGAACTGGACGGCATCGCCCGGCTGTGGGCCGGTGCGCTCACGCGGCCCGCGGCGCGGCCGCAACGCGTGGCCGTTCTCGGCCACCGCAGCATCGTCACCTACGCGGGCTTCCTGGCCGCGCTGTACGCCGGGGCGACCGTGGTCCCGCTGAACAAGAAGTACCCGGTCGCCCGCAACAGGGACATCCTGGAGCGCGCGGAGGCCGGCGCGGTGCTGGCCGACGCCGGCTCCCACGCGCGTCTCGGCCCGCTCCTGGACGGCCTGGCCAAGCCCCCCCTCGTGGTGCTGCCGGACAGCGACGAGGCGCCCGGCACGCTCCCAGCGGGGGTCCGGACCCTCACCCGCGCCGACCTGGCGGACCCGGTCCGGCCCGCCGGTCCGGTGGCCGTGGCCCCCGAGGACGGGGCGTACCTGCTCTTCACGTCCGGCACCACGGGCCGGCCCAAGGGCGTGCCCATCTCGCACGCCAACGTGGCCGCGTTCCTGTCCGCCAACACCGATCGCTACCGCTTCACCGAGCGCGACCGGTTCACCAACACCTTCGACCAGACCTTCGACCTGTCGGTGTTCGACCTCTTCATGGCCTGGGGAAGCGGCGGGTGCCTGGTGCCGATGGACGGCTACGACCTGATGACCCCGCTGGACTTCGTACGCGACAACGACATCACCGTCTGGTTCTCGGTGCCGTCGGTGGCCGTGCTCCAGCACCGGCGCGGCGCGCTGGAGCCGGGGAGCCTGCCGTCGCTGCGGTGGAGCCTGTTCTGCGGGGAGGCGCTGCCGGCGGCCACCGCCCGGGCCTGGCAGGAGGCGGCGCCCGGATCCGTGGTGGAGAACCTGTACGGGCCGACCGAGGCGACCATCGCCTGCCTGGTGCACCGCTGGGACCCGCGGACCTCGCCGGCCGGCGTGGTCAACGGAATCGTCCCGATCGGCGCCCCCTACCCGGGCATGGCCGCCGCCGTGCTCGCCGAGGACGGCAGTCCCGTGCCGCACGGCGAGACCGGTGAACTCTGCCTCACCGGGCGCCAGGTCTTCGAGGGCTACCTGAACGCGCCCGAGCAGACCGGGGCCGCCTTCCACGTCGTCCCGTCCGCGTTCGGCCCCGACCACCGCTGGTACCGCACCGGTGACCTGGTGCGCCGGCTGGACAGCGGCGAGTACGGCTACGTGGGCCGGCTGGACACCCAGGTGAAGATCCTGGGCCACCGCATCGAGACGGGCGAGGTGGAGGCGCACCTGCTCCGCCAGGAGCGCATCGACCAGGCCGTCGTCGTCGCCGTCCCGGGGGACGAGGAGGGCGTGACGGTGCTGGCCGGCATCCTGGCGGGCGACGGCATCGACGTCTGCGACGTGGACGGGGAACTGCGCCGGACGCTGCCCTCGTACATGATCCCCCTCACCTACCACCTGCTGGACTCCTTCCCGCTGAACGACAACGGGAAGGTCGACCGCAAGGCGCTGCGCCGCCTGGTCGAGTCCGGGGAACTGGAGCCCGTCCTGCTGTGAGCGGGCCGTCCGACGCCTATGAGTCCGATCAGAGAGGAACGCCGCGGATGAACGACGCTGCCGCGACCGCAGCCCTGCGAGACCGCGTGCGCGGTGAGGTGCTGCTGCCGGACGACGACGGATTCGCCGCCCGCTGCGGGGGATTCCAGACGGCCTACCGGCACCGGCCCCGGGTGCTCGTCCGGGCCGCCGTCGCCGAGGACGTGACGGCCGCCGTGGAGTACGCGGCCGAGCGGGACCTGCCGGTGGCGGTCCAGGCGACCGGGCACGGCCTCTCCGTCGCCACGGACGGGGGCGTGCTCATCGGCACCGCCGGGCTCAACCGGGTCTCGGTCGACGCCGCGGCCCGCACGGCACGGATCGGTGCGGGCGCGCGCTTCGCCGCCGTCATCGACGCCGCGGCCCGCCACGGCCTGGCCCCGCTCAACGGCTCGGCGCCCGGCGTGGGAGCGGCCGGATACGTCCTGGGCGGCGGACTGGGGCTGCTGGCCCGGCAGTTCGGCTACGCGGCCGACCACGTCAGGTCCATCGACCTGGTCACCGCCGACGCCCGGCCGCGGCGCGTCACCGCGGACAGCGACCCCGAGCTGTTCTGGGCGCTGCGCGGCGCCGGCGCCAACTTCGGCGCGGTCACCGGCATGGAGATCGGCCTCGTCCGGGTCAGCCGGCTGTACGGGGGAGAGCTGGTCTTCGACCTCGCCCGCACCCCGGGCCTGCTCGCCGGCTACCTGGGCTGGACCGGGACGCTCCCCGAGGAGCTGACGTCCTCGGTGTCGCTGATCGCCTACCCCGACCTGCCCTTCTTCCCGGCCGCGCTGCGCGGCCGGTTCGCCGCCCACGTGCGCGTCGCGTACACCGGCGACTCCCGCGCCGGCGAGCGGCTGCTCGCCCCGCTGCGCGCGCTCGGCCCCCGGCTGACGGACACCGTCGCGGAGATGCCCTACACCGAGTGCGGCGCGATCTACGACGATCCGCCGCAGCCGCACGCCTACCAGGGCGACAACGTACTGCTGCGCGCCTTCCCCGCGCACCTGGCGGAGGAGGTGACGGAGCTGGTGGGACCGGGCGCGGCGGTGCCGTGCGTGCTCGACGTCCGCCACCTGGGCGGGGCGCTCGGCCGGCCGGCCGAGGTGCCCAACGCGGTGGGGCACCGCTCGGCCCGGTACCTGCTGCGCGTGCTGACGCCCCTGATGGGCGCGGGACCCGGTGAGGCGCGGGCCGCCACCGCCAAGGTGCTGGGGACGCTCGCCTCCGAGTCCGTCGGCGGCCGGTTCCAGAGCCTGGTGTACGGAGGATGCGCGGACGGCCCGCCGGACGCGCCGGCCACGGACTTCTGGGAGCCGGCCGACCACCACCGGCTGGCCGCGCTGAAAATGCGGCTCGACCCCGCCAACATGTTCCGCTTCAACCGGAACATCGAGCCGGAGAACTGAACGGAAAAACCTCCGGAACAACCTGTTTCAACGCTGTGCGGCGCCCCGGGAATTCGGGGCGCCGCCTCGGTGTGCCTATGATTCCCGGCCCGATCCGGCGAGCCCTTCGAGGGCGGCGCCCAGATTGCCGAGGGAATCGAGGGAATGCGGGCCCTCGACGGTCGCCTCCACGTCGAACCAGGCCCGGAAGTCCACCGGATGGCCGATGAGCCCGGCAGGGCTGCGGGGCAGTACCGCGGTGCGTGCGGCCTCCTCCGACTCCCACAGCAGCAGGGCGCCCCACCGGCCGGTCGACGGGTCCGAGAGCCATATCTTCAGAAGCAGCCCAGGTATGCCCGTCCAGTGCTTCGCCTCCTCCCGGACGAAATCGCGCAGAGTTCCCGCGGTCTGCTCTGAATCGGTGAGATCCCACCACGCAATCATCGCCTTCATTCCGCCAGTCTAGGGTCGCGGGCCGCCGCTCGTCGCGTGCTACTCAGGCAAAGTCCGTGCCTCGGTGGGGAATTGAGTAGCGATTACTCAGGCGGTGCCCGCGGGCCGCTGATCGAATGAGGGACATCGGTCACGGCCGGCGCGGGACCCGAACGACACGGGCCGGCCGGCCCCGCCATGCCGGCTGCTGACATTGGAGGACGAGTGGCGCCAACCGATCTGTCGATCCTGGACCTGCCGCACGACGCGGATCCGGACCCCGACGAGCTGGTGCGGGCGGCGATGCAGTGGCACTTCAGCCCGGAGACCGGCTCGCCGTACTGGCTGAAGCGGGCGGAGTCCCTGGACTTCGACCCCCTGTCGGACGTCAAGGGCCATGCCGACCTGACCCTCTTCCCCAACGTGGCGAACGAGCTGCGGGACGTGCCTGCCGCGGACCTGGTGCCGCGCGGCTACGGCGAACACCCCGACGTCGTCGGCGTGTTCGAGAGCGGGGGCACCACCGGCGCGCCCAAGCGCGTGGTCTGCACGGAGGACTGGCTGCGGAAGCTGGTCGACTGGAGCAACGCCAACCTCGACGTGCACGGCTTCCCGCGCGGGGTCGACTGGCTCGGGATCACCCCCTCCGGCCCCCACGTCGTCGGCGAGATCTTCCGCCGCTCGGCCCGCACCCACGGCCGGTACGCCTTCCAGATCGACCTGGACCCGCGGTGGGTCAAGCGCCTGATCTCGCAGGGCAAGGGCGGCCAGGCGGACGCGTACGCCGAACACGTCGTCGACCAGGCCGCGTTCATCCTGCGCACCCAGGACATCGGCGTCATGACGGTCACCCCGCCGCTGCTGGAGCGCATCGCCCAGCGCGAGGAACTCGTCGAGCTCGTCAACCGGAAGGTGAAGGCCATCCGCTGGGGCGGCACCCAGATGGACCCCGACACCGAGGCGCTGTACCGGAACGAGATCTTCCCCGGCACCACCCTCTACGGGCACTACGGCAGCACGATGATCCTCGGCATCGCCGGCCAGCGCCACGGCACCCCGTCGGGCGCGCCCTGCGTGTTCGACACCTTCTCGCCGTACATCACCTTCCAGGTCGTGGACCCCGCCACCGGTGAACCGGTCGCGTACGGGGAGCGCGGCCAGGTCGTCATGCACCACGTCAGCAAGGCCCTGCTGCTGCCCAACAACCTCGAGCGCGACACCGCGATCAGGGTGCCGGCGCCCGAGGGCCGGACGGGGGACTCGGCCGCGGGCATCGCGCCGGTCGCCCGCTTCGAGGACGAGGCCGTCATCGAGGGGGTCTACTGATGTCCGCCGAGCCGGGGCCGCCGCACCGGCCCGACGCCCAGGCGCCCGTACTGGAAGCGCTGGGCCCGGCCGGCCCGTACCGCGCCCACAGCCGCCAGGAGGTCACCGACGTGACCGGCGCGGTCATGGCCGAGCTGAGCCTCGTGCCCGCGCTCTACGTCAACCGGGCGATGAAGGCCCTGCACGCGGCCACGCCGCTGCCCGCAGCCGAGCGGGCGGCCGCCCTGGCCCGCGCCGCGGAGCTGTTCCGCACGGCGACGCTGGGCGGCCTGACGGTCCGCGAGTACGAGACGGCCGTCAGCCGGGTCTCCGGACTGCCGATCGAGGTCGTCCGGGTGGCGACCGCGACCTGCGCCGACCGGGTCGCGGACGCCTACCGCAGCGTCCAGCTCGCCCGGCCCGCCGGAGCGGTGGCCGACTGGCGCGACCCGCTGGTGCGCACCTCCCAGGCCGTGTGGACGCGGCGCGGCGAGGTCATGGCCGTCCACGTGCCCGGCAACCACCCCGGCACGCACGGCTTCTGGCCGGAGGCGCTGGCCGCCGGCTACCGGGTCGCGGTGCGCCCCGCCGTCCGCGAGCCGTTCACCGCGCACCGCCTGGTCCTCGCCCTGCGGGAGGCCGGGTTCGCCGCCGACCACGTCGTCCTGCTGCCCTGCGGCCACGAGGCGGCCGACGCCATCGTGCGCGGCGCCGACCTCGCCTACGGCGGCGACGAGATCATCCGGCGGTACGCCGACGACCCCGGGGTGCTCTCGCTGCAGCCCGGCCGCTCGAAGATCCTGCTGACCGCCGGCGCCGACTGGCGCGACCACCTCGACATGATCGTCGACTCGGCGGCCCGGCACGCCGGCAGCGGCTGCGTCAACGCCACCGCCGTACTGGTCGAGGGCGACCCGGCGCCGCTCGCGGGCGCGATCGCCGAGCGGCTGGCCGCGCTGCCCAGCCTGCCGCCGCTCGACGAGAAGGCCGTCCTGCCGGTGCAGAACACCAAGGCGGCGCGGGCGCTGGAGAAGTTCGTGCTCGACCGGGCCGAGGGGGCCCGCGCCTGGCTCGGCGGCACCGGGTTCGTCGACGAACTCGGTGACGGCAGCGCCGTCCTGCGCCCGGCCGTCCACCAGGTCGGCTCCGCCGCCGCCCCCCAGCTCTCCGCCGAAGTGCCCTTCCCCTGCGTGTGGGTGGCGCCGTGGAGCCGGGAGGACGGTGTCGAGGCGCTGCGCGACACCCTGGTCCTCACCGTCGTCACCGAGGACGAGGACCTCGTGCAGGCGCTGATCGACGAACCGACGATCAGCAACCTGCACATCGGAAACCACGCCACCCACTGGCACCGCCCCGGGCTGCCGCACGACGGCTACCTGGGGGAGTTCCTGATGCGAAGCAAGACCGTCGTCCGCGTCTGAGCCCGCGAGCACCGCACGCGCACGCCCACGCCGTCCGTCCCGCACGAACCGAGCACAGTCCGGTCAGCAGCCGCTGCGAACCCAGGGAGCGATGTGTCCCGCCGCCTTTTCACCTCGGAGTCCGTGACCGAGGGCCACCCCGACAAGATCGCCGACCAGATCAGCGACGCCGTCCTCGACGAGCTCCTGCGCCAGGACCCCGCCTCGCGCGTCGCCGTGGAGACCCTGATCACCACCGGCCTGGTCCACGTCGCCGGCGAGGTGACGACCAGGGCGTACGCCGACATCCCGGCGCTGGTCCGCGCCAAGGTCCTGGAGATCGGCTACGACTCCTCGCAGAAGGGCTTCGACGGCGCCTCGTGCGGCGTGGAGGTCTCCATCGGAGCCCAGTCCCCGGACATCGCGCAGGGCGTCGACACCGCGTACGAGCAGCGGGTCGAGGGCGCCCGCGGGCGGGAGGGGGACGAGCTGGACCGGCAGGGCGCCGGCGACCAGGGCCTGATGTTCGGCTACGCCACCGACGAGACGCCCGAACTGATGCCGCTCCCCATCAACCTCGCGCACCGGCTGTCGCGGCGCCTGACCGAGGTCCGCAGGAACGGGACCCTGCCCTACCTGCGTCCCGACGGCAAGACGCAGGTCACCATCGAGTACGACGGCGACCGCCCCGTGCGCCTCGACACGGTCGTGGTCTCCTCGCAGCACGCCCCGGACGTCGACCTGGAGTCACTGCTGACGCCCGGCATCCGCGAGCACGTGGTCGAGCACGTGCTGGCGCAACTGGCCGCGGACGGACTGAAGCTGGAGACCGAGGGCCACCGCCTGCTGGTCAACCCGACCGGCCGGTTCGAGATCGGCGGCCCGATGGGCGACGCCGGTCTGACCGGCCGGAAGATCATCATCGACACCTACGGCGGCATGGCACGGCACGGCGGCGGCGCCTTCTCCGGCAAGGACCCGTCGAAGGTGGACCGGTCGGCCGCGTACGCCATGCGGTACGTGGCGAAGAACGTGGTCGCGGCCGGTCTCGCCGCGCGCTGCGAGGTGCAGGTCGCGTACGCCATCGGCAAGGCCGAACCGGTCGGCCTGTTCGTGGAGACCTTCGGCACCGGCACCGTGGACGTGCGCCTGATCGAGGACGCCGTCGCGGCGGTGTTCGACCTGCGCCCGGCGGCCATCATCCGCGACCTCGACCTGCTGCGCCCGGTCTACTCCCAGACCGCCGCCTACGGCCACTTCGGCCGTGAACTGCCCGACTTCACCTGGGAGCGCACCGACCGCGTCGACGCGCTGCGCCGGGCCGTGGGCCTCTGACGGGCGCGCACGGGACTCGACGGGAGCACGCAGCGATGCGCATAGCGGTGTCAGGGTCGATCGCGACCGACCACCTCATGACCTTCCCCGGCCGTTTCGCCGACCAGCTGATCCCCGATCAGCTCGCCCACGTCTCCCTGTCCTTCCTGGTCGACGACCTGGAGGTGCGCAGGGGAGGAGTGGCGGCCAACATCTCCTACGGCCTCGGCCGGCTGGGCCTGACCCCCCTGCTGGTCGGATCCGTCGGACTCGACTTCGGCGCGTACGAGGTCTGGCTCAAGGACCACGGCGTCGACACGAGCGCGGTGCGGGTGTCGCGGACGGCGCAGACCGCGCGGTTCGTCTGCCTCACGGACCGTGACAGCAACCAGATCGCCGCCTTCTACGCGGGCGCGATGAGCGAGGCCCGGGAGATCGACCTGGCGCCACTGGCCGCGCGGCAGCGCCCGGACCTGGTCCTGGTCTGCGCCAACGACCCGGAGGCGATGATCCGCCACACCCGGCAGGCCAGGGAACTGGGCGTGCCCTTCGCCGCCGACCCCTCCCAGCAGCTCGCCCGGCTCACCGGCCCGGAGGCCGCCGAACTTGTGGACGGGGCCACCTGGCTGTTCACCAACGAGTACGAGGCCGCGCTGCTGGCCGAGCGCACCGACCGCACCCGCGAGGGCCTGCTCGCGGGCGCCGGAGCCTGGGTGACGACCCTCGGCGAGCGCGGCGTGCGGATCGAGCGGGAGGGCGAGCCGGAACTCCTCGTCCCGGCCGTCCCCTGCGACCGGGTGACCGACCCGACCGGCGCCGGCGACGGCTTCCGGGCCGGCTTCCTCGCGGCCGTCGCCGCCGGGCTGCCGCCGGCCGCGGCCGGCCGGCTGGGCTGCGCCGTGGCGGCCTCGGTGCTGGACGCCGTCGGCCCCCAGGGCTACGGGGCCGACGCGGGCCTGCTGGCACGGCGCGTGCGGTCCGCCTACGGGCCCGCGGCCGCCGAACAACTCCGGCCGGTCCTCGGGTCGGTCGCATGACACTGCTCGAGACACTGGCCTCCGGCACCCGGTCGTTCTCCTTCGAGTTCTTCCCGCCCAGGACGCAGGCCGGACACCGCACCCTGTGGGACGCCGTTCGGCGCATCGAACCGCTGTCGCCCGCCTTCGTCTCCGTCACCTACGGAGCCGGCGGCTCCTCGCGCGAACGGACCGTCGGACTGACGAAGCGGATCGCGTCCGACACGACCCTGCGCCCGGTGGCGCACCTCACCGCCGTGGGGCACTCCGTCGCCGAACTGCGCCGCATCATCGGCCAGTACGCCGACGCCGGGGTGCGCGACGTCCTGGTCCTGCGGGGAGACCCGCCCGGGGACCCGCGCGGGCCCTGGACACCGCACCCGGAGGGACTCACCTACGCCCACGAACTGGTCACCCTGGTGCGGGAGTCCGGTGCGTTCAGCGTCGGCGTGGCGGCGTTCCCGGAACGCCATCCGCGCTCCGCCGACTGGGACGGTGAGATCCGGCACTTCGTGGCCAAGTGCAGGGCGGGCGCCCACTACGCCATCACGCAGATGTTCTTCGACGTCGAGGATTACCTGCGGCTGCGCGACCGGGTGGCCGCCGCGGGGTGCGACGTCCCGATCATCCCGGAGATCATGCCGGCCACCGACGTGCGGCAGATCCGCCGTTTCGCCGAACTCAGCGACGCCGCCTTCCCGGCCCGGCTCGCCGACCGGCTGGAGGCCGCGCGCGACCGGCCGGAGGAGGGCCACCGCATCGGTGTGGAGTACGCCGTCGCCATGTCCGAACGGCTGCTGGCGGAAGGAGCGCCGGGGCTGCACTACATCACGCTGAACCGGTCCACGGCGACGCTGGACATCCACCGCGCCGTCCTGGCCTCCCAGGGCGCCACCGTCTGAGACCACCGTCCCAGACCCCGGCGGCGCCACCCGGTCCGGAATTCCGAAACGGAATGCCGGAAAACGGGTGGCGCCGCCTTGTCGTACCCAGTGCCATAAACGACAGTTCTGCCGGGCAGGGAAGGTTTTTATTGGACACCTCCCGGTGGGCGGCAGATGATTCTGGGGAACCGTCGAGCGGCCGTCCGAAGGGGAGGAGTGGAGTGCACGCATCCCATGCGAATCCACGGGAAGCAGATTTCGCAGCCGTCGTCGCCGAGATCTGGTGCGAGGTTCTGGAAGTCCCCGCGGTGGGCGACGAGGACAACTTCTTCGATCTCGGTGGCCACTCCCTGCTGCTCCAGATGGTCCGCGAACGAGTCATCCAGCGCACTGGCGAGGACATCGAGCTCATCGAGTTCTTCACGCACCCGACCGTGCGGTCGCTCGCCCGCCGCCTCGGCGGCGGGGAGACCACGGCGGCCGCCGGCCGGCGCCGCCCGGCGGGCCGGCCGAACCGGCTGGGAAACCGCCGGGCCCGGCTCGGTGAAAACACATCGGAAACCCGCGGAGAATTCGGTGAGTGACTTCGAGACCCAAGAGGACGCCGACGGTTTCATAGCCGTCGTCGGAATGGCGGGCCGTTTTCCCGGCGCCGCCGACGTCGACGAATTCTGGGCCAATCTCGCGGCGGGCAGGGACTCCATCACCCGCGACGCCCCGCAGATTGTCCCGGGCGGTGCTCCGGACGGCGGCGACCTGACCTACGTGCCGTCCCGCGGCCGGCTGGACGGCGCCGAGTGGTTCGACGCCGGCTACTTCGGCTACTCCGCGAGGGAGGCGTTCCTGATCGACCCCCAGCACCGGGTCTTCCTGGAATGCGCGGCCGCCGCCCTGGAGGACGCCGGAGCCGACCCCGACCGCTTCCCCGGCGCGATCGGCGTCTACGGAGGCTGCACCGAGACCCGGTACGCGGACGCGCTCCGGGCCCAGCGGACCCGGCTCACCGGGGTCGACGAGGACGACATCGTGCTCGGCACCGCCCCCGACTTCCTGGTCTCCCGCACCGCCGAGCGCCTCGGCCTGCGCGGGCCCGCCGTCGCCGTGCAGTCGGCCTGCGCGACGGCCCTGGTGGCCGTCCACACGGCCGGCCGGGCCCTGTTCGCCGGGGACTGCGACATGGCCCTCGCGGGCGGCGTCGCCGTGCACGTACCGCCCAAGACGATCCCGTGGAACGGCCCCGACGGCACGCTGGCGCCCGACGGCGTCTGCCGCGCCTTCGACGCCAGGGGCGAGGGCACCGTCGCCGGCAACGGCGTCGGCGTGGTCGTCCTCAGGCGGCTGTCCGACGCGCTCGCCGACGGCGACCACATCCGCGCGGTCGTCCGGGGGTCGGCGGTGACCAACGACGGCGCGGGCCGCATCGGCTTCACCGCCCCCAGCGTGGCCGGGCAGGCCGCCGCGGTGCGCGAGGCGCAGCTCACCGCCGGCACCGACGCGCGCACCATCACCTACGTCGAGACCCACGGCACCGCCACACCGCTCGGCGACCCGATCGAGGTCACCGCGCTGACCCAGGCCTTCAGGGCCGACACCGACGAGCGGGGCTTCTGCGCCATCGGCTCGGTGAAGACCAACATCGGGCACGCCGACGCGGCGGCCGGCGCCGCCGGCTTCATCAAGACCGTCCTGGCGCTCGGCCACCGGCGGATCCCGCCGAGCCTGCACTTCACCGAGCCGAACCCGGCGATCGACTTCGGGACCGGCCCGTTCAGGGTCGCGACCGCACTCACCGACTGGGAGCCTGGCGGCGACGGGGTACGGCGCGCCGGGGTCAGCTCCTTCGCGGTGGGCGGCGTCAACGCCCACCTGGTGCTGGAGGAGGCCCCGCCGCGGCCGCCGGGCGAGTCCGGGCGGCGCGCCCACCTGCTGGTGCACTCCGCGCGCACCCCCTCCGCGCTGCGCACCCGCATGGCCCGGCTCGACGGCCACCTGGCCGGCGCGGCGGCCCCGGCGTACGCCGACGTTGCCTGGACCCTCCAGACGGGCCGGCGCGAACACGAGTACCGCGCGTTCACCGTCGCCGGCGACGGCCCGGCCCGGGAGCCGGTCCGCTCGGCCGGGGTGCCGCGGGCGAGACCCGTGGTGTTCCTCTTCCCGGGCCGGATCGGTCCGGCGGAGGCCTGGCGGCTGCACACCGGCGAACCCGCCTTCCGGGCCGCGTTCGACGCCGTCCTGGAGGCCGCCGACGAGCGGATCGCCCCCTCGGTGCGCGCCGTCGCCAGAGGCCTGGCCGCACCCGACGAGCCGGTGGTCCGCGACACCTACGTCCTCGCCTTCGAGTACGCCCTGGCGGCGCTCTGGCAGCGCTGGGGCATCCGGCCCGGCGCCGTCCTCGGCACCGGCGCCGGCTCCCTGACCGCGGCCGTGGTGGCGGGCGTCCTCACGGTCGCCGACGCGGCACGGCTGATCGCGGACCCGGCCCGCTCCCGCGGCGGCGAGGACGCGCTGCGCGCCCTGGTAGGGGACCTGGGCCCGCGGCCGCACCGCATCCCCGTCGTCCTCGGCGACGGCTCCTGGAACGACCCCGGCACACCGGTCGCGGCCGGACGCTGGGCGGACGAACTGGGCGCCGCCACTGCGGCGGAGGCCGCGCTGGACACGGTCCTGGCCGACCCCGAGCGCGTCCTGCTCCAGGTCGGCGCAGGCTCCGGCCTGGTCACGCTCGCCCGGCAGCGGCCCGGCCACACCGACGGCCACCTGCTGCTGGCCGCGCTGAACGGCCTCGACGACGGCGGTGACGCGCTGGCGGTCCTCTACGACGCGCTCGGGCGGCTGTGGCTGTCCGGGGCCCGGGTGGACTGGGCGGGCGTGCACGACGGGGAGCGCCCCGCCAAGGTGGCGCTGCCCACCTACCCCTTCGAGCGGCTGCCGTACCTGGTGCGCCACCCCGCGCAGGAGGCGCAGACGGCCGGCGGCGGCGCACCGGCGGGCGAGGCCGCGGCCGACGGGCCCACGGACGCCGAGCCCGCCGCGGTGAGCGCCGCCCCGGCGCCCGGCGGCCCGCCGGACCCCGCGGAACGCCCGGCCGACGACACCCCACTCGGCGTGGTGCTGGGGCTGTTCGGCGAGGCGCTCGGACTGCCCGACATCGAACCGGACGAGAGCTTCTTCGAGCTCGGCGGCGACTCCCTCATCGCCATGAAGCTCTTCGCCCGGCTCAAGGAGATCTACCCGGTCGAGATCAAGATGCGCTCGCTCTTCGACGCCGCGACGGCCGCCGATCTGGCCGCGCTGATCGAGCGGCGGCTGGCCGGCCCACACCTGGAAACGGAAGAGGAGTCCGCATGACCGCCACCGGAGCGGCGACCGGCGCCGGCCCCGCGCCCGAGGCCGGCACGGCCGCCGAACTGCGGGCCCGCTGGCTCTCCGGCCGCAGGCCCAGGACGGAGACCACGCTCGACCTGTACTGCTTCGCCCACGCGGGCGGCTCCGCCGGGGAGTTCGTACGCTGGGGCGGCGCCCTGCCCGGCGTCCGGCTGTGGGCGGTGAAGCTGCCCGGCCGGGTGCCGCGGCAGGACGAGCAGCCGTACCGGCGGATCAGCGACCTGATCTCCGACCTGGTCGGGCAGGTCGACTTCGGCCGCCGCGACTTCGCCTTCTTCGGCCACAGCCTGGGCGCGCTGATCGCCTTCGAGACCACCCGCGCCCTGCGCCGGGCCGGTCTGCGCCTGCCCCGGGCCCTGCTCCTGTCCTCCATGCAGCCCCCGCCCGTCACCACACGGCGCGACGTCCACCTGCTGCCCGACGACGAGCTGCTGGCCGAGATCGAGCGCCGGTGGGGCGCGCTGCCCCTGGTCGTCCACGAGGCGCCGGACCTCAAGCGGCTCGCGCTGCGCTACCTGCGCGCCGACGCGGAACTCGCCGACTCCCACCAGTACGTCGCCGAGGAACCGCTGGACATCCCGATCACCACGTTCGCGGGCGACCAGGAGGACCCCGGCCAGCTCGACTGGTCCGCCCACACCCGCAGCGCCTTCACCGAGCACGTGCTGCCCGGCGGCCACTTCTACTTCCGCGACCCGCGGACGCAGGCCGAACTCCTGCGCCTCATCGGCGACGCGCTCGCCCCAAGGACCTGAAGGACAGCCATGCGTCACACCACCTTCGGCCGCCACACCGGCCTGCGCGTCTCCGAGTACGCGCTCGGTACCGCCAACTTCGGCACCCTGTGGGGCGGCGGCGCCAGCCGCGAGGAGTCCCGCAAGATCTTCGACCGCTTCGCCGAGGCCGGCGGAACCTTCGTCGACTGCGCCGACAACTACCAGATCGGCGAGTCCGAGAAGCTGCTCGGGGAGTTCCTCGGCGCCGACCGCGACCACTTCGTGGTCGGCACCAAGTTCACCCTGGGCGCCGGCCGGGCCCGGATCTCCAACACCGGCAACAGCGCCAAGAACATCCGCGGTTCGGTCGAGGCCAGCCTGCGGCGGCTCGGCACCGACCACATCGACGTCTACTGGGCGCACCTGCCCGACTCGGTCACCCCGGTCGAGGAGATCCTCACGGCCCTCGACCGGCTCGTCCGGGACGGCAAGATCCTGCACGCCGGGCTCTCCAACTTCCCGGCGTGGCGGATCTCCCGTGCCGTCACCCTCGCCGAACTGCGCGCGACGGCCCGCCTGGTGGGCGTCCAGTTCGAGTACAGCCTCGCCGAGCGCGGCGCCGACCGGGAGCTGGTCCCCATGGCCGAGGCCCTCGGGCTGGGCGCCGCCCTGTGGGCCCCGCTCGGCGGCGGGCTGCTCACCGGGAAGTACCGGCAGAGCCGCCGCGGCCGCCTCAGTGACTGGGAGGGCCAGGCCATCCGGGTCGAGGACTCCGAGCAGCGCACCGGGATCCTCGACGCCGTGCTCGCCGTCGCCGAGGAGACCGGCGCCCCCGCCGGGCAGGTCGCCATGGCCTGGCTGCGCGCCCGGGCGGAACGCTCGGCCACCACGATGGTGCCCGTCATCGGCCCGCGCACCGCCGACCAGCTCGAGGACTACCTCGCCGCACTGGAACTCACCCTCGACGAGGCGCAGTTCGATCGGCTCGAGCAGGCCTCCGCCATCCGCCCGGGACAGCCCTACGAGCTGATCGCCGGCCACCAGGACGCCGCGCTCGGCCGTCAGTCGGGCCGGTTCGTCCGCCCGGCCGTGCCCGTTGCCTGACCTGCCCGTTCCGGCACGGACCCCACACACGAGGAAGGGAAGGGCGGACCGCATGACGGACCACGCACCGGGCGGCCCCGGCTTCGACCCCGAGAGCCACGTCGCCGTCATCGGCATGGCGGCGCGCTTCGGACAGGCCGCGGACCTCGAGGCGTTCGGCGGCCACGGGTCCGCCGGCGACGCGGCGCGGGACGCCGGGCCGCTGGCCGACGCCTACGCGTTCGATCACCGGTTCTTCGGCGTCTCACCACGCGAGTCGGCGATGCTCGACCCGCAGCAGCGCGTCCTCCTGGAATGCGCCCAGCACGCCCTGGAGGACGCCGCCCACGACCCGGCCCGCGACGAGACGGTCGTCGGCATCTACGCCGGCGGCGCGACCACCGGGCACGCGGCCCGGCTGCGCGACGGGGCCGCGGGGTCGCCGCACTTCGACGACCGGCAGGTCCGGGCCGCCACCGGGGCCGACTTCCTGGCCTCGCGGGTCGCCTACAAGCTGGGGCTGACCGGACCCGCCGTCTCGGTGCAGGCCGCCGGGGCGACCGCCCTGGTCGCGGTGCACACCGCCGTCCAGGCGCTGCTGGGCGGTGAGTGCGACCTCGCCCTCGCCGGGTCGGTCACCGTGCACGACCCGGGGAACACCGCCCCGGGCGGTGGCTGCGCGGTCGCCGTGCTGAAACCCCTGCGGGCGGCCCTGGACGCCGGGGACCGGATCCACGCCGTCGTCCGCGGCACCGCCGTCGGCACCAGGGGCGCCGGGGAGTCCGCGGCGGCCGGCCGCGGCCGCGTCGCCCGTGACGCGCTGTCGGTGAGCGGACTCGCCGCGGCACCGGACGCAGTGGCGGACGCCCCCGCGGGGACGAGCGTCACCGACACGGCGCCGGCCGCGGCCGCCTTCGTGCGGGCCGTCCTCGACGTGCGCGACGGAGCGGGCCGGGCGAGCGGCGGCGCCGGACCGCGCCGCGCCGCGGTGAGCGCCGCCGGCCCCTTCGGCACCCACGCCCACGCGATCGTCGAGCAGCCGCCGGCCGCCGGCGCCGGTCCCGCCGCGGCCCCCGCGGGCTGGCAGTTGCTGCCGTACTCGGCCAGGTCGGCGACCGCGCTGGCCGCGGTGGCCGCCCGGCTCGGCCGGCGGCTGCGGGGCGCCGAGGGCGGCGAGGAGCTCCAGGACGCGGCGTGGACCCTGCAGACCGGCCGCACGCGCCACGCCCACCGGGGCTTCGTCGTCGCCCAGGACCCGGCGGAGGCCGCGGCCGCGCTCGCCGAGGCCGAGGTCAGGACCAAGGACCGGTCCGGCCCGACGCCGGCGGGCGGTCCGCCGCCGGTGGTGTTCACCTTCCCCGGCCACGGCGGCCAGCACGCCGGCATGGCCCGCGGGCTGTACCGGCTCGATCCGCGCTTCCGGGCGGACCTGGACGCGTGCGCCGCACACGTCCGGGAGGTGTCCGGCGTGGAACTCGGCGTCGTCTTCGACCCCGAGGGCGAGGAGCTGGAGGAGGCCGCCCGGCGGTCCGTGGCGGACGGCCGGATCGCCCAACTGGCGGTGTTCGTGCTGGAGTACGCCCTCGCCAAGGCGTTCATCCGCTGGGGCGTCCGGCCGGCCGCGGTCGTCGGCCACAGCCTCGGCGGTTACGCCGCGGCCTGCATCGCCGGGGTGTTCTCCTTCCCGGACGCGGTCGGCATGGTGCTCAAGCGCACCGAGCTGCTGCTGAGCCTGGCGCCGGGCGCCATGGCCGCGGTACGGCTGCCCGAGGCCGAACTGCTCCCGCTGCTCCCCGAGGGCGTCGGGATCGCCGTGATCAGCGGTCCCGACCAGGTGACCGTCTCCGGGCCGCGCGAGCGGGTGGCGCGGTTCGTCGAGGAGCACGCGGCCAAGGGACTGGAGACGCGCCTGCTGAAGGTCCCGGGCGCCGGCCACTCCTCACTGGTCGACGCCGTGCTGGACGAGTACGAGGCCTTCCTCGCCGGCGTCACGTTCCACCGGCCGGTGATCCGGGTGGTCTCGGACACCACCGGGACCTGGGCCGACCCGGAGGAGATCCGCACACCCGCCTACTGGTGCCGCCACATGCGCCACGCGGTGCGCTACCACGACGTCCTGGAGACGCTGAACGCCTTCCATGGCTGCGCCCTCGTCGAGGTCGGCCCCGGCACCACGCTCACCTCGCTGGCCCGCCGCCACGCGGAGCTGCGCTGGAACCACCCGGTCCTGCCGGCCCTGCCGCACCCCACCGACGACACGCCCGACCCGAAGGTCCTGCTGTCGGCGGTCGGCGCGCTGTGGGCGGCCGGCGTCGACATCGACTGGCCGGCGCTGCACCCCGGGCGCACCCCCCGCAGGACCTCGCTGCCGGGCTACCCCTACGAGCGCACCGCGTTCCCCCCGCCCGCGGCCTGACCGGGCGGCCCCGGCGCCGCCGGCATCCGTCCGACCCACCGACCGACCACGCAGAGCAGGAGAGCAGCGACCATGGCCAAGAGCCTGTACGAGCTGGGCGAGATGCCGCCGCTCGGCACCGTCCCCGAGAAGATGTACGCCTCCGTGATCCGCCCGGACCGCTACGGCGAGCCGCGGAAGTCCTTCGCCACCGAGGTCGTCGACACCCCGAAGCCCGGCCGCGGCCAGGTGCTGGTCTGGGTGATGGCGGCCGGCATCAACTACAACAACGTCTGGGCCGGCCTCGGTTACCCGCTGGACGTGATCGCCGCCCGGCAGAAGCGCGGCGAGCCCGAGGACTTCCACATCGGCGGCTCCGAGGGCTCGGGTGTGGTCGTCGCCGTGGGCGAGGGCGCCGCCGGGGTCTCGGTGGGCGACCAGGTCGTGCTCTCCGGCGGCCAGTGGGACGAGACCGCGCAGGACATCCGCCTCGGCGGGGACCCCACCCTCTCACCCACCCTCCAGGCATGGGGCTACGAGTCCAACTACGGCACCTTCGCCCAGTTCGCGCTCGTCGACGACTACCAGTGCCACCCGAAGCCGGAGAACCTCACCTGGGAGTCCGCGGCCTCCTTCATCCTCACCGGTTCGACCGCGTACCGCCAGCTCTTCGGCTGGGCGCCCAACACGGTCAAGCCGGGCGACCCGGTGCTGATCTGGGGCGGCGCCGGCGGGCTCGGATCCATGGCCATCCAGCTCGTGCGCAACGCGGGCGGCCTGCCCGTCGCGGTGGTCTCCAGCGAGGAGCGGGCCGCGTACTGCCGCGACCTCGGCGCCGTCGGCACGATCAACCGGCGCGACTTCTCCCACTGGGGCCGGATGCCCGACCTCGGCGACCCCGTCGCGTACGGCGCCTGGATGGGGGAGCTGCGGCGCTTCGGCCGCGCCTACTGGAAGGCCCTCGGCGAACGCCGCGCGCCCCGCGTCGTCCTCGAGCACAGCGGCCAGGACACCATCCCCACCTCCATGTACCTGTGCGAGAACGGCGGCATGGTCACCATCTGCGGCGGCACCTCCGGTTACGCGGCCGACGTGGACCTGCGCTTCCTGTGGATGCGGCAGAAGCGGCTGCAGGGCTCGCACGGGTTCAACCCCTCCCAGTGCCGCGCGGTCATCCACCTCGTCGCCTCCGGACAGCTCGACCCCTGCCTCTCCGGGCTGTTCGGCCTGGAGGAGATAGGCGAGGCACACCAGTCGATGCACGAGAACCGCCAGCCCCCCGGGAACATGGCCGCGCTGATCAACGCGCCCCGGGCCGGGCTCACCGGCCTCGTCTGAGCGGCCCCCGGGAATGTCCGCCTGCCACGCCCCGACGAACGGACGGCAATGACCACTGATTCCACGACAGAGCGCACCGCGCTGCCGCTGCCCGCCCTGCTGGCCCGGCGGGCGCGCGAGACGCCCGGCACGGTCGCCTACGTCTACCTGCGCAACGGTGAGGAGATCGGCGAGCAGGTCACCTACGGCAGGCTGCACGACGAGGTGAGGTCCCGGGCCGCCGCCCTCGCCGAGCGGGCCGGGCCGCGCCGCAGCGCCGTGCTGATGTACCCCAACGGGCTCGAGTTCATCCGGGCGTGGCTGGCCTGCACCGCGGCCGGCCTCATGGGGGCGCCGGTCCAGGTGCCGACGCGCACGCACGCGGTGCGGCGGCTGCGCACCATCGCCGACGACGCCCGCACCACCCTGGTGCTGACCACCCGTGAGGTCCGCGACCAGGTGCTCGCCGACTTCGCCGGGCTGCCCGAGCTGGCCGGACTGGAGATCGTCGCCACCGACGAGCTCCCGGCGCCGTCCGCCCCGGCCGAGCCGGCCGCCCCGGCGCTCTCGGACGTGGCGCTCCTGCAGTACACCTCCGGCTCCACCGGAACGCCCAAGGGCGTGATGGTCACGCACTCCAACTTCTGGTTCAACGCCTGGGAGACGGACCGCCTGTGGCCCATGCGGGACGACGGCGCCGTCGTCTCCTGGCTGCCGTTCTTCCACGACATGGGCCTGCTGCTGGGCATCGTGCTGCCCCTGTGGGCGGGCCGGCCCGCGTACCTGATGGGTCCCGAGGCCTTCATACGCCGTCCGGGGCGCTGGCTGGAGGCGGTCTCGCGGTTCCGCGGCACCCACTCCTCGGCCCCGAACTTCGCGTACGACCTGTGCGTGCGCAGCGACAGCGTGCGCGGCGCGATCGACCTGTCGGCCTGGCGGATGGCCGCCAACGGCGCCGAGCCGGTCCGCGAGCACACGCTGCGGGAGTTCATCGGCAAGTACGCCGCCAGCGGCCTGGACAGCCGTGCCCTGTCGCCGAGTTACGGACTGGCGGAGCACACCCTGAAGGTCTGCGGCAGCGCCCCCGACGCCGAACCGGCGCCCCTCGTGCTGGACGCGCGGGCACTGAGCCTCGGCACGGTGGCGCCGGTCCCCGGCGAACTGCGCAACACGGTGGCGACCAGCACGGTGATGAGCGTCGGCCGCACCGTCGGGGACACCCGGGTACGCATCGTCGACCCGCACAGCCGCGAGGAGGCGGCACCGGACCGGGTCGGCGAGATCTGGGTGTCCGGGCCGTGCGTGACGGCCGGCTACCTCGGGCGCGAGGAGGAGAGCGAGCGCACCTTCCGGGCCCGCATCGCAGGCGCCGAGGCGGACGGGCCCTACCTGCGCACCGGTGACATGGGATTCGTGCACGGCGGGGACGTCTTCGTCACCGGGCGTCTGAAGGACCTGATCATCGTCAAGGGCCGCAACCACTACCCGCAGGACCTGGAGCACACCGTCGAGGGCAGCCACCCGCTGCTGCGCCCCGCGTCCGCCGCCGCCTTCCCGGTGGACGACGGCGCCGAGGAGTCCGTGGTCGTGGTGGTGGAGGGGGACAGCCGGGTGGGCAGGTACGCGAGCGCGCGGGAGGTGACGACCGCCGTGCGGGAGGCGCTGCGCCGCGACCACCGGATCGACGTGGCGGACGTGGTGCTGATCCGGCGCGGCACGCTGCCCCGGACGACGAGCGGCAAGGTGCGCCGCCGCCCCTGCCGCGAGCAGTACCTGGCGGGCACCCTGAACCGGCTCGTCGTGCCCGGCTCCGCGGGGTCCCGGCAGGCGCCGGCGCCGGGTTCACAGGGATCTGACACTCCCCGCACACGGACCTGAGGGTTCGTGTACATCTCGCCGCCGCGATGTCCCTGTTGCGAGGTTTCCGCCCGGTGCCCGCCGGTACGATCGGCGCATGGAACTGCGTCAGCTCGAGTACCTCGTGGCGGTCGCCGAAGAGGCCAGTTTCACGAAGGCGGCCGCGCGTGTTTTCGTGACCCAGCCCTGTGTGAGCGCGCAGATAAGACGGCTGGAGCGCGAACTGGGGCACGACCTGCTCGACCGCGGCGGCCGGACGGTACGGCTGACGGGCGTGGGCGCGGCGGTGCTGCCGCACGCACGCGCGGTGCTGGCCGGCCTCGACGGTGTGCGGGACGCGGTGGAGAGCGTCTCCGGGGTCGTGCGGGGGCAGGTGGCGCTGGGTTCCGTGGCCGCCTCGCTGTCCGTGCGGCTGCCCGAACTCGTCGCCGACTTCAGCGAGCAGCACCCCGCCGTGGAGATATCCCTCAGCGAGGGGAGCACGGAGCAACTGGCCGACGCCGTGCGGGCGGGGCGGATCGACGTGGCGCTCATAGGCGTCTGCTCCGAACCACCGGCCGGCCTCGAAACGCTCGTCGTGGCCGACGAGTTGCTGATCGGTGCGGTCAGCCACGACCACCCGCTCGCGCAGCGCACCGGCATCACCGTCGACGAGGTGGAGTGCCACCCGCTGATGTGCCTGCCCGGGGGCAGCGCCCTGCGCGCCGCCTCCGACGCCGCGTGGGCGGCCGCGGGGGTCAAGCCCCGCGTGGCCTTCGAGGCGAGCGACCCGCGGGTCCTCGCCCAGCTCGCGGCCCGCGGGGTGGGCATGGCGATCCTGCCGGAGCGGTTCGTGCTCTCCCGGCCCGACCAGCTCCATCCCGTCGCCATCCCCAGCATGCACCTGCGCGGCGGCCTAGCCCTCGCCTGGCGGGCCGGCGGACGCATGAGCCCCGCCGCCAAGGCCCTGGTGGCCCGGGCGCGCACCCAGCTCGGCCCGTCCGTCACACCGGCCCGCCACGACGAACCGCCGCCCGGCCGTTCCTGACCTCCTCACCGAAAGCGCCACGTGAACGCAGTTGACCTCGCGCGACTCCAGTTCGCCGTCACCGCGACGCTGCACTTCCTCTTCGTCGCGGTGACCCTCGGACTGGTCACGGTCGTCGCCCTGACCCAGACCCGGGCGATACGCACCGGGGACCTCGCCCTGCGTGCCACCCGCATGCGGCGCGTGCGCTTCTGGGGCGGCCTGTACGTCATCAACTACGGGCTGGGCATCGTCAGCGGACTGGTCCAGGAGTTCCAGTTCGGGCTGAACTGGTCCGGCCTCTCCCACGTCATGGGCAATGTCGCCGGCGCTCCGCTGGCCGTCGAGAGCGTCGTCGCGTTCTTCCTCGAATCGACCTTCCTCGGGCTGTGGGCCTTCGGCTTCAACCGCGTGCCGGCCCGCGCCCACCTCGCGCTGATCTGGGGCGTCGTACTCACCGCCTACGCCTCCACCTTCTGGGTCATGGTGGTCAACGGCTTCATGCAGAAGCCGGTCGGCTACGAGATGCGCGACGGCAGCGCCGTCGTCACCGACTGGGGCGCCGTCCTCGCCAACGGCGCCACCTGGTACGCCGTGCTGCACATCGCGGGCGCGGTGGCCCTGCTCGCCGGACTGCTGCTGGCCACCGTCAGCGCCCACCACGTGCGCCGCGGCCAGGACACCGACTTCTTCCGCCCGACGCTGGTCCAGGGGTCGCTCCTGGCGGGCGGCGGCGCGCTCGTCACCGTCGTGGCGGGCCTCGTGCACCTGAGCGCGCTGAAGGGTTACCAGCCCGAGAAGTACGCCGTCCTGATGGGCAGCGGCGGCGCGGAGCTGGACGCCGTGCGAGCGGATGCGACGGCCCGGTACGGGGCCGGCGACTGGATGCCGCCCGCCTGGGTGGGCGGGGCGTCCGTGCTCATGCTCGTCATCGGCGTCCTGCTGCTCTGCGTGGCCTGGATCCCCGCCACTGCGGCCCGGGGCGGGGCGCTGGGCGGCTCGCCCGCGGGCCGGCGGTTCAGGCTGCGGCTGCCCGCCCTCATGCTGCCCCTGGGCTTCCTGGCCCTCGTGTGCGGCTGGCTCAGCCGGGAGGTCGGCCGGCAACCGTGGATGGTCACCGGCGAGCTGACCGTCCGCGACGCCGTCGCCGGTGTCTCCGCCGGCGGCATGCTCGCCTCGTTCGTCCTCTTCACGCTCGTGCTCGTCGTCCTGGCCGTCGTCGACTGGGCGCTGATGATCCGGTTCGCGCGGCTCGGGCCGGACGTGGGGCTGCTCGGCGACACCGGACTCTTCCCGGACGACGAGGAGCGCCGGGTGCTGCGGGAGGACGGCCGGGGAACGCCCCCGGCGGACGTCCACCCCTCCTACTGACCCTTCCGACGACCGCACGTACACACAGCTGACGGGGAATCAACCGTGGATGTCTTCTGGTACGCCCTGACCGGGCTGCTCCTCGCCGGCTATCTGGCGCTCGAGGGCGCCGACTTCGGCGTCGGCATGCTGATGCCGTTCGCCGGCCCGGAGACCGGCCGCGCCCGGCTGCGGCGCTCGGTCGTCCCGCTGTTCCTGGCGAACGAGGTGTGGCTGGTCGCCTTCGGCGGGCTCCTCTTCGGTGCCCTGCCCGTCGCGGAGGGCGAGGTGCTGCGGGCGCTGCGGCTGCCCTTCCTCGCCGTGCTCACCGCTTGGTTCCTGCGCGACGGCGCGCTGTGGTTCCGCACGGCGCACGGGGGCGCGGGCTGGCGGCGGACGTGGGACGCGACGCTGGCGGCCGCCAGCCTGGTGCTCGCGGCCGGCTGGGGCGTCCTCCTGGGCATGCTGGTGCGCGGTCTGTCCACCTCGTCCGACGGGCATCCCGTGGTCACCGCGGCCGACCTGGCCCATCCCTTCACGCTGCTGTGCGGCGCGCTGGCCGTCACCGGCAGCCTGCGCCAGGGCTCCCTGCACGCCGCCCGCCGCCTGCCGGAAGGCAGCCCGTTGCGGGTCCTGCTCGGCAGGCTGACCCGTGTGCTGACCCCGGTCCTGCTCGTGCTGCCGCTGCTCGTGGTCGCCACCGCCGGGACGGTGACCGACGCCCCCGTGGCGGTGGGCGCCGTCGCCGCCCTGGCCGCGGCGGGCGTGTACGCCTCCGACCGGGTCCAGGCGACGGGGCGCACCGGAGCGGCCCTGGTGCTGGGCGCGGCGCCGCTGGCCGCCCTGCCCGCCATGGTCGGCGCGGCGAACGGCACCACGGTCCTGGCCACCCGCTCGGGCGCCGGCGGCCTGGAGCTCGCCGGCGCCGTCGCCGACTCCGGCTCCCTGGCGCTGCTGACCGCGACCGTGCTCCCGGCGCTGGTGTTCGTGGCCCTGGGCCAGCTGTGGTTCTGGCGGGTCTTCGCCCCTCAGCGCGGCTGACCGGCGGCCGCCCGGCCCCCGCCGGTCGGGGCCGCCGGCGGCACCCCGACCGGCCTGCGGGCGGAGCGCCGCCCGGTCTCACGCGCCGGCCGCGAAGCGCTGGCGCGGGACCCGGAAGCCTCCCTGGGCGGCGTGCGGTCCGGCCGGACAGGCGCCGTCCGCCGGCGGGCGGGCCGGCCGCGCACCGAAGCCGGGGAGGGCCAGCAGGACCGGCGGACGGGTCCAGTCCTCCCGCCGGAGCGTCACGTCGGCCCGGGTGCGGACGCCGGCGCCGACGTGCACGGGGCCGACCGTGCCCACGAGCAGGGGCGAGTCACCCCACTGGTCGCCCGTCGCCCGGGCGCCCAGTGTCACCGCGTGCAGGTGCCAGGCGCCCGGCGGAACGCTCCGCAGCTCGAACGCCTCCGCCCGGTCGAGCTTCGTCCAGGCCACCGGCTGCCCCTGCAGGATGGGGCTGTCGAACAGGCCGAGGCAGACCGGGTGCCGCGATCGCTCCGGTGTGCGGACCGTCCCCGCCACGGACCCGAGGGCGCCGCACCCGACCGGAGCGGGGGTGATCCGCGGACCCTCGAGCGTGTCGCACCGGCCTGCCCGCCGGAACCGGGTGGGGGAGAGGCCGACGGAGGCCGTGAAACGCCGGGAGAAAGTGCTGGCGCTGCTGTATCCCACCCGTGCGGAAATCTCGGCCACATTCAGGGAGCTGTGTATCAGGAGGGACTTGGCCTCGTGCAGCCGTACGGCGCTCAGAAAGCGGCCGGGGGTCACACCCGTCGTGCGCTGGAAAACCCTGATGAAATGGAACTTGCTCATCATCACCGAACGGGCCAGGTCGTCCAGTACCAATGGCTCGTGGTAGTTCTCGCGAATGGTCGCGACGGCGCGGCGGGTGAGACGCTCCATTGTCCGGGCACTCCCTGATCTGGTCGACGACGGTACGGCGTGGGTGTGTGGCCGTCATGGGGTCCGCGCCGTCCCGCGCGATCGTGTGACGACGGCCCGGAACGCACCCGTGCGAAGGCAGGGTCACGCTCGCCTGGCCAGGTCACCGGGTGGACGAGGCTCCGCGCGGGCACGTCGCGCACCCCGTACCGGGCCGCCGGTCATGCGGCTCGGCCGGTGGTGAGCGGCCCTCCGGTCCGGGGCGGGAAAGCCGGCCGTGCGCAGGGCCGCGCCGTCAGCCGAATACGCCGGGGGCGTTCCGCTCTCGCCGGGCGGCGAGCGCGAACTCCGGCCGGGAGGCGGGGCGGAGGAATGAGCGGAGAATCAGTGGAACCGGCTGGACGGCCCAGCGTGCCGAACTCTGGTTTGCAGGCGCCTGAGTTCAACCTTGAACATGTGGCAACCCCCCCGTTGCAATCTGTCACGACGGTTTGAGCTTCGCACACGAGTACGCCTCGGAGCAACAGGTAAAACGCCTGCGCGGAATGGCGGCCGGCGGAGCGCCACGCCTATTTCCGGCCGTCTGATTCCGGCCGGTGGACGCCGGCCGGTCGAGCAATCTGGGCGATGACAGGCCGGCGGTCCGGGCGCCATGCTGTGGACGCCGACAGGAGACGTCGTGTCCCTCCCGCGGGGAACCGCCGCGCGGCCGCCGGACGGGCGGCCGGCGTGCCGGGTTCGTCCACCGCCCACGCCAGTCCGTGCCGAGGCCGCGCTCCAGTCCCGCACCGGGGACGCGCCGCCGCATGACGGCGAGGCGCCACCTGAGCCGGTCGCCACGTGGCCGTCCCCGAACCCCACCGACCGCCGTGCGGCCGTGCTCCATCGCGCGGGCGGCGCTCCGCTACCCGGCTCACCGATGCCAGCCAATCGAGGACGTACCGGTCATGACCAGTCACCAAGTGCAATTCCTGTTCCTGGACTTCGGGTTGATCGTGCTGCTCGCCCGCGGCCTGGGCGCCCTGGCCGGCCGCGTCGGCCAGCCGCCCGTGGTCGGCGAGATCCTGGCCGGCGTGCTCATGGGCCCCACTCTGTTCGGCGCCGCGTTCACCGATCGCCTCGTCCCCGCCGACGTGCGGCCGCTGCTGGGCGCACTGGCCGACATCGGCGTGGCGGTGTTCATGTTCGTCGTCGGTCTCGAGGTGGAACACCGCTTCCTGCGCGGCCGGGTGAGGGCCACCCTCGGCGCTGCCGTCGGCTCCACCCTGGTGCCGTTCGCCCTCGGCATCCCGCTCGCCTTCTTCCTGCTGCGCCACCACCCGACCCAGCAGCACGCCGCCTTCGTGGTGTTCGTCGGCCTGTCCGTCTCGGTGACCGCCTTCCCCGTCCTCGCGCGCATCCTGGTCAGCCGGGGCATGTCCCGCCTGGCGATCGGCGGCCTCGCGCTGGCCACCGCGGCGGTCGTCGACGTCTTCGCCTGGACGGCGCTGGCCGGTGTGCAGGCGGCGGTCGGCGGCGCCGACGACTACTGGCAGGTCTCCCTGCTCGTCCCGTTCACCCTGCTCCTGCTGGCCGTACGGCCCCTGGTGCGCCGGGTCCTCACCCACGGCGGCTCCGGCTCCGTCACCCCGACCGGCATGGCCGTGGTGACGGTCGGCATCTTCCTGTCCGCCGTGGCGACCGAGATGATGGGGCTGCACTACATCTTCGGCGCCTTCCTGTTCGGCGCGCTGATGCCCCGTGAGGGCACGCGGACGCCGCGCGAGGAGATCCACGAGCGCACCGGTGAGATCACCTCGCTGCTGCTCCCCGTCTACTTCGTGGTCGCCGGCCTCAAGGTCGACCTGCGCGGCCTGGGCCTGGAAGGGCTCACCGAACTCGCCGCCGTCCTTCTCGTCGCCGTCGCGGGGAAGTTCGGCGGCACCTACCTCGGCGCCCGCTCGCAGGGGCTCCCCGCCGAGAGCTCGGGCACCCTGGCCGCGCTGATGAACACCCGTGGCCTGACCGAGCTGGTCGTCCTCGGAGTGGGCCTCGAACTCGGCCTGCTCGACGGCCCGTTGTACTCCATGATGGTCGTGATGGCGCTGGTGACCACCGCCATGACGGGACCGGCGCTGAACCTGATCCGCGCCAGGAGTTCCCGGCGCGGCCTGGCGGTGGTGCCCGGGCCGGAAGCCGCCGGCGCCGGGGCGGACGCGGACGCCGGGGGGCCGGGTGCGCGGGCGGCCGGGGAGGACGCGGACGCCCCCGGACGGGGCAGCCGTGCGGCCGGCTGAACGCACCCCGGTCGGTCGCGCCGGCCGGGCCGGCGCGACCGCAGCGGGGCGGGAAGCCGCCAGAAGGGGCCGTGTCCGGTTCCGGTCCCGCTGTGTAGTGTGGGGAACCGTGAAGGCGGAGAACCTGAGAGGCAACCTGGAAGGCATGCTGCTGTCGGTGCTCGAGCCCGGCGCGCAGCACGGCTACGCCGTCATAGAGGAACTCAGGCGGCGCAGCGGCGACGCCATCAACCTCCCCACCGGCACGGTCTATCCGGCACTCCACCGGCTCGAGGCCGCGGGACTGGTCGGCAGTGAGTGGATCACCCACAACGGCCGCCGTCGCCGCAACTACTTCCTCACCGCGGCCGGACGCCGCGCCCTGGCCGACAAGCGGACGGCGTGGCAGGAGGTCTCCTCCCTCATCTCGGTCGTGCTGGGCGGACAGGCGTGACGGCCGTACTGGAGCGCTACACCGATCATCTGGCCCGGCACCTGGTCGGGCCGGACTCGCGCCGCTCGGCCATCATCGACGAGGTGCTGGACGGCCTGCGGTGCGCGGCCGAGTGCAACCTCGACGACTGCACCGACGTGGAGGAGGCCGCGCACCGCGCCGTCCTGGAGTGGGGCCCGCCGTCCGAGGTGGCCCGCGCCTACAACGACGCCACACTGCGCATCAGCGCCAACCGGCTGTCGCTGCACGCGATCTGCGCACTGCCGCTGCTCGCGGCGGCCTGGGCGTCCGCGCTGCTCGGCGGTCCGGCCGGACCCTGGCCCTACCACCCCCCGCTGCTGCTGACGGGGCTTTCCGTCGTGGCCTTCAGCTGCGTGCTGTCCCTGGCCGGCGCGTTCTCCGGGCTCCGCAGGGGCACCGGCATCGCCGCGGCGGCCGCCCGGCGCGACCAGATGGTCACCACCGGCACCCTCGCGGCCCTCATCGGCATGCTCGGTGTGCTCGGCGCGCTGGTCCTGCTGCTGCTCAACCGGGGCCTGAGCCATCCGGAGTCCCTGGACTGGCCGATGGTCGCCGTCCCCGCGACGCTGACCGTCCTGGCCGGCGCGTACTTCGGCACGGCCCTGAAGCGCTTCCTCGGTGTTCTGCGCGGGGCCGACCGCCCGTAGGGCCTGTCTGACGATTCCCGCCGGGCCCGCGACGCCTGGCACCGCACCTCGCCGCGTAGTCGGGTGCGCCCAGGCACATCCAGTACGAGGGCGACCCTCCGCCTTGCCATGCACGGCACCGGACGCCGCGGGCTGACCCGACGCGAATCGTCGGACAGGCCCTTGCACCCGCCGCACGGCCCGCCCGGCGCGGTCCGCGAAGAGAGCCCCCGGTGGTCGCCCCCCCGGGGGCTCCGCCGTTTCCGGAGCCCACTGCTCCGCACCAACTGCCGTCAGACGGCGCACAACTGATGTTGCGTCATGCCGCGCACCCGGGCTAGCTTGTCCACCGTCATATGTAGCGTGGCTACACAGTAGCGTCCCTACAGGAGGGTTACCTTGGAGCGCATGACGCGATGGGTGCTCTCCCATCGGCTGCCGGTCGTACTGTTCTGGGTGGTGCTCACCCTGGCCGGAGGAGCCCTGTCGAGCAGCACGATCGACAAGCTCTCGTACGAGTCGAGACTGCCCGACAAGCAGTCGCAGGCGGCCAACGACGCGCTGGCGGGGCGGTTCGCGCAGACCGGCGGCAAGAACGCCCCGCTGCTGCTCGTGGTGACCCTCCCCCGGGGCACTACCGTCGGCGACGGCCACGTCCGCGAGCAGTGGGGCGACCTGGTCGCCGAGGTCACCCCGAAGGGCGGCCGCAGCGTCTCCTACGCGGGTCCCGGCGGCGAGTCCCTGGTCTCCGGGGACCGGCGCACCACCGTCGCGCTGGTCTACCCGCCCGCCAATCGCTCCAACGCCCCCTACACCCAGTCCCTCCCCGCCATCAAGGCGGCCGTCGAGCACGCGCGGATCGCCGGCGCCCCGGTCGAGCTGACCGGTCAGCCCGTCCTCTCCGGCCGGGACAGCGGAGCCGCCCGGAGCCCGATCTACGAGACCCTGATCGGCGCCCTCGGCGCCCTGGTGGTCCTGGCCCTGGTCTTCGCCAGCGGTCTCGCCGTCGTGCCCCTGCTGATGGCCTTCGTCGCCATCCCCACCACCTTCCTTCTCGTGCGCGGCATCACCGGCGTCACCGACGTCTCCTTCATCGTCCAGTTCCTGGTGGCGCTCATCGGGCTCGGCATCGCGATCGACTACGCGCTCCTCATCGTCACCCGCTGGCGAGAGGAGCGGCAGAAGCCGGGGGCCGACGGCGCCGACCCCGACTCACGGCGCGAGGCGGTCGTACGGGCCGTCGCCAGCGCCGGTCACGCGGTCGCGCTCAGCGGCGCCACGGTAGCCATCTCGCTCGCCGCGCTCGTGGTCCTGCCCGTTCCGTTCCTGCGCAGCGTCGGGTACGCGGGCCTGCTGATCCCGCTGGTCAGCGTCGCCATCGCGGTCACCCTGCTGCCCGTCATGCTGTACGGCTGGGGCGACAGGCTCGACCGGCCGCGCCGGTCCCACCGTCCGGACAGCAAGCTGTGGGGCCGGATCGCCGGGCTCACCACCCGCCGTCCGGCGCTGTGCGCCGTGCTCAGCGGCGCGGTGCTCCTGGCACTGGCCGCGCCCGTGCTCGCCCTGCGGCTGGGGCAGCCGGCCACCGTGACCCTCGCCCAGGGCGGCAAGCCCGCCGCCGCGTTCCAGCGGATCGTCGACGCGGGCTTCGGCGAGGGCATCGCCCGGCCCCTCGAGGTCGTCGTGCCCGCGGGCAACGGCGACGCCCTGCACGGCCGGCTCGCCGGACTCGACGGCGTCGCGGGCTCCGCGGCGCCGGCCGACTGGACGCGCGGCGGCCTGCGCGTCATCGACGTGTGGACCACCGCCGACCCCTCCAGCGACGCCGGCCGGTCCACCGTGACCGAGGTGATGGACCTGGCACGGGACACCCCCGGCGCCCTCGCCGGCGGCGGGCCCGCCACCGACGTCGACTTCATCGACGCGGTCTACGGCTCCCTCGGGCTCATCCTGGCCTTCGTCGCCCTGCTGACGTTCGTCGTGCTCGCCCGGACCCTGCGCTCGGTCGTCCTGCCCCTCAAGGCCCTGGTCCTCAACGCGCTGTCCACCTGCGCGGCCTACGGCGTGGTCGTCCTCGTGTGGCAGAAGGGCTACGGCAGCGAGGCGCTGTTCGACACCCCGGCGATCGGCGCGGTCACCATCTGGATCCCGATGGCCGTCTTCGCCTTCCTCTTCGGGCTCTCCATGGACTACGAGGTGTTCATCCTGCACCGCATCCGGGAGACCCACCTGGAGCTGACGGCCAGGGGCGAGCGCGACACCGTGGTGCCCTCCGTCGTGACCGGCATCAGCCGCACGGGCCGGCTCGTCACCTCGGCGGCGCTCATCCTCTTCCTCGCCTTCACCGCACTGGCCAGCATCCCGATCACCGACGTGAAGGTGTTCGCCACCGCGCTGGCGGCGGGCATCGTCATCGACGCCACCGTGGTCCGGGGCCTGCTCACCCCGGCCCTGGTCACCCTCCTCGGGCGGGCCAACTGGTGGTTCCCGCGCTCCTTGGGCCGGCTGCTCGTCACCACCCCCGGACGGGCGCCCGGCCCGAGGACCCGCCCCGCCGCCGACGACGACGCGGCCGGGTACGGGGGGCAGGAGGCGGCGTCCGCCGCCGCGGACCCCTCACCGCGGGGCGGCTCCCGGAGCCGCGCCTGACGGCGCAGGCCACCGCGCCGCGGCGCGGTGGCCTGCGCGCGCTTTCTCACGCCTTCATCGGCATGCGCAAGGGTGGTCGCGCGGGCGCCGACGGCAGTACGGCGGCCCGACCATACGAGTGCGAAGGGAACCGACAGTGTCCACACACAGGCCCAGCCACGACGTGGTCATCCTGGGATCGGGAATCGCCGGCTCCACCCTCGGCGCGGTGCTGGCCCGCAGCGGGGCCAAGGTGCTCGTCGCCGACGCGGGCACCCACCCCCGCTTCGCGGTGGGGGAGTCCATGATTCCCCAGCTCGTCGCCTGGCTCCAGGTGCTCGCCGAGCGCTACGGCATCCCCGAGTTCGAGGCCCTCACCGACGCGACGGCCATCAACGAGAAGGTGAGCAACACCTTCGGCCGCAAGCAGCACTTCGGCTTCATGCTGCACCGGCCGGGCCAGGAGCCCGATCCGGACGAGTCACACCAGTTCGTCATCCCCGACGCGCTGACGTCCGCCAGCCACCTCTTCCGCCAGGACAGCGACGCCTACCTGCTGCGGGTCGCCGTCGGGTACGGCTGCGACACGCGCCAGCAGTGGCGCGCGGAACGCGTCGAGTTCGACGACCACGGGGTCACCGTGACCGGCGCCGACGGGCACGTGGTCCGCGCCCGCTACCTGGTGGACGCGAGCGGCTTCCGCTCGCCGCTCGCCGACCGGCTCGGTCTGCGCGAACAGCCGGCCCGGTTCGAGCACCACTCCCGCTCCCTGTTCACGCACATGATCGGCGTGAAGCCGTTCGACGACGTGCTGGACGTGCCCGAGAAGAGCCGGCCGCCGGTGCCCTGGCACAACGGCACCATGCACCACCTCTTCGAGCGCGGCTGGTTCTGGATCATCCCCTTCGACAACCACGAGCTCTCCCGCAACCCGCTGTGCAGCGTCGGCGTCACACTGGACCCGAGGCTGTACCCCAAGCCGGAGGGGATCACCGCCGAGGAGGAGTTCGCGGAGCTGCTGAGCCGGTTCCCGGCCGTGGAGCGGCAGTTCGAGGGGGCGCGGAAGGTCCGGGAGTGGGTGTCCACGGGCCGGCTGCAGTACTCGTCCCGCCGGACCGTGGGACAGCGGTGGTGCCTGATGTCACACGCCGCGGGCTTCCTGGACCCGCTGTACTCGCGCGGCATGTCCAACACGTTCGAGATCATCCACGCCCTGGCCCCGCGGCTCGTCGCCGCCCTCGCGGACGACGACTTCGACGAGGAGCGTTTCCGCTACGTCGAGGAGCTCGAACAGGGCCTGCTCGACCACAACGACACCCTCGTCAATTGCTCGTTCATCGCCTTCTCGCACTTCCGCCTCTGGGACGCGGTATTCCGGGTCTGGGGAAGCGGCAACACACCGGGCACGCTGCGGATCAACAATGCGCTGCGCAAGTACCGCGCCGACCGCGACGCGAGCGTCTTCGACGCCTTGGAGAAGGTGCCGCACACCGGCCTGTGGTGGCCCGACAACGACGATTTCAAGGCCCTGCTCGACGGAACGGCCCGTGCCTGCGCGCAGTACGAGGCCAACGAGATCGACGGCGACCGGGCGGCGGATATCGTTCTCGGGCTGATCGAGGAATCCGAGGCGGTGCACCCGGGGTTCGGCTGGAAGGACGTGAACCGGCGATTCATCCACCCGGGCCGTGACCAGATAGCCGATTTCCTGCAATGGGCCGCGCGCTCCCCCGATCCGGCGCTCGGCGCCGTCGGCCGGGAGAGCCTGGAGGCGCTGCGCGCCGCGGGCACGGCGCCGGCCGCCCGTCCCGCGGCGGCCGGCCGGTGACGGCCGTGGCCCGGGACGGGCGGACCAGCGTGCAGGAGGCCAACAAGGCCCTCGCCCGCCGCTGGTTCGACGAGGGCTGGAGCCGCGGGCGGCTGGACGTGGCCGACGAGATCTTCGCCCCGCGGTTCCTGCTGGGGGGCGAGCCGGTCGGACCCGAGGGCCCCAAGGAGAGCGTGCGGCAGCGGCGTGCGGCCTTCTCCGGGCTCACCGTCGAGGTCGGGCTGCAGGTGGCCGAGGGCCCGTGGGTGGCGAGCTGGTACACGACGCGGGGTTCGCACGTGGGCGAGTTCGCAGGGACGGCGCCCACCGGACGCGCGATCTCCTCGGAGGGAATTCAGCTCTGGCGGGTGGAGAACGGCCTCGTCGTCGAGGACCGTAATGTCTTCGACGTGCAGCGGATACTCCGGCAGTTGCGCGCGCCTGAGGGGAGGGTCGCGGGACCGGCCCCGTTCGCTACGGACCATCGCGGATGACGTTGTTCTCGTAGGCGAAAATGACGGCATGCACGCGGTTGCGGAGGCACAGTTTCTCCATTACTTTCTGGATGTGTGATTTCACTGTGCTCTGGCTGAGCGCCAACTCCGCCGATATCTCGGCATTGCTGTACCCGCGCGTCATGAGGCGGAATACCTCGGCCTCCCGGTCCGTGAGGATCTCCAGTGGAGACTCTCCGGCTTCCTTGCTGGCCCGGGGGAAGAGCAGTGACCGGCCGGTGGCCGTGATGCGGACCGCTGCGGCGAGTTCCTCGGGACTGCTCCCGCTCGACAGCACGCCCTGGACGCCGGCCTGGAGTACCTGGTCGGTGACCGCGTCCACGTCGTCGATCAGGACGAGAGCCCTGGCCGCGGGCAGCGGGAAGCGGGCCCTGGACATCGTGCGGACGATGTCCAGGGCCTGCGCCGCGTCTTTGTGCGTATTGAGGACGACCACGTCGGGGCGCAGCTCGTGGTAGCGGGCGGCCGCGGTCTCGCCATCCTGCGCCGTGCCGACCACCCTTAAATCCGGGTAATTGTCGAGAATTGTGTGCAGTCCCGTCATCGAGATGGGATGGGAATCGATGACCAGGATGCTGAGCTGTGGCGTCACAGACATGTTTCTCCCCCGAGAGCGCAGTTGTGCAGTGACTGGCCAGAATAACTCGGTGGCTCTTCGCCGCGGATGCCAGTCCGTGGCCGGCTTTCCGCCGTAGTGCGGGCCGTCGGGAGGACGTGCCGAACATCCGCCGCCGGGCCGATCGCCGGTCCGGCGGCGGATGTTCGCACGTCGTTTCCGTCAGATCTTGCGCCCCACCACCGCCGTCGTCAGGGCCGGCAGCGGGAGTACGCGCTCGACGGTGAAACCCGCGTCCCGCATCCACCCCGCGCACTCGACCGGCGAGAAGCCGGCGGCCTGGGCGGACTGCAGCATCATGATGAGGCTGAGCATCAGGCTGTCCGGATCACGCCGTTCGTCGTCCAGCATCGTGTCGTAGACGATCACCCAGCCGCCCTCGTGCACGGCGTCGTACGCCTTGCGCAGCAGGGTCATCCGCCGCTCCAGCGGCCAGTCGTGCAGCACGCTGCCGAGGATGACGACGTCCGCGCGGGGCAGCTCGGCCTCGAAGAAGTCGGCTCCGACGAAGCGCAGCCGCTCCCGGACGCCGCGCTCGGAGGCCAGCCGGTCGAAGTGCTCCGCCATGGACGGCCGGTCCAGCACGGTGCCGGTCAGACCGGGATGGGCCGTCGCCAGGTGCGCCGCCAGATTGCCGCGGGCCCCGCCGACGTCGCTGAACGTCGCCACACGCGACCAGTCGAAGGCCTTGGCCAGCTCCGCCCCGACGGCTCCGCTGAAGCTGTCCATGGCGGACAGGAACTGACGCAGCCGGTCCGGGTCGTGGAAGATCCGCGTGAACGGGACCTCGCCGCCGGCGCCCTGGCCGCGTGCGGTGCCGCCGCGCAGCAGTCCGGTGAGGGACTCCGGATCGCTGCCCATGAGTTCGGTGGTCATCCGCAGGAAGCCGCCCACGAACTCCGCCCGGCCGGGCAGCAGGTGCCGCAGGACGCCGGGACCGTTGCGGTAGCGGCCGTCCTGCCGCACCAGGAGCCCCACGGCGGCCAGCGCGTCGAGGAACACCCGGCCGGCGCGCGGGTGCAGACCCGTGCGGCCGGCCAGCTCGGCCCCGTCGAGCGAGCCTTCACCGAGGGTGGAGAAGACTTCCAGCTCCATGGCCGCGGTCAGCAGCCTGCTCCGGAAGAACGACCACCCGACGAACATCACGTCGAACGGGTCCTCCAGCGGGCGCCCGCCGGTCCGGCGGGGTTTTTCGGGCACGGCCCCGGGCGTTTCGAATTCTGTGGACGTCATACCTGCCGAACCTCGTTCTTCGCTCCGTCACCGCTTTCGGCGCGCGGTTCACCGGGCGCCGCCGCGGGAATGACGGCGGCCGGAGCGCGCACCTCCCGCCGGCCGATCCGCATACGCAGCCGGCGCTCCACGGGGCGTTCGTAGAACTGGTAGAGAATCGCGCTGACGGCGATGCTGATGACGAGCGCGAGCGCCGCGTATCCGGCGTTCGTCCAGCTCGCCCCGGCGGGACGCATGTAGAACTCCATGACGCTCTTCCTGTCGAACACCGCGGAGGCGAACTCGAAAAGCACGGTGAAGTGCAGGAGGTAGAACGCGTACGACCATTCGCCGAGCGCCACCATCGGCCTCGACCTCAGCCACGACGCGCCGCCCGCGAGGTCCCGCTGGGCCACGGCGACCACCAGCAGCGCGTACAGCGGAGCGGTGACCTGGGGCAGGGCGTCGTAGATGGTGAACAGGCGCCAGGTCTCGAAACGCAGCACCCACAGGGCGAGGAAGCCGCCGGCGAGCAGGACGGTGGCCGAGGCGACGCTGAGCGGCAGGCGCCAGCCCTTGCGCAGGGCGGCGGCCGCGACCACGCCGAGGAGGAACTCCCAGACCCGGGCGATCGGGGAGTAGACGCCGAAGATCAGGCCGTCCACCCCGGTGAACGCCGGGGGTATCTGCGGCGGGTAGGCGTCCCACAGCCACAGCTTGACGCCCCAGCCCACCAGCACCAGCGCGACCGCCGCCCCGCCGAGCCGGCGCAGCGACTGCGGGCGGCGCACCGCGAGCCGCACCACGAACGGGAAGACCGCGTAGAAGAACGCCTCGCAGGCGAGCGACCAGGTCACCGGGTTCGTGCTGCCCAGTATGTGGCCGGGCACCCACGCCTGGTACAGCAGCACGGCGGAGAGCGCCATGCGGATCAGTTCCTCGCCCCGGCCCGGCGCCGCGTCGGGAAGCTGCAGGAGGAGCGGCACCAGCACGCCCACCAGCAGCACCGGCCAGACCCGGGCGAACCGGCGGCCGTAGAACGGCAGGGCCCGGTCGCCCGCGGTGTACGTCCAGGTGAGGACGAAGCCGGACAGCACGAAGAAGAACGTGACGCCGGAGGAGCCCAGGATCAGCACCGGCCTGGCGTCGGGCAGCGGCAGCAGGGTGCCGACGTGGTTGAGGAAGACGGCGAGGGCCGCGATCCAGCGCAGGCCGGTGAGGGAGTGCAGCCGCTCGGCCGTGCCGCCGGGCGCGGCCGTCGCCGGGGACTGTGAATTCCGCGTTCGCGCGGATGGATTCATGGAAACGACACCAGCCATTTCGACGGGAACGGGGACGTGGTGCGGGCGGCGAACTCTCGAAGGCCGGCCGATCGTGCGGCAGTATTTCATCACCGGCCGATGAACCGTCGCTTAAGCCCTAATAAACCGGACCGCGCTGCTGATCGAAGTCCGCCATTCGCTGGCTCGTCACTTGTTTCTGCGGTTAATGTGTCGGGGCGTATCCAGTCGTAATTCCCAACAGATTCGAGGAATGTCATGCGGCGATTTCCGTACGCCTCGGCGATGGTGACCGGGGCGTCGAGCGGTATCGGCGAGGGGTTCGCCAGGCTCCTCGCGGAACAGGGCGTCGACCTCGTCCTCGTGGCGCGGCGCGGGCACCTGCTCGAGCGGCTCGCGAGCGACCTGGAGTCCGCGCACGGTGTCACCGTGGAGGTGCTGCGGCTCGACCTCACCGACGAGAAGCAGCTCGCCCTCGCCGAGGAACGGCTCACCGATCCCGCCCGGCCGGTGGAGTTGCTGGTCAACAACGCCGGTTCCAGCGGCTCCGGTTACTTCGCGGAGCTGCCCGCCGAACGCGAGCTGCACACGGCGGTGCTCAACGCGGTCGTCCCGCTGCGGCTGTCCCGCGCCTGTCTGCCCGGCATGATCGCCCGCGGCGCCGGCGGCATCGTGAACGTCTCCTCGCTCGTCGCCGTCCTGCCCAAGCCGCGCTCCGCGACCTACGCCGCCTCGAAGGCCTTCCTGTCGTCGCTGGGGGAGAGCCTGGCCATGGAGGTGGCCCGGCACGGCGTGCACGTCACCACCGTGCACACCGGCCTGACCCGTTCCGGGTTCCACGAGGCCGCCGGGGTGCCGGCCGACGCGCTGCCCGACATGAAGTGGCTGACGGCCGAACAGGTGGCCCGGGCGGGGCTGGAGGCGGTGGCCGAGGGCCGGGCCTCCACCGTGCCGGGGCTGGCGTACCGGATCAGGCTCCCCCTCATGCGGGCGATGCCGAGGTCCGTGGTGCGGGCCATCACGCGACGCGTCCACGACAGGTGAGCCGGATGGCCGCCCGCCGCTCCCTGCCGCTGCGGCACCGGGTCCGCAACAAGGCCGTCGTCCTCCTCCACCGGCTGGGGCTGCCCTTCGGGCCCATGCACCTGCTCACGGTGCCCGGCCGCAGGAGCGGCCTGCCCCGGACCACTCCCGTCGCCCCGGTGGTCGTCGACGGCGTCCGCTACGTCCTGCAGGCGTACCCGCGGTCCGACTGGGTCGCGAACGCCCGGGCCGCGGGACACGGGGTGCTGGCCCGGGGCCGGCGCGCGCAGCGGGTGGACCTCGTGGAGCTGCCGGTGGAGGAACGCGGCCGCGTGCTGCGGGAGTTCCCCGGCCAGGTGCCGCGGGGCGCGGACGCCTTCGTGCGCAACGGGCTGGTCGAGTCCGGCTCCCCGGAGCACTTCGCGGCGGCCGCCGCCCGCTGCCCGGTCTTCCGCGTCGTCCCCCGCACGCCCTGAGGCACGGCCCGCTGCGCAACCGCGGGCCGCGCACGGCGGTGAGCGGGCGGTCCCACGAAGCCGTGGGGATCCGCCCGCTCACCGCCGTGACGCGTCGCCCCGGGTCAGTGCGGCAGCGCCTTCTCGGCGTCCGGCTCGGCCGGCAGCGGGGCACCGGCCGCGTCGACTCCGGTGATGAGGTAACGCAGCTCGCCGGGTCCCTCGTGACGCAGCCACTCGGCCATCCGCCGCAGATCGTCGGGCATGGGGAAGACGAACCGGCACTCGGGGTCGCGCAGCCCCAGGTGGTCCAGCACCACGGGCGCCTCGACCACGGTCTTCAGCAGCTCGGCGCCCGCGTCCGCCGCGGTGCGCTCGCCCTGGTCGACCGCCTGGCAGATGCGCACCATGTCGTCGAACAGCGCCTTGTAGCCGGGGGACCCGGGGACCGGCAGACCCGGGTGGTCCGCCTTCTCCATCGCGCGGAGCACGCCGTCGTCGCCGGACTCCGTGAAGCGCTCGGTGAAACGGTCGAAGCGCAGGTTGATCGGCACCTCCGCGGCGCACCAGACGCGGTAGACGGCGTTCCACAGCGAGTGGTCCTGGAAGGACACGAAGGAGCAGTCGACGAGCTCGTCGTTGTACCGGATCAGCCCCTGCTGGAGCTCGTCGACGTACCGGAAGCGCTCCTCGTCGAAGTCGTCCTCGGCGAGCGCCTCGAGCAGCCGCCAGGCCAGGGAGTTGACCACCTCACCGGTGTTGGTGAGACCGCGCGAGTACAGCGGGTCGATGAACCCGGCGGCGTGCGACATCAGGCACCAGCGGTGGCCCACGGACCGCGTCGAGGAGTACTGGATCCGGTCGGCCGACACCCAGGGCCGTACGGTGCGGGCGTCCGCGAAGATCCGCTCCACCGCGGGGAAGCGCGAGGCGAACTCACGGAACTCCTGCTCCGGCGAGATGTCGCGGTTCCTCGGGTACTTCCGCTCGTCCAGCGTCAGCCCCACGCTGACCAGCGGATTCCTCGATCCCGCGGTGTTGTTGAACGGGATCGACCAGAACCAGCCGCGGTCGAAGAGGTGGTGCATGGTGCCCTCGACCCACGGGATCGGCGGCGCGTCCTCCGGCCCCACGCGCAGGCATTCGTCGGTCGGCCGCACGCCCAGCATGTGGGTGAACATGGAACGGGAGTGGTGCCTGAGCGACTCCGGCGGCCGGCGCAGCCCGAGCTTCTCGGCGACCGGTGACCGGAAGCCGCTGGCGTCGACCAGGTAACGGCCCTCGTGGCGCTCGCCGTTCGCCCCGGTCACGGCCACGTGGTCCGCGGCCAGCTCGACGTCCTCGACGCGGAACGCCTGCCGGACGTCGCAGCCGTAGCGGATGGCGGTGTGGAAGAGGTAGGCGTCGGTGTCCTGCCGGAACAGGTGGCCGGTCTGCAGGGCCTTGGACGGCGGGCTGAACTGCAGGAACTCCGCCGGATCCGGCTCCTTGCCCGCCTCGTGCCGGATGAAGCCGAAGTGCCGCTTGGTGCCGGAGGTCGGCGCGATGTCGTCGCGGATGCCGTCGCTGGAGGTCAGCGACTCCAGCTCGGGAACGCCGTAGCGGCGGGCGAGCAGCCGGAAGACCTTCAGGGTGTAGAGCGTCGTCGACTCGCCCACGGCGAACCGGGGATGGGTGCCGCCGTCCAGGAGCAGGACGGATACGCCCTGCTTCGCGAGGATGGCGCCCAGGGTCGACCCGGCGATGCCGGAACCCAGGATGATCACGTCGTGCGGGGGTGGCGCGGCGAGCCGCAGGCCGGCGCGGTCGCCGGAGGGTTGTCCGGGCATGTGTCCTCCTGGTCGGACGGGTCGGACTGGAAGCGGGTGGGCGCCTGGGGCGCGCCGGGGCCGGCCGGGGCGGCGCGGGACGGCGCGCTGCCCCGGCCGGTGGTGTGCGGGCCGGGGCGGCGAAGGTGCGGCGCGGCCCGGCGCCGGAAGGCGGCGGCCGGCCCGGGGCCGGGGTCAGCCGCGGGCCGGGGCCGGGGGTCAGCCGCGGGCCGGGGCGCCCGCCGGGGCGCCCGGGCGGCCGTGCGGTCCGGCGGACGGCCCGCCGAGGTCGCCGCGGGCGCCGGGCTGCGGCATGAAGCCGCGCATCTCGTTGTCGTTGGCGAGCTGCTGCATCTTCTCCCAGTCCGGCATGCCCCCGCCGGAGACGAGTTCGGACAGGCCGATGAAGAAGTTCTCCACTCCGCCGGGTGTCGCGATGACGAGGAGCCGGCCAGGCTCGTCGCCGACGTTGAGGAAGCGGTGCGGCACCCCGCGCGGACCGTAGATCACGGTGCCCTCGCCGATCGTCTCGGTGACCCCGCCGACCTCGAACTCGTAGGTGCCCTGGCTGACGTAGAACGCCTCGTCGGCGCTCTCGTGGACGTGCAGCGGCGGGCCGCTGCCCGGCTGCGTGGTGATCTGGTAGAAGCTGTACAGCCCGCCGGTGTCCTCCTTGCGCAGCAGGAACCGGCCCTCCTCGCCGAACCAGCAGACGGGCTCGACGTCGTCGCGGCTGACGACCTTCCGTTCGGTCTTCGACACGGTTCATTCCTCTCGCTGGGTTCGTCCGGGGCGGACGGCGACCGTGGTGACAGGCAACCAGCGGCCGCAAAGGCGGTGATAAAGACGGGGAAAATCCGGCCGGCGGGCGGCCGCCGCCCGGTGCGGTCAGGCGAGCGCCGTGCCGCCGTCCGCGACGAGGCAGCTCCCCGTGAGGTACGCGGCGCGGTCGGAGGCGAGGAACGCGATGACCTCGGCGACGTCCTCCGGGGTGCCGTTGCGCCGCAGCGCGGCGCGCTCGGCGGCGGCCCGGCGCTGCTCCTCGGGGATGAAGCGGGCGAGTTCGGTGAGGATCAGGTTCGGCTCCACCGCGTTGACCCGCACCCCGTGCGGGCCCGCCTCCAGGGCCAGGGTGCGCACTGCGGCCTCCACGCCGGCCTTGGCCACGGCCAGCGGCAGGAACCGCGGGGCCGGCCGGCGGGCGAGCGCCGCGCCGACCGCCACCACCGAGCCGCCGCCCCGGGCGGTCATGTCAGGCAGCACCGCGCGCACGCTCAGGAACAGCGCCTTGAGCTGCCGGTTCACCACGTGCTCGAGGTCCTCCCAGGCCAGGTCGGCCGCCGGGGCGATGCGCGCCTCGTGGGCGCCAAGGCCGGCGGCGTTGAGCACCAGGACGTCGATCGGGCCCAGTTCGGACCCGACGGCCCCGACCAGGGCCGACACCCCGTCGGGGTCGGTGACGTCGCCCTGGACGGCCACCGCCTCCCCGCCGTGCTGCCGGATCACGGCCACGACCTCCTCGGCCCGGTCCGCGCTCTTGTGGTAGTTGACCGCGACGCGGGCCCCGCGGGCCGCCAGCAGGCGGGCGGTCGCCGCGCCGATGCCGCGGGCGGCGCCGGTGACCAGGGCGACCCGGCCGGGGAACTCGGGGGGTCCGGGCGTCCGCCCGGCGGCCTCGGGTGCGAAGGCGCGCGGTGCGCGCTCCTTGTCTGCCGGATTCACCGGATCAGCTCCTCACATCGGGAAGGTGTAGACGTCCCGGGACGACGTCGGCCGCGGGACGAACAGCGGGCAGGGAACGCGCCGGTACGCGACGCGCGGGCGCGGGGGGCGGGCAGCGCCGGGCGGTGCGGAGGCGGGCAGCGCCGGGCGGTGCGGGGCCCGCTCAGGCCCACACCAGCCAGCAGCCGCCCAGCGCCACGCAGAACGCCAGAGCGGCGAAGCAGGTCCGCAGCAGGTTGGCGCGCGCCCAGCGGGCCCGCAGCGCGGCCCAGTCGCCGGGGATCTCCCCGGCCGCGGCCCAGTCGTCGATCCGCCGGTTCATCCGGACGTTGCGCAGCTCCGACACCAGGGCGACGCCGGCCACCGCGGCCAGCGCCGCCGCGAAGGCGGCCTTCGCGGCGGCGCCGGGAGCCAGCACGGCGAGGCCGAGACCGGCCGCCAGGCCCACCTTGTTGACGGTCGGCATCAGCGGGTCGAACCCGGGGTCGAGCAACCGGTGCACGTCGGACCACGTCTGCCGCGGCAGCCGCAGCAGCATCGGCACGACGGCGCGCTCCACCGCGATCAGGGCGCCCGCGAGGACCCCCGTGCACAGCAGGAAGACGACGGCCAGAAGGGCGACCAGCACGGGCCGGCTCACCCCGCCCGGCGGCCGAGCGGCTCGGCCGTCCGCAGGGGAGCCCGCTCCAGCCGGTCGTCCAGCATCAGCGAGTAGCTCTGGGCACGCGCGACCGAGTCGAAGAACGCGTACATCATCACGTCGCGCAGCCGGCACAGCGCGGCGCTGTGCGCCAGCCCCAGCGTGCCGATCCGCCAGGACGTCGTCACCATGTCGGCGGCCCGGGGCCGGCGCGCTTCCTCGAAGGCCCGCAGCGTCGCGGGCACGTCGTCCGGCTCGCAGCGCCCCAGCATGTCGGCGAGCACCACGCCGCTCTCGATGGCCTGCCCGGCGCCCTGGCTGAGGTTGAGGGTCATCGGATGGGCGGCATCACCGACGAGCACCACCCGGCCCTTGCTCCAGCCGCCGGCCGGCGGCCTGTCATGGATGGGCACCGGCAGGATCGCCTCCTCGCCGGTCGAGGAGATGATCTCGCCGACCGGGTCCGGCCAGTCGCGGTAGGCGGCCGACAGCGCCGCTCCCCGGGTCAGGCGCAGGGTGTCGATGCCGGCCGCCGCCCTGTCACTGGTGATGGCGTCCCAGTAGACCTCCTCCTCGTTGAGCCGGCAGTACAGGAAGCGCAGCCCGCCCTTGCCCCACAGGTTGAAGAAGGTGCCGGTGGGCACCAGCGACTCCCCGGGCAGCCGGGTGACGGCCTGCCAGGCCGTGTAACCGGCGTACCGCGGCGGCGGCTCGAACCCGCCCCGCATCGACGTGCGCACGGTGGAGCGCAGGCCGTCCGCCCCCACCAGCACGTCGCCCCGGGCGGTGGACCCGTCCTCGAAGTGCGCGACGACGCCGTCGGCGTCCTCGGCGCAGCCGGTCAGCCGGCGGCCCAGGCGGATCCGGTGCTCACCGACGGCCTCGGTGAGCACCGTGTGCAGCACGGACCGGCGCAGCGCACAGGCCGGCGCGCCGGCCCGCTGCGTCGGCCCGTCCAGCGGCCATCGCGCGAGGCGCCGGCCGGAGTCGGAGCGGAACTCGTGGAAGCGCATGCGCACCGCCCCGGCGGCGACGGCCTCGTCGAGCCCGATCCGCCGCAGCGCCAGGAAGGCGTTGTGCCACAGCATGAACCCACCGCCCGTCAGCAGCCTGCCGGGGCTGGGACGGGCCTCGAAGACCTCGCACTCGATGCCCTGCCGCAGCAGGCCCGCCGCCGTGGTGAGCCCGCCTATGCCGGCCCCGATCACCAGGGCCTTGCCGATGGTCGCCATGGAGCCGGCCCGCTCAGGCCCGCGACGGCACGCCGTCGAGCCGGGCGCGCAGGTCGAAGATGCGCCGCTCGATGTCGCCGCCGCTCCAGTACGGGTACATCGGGGCCGCCGTCTCGCGGTGGGAGGGGGCGTCCTCCCAGGCGCGGAACGCCTCCTCGCTCTCCCACTCGGCGAGCAGGACGTAGCGGCCGGGCTGCTCGGCGTCGTGCAGCAGCTCGTCGCGCAGGTGCCCGGGGGTGCCCTTGACCGCGGCGGTGACCTGCCGGTAGGCCTCCTCGAAGGCCTCCCGGTCCTTCTCCTGGACACGGGCGGAAACCATGATGCGTACGGTCACGACGGACCACCTTTCGTCGATGCGGCGCCCGGCACGTGCTCGACGACGTCGAGCACGTGCTTGCGGGCGGATTCACGGAACGGCTCCAGCCGGGCGCTGAGCCGCTCCCTCTCGGGGCCGTTCTGGAAGGCCTCGAGGGCCTCCCGGTCGGCCCAGTCGGCCATCACCAGATGCGTCCTGGGATCGCGCGGGTCCCGCAGCAGCGACTGGGCCACCGAGCCCGGCAGTCGCGCGGCGGCCCGCGCCGTCTCCAGCCAGGCCGCGCGGAACTCGTCCTCGCAGCCCTCCCGGACGGTCATCTCCAGCACGGTGCGGAGCACGGCGTACGGTCCCCTCCGGGTCAGATGCCACCGTCGGCGTCGAGCGTCGCGCCGGTGACGTAGCGGGCGGCGTCCGAGGCCAGGAACAGCACCGTGTCGGCTATCTCCGCGGGCCGGCCGAGCCGGCGCAGCGAGATCCGCTGTTCGTAGGCGGCCCGGCCCTCGGCGGTGACGGCCTTCATCTGGTCCGTCTCGACCAGTCCGGAGGCGACGCAGTTGACCCGGATGCCGCGCGGGCCCAGCTCCTTGGCCAGCGCCCGGGTCAGGCCCATCACACCGGCCTTCGACGCCACGTAGTGGGCGGCGCCCGGCATGCCGTGGTGGGCCACGGCGGAGCTGATGTTGACGATCGACGCGGTCCCGGCGAGGTGGGGCAGCGCCCCGCGGATCACGTGGTACATGCCCGACAGGTTGGTGTCGAGGACGCGGTGCCACTCGTCGGGTGGCAGGTCCGCGAGCGGAAGGTGGCTGATGACTCCGGCGTTGTTCACGACGACGTCGATCGCCCCGTACCGCTCGTGCGCCTCGGCCGCGAGCCGGGCGGCCTGCTCGTGGTCGGCGACGTCGCAGCGGACCAGGGTGCCGTCGGCGCCCAGTTGCGCCAGCTCCGCGCGCAGCGTCTCGGCCTGCTCGCCGCCGTTGACGTAGCAGGCCGTCACCGTGGCGCCCTGTTCCGCCAGGGCCAGCACGGTGGCCCGCCCGATGCCGCGGGCGCCGCCGGTGACGAGGGCGTGCCGGCCCTTGAGCCCGAAGTCCAGGCCGCTCACCGGGCCACCGCCGCACCGGCGCGGGCGGCCGCCTCCACCCGCTCCTTGATGAGCGCCAGCTGCACCTTCGAGTTCCGGTTGATGCGCTCGGTCATGGCTGCGTCGTCCACCGGGGCGTCCGGCTTCATGTGGAACTCCTGCCGCCAGCGCATCTCCACGCCGGCGCCGGTCTCCTCGTACGTCCAGTGGATGTTCATGAAGGCGAACGGACCGGTCTCCACCCGGTGCGCCCTGACCGTCCGGCCGGCGCGGTCCATGACGCGCTCGGAGACCCAGCTCCAGACCTTGCCGTCGGCCTCCGGGTGGAGGGCGAGACGGAAGCGCACCGTGTCGCCCCGCCGGTCCAGGATCTCGGCCGAGGCGTACTCGTCGAACAGCTTCGGCCAGTTCGCCACGTCGTTGGTCATCTCCCAGACCAGGTCGAACGGCGCGTCGATGACGATGCCGTTCTCGGTGCGGGCGGCCGCCGGCCGCAGTTGCTCGTTGATCAGGGCGCAGACCTCCGGGAGGCGGGTGAGGCCCTCGGCGTCCAGGCGGATGTCGTAGCGGTTCTCCACCTCGGTGAGGACGTTGATCAGGCCCAGCGAGTCGATGCCCAGGTCGACCACGCTCGCGGCCGGGTCGTCCGTCCGGAGCGTGTCCAGCGAGACGCCGGTGCACTGCTCGACGATGGTCAGGAAGAAGTCGTACTCAAGGGGCGCCGCGGTCATGGGCGGGTCCTTTCGCTGTCGCGCGGGTGGGAGTTCGTCTGGTGCGTCGTCACGCCCGGAGGTCCCGGACGACGAGCGCGGAGTTGAAGCCGCCGTGGCCGCGGGCGACGACCAGGGCCGTGCGCAGCCGTGCGGGCCGCGGCCGTGTGACCAGGTCGAGGCGGTAGGAGGGGTCCGCCACGACGCCCGGCCCGGTCGGCGGGACGACCTGCTCGCGCAGGGCGAGCAGTGCGGTCACCACGTCGAGCGGCGCGCCGCCCGCGTACAGCCGCCCGTAGCGCGCCTTGGGCGCCGTGACCGGCACGGCGCGCGGTCCGAAGACCGCGGCCAGGCAGTCCGCCTCGGCGCGGTCGAGCTCGGGGGTGCCGGCCGCGTCCGCGAGGACGACGTCCACCTCCTCCGGCCGGACCCGGGCGTCGGCCAGGGCGAGCAGCACGGCCCGGCGCAGCGCGTCGCCCGTGCCGGCCCCCGGTGCGCCGGGAGCGGGGTCGAAGGTGGCTCCGTGGCCCGCGATCTCGCCGTAGGGGGTCTCGACGCCGCGTCCGCGCGCGCTCTCCTCGTCCTCCAGCACGAGGATCGCGCCGCCCTCGCCCGGCACATGGCCCCGGGCGGCCGCGTCGAACGGCAGGTAGGCGCGCTCGGGGTCCGCGCTGTCGCTCAGCCGCCCGGAGGTGGTCTGGCAGGTCAGCGCGTACGGGCTCAGCGGCGCCTCGGTGCCGCCGGTCAGAACGGCTCTGGCGTCGCCCCGCCGGAGCGCGTGGCGGGCCTGCGCGATCGCGTCCAGGCCGCCGGCCTGCTCGGCGACGGCGACACCGCACGGTCCCTGCATGCCGTGCCGGATGGACAACTGCCCGGTGGTGGCCGCGTAGAACCAGGCGATGGACTGGTACGGGCCGACGTGCCGGGGCCCCTTCGACCACAGCGCCGCGATCTCGCGCTGGCCGAAGGCGTTGCCCCCGGAGGAGGACGCCGTGACGACGCCGAGGTCGTACGGGGAGAACTCGCCGGGGCGCACCCCGGCGTCGGCCAGCGCCTCCTCCGCCGCGAGCAGCGCGAACTGGCTCCAGCGGTCGGTCTGCACCGCCAGCCGGGGATCGATACCGGGCAGGTTGCCCTCCGCGAAGACCTCGCCGACGGTCCGCACGGGGAAGCCGTCCGCGTCGAAGTGCGTCACCGGGCCGAGGCCGCCGCGGCCCTCCAGCACGGCCTCGCGGAACTCCTTGACGCCGACGCCGTTCGGCGCCACCGCCGAGATACCGGTGACCACCGCACGGCGCGTGGCCGCCGCCCTGTCAGTCATCGCGGCCCGCCTTCCCCGGCGCGGTGAGCACCACCGCCGTCTGGAACCCGCCGAAGCCGCTGCCCACGCTGAGCACGGTGTCGGTCCGCTGCTCACGGGCCGTGAGCGGCACGTAGTCGAGGCCGAGTTCGGGATCCCGGGTGCGGAGGTTGGCGGTGGGCGGGATCGTGTCCTGCTCGATGGCGAGGGCGCAGGCGGCGACCTCCAGGGCGCCGATCGCACCCAGGGAGTGGCCCACCATCGACTTGATGGAGCTCATCGGGACGCGGTACGCGTGCTCGCCGAGCGAGATCTTCACCGCGGCCGTCTCGTGCCTGTCGTTCTGGCGGGTGCCGGAACCGTGGGCGTTGACGTAGTCCACGGCCTCGGCCGGCACCCGCGCGCGATCCAGCGCCACCCGCACCGCCTCGGCGAGTTCCCTGCCGTCCGGGCGCAGGCCGGTCATGTGGAAGGCGTTGCTGCGCTGGGCGTATCCCGCCACCTCGCAGTACACCCGGGCACCTCGGCGCCGCGCGGACTCCTCGTCCTCCAGCACCAGCACGGCCGCGCCCTCACCGAGCACGAAGCCGTCCCGGTCGCGGTCGAAGGGCCGCGAGGCGTGCTCGGGATCGTCGTTGTTGGGCGAGGTCGCCCTGATCGCGTCGAAACAGGCCACGGTGATCGGGGAGATGGGCGCCTCGGTGGCGCCGGCCAGGACGACGTCCGCCGACCCGTCCTCGATGAACTGGGCGCCCTGGGCCACGGAGTCGAGCCCCGAGGTGCAGCCCGTCGAGACGACCCGGACCGGCCCCTGGGCGCCCGCGGTCCACGCCACCTCCTTGGCGAGCGTGCCCGGGACCAGCGCCGCGTACAGGTGCGGGTACGGGTCCGAGGCGTCCACGACCCAGTTGCCGCCGCGGTCGCTGACCCGGACGTACTGCTGCTCCAGTGTGCTGGTCGCGCCCACCGCGCTGCCGATCGAGACGCCGACGCGGTGCGGCGGCACCCGTTCGGTCACGGCGCCGCTGTCGGCCAGCGCCTCCCGGGCGGCGACCACGGCGAACTGCGCGGCGCGGTCCATGCGTCCGGCCTCCTCCGCGGTCAGCCCCGCGGTGACGCCGTCGAAGTCGCACTCCGCCGCGATCCTCGAGCGGTACGCCGATGCGTCGAAGCGGGAGATGGTGCGGGTGGCGGTACGGCCGTCGGTCAGCAACTGCCAGAAGGCCTTGGTGCCGACGTCACCCGGAGCCACGACCCCGATCCCGGTGATGACGGCCCTGCGCCCGGTCACGCCGGCTCCTGGCCCGGCAGGGGCTCGGTGTCGACGTGGCCCAGTTCGGGCCGGGGCGCCAGCGGGCCGAGCTGGAAGACCATGAAGGCCGGCTGCGTGCCCTGGTTCTCCAGCCGGTGACGGACGTTGGTCTTCAGGTGCAGCGCCTCGCCCGCGGCGAGCGGGACGGGCTCCCCGTCGATCCTCGCCAGCAGGTCGCCGCTGACCAGGTACAGGAACTCCTCGGAGTACGGGTGGTAGTGCTCGGTGACGACCTCGCCGGGCTGCAGGGTGAGCACCCCCATGAAGCCCGCGGTGGCCTGCGCGGTCGCCGGGCTGAGCAGCGTGCGCAGGTCACCGCCCCGGCGCCGGTTGGACTCGACGTCCTTCGCCGCGATCTTGGTCATGCCTTCGCTGGCCACGCCAGCCTCCTCTCGCTGTCCCGCACCGGCGGTGCGGGCCCCCCAACCGGTGACGGTTCGTCGCCGGGCCGTGCGGGCGCGGGCTGTCTCAGCCCTCCGCGCGCCAGGTGTAGAACTCGTGGGCCATGGCGTCCTGCGGGCCGCGCCACGTCTCCGGGGCGTACGCCGCGATGTAGGGTCGCAGCCGCTCGCTGACATCGGCGAAGAGCTTGTGCCCCTTCAATTCGGATATCGGCCCGCGCACGTCCTCGTCGGACGCCATGTAATGCATGTAGAGATCGTGGAATCGGAACAGCCTGCGTTCCCTCACACCGATCAGACGGGGAAGTTCGCCGGCGTCGGATTCGGCGAAGATGCGCTTCACGTCGGCGTCGGCGGACGGCTTCATGCGAGCCACGATGAGAGTGCTGCGCATTCGGATTCCTTCCGTTCCGGGTCCGGTCGCTCGATGACCGGCCGAAACAGATTCACCCGGGACGATAAAGCGCGGATGAGGGCAGGGAAAAACGGCCGGGAAAAAAGCCGGGGGCACGTGGGCGCCGCGCGGCGGCCGGGGCCGCGGCCGTGGCGGCGGCCCTGGTCCGGGCCCGGCCGCCGGCTCTCCCAGATTGCCCAGTCAGGGGTGGCGGCCTGGCTCGAATCGTCCTCCCGACCAGTCCCTGAGCAGGGGTTACGTGATCAGCGCCGTGCTCAGGTAGGGGCGGCCCGGCCGAAAGTACGTCCCGTGTCGTCCTTTGGGACGTAGGCGGTGCCGAGCGGCCTCGTTAGGGTCGGGTGAAGCGCAGCCCGTTCCCGGTGCACGCTTCGCGCCGGCGAGAGAGGTGAGCGCGGTATTTCTAGGGGGAAACACGTTGGACAGCTTGACCGTTTCCATGACTGGAGATAGGGGCGCAGCGCCCGTGGAGACACGGGCGCTGCGCGAGGTCTGCGGCCGTTATCCGACCGGAGTCGCCGTGGTGACGTGCCGGGGGGCCGACGGGGAGGGCCCGGTAGGAGTCACGGTGAATTCCTTCACCTCGGTCTCCCTCGACCCGGCCCTGGTGCTGTTCTGCATGCACCGGGATTCACGGGCGCTCACCGCGGTCGAGAAAGCCGGCGCTTTCGCCGTCAACATTCTGGCGGCCGACCAGGCGGCCCTGTGCCGTGCGTTCGCGCGCCGCGACACCGCGGATTTCGGCGGCCTGCCGCACGGCGCCGGCGCGACCGGCTCCCCGGTCCTCGGCGACGCGCTGGCCTTCCTCGACTGCCGGCTGCACACCACCTTTCCCGGCGGGGACCACACCATCGTCGTCGGCGAGGTGGTCGACCTGGGCCTGCTGCGCGAGGAGCAGCCGCTGACGTACTTCCGCAGCGGCCACCCGCGTCTGGAGGTGCTGGGATGACCCTCACCATCGGGGAGCAGCCGGCCCGCGGGCTCGCGGACGTCACCCCGCGCGGGGTCGCGCTGCGTCTGCTGGGCCCGCTGGAGATCGTCGTGGGCTCGTCCGAGGTCGCCCTGCCCCAGCGCAAGCTGCGGCAGCTCCTGGCCGCCTTGCTGGTCCGGCCCAACGCGACGGTGTCCAACGAGGCCCTCATCCGGGAGCTGTGGGGGGACAGGCCGCCGACCACGGCACTGGCCGCCCTGCGCGTGTACGTCTCGCAGCTGCGCAAGTTCCTGATCCGGCACGAGCTGGACGGCCGCTGGTGCACCCTGCGCACCCGGGCGCCCGGGTACCAGCTCCAGGTCAACGAGGGCATCCTCGACACCGTGTGCTTCGACCGGCTGTGCGCGATGGCCGCGGAGTCCGCGGCGGCGGGCCACCACGAACTGGCCTCCAGGCAGTACCGGGAAGCCCTGGACCTCCGCCGCGGGCCCACGCTGGAGGGCCTGCGGGAGAGCTCGGCGCTGTCCGGCACCGCGCTGCAGTACGACGAGGCCTGGATGACCGCGCTCAAGCGGCGCATCGACCTGGACCTGGAGCTGGGCCGGCACCTCGAACTCATCGGCGAACTCAGCAGGCTGGTGGCGGAGAACCCGCTCAGCGAGGGTTTCTGCGCCCGGCTCATGACGGTGCTGCACCGCAGCGGCCGCAGCGGTGACGCGCTCGCCTCCTACCGCCGCACACGGGCGCACCTCATCGAGGAGCTCGGCATCGAACCGGGTCTGGAACTGCGCATGGCGCACCAGACGGTGCTCGCCGACGACAAGGCGTTCCACACCGCGATGCGAGCGTCCGCCTAGCGGCGGCCGACGGCCGGTCATGAGGAAATCCGGGCTTTATCCCTGCTTTTCCATGACCGGCCACGATGTTCCCATGCGTTTGTTCCTGAGGTCCCTGTGGCGCTTCTGCGCGGACAGTTTCACCGCCTACGGCCAGAGCCAGTTCTTCATCCCCACCCCGGACACCGGCCCGCCGGCGGTGCCCGGGCACCCCGAACGGATGCTCTGGAACCAGCCGTTGACCGAGACGGAGCTGGCTCTCGACCGTCAGCTCGAAGGCCTGTCCGAAGGGGTCACGCGCGGCCCCGAGGCGCTCTGAGCGATGACGAGCAGGACGAAGGCGGCCACGGCCGTGGCGGTCCGCGTCCGGTTGAACAGGTCCCAGCGGTGCAGGATCTCGACGTGGTCGGCCGGTGCCGAGGTGACCGCCCAGGTCTTGATCCGCGCGTTGATCGGGACGTTCCCGAAACGCGTCACCAGGAACGACGTCGCGGTCAGCGCCGTCGCCCCGGCCGCGAGCAGGCGCTCGCGGCCCCTCGTCTGCAGGGCCAGCGCCAGTGAGCCGGCGGTGGCGGTGCCCATCGCCGTCAGCATCACCGGCGAGTTCATCTTCATGAGTTCGGCGTGGAACGACAGCCGCGTCTCCAGCGGCACGCTCCAGAAGGTCGGGCCCAGATTGACCGCGCCGTAGCCGAACGCGCCGGCGAGCAGTCCGGTGGCGGTGACCGCAATGGCCTTCGTGACGCGAACACGCATTTCATTTCCCTCAGTTGAGCAATCCGGCTCTTGCTGCACACGTCGCCGCGGGGACGAGGAGTCCACGGTAGCGGGGGCCCACGACCTGGAGGTCCCATGTCATCAGCACTACAGACCGGCGCGGGCCCCGACGCGGCGGCCGCCGGGGGGTTCAGCCGCCGTCCGGTGCTCGCCCTGCTGGTCATCGCCGCCGCGGAGCTGATGGTGGTGCTCGACGCCACCATCGTGAACATCGCGCTGCCGAGCATCCAGAGCGGGCTGGGCATGTCGGACAGCGGTCTGGCCTGGGTGGTCAACGCGTACGCGGTCGCCTTCGGCGGACTGATGCTCCTCGGCGGGCGGGCGGGCGACCTCTTCGGCCGCCGCCGCGTGTTCCGGCTCGGCATCGTGACCTTCGTCCTGGCCTCCGCGCTCGGCGGCCTGGCCCCCGGCGCCGCGCTGCTCATCGGCGCCCGGGTGCTCCAGGGCCTGGGCGCGGCCGTCGCGGCGCCCACGGCGCTGGCGCTGATCGCGACGAACTTCCCCGAGGGCAGACAGCGCAACCGGGCCATGGGCACGTACGCCGCGATGGCCGGCGTCGGTTCGGTGCTGGGCCTGATCCTCGGCGGGCTGCTCACCGAGTACCTCGACTGGCGCTGGGTGCTGCTGGTGAACATCCCCATCGGCATCGGCGTGCTGGCCGGGACCTCGGTGCTCGAGGAGGCCGACCGCGACGACGGCGGGCTCGACGTCGTGGGCGCGGCGGCCGGCACGGCCGGACTGCTCTGCCTGATCTACGGGGTCACCCGCGGCGGGCAGACCCACTGGACCGGCCTGGTCACGGCCGTGTACATCGCGGCCGCCGCGGTGCTGCTGGTGGTGTTCATGGAGCGGCAGACCCGCAGCGCACACCCCATGCTCCCCTTGCGCGTCCTGCGGGACCGCAGCCGCGCCGGCACCTACGCGACGCTGTTCCTCACCGGGTTCGGCATGTTCTCGACCTTCTACTTCCTGACCTTCTACATGCAGCACGTGCTGGACTACGGCGCGGTCCGGACCGGCCTCGCCTACCTGCCGTTCAGCGCCGGCATCGGGATCATGGCCCCGGTCGCCTCGAAACTCGTGGTCAGGCTGCCGCCCCGGCTGGTGGCGGCGCCCGGCCTCGCGGTCGCCGCCGCCGGGATGCTGTGGTTGAGCCGGCTGACCCCGCACTCCTCCTACACGGGCACCCTGCTGCCCGCCATGTTCCTCACCGCAGCCGGCCTCGGCTGCTGCTTCGTGCCGCTGACGCTCGGCGCGGTGAGCGGGGTCGACGAGTCCGACTCGGGCAGCGCCTCCGGCCTCCTCAACACGGCCCAGCAGCTCGGCGGCGCCTTCGGCGTGGCGAGCCTCGCCATGCTGGCGGCCACGGTCGCCGACACCCGCCTGCCGCGGGCCGGCCTGGTGTACCTGGACGCGGTGGACGACGGCGACACCGCCCTCGTCAGGCGGGCCCAGGAGGCCATGACGTACGGCTACACGCGCGCCCTGGCCTGCGGGGCCGGGGTGTTCCTCACCGGCGCTCTGATCATGGCCTTCGTGGTCACCGCCGGCAAACCGGACAAGCCCTCCGACCGGACGCGATGACGGCCGCCGCGGGCCCGTGTGCGGCCGCGACCGCCACCCACGCCGAACTCATCGCCACCGACGCGCACTACCGCGACCTGGTGGAGAGCCAGCAGGGGTCCCCGCTGGGCGGCGGCGCGACCCCGGCGGCGCTCACACCCTGACAGGCCCGCCCGGCCCCGGCCTCCGGCCCGCCCGCCCGCACTCCACGGACGGACGGGCCGGACGGCTTCCACCGGCGGCAGGCCGCCGGGGCGACCCGCCGCGCCCTTACGCGCGGGCGCCTCAGATGTCCCGGAAGATCTCGATCTGCGCCCCGACCGAGTTCAGCCGCTCCGCCAGGTCCTCGTAACCCCGGTTGATGACGTACACGTTGCGCAGGACCGAGGTGCCCTCGGCCGCCATCATCGCGAGCAGGACGACGACCGCCGGGCGCAGGGCCGGCGGGCACATCATCTCGGCGGCCCGCCAGCGGGTCGGGCCCTCGACCAGGACGCGGTGCGGGTCCAGCAGCTGCAGACGGCCGCCGAGGCGGTTGAGGTCGGTCAGGTAGATCGCGCGGTTGTCGTAGACCCAGTCGTGGATCAGGGTCTGGCCGGAGGCCACCGCGGCGATGGCCGCGAAGAAGGGGACGTTGTCGATGTTCAGGCCCGGGAAGGGCATGGGGTGGATCTTGTCGATCGGGGCTTCGAGCTTGGAGGGGCGGACGGTGAGGTCGACCAGGCGGGTGCGGCCGTTGTCGGCGAAGTACTCCGGCGACCGGTCGTGGTCGAGGCCCATCTCCTCCAGGACCGCCAGCTCGATCTCCAGGAACTCGATGGGCACCCGGCGCACCGTCAGTTCCGACTCGGTCACCACGGCGGCGGCCAGCAGGCTCATCGCCTCGACCGGGTCCTCGGAGGGGGAGTAGTCGACGTCCACGTCGATGTTCGGGACGCCGTGCACGGTCAGCGTGGTGGTGCCGATGCCCTCCACCTTGACGCCCAGCGCCTCGAGGAAGAAGCACAGGTCCTGCACCATGTAGTTGGAGGAGGCGTTGCGGATGACCGTCACGCCGTCGTGCCGGGCGGCGGCCAGCAGCGCGTTCTCGGTCACCGTGTCGCCGCGCTCGGTCAGGACGATCGGGCGGTCGGGGCGGACGGCGCGGTCCACCTGGGCGTGGTACTGGCCCTCGGTGGCCGCGACGTCGAGGCCGAACCGGCGCAGCGCGATCATGTGCGGCTCGATGGTCCGCGTGCCGAGGTCGCAGCCGCCGGCGTACGGCAGCTTGAAGCGGTCCATGCGGTGCAGCAGCGGACCGAGGAACATGATGATGGAGCGGGTGCGGACGGCCGCCTCGGCGTCGATCGCCGCCATCTCCAGCTCGGCCGGCGGGACGAGTTCGAGGTCGACGCCGTCGTTGATCCAGCGGGTGCGCACGCCGACGGAGTTGAGCACCTCCAGCAGGCGGTACACCTCCTCGATCCGGGCCACCCGGCGCAGCACCGTGCGCCCCTTGTTCAGCAGTGAGGCGCACAGCAGGGCCACGCACGCGTTCTTGCTGGTCTTGACGTCGATGGCGCCGGACAGCCGGCGACCGCCGACCACCCGCAGGTGCATCGGACCCGCGTAGCCCAGCGACACGATCTCGCTGTCCAGGGCCTCACCGATCCGGGCGATCATCTCAAGGCTGATGTTCTGGTTCCCGCGCTCGATGCGGTTGACGGCGCTCTGACTGGTGCCGAGCGCCTCCGCGAGCTGTGCCTGTGTCCAGCCACGGTGCTGCCGGGCGTCACGGATGAGCTTGCCGATGCGTACGAGGTAGTCGTCTGCCATGAGGCTGAGGTTATCTCAGATATGAGATGGTGCCTCTTGGGGGGTCCGTTCGGGTGATGCTCCGTCAATGGTCCCTGCTCGTACGGGTGCGGCGCCACCCGAAAGGTCCAGGCAAATCCACTGATGTCGTACGTCGTCCGGTGCTGCTGTGGGTGTGTCGCGGCCCGTGCTTGCCGCCGGTGGTGATGGACCAGGAGTGCCGGTTGATGTTCAGCCGCACCCCGGGCAGGATCCGGAAGCTCTTGCGGAACGTGAGCGGCATGGATGCCTCCTTCGGTGGATCGCGGATCTGGCCGCTCCACCCCGGATACCCCGTAACCGCGCGGAGATGGCGCACGGCCGCGGACGGGTGCGGGGGTGTCCGGTGTGCGCCGGTCCGCCCGGTGTCCGGGTGCCGCGCTGTGGCGGACGCCACCGAAAAACGGCGGGGGCCGGGTGCGGCCGGACATGACCAGTCGGCCCCCATGTACTAGAGTTATCTCGACATCGAGATATCTGCCGAGGCGCACCGTAGTCGCCACCTGGGATAAGGCTTGCCTAACTTAGCCTGACCTCACTGGAACGGCCGAGCCGGCGTGGCGGCACGATTGACGGTGGTACGCGCACATCAATGAAGGAGACTGTCGTGTCGGCGAACAGCTTCGACGCCCGCAGCACGCTGCAGGTGGGCGACGAGTCGTACGAGATCTTCCGGCTGGACAAGGTGGAGGGCTCCGCTCGCCTGCCGTACAGCCTCAAGGTCCTGCTGGAGAACCTGCTCCGCACGGAGGACGGCGCGAACATCACCGCCGACCACATCCGCGCCCTCGGCGGCTGGGACTCCCAGGCCCAGCCCTCCCAGGAGATCCAGTTCACGCCGGCCCGCGTGATCATGCAGGACTTCACCGGTGTCCCCTGCGTGGTGGACCTCGCCACCATGCGTGAGGCCGTGAAGGAGCTGGGCGGCGACCCGGCGAAGATCAACCCGCTGGCGCCGGCCGAGCTGGTCATCGACCACTCCGTCATCGCCGACAAGTTCGGCACCAACGACGCCTTCAAGCAGAACGTCGAGCTGGAGTACGGCCGCAACAAGGAGCGCTACCAGTTCCTGCGCTGGGGCCAGACCGCCTTCGACGAGTTCAAGGTCGTCCCGCCGGGCACCGGCATCGTGCACCAGGTGAACATCGAGCACCTGGCCCGCACCGTCATGGTCCGCGGCGGCCAGGCGTACCCCGACACGCTGGTCGGCACCGACTCGCACACCACGATGGTCAACGGCCTCGGCGTGCTCGGCTGGGGCGTCGGCGGCATCGAGGCCGAGGCCGCCATGCTCGGCCAGCCGGTCTCCATGCTCATCCCGCGCGTCGTCGGCTTCAAGCTCACCGGTGAGCTGCAGCCCGGCACCACCGCCACCGACCTCGTGCTCACCATCACCGAGATGCTGCGCAAGCACGGTGTGGTCGGCAAGTTCGTCGAGTTCTACGGCGAGGGCGTCGCCGCCACCTCCCTGGCCAACCGCGCCACCATCGGCAACATGTCGCCGGAGTTCGGCTCCACCGCCGCGATCTTCCCGATCGACGACGAGACCCTGAACTACCTGCGCCTGACCGGCCGCAGCGACCAGCAGGTCGCGCTCGTCGAGGCGTACGCCAAGGAGCAGGGCCTCTGGCTGGACCCGAAGGCCGAGCCGGACTTCTCCGAGAAGCTCGAGCTCGACCTGTCCACCGTCGTGCCGTCCATCGCCGGCCCGAAGCGCCCGCAGGACCGCATCGTCCTCGCCGAGGCCGCCGACCAGTTCGCCAAGGACATCCTGAACTACGTCGAGGCCCCCGTCGCCCAGACGCCGGCCGCCGCCGCCTCCGTGGTCGACGAGGCCAGCGCCGAGTCCTTCCCGGCCTCCGACGCGCCGGCCTACGGCCACGAGGAGAACGGCGCCGGCGCCCCGCGGCACGGCCAGGGCGCCGGGTCCGTCCCGTCCAACCCGGTCACCGTCACCGCCCCCGACGGCACCTCGTACGAGCTGGACCACGGTGCGGTGACGGTCGCGGCCATCACCTCCTGCACCAACACCTCCAACCCGTACGTCATGGTCGCCGCCGCCCTGGTGGCCAAGAAGGCGGTCGAGAAGGGCCTGACCCGCAAGCCGTGGGTCAAGACCACCCTCGCCCCGGGCTCCAAGGTCGTCACCGACTACTTCGAGAAGGCGGGCCTGACCCCCTACCTCGACAAGGTCGGCTTCAACCTGGTCGGCTACGGCTGCACCACCTGCATCGGCAACTCCGGCCCGCTGCCGGAGGAGGTCTCCAAGGCCGTCAACGACCACGACCTCGCCGTCACCTCGGTCCTCTCCGGCAACCGGAACTTCGAGGGCCGCATCAACCCCGACGTCAAGATGAACTACCTGGCGTCCCCGCCGCTGGTCGTCGCGTACGCGCTGGCGGGCTCCATGAAGGTGGACATCACCCGCGAGCCGCTGGGCACCGACACCGACGGCAACCCGGTCTTCCTGAAGGACATCTGGCCCTCCGAGGCCGAGGTCAACGACGTCGTCGCCAACGCCATCGGCGAGGACATGTTCGCCAAGTCCTACAGCGACGTCTTCGCCGGCGACGCCCAGTGGCAGTCCCTCCCGGTCCCGACCGGCAACACCTTCGAGTGGGACCCGCAGTCCACCTACGTCCGCAAGCCCCCGTACTTCGAGGGCATGGGCATGGAGCCGGCCCCGGTCGAGGACATCGCCGGCGCGCGCGTGCTCGCCAAGCTGGGCGACTCGGTCACCACCGACCACATCTCCCCGGCCGGCGCCATCAAGGCCGACACCCCGGCCGGCCAGTACCTCACCGAGCACGGTGTGGAGCGTCGTGACTTCAACTCCTACGGCTCGCGCCGGGGCAACCACGAGGTCATGATCCGCGGCACGTTCGCCAACATCCGCCTGCGCAACCAGATCGCGCCGGGCACCGAGGGCGGCTACACCCGCGACTTCACGCAGGACGGCGGTCCGGTGTCGTTCATCTACGACGCCTCCCGCAACTACATCGAGCAGGGCATCCCGCTGGTCGTCCTGGCCGGCAAGGAGTACGGCTCCGGCTCGTCCCGCGACTGGGCCGCCAAGGGCACCGCGCTGCTCGGCGTCAAGGCCGTCATCGCCGAGTCCTACGAGCGCATCCACCGCTCGAACCTGATCGGCATGGGCGTCCTGCCGCTGCAGTTCCCCGAGGGCCAGTCCGCCGAGTCCCTCGGCCTGACCGGCGAGGAGACCTTCTCCTTCACCGGCGTCGAGGAGCTCAACGACGGCACCACCCCGCGCACGGTGAAGGTCACCACGGACACGGGCGTGGAGTTCGACGCGGTCGTCCGCATCGACACCCCCGGTGAGGCCGACTACTACCGCAACGGCGGCATCATGCAGTACGTGCTGCGCAGCCTGATCCGCAAGTAAGCGGCACGGCACAGTGCGGACGAGGGCCGCACCCCCGGCAGTCGGGGGTGCGGCCCTCGCGCCGTCTCCGCTGCTCACTCCCCGAGGAGCGCCGAGAGGTCCGGCAGCGCCACCTCCGCCCAGATCACCTTGCCCTGGGGCGTGTACCGGGTGCCCCAGCGCTCGGTCATCTGGGAGACCAGGAACAGGCCCCGGCCTCCCTCGTCGGTGGTCGCCGCGTACCGCAGGTGCGGCGAGGTGCTGCTGCCGTCGGCCACCTCGCAGATCAGCACCCGGTCCCGGATCAACCGCACATGGATCGGGTCCGAGCCGTAGCGGATGGCGTTGGTGATCAGCTCGCTGAGGACCAGCTCCATGCCGAACCCCAGCTCCGACAGGCCCCACTCCTCCAGCTTGGCGGACACGGCGCCGCGCATCCCCGACACGGCCGCCGGGTCCCGCGGCACGTCCCAGTCGGCGACGTTCTCCGGCGGCAGCGCCCGGGTGCGCGCGATCAGCAGGGCCACGTCGTCCTTGGGGCGCTCGGGCAGCAGTTCGTCCAGCACCGCCCGGCAGCTCTCCTCCGGTGAGCGGTCGGGATGGCCGGACAGCGCCTGGCGCAGCAGCTCCATGCTCACGTCCAGGTCGCGCCTGCGGTCCTCGATGAGCCCGTCGGTGTAGAGGACCAGGCGGCTGCCCTCGGGCAGCTCCAGCTCGGCCGTCCTGAACGGCATGCCGCCCAGGCCCAGCGGCGGCCCGGCCGGCACGTCGGGGAAGGTGACCCGGCCGTCGGGGTAGGCCAGCGCGGGCGCCAGGTGCCCGGCCCGCGCCATGACGCAGCGGCGGGTCACCGGGTCGTAGATCGCGTACAGACAGGTGGCGCCGACGATCTCCGCGGCCGCCTCGGCGCGCGCCTCGTCCTGGTCGATGCGGCCGACCAGGTCGTCCAGATGACTGAGCAGCTCGTCCGGCGGCAGGTCGAGGGTGGAGAAGTTGTGCACCGCGGTCCGCAGCCGGCCCATCGTCGCGGCCGCGTGCAGCCCGTGCCCGACCACGTCGCCCACGGCCAGCGCCACCCGGCCCCCGGGGAGCGGGATCACGTCGAACCAGTCCCCGCTCACGCCGGACTGCGCCGGGAGGTAGCGGTAGGCGACGTCGAGGGCGCTCTGCTCGGGCAGCGCCCGCGGCAGCAGGCTGCGCTGCAGGGTGACCGCGAGGGCGTGCTCGCGGGTGTACCGGCGGGCGTTGTCGATGCTGACCGCCGCCCGTGCCACCAGCTCGTCCGCCAGCGACAGCTCCTCCTCGTCGAACGGCTCCTGTTTGGAGCGGTAGAAGTTGGCCATGCCCAGGACGACACCGCGCGCCTGGATCGGGGCGGCGATGAGCGAGTGGATGCCGTAGTCCAGTATTCGCCGGGTGCGCGAGGGGTCCTGGGCCTGCCAGCCCTCGGCGGTCGACAGGCTGGGCACCAGCTCGGAGCGCCCGGCGCCGTAACCGCGCGCCTGCGGGGTGGTGGGCAGGAAGTCGATCAGCCGGCCCTTCTCGTAGAGCGGGTGGTCCTCCCGGATGCCGTGCACGGCGACCCGCCGGATGTCCGTCGCGGTGGGGGCCGGCTCCTCGCCGTGCAGCACGTTGTCGGCCAGGTCCACGGTGACGAAGTCCGCGAAGCGGGGCACGGCGACCGCGGCCAGCTCCTCGGCGGTGCGGACCACGTCCAGGCTGGTCCCGATGCACAGGCCCGCGTCGTACAGCAGCTCGAGCCGCTCCCTCGCGACCTCGGCCCGGCCGGAGACCGCCTGGAGCTCGGTGGAGTCGCGCAGCGTCACCACGGTCCCGCCGCACGCGCCCGCGCCGTCGGTGGGCCGCTGGTTGACCACGAGCAGCCGCCCGCCGGCGAAGTGCACCTCGTCGCTGGCCTCGCGCCCGGAGCCGAGCAGCTCCACCGTCTCGGGCTCGAGGTGGGACAGCTCCCGCACATGGCGTCCCTCGGCCTGCGGGGGCAGCTCCAGCAGCCGCCTGGCCTCGTCGTTGGCCAGCAGCAGCCGGCCGTCCTGGCCGACGATGAGCACGCCCTCGCGCACCGAGTGCAGCACCGTGTCGTGGTGCTCGTACATACGGGTCATCTCGTCCGGGGCCAGGCTGTGGGTCTGCCGCCGCAGCCGCCGGCCCACCAGGGCCGTCCCGCCGGTCGACAGCACGAGCGCGCCGGCCCCGGCGCCCAGGATGATCGGGAGCTGCCGGTCCACCTCGCTGGTGACGTTCTTGACCTTCAGGCCGGCGGAGACCAGGCCGGTCACCTTGCCGCCGGCGTCGCGGACCGGCACCGTCGCCTGCACCTCGTGGCCCAGCGGGCCGTGGACGCTCTCGGTGTAGACCCGGCCGGCCAGCGAGGGGCCGATCCGGCCCACGAACCGTTTGCCGATGCGGCTCGGGATCGGATGCGTGTAGCGGATGCCCTTGGTGTCCATGACCACGATGAAGTCGACGCCCGCGGCCCTGCGTCCCGCCTCGGTGAGGGGCTGGAGGACCTTCGAGGGATCGGGGCCGTCCAGTGCCTGCTGGACGCCCGGCGAGTGGGCGAAGGTCTGTGCGACGGCTATGGACCGGCGCTTGGCCTCCGTGATGGTGTCCCGCTCCGACTGCAGTACCAGGGCGATGACGGCGCAGACCACGAGGATGATCACGAGGGCCGCCTGCAGGAGGAAGACCTGTCCGGCGACGCTGCGTGGGCTCTTGCCGACCATGGAGCGCCAGGACACGCGCCTGAATCGGCCGAATCGGTCCGACATGTGACATTTTTAGCACTGGGTGATTGGCGGTGGCTACGTTCGTTCCCAGCTGTGGACGACCCCGCCCCGGCGTCCCCGTGCGCCCCGCCCCTCTCGTCAGTGCCGTGTCACAGGTGTCGCGGCAGGCGTTTACAGCGGGTGCCGCGCGCGCTAACTTCACGAGTCAGGGGTGGGAGCGCTCCCATAAACGCGCGGCCCCGGTGGACCGGAACCCGCCACGGCCGGGCCGGGTCCGCTCCCACTCCGTCCGGCTCCATCCGCTCCGCCCGCTCGCGCACGGCCCATCCGCTCCTCCCCGCCCCTTCCCGCTCCCGTCCGCGTGCCCGCGGACCCAGTCGGAGGTGTACCTGTCATGTCTGCGACAGTCAGCGCGCCCGGCCGCACCGGGCGCCCGCGATTACCGCGCCCGGCCCGGGGCCAAGGCCTGTTCCTGGTCCTCCTGGCCCTGCTGACCACTCTCCCCGCCCTCGGCCTGATGCTCGCCGCCGGCGCACCGGCCGCGGCCCACGGCACCCCCATGAAGCCGGGCAGCCGCACCTTCCTGTGCTGGCGCGACGCGCTCACCGGCACCGGTGAGATCAAGGCCGTGAACCCGGCCTGCAAGGCGGCCCAGCAGGCCGGCGGCACGACCCCCTTCTACAACTGGTTCTCCGTCCTGCGCTCGGACGGCGCGGGCCGCACCCGCGGCTTCGTGCCGGATGGGCAGCTCTGCAGCGGCGGGAACCCCAACTTCACCGGCTTCGACCTGGCCCGCGACGACTGGCCGGTGACCCATCTGACCGCCGGCGCCACGGTCGACTTCTCCTACAACGCCTGGGCCGCCCACCCGGGCTGGTTCTACGTGTACGTCACCAAGGACGGCTACGACCCGGCCAAGCCGCTCACCTGGTCCGAGATGGAGGACAAGCCGTTCCTCACCGTCGACCACCCGCCGCTGAACGGCACCCCGGGCACGGTCGACGCCGACTACTCCTGGTCGGGCAGGCTGCCGTCGGGCAAGACCGGCCGGCACATCGTCTACATGGTGTGGCAGCGCTCGGACAGCGCCGAGACCTTCTACTCCTGCTCCGACGTCGTCTTCGACGGCGGCAACGGGGAGGTCACCGGCGTCCACGACCCGGGCGTCCCCGGCGAGCCCCCGCCCGGCGCCTGCACCGCCACCCGCAGGACCACCGGCACCTGGTCCGGCGGACAGCAGTCCGAGGTGACCGTGACCAACACCGGGAGCGTGCCGATGCTCGGCTGGATGGTCGACTGGACCCTGCCCGCCGGCCAGTCGGTGGCCAGCCTCTGGAACGGCGACGCCACCTACACGGGCCAGGACGTCATGGTGCACAACGCCGGGTGGAACGGCTCGCTGAGCCCCGGACAGAGCACGACGTTCGGCTACGTGGTCCAGGGTTCCGGCGGTGACGACTCCACCAGCCTCCCCTGCAGGGTCGGCTGAGCCGCTCTGGGCGGACCCGGTGACGTGACGCACCGGGTCCGCGAGCCGGGCAGGTGAGGGGGGTTCGGTCCCTGTCCGGGTGGTGCTGGCTTGTGATGGCCGGGCCCGCGGGCCCGGCCGCGACCGAGTGGAGCGCGACAACGTTGTCTTATGGTCCGCACATGACTCTACCCTGCCAACGGACAACGATGTCAACCCACTTGGGGCAGCCCGGCCGGGCGGCGCCGGGGCGGGCCCGGGCCGGCGCACGCGGTCTTCCGCGGCACCGGTGGCGCGCGTTACTGTCCCTGCGGCTTGTGCGACCCGTGGTGCGCGACCCGTCCATCCCGAGGAAGGGCCGCGTTCCCATGCGTTTCCGTCCCACGTCCCTGCTGCTGGCCGCGGTCCTCGCGACCGGCGGTGCCACCCCCGCCCTCGCGGCGACCGCAGCACCACCCGAACTCGTCAAGGACCCGACCCCGTACGTCGATCCGCTGATCGGCACCAGGAACGGCGGCAACGTCTTCCCGGGCGCCGTGGTGCCGTTCGGCATGCTCTCCTGGAGCCCGGAGAACACCAGAGGCGACGCCACCCGCACCGCCGCGCCCGGCGGCTACCAGTACGACGCCACCCGCATCCGGGGCTTCAGCCTGACCCACATGTCCGGCACCGGCTGCGCGGGCGGCAGCGGCGACATCCCGTTCTTCCCGTACGCGGGCGAGGTCACCTCCTCCCCGGCGAGCGACACCGAGGACGCCGTGTACGCCTCGGACTTCCGGCACTCCGACGAGCACGCCGAGCCAGGGCACTACAAGGTGGGCCTCGCGTCCGGCGTCACCGCCGACCTCACGGCGACCGCCCGCACCGGCTCGGCCCGCTTCACCTACCCGGCGGACAAGCCCGCCTCGCTGCTCGTGCGCACCGCCAACTCCGAGCTGGGGTCAGAGGACTCCTCGGTCACCATCGACCCCGCGACCCGCACCGTCTCCGGCTCCGTCACCTCCGGCGACTTCTGCGGCTACCTCGACCCGGAAGGCCGGCGCTCCTACTACACCCTGTACTTCACCGCCCGCTTCGACCGCGCCTTCGAGGCCACCGGAACCTGGCAGGACGACAAGCTCCAGCCCGGCTCCACCAAGGCCGGCGGCGGCACCGGCGGCTTCTCGCACGGCGGCCGGCCGGTCGCGGGCAAGGGCGCCGGCGGCTACGTCGAGTTCGCGCCCGGCAGCGGCCCGGTGAACGTCAAGGTCGGCATCTCCTACGTCAGTCGGGCGGCCGCGGAGGCCAACCTCAAGGCGGAGAACCCGAATAAGCGGTCCTTCGACGCGGTCGCCGGCGCGGCCCGCGGCGCCTGGCGGGACCGCCTCGCCGCCGTCCGGGTCGGCGGCGGCACGGACGCCGAGCGGACCACCTTCTACACCGCGCTCTACCACTCCCTGCTGCACCCCAACGTCATCAGCGACGCCGACGGCCGCTACCGGGGCGCGGACGGCGAGGTGCACCGCACCGGCCGCGGTCACCGCGCGCAGTACGGCACCTTCTCCGGCTGGGACGTCTACCGCGACCAGGTGCAGCTGCTGACCCTGCTGGACCCGGACACGGGTTCCGACATCGCCCAGTCGCTGTACGAGCTGGCCCGGCAGAACGGCGGCGTCTGGGACCGCTGGCTGCACGGCGCGAGCGGCACCCACGTCATGAACGGCGACCCCGCGCCGACCGCCCTGGCCGGCATCCGCGCCTTCGGCGGCACCGGCTTCGACCTGAAGGGCGCCCTGAAGTCACTGGTGAAGGCGGCGACCGTGCCCACGGCGCAGGACCTGTCGGCGGCCGGCAAGCCGGTGCTGTCGGTGGGCCAGCGCCCCTCGCTCGACAAGTACCTGAAGCTGCACTACATGCCGAGCGTCTCCAACGCCTGGGGCGGCGCCGCCGAGACCCTGGAGATGTCCACCGCCGACTTCTCCCTCGCCCAGCTGGCCGCGGCGGCGGGGGAGAAGGACACGGCGAAGACCTTCGCCCGCCGGGCCCAGTGGTGGCAGAACAACTTCAACCTCGCCGCCGGCCAGGACGGCGGCTACATCGCCAACCGCAAGGCCGACGGCAGCTGGGTGACCGGCTTCACCCCCGACACGGGCAACGGCTTCGTGGAGGGCTCGGCCGCGCAGTACACCTGGATGGTCCAGCACAACCCGGCCGGGCTGTTCGCCGCGATGGGCGGCACCGGCAAGGCCCTCGAACGGCTCGACGCCTTCTTCCACGACGCCGACGGGGGCTGGGCCCTGACCGGCAGGGGCGGCGCCAAGTCCGAGCTGGACAACGAGCCGTCCATCAACGTGCCCTACCTGTACGACTACGCCGGAGCCCCGTACAAGGCGCAGGAGACCGTCCGCGCCGCGATGCGGCAGCTCTGGTCGACCGGTCCCGGCGGCATCCCGGGCAACGACGACCTGGGCGCCATGTCGTCCTGGTACGTCTTCTCCGCGCTCGGCATGTACCCGCAGGTGCCCTCCCGCGCCGAACTGGTCCTCGCCTCACCGCTGTTCGAGCGGGTGGAGATAGACCGCCCGCACGGCAACGACATCTCCGTGCGCGCCGCCGGGGCTGCGGCTGACGCCCCGTACGTCCGGTCCCTCAAGGTCAACGGCCGCGCCGGCGACCGGCCCTGGCTGCCCGCCTCCTTCGTCCGCGACGGCGGCCGGCTGGACTACACCCTGTCCACCACCCCGGACCCCGCCTGGGGCGCGTCCTCGCCGCCGCCGTCCTTCCGCGAGGGCGAGCAGCCGTACCAGATCGGCGTCGGACCCACCACCGCCACCGTCGCGCCGGGTGACAGCACCGGCATCGGCATCCGCGCGCTGGCGCTGAGCGGCGGCACCGGACCCGAGGTGCGCTTCCGGGTCCAGGCCCCCGCCGGGGTCACCGCCACGCCCGCCGAGGGCACCGTCACCGGCGGCGCCCAGCGGATCACCCTGACCGCGGCCCAGAACGCCGCCCAGGGCTTCTACGACGTCGAGGTCACGGTGACCTCCGGCGACACCTCCTACGACCAGCCGGTCTCCCTGACCGTGGCCGCCCCGGGCACCCTGCTGGCCGCCTACGACAACACCGGCGTCTCGGACGACGCGGGCGACCACGACGAGGCCGACTACGACGGCGGCGGCTGGAGCTACTCCCGCCAGGCCCTCGCCGCGGCCGGTCTGACCCCGGGCGGCCGGGGCACGGTGGACGGTCTCACCTTCACCTGGCCCGACTCGCCCGCCGGCCGCCCGGACAACGCCTCGGCCGCCGGTCAGACGATCGAACTCCCCGAGCCCACGGCCCGGTTGTCCTTCGTCGGCAGCGCCGTCAACGGCAACCAGCAGACCAAGGCCACCGTCACCTACACCGACGGCAGCACCGGCACCGTCGACCTCGCCTTCACCGACTGGACCGTCGGCGGCGGGGGCGGCACCGTCGCCTACGGCAACGAGGTGGTCGCGAAGGCCGCCTACCGCAACGTCGCGGGCGCGGACAAGGATCCGGTGGCGACCTACGTCTTCGCCACGAAGCCCGTCACCGCCCCGGACGGCAGGGCCGTCCGCAGCGTGACCCTCCCGCACGACACCGACCTGCACGTCTTCGCCCTGGCCACCGGCTGAGCGCACACGCACGCGACAGGGGGCGGACCCGAACGGGTCCGCCCCCTTCGCTGATGCGCCGGTCAGCCCAGCAGCTCCACCTCCGCCAGCGTCGCCTCACCGTCGAGGACCAGGCGGTACTTCGCGTAGGCGCCCGGGGCGGCGATGGTGAACGCCCTGGTCTGCCGGTCCCAACGGAACGATTCGCCGGAGCGGTGGTCCAGCGTCTTCCAGGTCCTGCCGTCCGCGGACCCCTGCAGGGTCCAGCCGGCCGGCGCCTTCGTGCGGTCCGCCGCCGAGGTCAGCGTGTACTGGACCGGCTTGGCGCCGTCCGCGGCCGGCAGGTCCACCGTGGTGATGGTCGCGCTCGTCGCCGACGTGTTGTCGAACAGGGCGCCGTCGCCCTTCAGCACGTCCGCGCGCGGAGCCGGCACCTTGTCGTCCTGGGTGACGGAGACCGGGGCCGCCTTCGCACCGGTGCCCCACGTCGAGGGCTTGGACCCCATGAAGAACTCCAGCTCCCCGCCCTTGGACAGCAGGGAGTGCGGCAGCGCGGTCGACGTCCAGGGGCTGCCGTTGACCTTCACGCCCTGCACGTACACGTTCTTCGCGCTGTTGTGCGGGGCCTTGATCACCAGGTCGCGGCCGTTCTCCAGGTGCACGGTCGCCTTCTTGAACAGCGGGGAGCCGATGGCGTACTCGCCGCCGCCCATGACCAGCGGGTAGAAGCCCAGCGAGGAGAACAGGTACCAGGCCGACTGCTCGCCGTTGTCCTCGTCGCCGTGGTAGCCCTGGCCGATCTCGCTGCCCGTGTAGAGCCGGGACAGCGCCTCGCGCACGTACCCCTGCGCCTTCCAGGGCTCACCGGCCGCGTCGTACATGTAGGTGACGTGGTGCGCGACCTGGTTGGAGTGGCCGTACATGCCCATCCGGACGTCGCGCGCCTCGGTCATCTCGTGGATGACGCCGCCGTAGGAGCCGACGTAGTCCGGGGAGGCCGTCTCGGGTGTGGCGAAGTACTCGTCGAGCTTGTCCGCGAGGCCCTGCCGGCCGCCGTACAGGTTGGCCAGGCCCCGGCTGTCCTGCGGGGCGGTGAAGGCGTAGCCCCAGCCGTTGGTCTCCGTGTAGTCGTAGCCCCACACGCGCGGGTCGTACTTGGAGGAGTCCAGACGCCAGTCGCCCTTGGCGTCACGGCCCTGGAAGAAGCCCGCCTTGGAGTCGAAGAGGTTCACGTAGTCCCGGGCGCGGTTGAGGAAGTACTCCGACTCCTCCTTGTAGTGCTTCTCGCCCGTCTTCTTGTACAGGGCCTCGCCCATCCTGGCGATGCCGTAGTCGTTGACGTAGCCCTCCATCGCCCACGACAGGCCCTCGTGGGTGTCGGTGCTGGTGTAGCCGAGGAACGGCGAGGTGCTCATGCCCTTGCGTCCCACGCCCGAGGAGGGCGGGACGACCGTGGCGTTCTTGACCGCCGCGTCGTAGGCCGCCTTCGCGTCGAACTTCACGCCCTTGACGTACGCGTCGGCGAACGCGACGTCCGAGGAGGTGCCGGTCATCAGGTCGGCGTAGCCGGGGGAGGACCAGCGGGAGGTCCAGCCGCCGTCCTTGTACTGCTGCACGAACCCGTCGACCATCTCACCGGCCTGCGACGGGGTCAGGAACGAGTACGCGGGCCAGGTGGTCCGGTAGGTGTCCCAGAAGCCGTTGTTCACGTACACCTTGCCGTCGACGATCTTCGCGCCGGTGTGCGTCGGGGTGTCCGGGCCCGGCATGGGGGAGAAGGGCGAGGCGTACTGGTCCCTGCCGGCCACCTTCTCGAAGCCCGAGTTCGGGTACAGGTAGAGCCGGTACATGCTGGAGTACAGCGTGGTGAGCTGGTCCGGGGTCGCGCCCTCCACCTCGACCTTGCCGAGCAGCTCGTCCCAGGTCCGCTGGGCCCGCGCCTCGACGGTGCCGAAGGACGTGCCGTCCGGGATCTCCTGCGCCAGGTTGTCCTTCGCCTGGTCCACGCTGATCAGCGAGGTCGCCAGCCGCAGGCCGACCGTGCGGTCGGCGCCCGCGTCGAAGCGCAGGAAGCCCTTCACCCCGCTGGAGTCGCCGCCGGTCACCGGCTTGTCGAACCGGCCGTACACGAACAGCCGGGTCGCGCCCGTGGACAGGCCCGACTTCACGTCCGAGTAGCCGGTGACGACGCCGTGCTCCTTGTCCAGCGTCAGGCCGGCCTGTTCGGTCACGTTGTCGAACACCACGCTCGCGTCGTCACCCGGGTAGGTGAAGCGCAGCGCGGCCGCGTGGTCGGTCGGGGCTATCTCGGCCTTCAGCCCGTTCTCGAACCGGACGCCGTAGTAGTACGGCCGTGCGGTCTCGTTCTCGTGCCGGAAGGCCAGCCCGCGCGCCGCGCGGCCGGTGTCCGGGGTGCCGGCGGCGGCCGACGGCATGAGCTGGAAGGTCTGCCGGTCGCCCATCCAGGGGCTCGGCTCGTGGCTCGCGCTGAACGCCTGGATCGTCGGCAGGTTGTCGTCGTTGTTCGCATGTGCGTACTCGTAGAGCCAGCTCAGCGAAGACGCGTTGGTCACCGGCGTCCAGAAGTTGAAGCCGTGCGGGACGGCCGTCGCCGGGAAGTTGTTGCCGCGCGAGAAGCTGCCGCTGGAGTTGGTGCCGCGGGTGGTCAGCGCGTAGTCCGACAGGTGCGCCCTGGGCTTCTCGGGCGCCACCCGCTTCAGGGCGACGTCGTCTATCCAGCCGCGGAACTTCGCCGGGCCGTCGGGCGAGTCGTAGGCCACCAGTATCCGGTCCACCGTCTTGCCGGCCGCCACCGAGCCGATCCGGGAGGCCACGTTGTTCCACTGGTTGACGTACAGCGCCTTCGCCGCGCCCTGGCCGCGCGGCGTCAGCGCGAAGCCGTGCTGGTCGGTGGCGCCCAGGTCGCTGAGGTAGGTCCCGTCGGTGAAGGCCAGGTCGACGGCGACGTTGGTGGCGTCGTAGTCGCGGTCGCCGTCGGCCATCGAAGGGAAGACCCGGTAGGAGAGCTGGGTGTCGCCGCTCACCCGCACGTTGACGTCGAAGACCTTGTTGTACGAGTACGCCCGCCCGGCCGCCGTGTGCCGTCCGGCGTAGCGCAGGGCACGCTTTCCGGTGAATCCGGCGCCGGCCTTGGCCGTGGGCGAGCCGGCCGGTCCCTTGTCCACCAGGGAGAGCATGTCCTGGGGCACCGGGGCGTCGCCGCCGCCGGTGGAGAACTGCACGTCGGCGAGTTGCAGGATGCCCGAGGCGCCGTTGTTCGCGCTCACGTCGAGGCGGAAGTGCTGGTACTCGGCGGGCTCGGCCAGATCGTACTTCTTCGTCTGGAACCGCTCCTTGAAGCTCTCACCCGAGCGGGTGTCGAGCGTCTTCCAGTCCTTGCCGTCCGCCGAGCCCTGGAGCGTCCAGTCCTTCGGGTCCCGCTCGGCGTAGTCGTTGGCCGAAGTGAGCGCGTACGTCACCAGCTTGACCGGCTTGTCCAGGTCGAACTCGACCCAGCCGGTGGACTGGAAGGCCAGCCACTTGGTGCCGGGCTCGCCGTCGACGAGGTTCTCCTTCACCTCGCCCGCGCCCGTGTTCTCCGCGCTGGCCCGGACCTCGGTCACGTGGTCGGTGACGTTGCCCGGGATGCCGGTGCTGTAGCCGCCGTCCACGCCCGAGGCGCGTCTGCCCCCGTCCGCCGCCGTGTCCACGGTGTTCAGCCAGTCGGGCGCCGGGTCGCCCGCCTCGAACGAGGATGCGAACTCCCGGTCGGCGGCCGGTGCCTTCGCCGGCAGGGCGACCGCCGCGCCCTGGGTGCCGACGGCCATGACGAAGGCGGCCGTGAGCACGACCGCCGGACCGTTTCTGAGTCGACTTCTGCGCTGCATCTACAGCTTCCCCTCCTGCGCTCACTCCGGACAACGTTGTCAGCTCGATGCGCAGGAACCAGTAGGTGGTCAAGTGGCCCTTGATGTCAAGGGTGTTGGCCGTGGCATTCAGGGCCTTATGTCGCGACTTTTTCCGGCAGGGCGCCCACAGGGCGTTCATATTTCCGGGAGGTCTCAACTCGGAAAAGACCCATCGCGAACCTTGCATTCGATCTTGCTCCGCTGGCGGGAAGTGGACTATACCTGTCGGCGTTTCCCGCATGACCCTGCACTACCCGACAGCGGTGCCGGGGAGGATCCGGTTCACCGCCTGAGTCCTGGAGAAGGCGAGGACTTGAGCATGGGATCCACTGCGCACCACGGTGGCGAGGGCGTCGGCCGTCGCGATCTGATCAAGCGTTCCGCTGCGCTCGGCCTGGTGGCCGCCCCCGGAATGGGCCTGCTGTCCGCCTGCGCGAGCAGCGGCGGCGACGGACAGGACAAAGCGAAGGCGGGCAAGAAGACCGCGAAGAACCCGCTCGGCGTCAACGACGGCGCGAAGATGGAGTTCGTCCTCTTCGACGGCGGCTTCGGCAAGGAGTACGCCCAGGACGCGGTGAAGATCTACCAGAAGGACTTCCCCAAGGCCACGGTGAAGTTCTCCGCCACCCAGAAGATCCAGTCCACCCTGCAGCCCCGCTTCAACCAGGGCAACCCGCCGGACCTCATCGACAACTCCGGCGCCGAGCAGATGGACATGGGCGTGCTCGTCGGCAAGAACCAGCTCGCGGACCTCACCCCGCTGCTGGACGCGCCGTCTTACGACGACCCGGGCAAGAAGGTCCGCGACACGCTGCGCCCGGGCATCGTGGAGATGGGCCAGTTCGACGGCGACAAGGTCTGGATCCTGTACTACGCCTACACGGTCTACGGCGTCTGGTACTCCCAGAAGGCCCTGGACTCGCTGGACGAGAAGTACCCGGAGACCTGGGACGAGATGCTCAAGGTCTGCGAGAAGGCGAAGAAGAAGGGCATGGCGGGCTGGACGTACGCGGGCAAGTACCCGTACTACCTGCCCTTCTCGCTGTACCCGATGATCGGCAAGGTCGGCGGCCGCGAGGTGCTGGACGCCATCGACAACCTGGAGCCGAACGCCTGGAAGCACCCGGCCGTCAAGGCCTGCTTCGAGGCCTACTACGAGCTCTACAAGAAGGGCTACGTCCTCAAGGGCACCCCGGGCCTGGACCACATCCAGTCGCAGACGGCGTGGGCCAAGGGCAAGGCGCTGTTCATCCCGAACGGCTCCTGGGTGGAGAACGAGTCGGCCAACGTCATCCCGGCCGACTTCAACCTCGCCGTCTCCGCGCCCACCGGTCTCGACGGCTCCGACAAGATGCCCTTCGGCACCATCTGGGCGTCCGGCGGCGAGCCCTTCGTGGTGCCGGCCAAGGCGGCGAACTCCGAGGGGGGCATGGAGCAGCTGCGCATCATGCTCTCCGAGGCCTCCTCGAAGAACTTCACCTCCAAGGTGAAGTCGCTGACCGCCTTCAACGGCGGCACCGACGGCATCTCCCTCACCCCCGGCCTGAAGTCCGGCGTGGCGGCGCTGGACAAGGCCGGAGCCAACGTGGTGAATCCGCGTCTGCAGGACTGGTACGTGCAGCTGCAGAAGGAGAAGATCGGTGTGGCCGGGCTCGGCGAGATGATGGCCGGCCGCCTCACGCCGGCGGAGGCCATCAAGAAGATCCAGGGCTTCGCCGACGAGGCCGCGAAGGACACGTCGATCAAGCACTACAAGCACCAGTAGGCCCGAAGTGAGGGTTCGTCACCAGCGGCAGCACCTGACCGGAGATCGGGGTCGGCAGTAATGCAGCACGGCAAGTACCGGTTCATCGTGGGGTTCCTCGCGGTACCCCTCGGGCTCTACGCGCTTTTCGTCGTATGGCCCTTCATCCAGTCCATCTACTATTCGTTCACGGACTGGACCGGACTGAGTCCCGAATTCAAGATGGTCGGCTTCGACAACTACCGGAGGATGTTCGACGACGACATCTTCTGGAAGTCGTTGCAGCACAGCCTGCTCTTCGCGCTGGTCCTGCCGCTGGTGACGATCGGCCTGGCGCTGTTCTTCGCCTTCATGATCAATGTGGGCGGACGGCGCCGGCGGGGCGGCCCGGTGATTTCCGGAGTCCGCGGCTCCGGGTTCTACAAGATCGTCTACTTCTTCCCGCAGGTGCTGTCGATCGCGATCGTCGCGCTGCTTTTCGCCTTCGCCTACAACCCGGACAGCGGCGCCATCAACTCGTTCCTGCGCGGAATCGGTCTCGACAGCGTCCAGCCCCTGTGGCTGGGTGATCCGAACCTCGCCCTGTGGTGCGTGATGGCCGTGCTGGTGTGGTCCACGGTCGGCTTCTTCGTGGTGCTGTTCTCGGCCGGCATGGCGTCGATCCCGGCCGAGATGTACGAGGCGGCCCTGCTCGACGGGGCGAGCCGCTTCACCACGTTCTTCCGCATCACCCTGCCGCTGCTGTGGGACACCGTGCAGTCCGGCTGGGTCTACATGGGCATCCTCGCGCTCGGCGCCGAGTCCTTCGCGGTCGTCCAGATCATGACGACCGGGCCCGGCGGCCCCGACTACTCGACCACCGTGATGGTCCTGTACGTGTACCAGAAGGCGTTCCGGGACGGTCAGGCCGCCTACGCCACCACCATCGGCGTCGCCCTCCTCGTGGTCACGCTCGCCTTCGCGGCGATCGTGATGCGGCTGGGCCGTCGCGAGCGGCTGGAGTACTGAAGCGATGAAGACGACCGAGACCCCCGCACCGCTGCCGGCCGAGTCCGGCGCGACCGTGTCGAAGGTCGACGTGGCGCCGGCGCGGCCGGCCGTGCAGAAGAAGGAGGGCTCCGTCCTCAACGTCTTCTCCCACGGCATGCTGGTCCTGTGGGCGATCATGGTGGTCCTGCCGCTGCTGTGGGCGGTGATGACGTCCTTCAAGGACGACGCCTCCATCTTCGGCTCGCCCTGGTCGCTGCCGGACCGGCTGCACTTCGACAACTGGTCGAGGGCCTGGACCCAGGCCAACATGAGCGACTACTTCCTGAACACGGTCCTGGTGGTCGGCGGTTCACTCATCGGCACCCTGGTGCTCGGCTCCATGGCGGCCTACGTCCTGGCCCGCTTCGACTTCCCCGGCAACCGCTTCATCTACTTCCTGTTCATCGGCGGCATGAGCTTCCCGATCATGCTGGCGCTGGTCCCGCTGTTCTACGTGGTGAACAACATGGGCCTGCTGAACACCATCCACGGCCTGATCCTGGTCTACATCGCGTACTCGCTGCCGTTCACGGTGTTCTTCCTGACGGCGTTCTTCCGCACCCTGCCCACCTCGGTGGCCGAAGCGGCCTTCGTGGACGGCGCCTCGCACACGCGTACGTTCTTCCAGATCATGCTGCCGATGGCCAAGCCGGGTCTGATCAGCGTCGGCATCTTCAACTTCCTCGGCCAGTGGAACCAGTACATGCTGCCCACGGTCCTCAACACCGACCCCGACAAGCGCGTCCTCACCCAGGGCCTGGTGCAGCTCGCGGTCAGCCAGGGGTACAAGGGCGACTGGTCCGGTCTCTTCGCCGGCCTGGTGATGGCCATGCTGCCGGTCCTGGCGGCGTACATCGTCTTCCAGCGCCAGGTGGTGGCGGGGCTCACGGCGGGCGCCCTGAAGTAGCGGCAGGTCCGCGCACGGGCCCGGACCTCCCGCGGGGGAGGCCCGGGCCCGTCCGTCTGCCCGCCGCCCCCGGACCTCCGCCTCACCCGTCCGGCCCAGCCGCGGCGGACCTCCCGCGCCCCTGGGCCGGCGCGCGCTCTTCGCACTCGCGATTCGCACCTCCGTCCCGCGGACCGGCGCCGCAGCGGGTCACGGCCGGGTAACGGGGCCGGTCCGCCGGATTCCGCGGCTGAACGCTCGCGGGGAAGCCGGCGGCGACCCGCCGCGCCGTCGCCCGCCCCTCCCGCAACACCCGCCGCGGCCCCCGTCCGCCCTGCTCGCGGGTGGCCTGTACATGTCGTCGGGGTGTCCTCGGCGCGACCAGGGAAGCGAGAGCGATTTCCGTCAAGGACTTGACTGCGGTAACCCGTACAGCCGAGCTTGGAGTTCATAACTTGTAAGTGGCCCGGTTCCGCAGATGTGACCTGGGCCACGGGCGGCACTGGGGCCGCCCGGCCGATGGCGGGAGTGGATGGGTCGATGGAGACTCCGGGGTCGCAGTCGTCGCTGCACCGAGCCAACCTGGAACGAGTCGTGCGGGCAGTGCGGCTTGCCGGGTCGCTCACGCAGGCGGAGATCGCACGGACGACCGGCCTGTCCGCCGCGACGGTCTCCAACATCGTGCGGGAGCTGAAGGACGGCGGAACCGTCGAGGTCACGCCCACGTCGGCGGGCGGGCGGCGGGCCCGCAGCGTCTCGCTGAGCGGGGACGCCGGCATCGTGATCGGCGTGGACTTCGGGCACACCCACCTGCGCGTCGCGATCGGGAACCTCGCGCACCAGGTGCTGGCCGAGGAGTCCGAGCCGCTGGACGTGGACGCCTCCTCCGCACAGGGCTTCGACCGGGCCGAGGAGCTGGTCAACCGGCTGATCGCGGCCACCGGCGTGGACCGGACCAAGGTGGCCGGCGTGGGGCTCGGCGTGCCCGGTCCGATCGACGTGGAGTCGGGGACCCTGGGGTCCACCGCGATCCTGCCGGGCTGGACCGGCACCAAGCCCGCCGAGGAGCTGCGCGAGCGGCTCGGCGTGCCCGTGCACGTGGACAACGACGCCAACCTCGGCGCGCTCGGCGAGCTGGTCTGGGGCAGCGGCAAGGGCGTCCGCGACCTGGCGTACATCAAGGTCGCCAGCGGTGTGGGCGCCGGTCTCGTGATCAACGGGAAGATCTACCGCGGCCCGGGCGGCACGGCTGGCGAAATCGGACATATTACACTCGATGAATCCGGCCCGGTCTGCCGATGCGGAAACCGCGGCTGCCTGGAGACGTTCACGGCCGCGCGTTACGTGCTTCCGCTGCTCCAGCCCAGCCACGGCGCCGACCTGACCTTGGAAGGCGTCGTACGGCTGGCCAGGGACGGAGACCCGGGCTGTCGTCGGGTGATCGCCGACGTCGGCCGCCACATCGGCAGTGGAGTGGCCAACCTCTGCAATCTGCTGAACCCGAGCCGGGTGGTCCTCGGTGGTGATCTCGCCGAGGCCGGAGAGCTCGTCCTCGGGCCCATCAGGGAGTCCGTCGGCCGCTACGCGATCCCCAGCGCGGCGCGCCAACTGTCCGTTCTTCCCGGGGCACTTGGGGGCCGTGCGGAGGTGCTCGGAGCGCTCGCCCTCGCGCTCAGCGAGATGGGCGATTCGACCCTTCTGGACGGATCTGCCGCGGGCACGCTCGCGGCGGCCACTCCTGCCTTCACTTAGAGAACGGATGGCACCGTTGCCATCTCGTTAAGGATTTACTTCTTGACGTCGCACGCGTGGCCGAGTTGACTTCCAGCCACCTCGGCCGCAACGACGCGGCCTCGTCAGGGAGGTTTACAGAGTGAACACGCGTATGCGTCGTGCCGCCGTTGCCGTTGCCGCTGGTGCGATGGCCGTCTCGCTGGCCGCCTGTGGCAGTGCCAAGGAGTCCAAGGGAGGCGACAGCTCTTCGGCGTCCTCCGCCAAGAAGGGCGACAACATCAAGGTCGGTCTCCTGCTTCCGGAGAACAAGACCGCCCGCTACGAGAAGTTCGACAAGCCCCTGATCACGAAGAAGATCCAGGAGCTGACGAACAACAAGGCGGAGATCCAGTACAACAACGCCCGCCAGGACGCGAACCTGCAGGCCCAGCAGGTCGACACCATGATCACCAACAAGGTGGACGTGCTGATCCTGGACGCGGTGGACGCCAAGGCGATCCAGAACTCGGTCCAGAAGGCCAAGGACGCCGGCATCAAGGTCGTCGCGTACGACCGTCTCGCCGAGGGCCCGATCAGCGCCTACACCTCGTTCGACAACGAGGAGGTCGGCAAGACCCAGGGCGAGGCCCTGCTGAAGGCGCTGGGCAGCAAGGCCACCAAGTCCTCCAAGATCGTCATGGTCAACGGCTCGGTCACCGACCCGAACGCCGCCCAGTTCAAGAAGGGCGCGCACTCCGTCCTCGACGGCAAGGTCACCATCGCCAAGGAGTACGACACCAAGGAGTGGTCGCCGGACAACGCCAACTCCGAGATGGAGGCGGCGATCTCCGCGGTCGGCAAGGGCAAGATCGCGGGTGTCTACTCGGCGAACGACGGCATGGCCGGCGGTATCATCACCGCGCTGAAGGCCGCGGGCGTCTCCGTCCCGGTCACCGGCCAGGACGCCGAGCTGGCCGGTGTGCAGCGCATCGTCTCCGGTGAGCAGTACATGAGCGTCTACAAGCCGTACGCCCCCGAGGCCGAGGCCGCCGCCGAGATGGCCGTCGCCCTCGCCAAGGGCGAGAGCCTGGACTCCGTCGCCAAGGACAAGGTCTCCTCCGGCTCCGCCAAGGACGTCCCCTCGGTGCTGGTCCCGGTCACCGCGCTGACCAAGGACAACATCAACGACACCGTCATCAAGGACGGCGTCTACACCGTCGCCGACATCTGCACGGGCAAGTACAAGTCCGCCTGCGACAAGCTCGGCCTGAAGTAAGCGGCACCACCTCCCGCCCCACGTACCGGCGTTCGGTCGAGAACGCCGGTACCGGGCCGGACCGGGTGCTCCCAGGCTCCTCCGGCGCCCCGCGCATTCACACAGCCCCGCAAGCTCGGCGCGGGGCGCCGGACGGAACTCAGGGCCTGATCTTCGGATCAGGCCCTGCCCCCCAACTTTTCTGCACAACCTCCCGCCGGGTCAGGCGGCGAAGGAGATGGTTCACGTGTCCGCTACGCCCGTGCTGGCGTTGCGCGGGGTCTCCAAGCGGTTCGGTGCCGTTCAGGCGCTCACCGACGTAGAGCTTGAGGTCCACGCCGGTGAGGTGGTCGCCCTGGTGGGCGACAACGGCGCCGGAAAGTCCACGCTGGTCAAGACGATCGCCGGCGTGCACCCCATCGACGAGGGCGCCATCGAGTGGGACGGCAAGCCCGTGTCGATCAGCCGGCCGCACGACGCCCAGGCCCTGGGCATCGCGACGGTCTACCAGGACCTCGCGCTGTGCGACAACATCGACGTCGTCGGCAACCTCTTCCTCGGCCGTGAGCTGAAGAAGTTCGGCGTCCTGGACGAGGTCGAGATGGAGCGCCGCGCCCGCGAGCTGCTCACCACGCTGTCGATCCGCATCCCCAGCGTCCGTATCCCGATCGCCTCGCTCTCCGGCGGTCAGCGCCAGACCGTGGCCATCGCCCGTTCGATGCTCGGCGACCCCAAGCTGGTCATCCTCGACGAGCCCACCGCCGCCCTCGGCGTCGAGCAGACCGCCCAGGTCCTCGACCTCGTGGAGCGCCTGCGCGAGCGCGGTCACGCCGTCATCCTCATCAGCCACAACATGGCGGACGTGAAGGCGGTGGCGGACAAGGTCGCCGTACTGCGCCTCGGCCGCAACAACGGCGTCTTCGAGGTCAAGACGACCTCGCAGGAGGAGATCATCTCCGCCATCACCGGCGCCACCGACAACGCCGTGACCCGCCGTGCGGCGCGCACGAACGGGGAGGTTTCCAAGTGAGCGTCGACAAGACCTCCGTGAACGTCGACAAGACGCCCGAGCCCGACGGGGACACGCCCGTCGTGAACCCCGAGGCGGCCACCGCCGCGGTCACCGCGGTCGACCCCCGGCTGCTGGTGCGCGAGCAGGGCCTGCTCGGCTACTGGAGCGAGTTCAAGCGGAAGATGAAGGCCGGCGAACTGGGTTCCCTCCCGGTGGTCCTGGGCCTCGCGATCATCTGCATCATCTTCCAGGTCCTGAACTCCGAGTTCCTCTCCGCGCAGAACATCAGCAACATCACGGTCACGATGGTCGGCACGGGCATGATCTCCGTCGGCATCGTCTTCGTGCTCCTGCTCGGCGAGATCGACCTGTCGGTCGGCTCGGTCAGCGGCGCGGCGAGCGCCCTCGCGGCCGTCCTCACGGTCAACCAGGGCTGGCCCGAGTGGGTGGCCGTACTGGTCGCCATCGCGGCCGGCGCCCTCATCGGCGCGCTGCACGGCTTCTTCTTCGCGGTGCTCGGCGCCCCCGCCTTCGCCGTGACCCTGGCCGGTCTGCTGTTCTGGCTCGGCTTCATGCTGAAGGTGCTGGGCGAGGACGGCACGATCAACCTCGACAGCGAAGGCCTGATCGGCAAGCTGACCACGTACACCTTCACCGACCTGGCCGCCGCCTACGGCCTGGCCCTCGTCGTGGTCGTGCTGTTCTTCGTCAGCTCCTTCCTCGGCAACCGGCGCCGCGAGGCCGCGGGCGTCCCGTCCCGGCCGCTCAGCGACACGGTCCTGCGCACCGTCCTGCTGGCCGTGGTCTCCTTCGCCGCGGCGTACATGTACAACCAGTACAAGGGACTGCCGCTGGCCACGGTGATCTTCCTCGCATTCCTGGTCGGCACCGACTTCCTGCTGCGCCGCACCTCCTACGGCCGCAAGATCTTCGCGCTCGGCGGCAGCGTCGAGGCCTCCCGGCGCGCGGGCATCAACGTCACCGCGGTGCGCATCTCCGTGTTCGGCATCTCCGGCGGGTTCGCCGCCATCGGCGGTCTGTTCCTGGCCTCCAAGATCGCCTCCGCCAACCAGAGTGCCGGCACCGGCGATCTGCTGATGAACGCCATCGCGGCGGCCGTCATCGGCGGTACCTCGCTCTTCGGCGGCCGCGGCCGCACCTGGAACGCCCTGCTGGGTGTGCTGGTGATCGTGTCCATCCAGTACGGTCTCCAGCTCGAGTCCATCGCCGAGCCGGTGAAGTACATGATCACCGCGGCGGTGCTGCTGACCACCGTGGTCATCGACTCCGTCACCCGCAAGACGCAGAAGACCGCGGGCCGCGCGTAGCGTCCTGGCTCGAACCAGTGCCCGGCACCCGGAAGGTGCCGGGCACTGTCGTGTCCCGCAAACCCGGAACATTAGACTCGACAGGCCCGGCAACAGCTCGATCAGCTCTACTGCAAGGAGGCACGGGTGCCGCTGCTGACCCGCATCAGGGGACCGCGCGATCTGGACCGGCTCAGCCTGGAGGAGCTGGACCGGCTGGCAGAGGAGATCCGGACCTTCCTCGTGGACGCCGTCTCCAAGACCGGCGGCCACCTCGGCCCCAACCTGGGCGTGGTCGAGCTCACCATCGCCCTGCACCGCGTCTTCCACAGCCCCGAGGACAAGGTGCTGTGGGACACCGGACACCAGTCCTACGTGCACAAGCTGCTCACCGGCCGGCAGGACTTCTCCCGGCTGAAGATGAAGGGCGGCCTGTCCGGCTACCCCTCGCAGGCCGAGTCCGAGCACGACGTCATCGAGAACAGCCACGCCTCCACGGTGCTCGGCTGGGCGGACGGCATCGCCAAGGCCAACCAGCTCAAGCAGCGGGACAGCCGCGTCGTCGCCGTCATCGGTGACGGGGCGCTGACCGGCGGCATGGCCTGGGAGGCGCTGAACAACATCGCCGAGGCCAAGGACCGTCCGCTGGTCATCGTCGTCAACGACAACGAGCGTTCCTACGCGCCGACCATCGGCGGCCTCGCCAACCACCTGGCGACCCTGCGCACGACCGACGGCTACGAGCGCTTCCTGACCCGGACCAAGGAGATCCTCGACCGCACCCCGGTCGTCGGCAAGCCGCTGTACGAGACCCTGCACGGCGCCAAGAAGGGGCTGAAGGACTTCATCGCCCCGCAGGGCATGTTCGAGGACCTGGGCCTGAAGTACGTCGGCCCGATCGACGGCCACGACATCGAGGCCCTGGAGTCGGCGCTGGCCCGGGCCAAGCGGTTCGGCGGGCCCGTCATCGTGCACTGCCTGACCGAGAAGGGCCGCGGCTACCAGCCCGCGCTGCAGGACGAGGCCGACCGGTTCCACGCGGTCGGCAAGATCCACCCCGACACCGGTCTGCCGATCGCCAGCTCCGGCGCCGACTGGACCTCCGTCTTCGGCGACGAGATGGTCAAGCTGGGCGAGGAGCGCGAGGACGTCGTCGCCATCACCGCGGCCATGCTCCACCCGGTCGGACTCGACCGGTTCGCCAAGCGCTTCCCCGACCGGGTCTACGACGTCGGCATCGCCGAGCAGCACGGCGCCGTGTCGGCGGCCGGCCTGGCGCACGCCGGCGTCCACCCGGTCTTCGCCGTCTACGCCACCTTCCTCAACCGCGCCTTCGACCAGGTCCTGATGGACGTGGCCCTGCACAAGTGCGGGGTGACCTTCGTGCTGGACCGGGCCGGCGTCACCGGCACCGACGGCGCCTCCCACAACGGCATGTGGGACATGTCGATCCTCCAGGTCGTGCCCGGCCTGCGGCTGGCCGCCCCGCGCGACGCCGACCAGGTACGGGCGCAGCTCCGCGAGGCGGTCGCCGTCGAGGACGCGCCGACCGTGGTCCGCTTCTCCAAGGGCGCCGTCGGCCCCGCCGTACCGGCCGTGGGCCGGGTCGGCGGCATGGACGTGCTGCGCGAGCCCGGCACCGACCGCCCCGACGTGCTGCTGGTCTCGGTGGGCGCCCTCGCGCCGATGTGCCTGGAGATCGCCGGCCTGCTGGAGCGGCAGGGCATCTCCACCACCGTGGTCGACCCGCGCTGGGTCAAGCCGGTCGACGAGGCCATGGCCCCGCTCGCCGAGCGGCACCGGGTCGTCGTCACCGTCGAGGACAACAGCCGGGTCGGCGGTGTCGGCTCCGCGGTCGCCCAGGCCCTGCGCGACGCCGGGGTGGACGTGCCGCTGCGCGACTTCGGCATCCCGCCGCGCTTCCTCGACCACGCCTCCCGGGCCGAGGTCATGGCCGAGATCGGGCTGACCGCGCCCGACATCGCCCGCCAGGTGACCGGTCTGGTCTCCAAGCTGGACGGCAGGTTCGACCGTACGGCGGCGGAGGTCGACTCCGTCGAGCCCGCGCGCGACTAGGACGAAGCAGTTCCCGGGCCGGTCCCGCCCCTCTCCCGGTGGCGGAACCGGCCCTTTTGCGTGAACCTGCCTGTGCCGGGCATACGAAACCCCGGCCCTCTCGATCATGTCGAGGACGACAAGCGTGGGAGGTAGGCACGTGAGCAGCGCGCTCTTCAGGACGAAGAACGTCGAACAGTCCATCCGGGACACCGAGGAACCCGAGCATTCGCTCAAGAAGTCCCTCTCCGCCCTCGACCTGACCGTCTTCGGTGTGGGTGTCATCATCGGCACCGGCATCTTCGTCCTCACCGGACAGGTGGCCAAGAACAACGCGGGCCCGGCGGTGTCCCTGGCCTTCGTCGTGGCCGGCGTGGTCTGCGCGCTCGCCGCCCTCTGCTACGCCGAGTTCGCCTCCACCGTCCCCGTGGCGGGCTCCGCGTACACCTTCTCGTACGCCTCCCTCGGTGAACTGCCCGCCTGGATCATCGGCTGGGACCTCGTCCTGGAGTTCGCCCTCGGCACGGCGGTGGTGGCCGTCGGCTGGTCGGGCTACATCCGCTCACTGCTCGACAACGCGGGCTGGCACCTGCCGGACTACCTCGCCGGCCGGGACGGGGCCCACGGGTTCGGCTTCGACATCCTCGCCGCCGCGCTCGTCCTGGTGCTCACCGGCATCCTCGTGCTCGGCATGAAGCTGTCCGCGCGCATCACCTCGATCGTGGTCGCCATCAAGGTGGCCGTCGTCCTCATCGTGATCATCGCCGGCGCCTTCTTCGTCCACGGCCAGAACTACAAGCCGTTCGTCCCGCCCGCCCAGCCCGTGCCGGCGGGCGGCAGTCTCAAGGCCCCGCTCATCCAGCTCATGATCGGCTGGGCGCCCGCCGACTTCGGCGTGATGGGCATCTTCACCGCCGCCTCGGTGGTGTTCTTCGCGTTCATCGGCTTCGACATCGTCGCCACGGCCGCCGAGGAGACCCGCAACCCGCAGCGGGACATGCCGCGCGGCATCCTCGGCTCGCTGGTCATCTGCACCGTGCTCTACGTCGCGGTGTCCGTCGTCGTCACCGGCATGCAGAAGTACACCCGCCTGTCGGTCGAGGCCCCGCTCGCCGACGCCTTCAAGGCCGTCGGGCACCCCTGGTACGCGGGCGTGATCAGCTTCGGCGCCGCCGTCGGCCTGACGACGGTGTGCATGATCCTGCTGCTGGGCCAGACCCGGGTGTTCTTCGCGATGAGCCGCGACGGGCTGCTGCCGCGCTTCTTCTCCCGCGTCCACCCGCGCTTCAGGACCCCGCACCGGCCGACCATCCTGCTCGGCGTGATCATCGCGGTCGTGGCCGGGTTCACCAGCCTGAGCGAGCTGGCCGAACTGGTCAACATCGGCACGCTGTTCGCGTTCGTCGTCGTCGCGATCAGCGTGATCATCCTGCGCAAGACGCGCCCGGACCTGCCCCGGGCGTTCCGCACCCCCTGGGTGCCGGTGGTCCCCATCGTGTCCGTGTGCGCCACGCTGTGGCTGATGCTCAACCTGCCCGCCGAGACCTGGCTCCGCTTCGCCATCTGGATGGTGATCGGCATCGCGGTCTACCTCCTCTACGGCCGCAGGCACAGCATGCTCGCCCTGCGCGAGAAGGCCCCGGCGGGCGAGGTGCCCGGACCGCCGCCCGGCACCCGGAGCTAGGGCCTGCCGTGAAAGCGGCCTCGTCGTCCGAAGGGCGGCCGCTTTCACGGCAGGCCCCAGGGCCCCTCAGGCGCCGACGGCTCCCCGTTGCCCCGTATGTTCCGCTTCGCCGCAACTGCGGGGCCGTATAGCGTGCTGTCCGTGCTGTCCACGCTCGCCGCCCCGCCCCTCCCCGCACGGCCCCCGCTCTCCCGGACGGCGTACTGGATACGGCTGCTGCCCGCCCTGGCCGCGCTGGCCTGCGTCACCCGGGTGCCGTCCTTCGTCCGCCCGCTGTGGAATCCCGACGAGGGCTATCTCGCCGTCCAGGCGGGCCTGCTCGCGCACGGCGGCCGGCTGTACGAGACGGTCGTGGACCGCAAGCCGCCCCTGGTGCCCTGGCTGTACGAGGCCGCCTTCGCGGTCTGCGGCTCCGGTTCGCTCACCCCGCTGCGGGTACTGGCGGTCGCCGCCCAACTGCTCACCGCGGCCCTGCTGGCCTCCGTGGCCCGCCGCCGCTGGGGCGACACCGCCGGGCGCACCGCCGGGGTGCTGTACCTGCTGGTGTCGGTCGGGCTCAACCCCGAGGACGCGCAGGCGGCCACCTTCGAGGTGTTCATACTGCCCGGCACCGCGGCCGCCGTGTGGTGTGCGGACCGCGGCCGCTGGGGCGCGGCCGGAACCGCCGTCGCCTGCGCCTTCCTCGCCAAGCAGACCGGCGGCGCGGTACTGCTGCCGGTCCTCTGGCTGCTGCGCCGGCGGGCCGGGGCGCGGACGGGGCCGGACGCCTCGGTGCGGGCGGGCGCCGTGCGGCTCGTGTCCGGGTTCGCGGCGCCCGTCCTGGGCGCCGCCCTGGTCACCGACCCCGCCGGGTTCCTGTTCTGGACGGTCACCGGAAGCGCCTCCTACGCCTCCCTCGCCGGCTCCGGACCGCACGTCCTCGGCCGGGCGCTGGCCAACACCGTGATCCTGGCCGTGGCCTGCGCGGGCCTGGTCCCGCCCGTCCTGCGGGTGCTGCGCGCCACCCGGGCCACGGCGGCCGACCTGTGGGTATGGCTGGCCTCATCGGCCGCCGCCGTCGTCCTCGGCTTCCACTTCTTCGGGCACTACTACCTGCAACTCCTGCCGCCCGCAGCGCTGCTGGCCACCGCGGCGCTGCGGCTCCTGCCCCGAGCACGCCTGACGTCCGCCGTACTCACCTCGGCCTGCTGCTGCGCCCTGTTCCTCGCCTGGGGCCTGTTCGCCCCGCGCCCCGAACTCGCCCACGCCCAGCGCCTCGCGACCGCCCTCGCGCAGCGCACCGCGCCGGCCGACCGGGTCCTGGTGTGGGGCATGCACCCCGAGACGTACTGGCTGGCGGACCGCACACCGGCGAGCCGCTACCTCACCGCCGGCCTGCTCACCAACTACAGCGGCGGCCGCGACGGCCCCCGGGTCGGCGAGCGGTACGCGGTGGCGGGCGCCTGGCCCGTCTTCCGTGCGGAGATGGCCGCGCGGGCCCCGGCCCTGGTGGTCGACGACTCACGGGGCAAGCCGTACCGACCCGACCGCCTCCCCAGCCTGCGCCGGCTGCTGACCGGGCGCTACGAGGAGGTGGGCCGGGTCGACGGGGCGGTGTTCTACGCCCCGATCCCGCACGGGTGACGGCGGGCCGCCGCGAGAGGGGCCGCGTCGACCCCGCCCTGCTATGCTCGCGGCAGATATTTGAACACGTTCAAATCTGGGGGAACCACATGTCTGCGCCCACCACGCCGGACCCCGGCGGCACACCCGCCGTCGCCCTCGGCCCCACCGCCCTCGTCCTCGGCGTCGTCGCCGCCCCGGGCGTCTGGCCCGGCCTGATGTTCACCGTGATGCCGTGGTCGTGGCTGACCGGCGGCCTCGCCGTCGCCTTCGGCCTGGCGGGCGTCCGTTACGCCCGCCGGGGCATCGGCCGGATGTGGCCGGCCGTGACCGGGACGGTCCTCGGCGCCCTCGGCCTGGGCGGCTTCTTCTTCCTGCTGGCGGCGCTCTCGGTCTGACGGCGTTCCGGTTCCGCGTCCCAGGCGCAGCCCCGGCCGAGCGCCGTGCGAGGGCCGGCGGAGTCCCGATCCGGACCGGTATCCGTCACCGTGGTGCGGCGCGCCGGGCAGACGTTCGCAACGGCCCGGCGGCCTGGCGGCCTGGCGGCCCGGCGGCCCAGCGGCCCGGCGGCACATCGCCGCGCAGGCCCGGCCGCGCAGCGACGCTTCAGGGCTCAGCCGAGCACCGCGCGCGGACCCGTCACCTCCGCGCCCAACTCGGTCACCCGGCGCCGCAGTTCACGGTCGGCCGTGACCACGAGGCGGCGCCGGCCGGCGTACCGCGCGGTCAGTTCCACGATCAGGTCGTCCCCGCTGCCTGGCGCCGGCTCCACCCGTACCCCCGGCACGGACTCCACCCCGCGCGCAGCGCCCTCGACCACGAGCACGATCTCCACCGCGCCGTCATGCCCGGGCAGCCCCTCGGCGGCCAGCCGGTCGCGCAGCCGCCCGGCGGCGCCCCGGCGGTCCCGCCACCAGCCGTCCGGCCGCGACCCGACGACGTTCGCGCCGTCGACGATCAGCAGCAGGGGGGTGGCCGGGGCCGGGGAGCCGAGGGGATCCGTCATGCTCCAAGGATCCCACGTCCTCGACGGCGTGCTAAGGGCTGTCCCGTAATCCCCGGTGGATCGGCGCGCGGCGTCAGATGCGGTGCATCGCAAGGCGGAGGGTCGTCCTCATACTGGGCGTATTCGGGCGATCCGACAACGCGGCGAGGCGCCGTAGCTGTCGTCGCGTGCCCGCCGGGGATTACGGGACAGCCCTTAGGTGTGGCGAGGTCAGGAGGAGGAGCCGCCGCCCGTGGCGGGGGACTTCTTCGCGGACTCCGGGATCGTGCTGTCGCTGCGGATCGCCTTCCACAGCCGCGACGCCTGCGGCTCGGCGGCCACCACGCGGTTGGGGTCGACCTTGTCGTACCGCACCGGCAGCATGATCGTCTCCATGGAGGAGGGGTCGACGCCGTTGAGGCTGCGTCCGAAGTCCGCCAGCTTGGTCAGCGAGGCGAGGTCGGAGTCGGTGGTGAGGGCGGCCGTGAGCTTGTCCGCGATCTTGTAGGTCTTGGTGGGGCTGCCCAGCAGGTCCTGCTTCTTTATCTCGCTCAGCAGGGCGAGCATGAACTGCTGCTGCAGACCGATGCGGCCGAGGTCGCTGCCGTCGCCGATGCCGTGCCGGGTGCGCACGAACTGGAGCGACTGGGTGCCGTTCAGCCGGTGGGTGCCGGCGGTCAGGTCGAGGCCGCTGGACTTGTCGTGGATGTCCTGGTCGACGGTGACGGTGACTCCGCCGATCGCGTCCACGAGCCCCTTGAAGCCGGCGAAGTCGATCTCCACGTAGTGGTCCATGCGGACCCCGGAGATCTGCTCGACGGTCTTGACCACGCAGGCCGGACCGACCTGCGAGTAGATGGAGTTGAACATCACGCGCTTCGCGGACGCGACCGTGGAGCCGTCCGACTTGGCGCACTCGGGCCGGGTCACCAGGGTGTCGCGGGGGATGCTGACGGCGACGGCCCTGGTGCGGCCCTCGGGTATGTGCATCACCATCGCGGTGTCGGAGCGGGCCCCCGAGACGTCGCCCGTGCCCAGCGCGGCGTTGGCGCCGGCGCGTGAGTCGGAGCCCAGGATCAGGATGTTCTGACCGGACGTGGGCAGCTTCTCGGGCCGGTCGTCGCCGATCGCCCTGTCGATGTCGACGCCCTTGATGTTGCCGTCGAGGTCGCTGTAGAGCCAGTAGGCTGTGCCGGCGGCGGCCACGACGAGCACGGCCAGGCCGATGAGGATCTTCCGGCCTATGCGGCGCCCCCCGGCGCGCTCACGCTTCCTGCCGCGGCGGGACTGCGTTTCGGAGTCGCTGCTCTGGGGCGTCGAGACGTGGCTCATCCTGCTTCGAATCCTCGTTGGTCGTGCCCTGGTGGGGCGTTGTTGTGGCTTGAGGACTCGGGTGGGGGGAGCCGGTCCCAGTGCTGCTGTCTGATCGGAACCGCATGCGGGTGGACGATCGCCCGATCATGCACAACCCGTGGAGTATTTGTAAACAGCAGCCAAAGAAATAATATGCGCCTCATGACTTGGCTGATTACGGGTGGTGCTGGTTTCATCGGCGCCCATGTCGTCCGTTCGATGCTCGCCGTCGGCGAGCGCGTCGCGGTCTACGACGACTTCTCGACGGGCGACCCCGCCCGAGTTCCTGGCGGTGTCACCGTCGTAAAGGGCTCGGTTCTGGATGGCGCGCTTCTGCGGGCGACCCTCTCCGACCTCGGGGTCGACGGTGTGGTTCACCTAGCGGCCAAGAAGCAGGTGGGGGAGTCGGTCGAGCGGCCGCTCTACTACTACCGCGAGAACGTGCAAGGGCTGCACACCTTGCTCGAAGCTGCCGCCGACACTGGCGTCCGGCACTTTCTGTTCTCCTCGTCCGCTGCCGTGTACGGCATGCCTGATGTCGACCTGGTGACAGAGGACACACCCTGCGCCCCGGTCAACCCTTACGGCGAGACCAAGTTGGCGGGGGAGTGGCTCGTGCGTGCCGCCGGCAGGGCGCACGGGATGACGACTGCGTGCTTGCGGTACTTCAACGTGGCGGGCGCGGCAAACGAGGACCTTGCGGACACCGGTGTCTTCAACCTAGTGCCGATGGTCTTCGAGAAGATGACCCAGGGCAGCGCACCGGTGATCTTCGGTGACGACTACGACACTCCGGACGGTACGTGCGTACGGGACTTTATCCACGTCGAGGACATCGCCTCGGCTCATCTCGCCGCTGCGCGTGCGCTGCCGGGGCGGAAGCCCGGCAGTGACCTTACGGTCAACATCGGTCGCGGCGAAGGCGTCTCAGTTCGCGAGATGATCACGCTGATCGGTGAGGTGACCGGTTACGGCTCTGCGGCCGCTCCGGTGTCCGCGCCGCGCCGCATCGGTGACCCGGCGAGGGTCGTCGCCTCAGCCGACCGCATCCGTGCTGAGCTCGGCTGGACGGCCCGCCATAGCCCCCACGCGATGGTGGAGTCCGCCTGGGCGGGTTGGTGCGCGCGAAGGCCGTCCGCACGGTGGGCGGTGGAGGCTACGGAGTGATGACAAGATCCAGATCCGCAGTAAGCGGGCGGGCGAGGTCGACGACCGCTACGCCCCTTGGCCCTGCACAGCCGATCGCCACTGAGGCGGTCCTTGACGGACGGTGGCTGTTGCTAGGCAAGGACATGCGCCTGACCGCTTACACGAGGACAAGGGGCGGCTTGTTGCGATGGACGGAAACCCGTCCAGGAGGTCCGGACTGGCAGGGACCGGAGTTCATCCCCGCGCCGGGTGTCGACGACATCTCCGTCGCTCAGGGAGCCAACAGGTACGTGCACTTCTTCGGCCGACGCGCTGGGGGAAAGGGTCGCAGCCAAGCGCTGGAGATCGTGCACGCGATCCAGTACCAGACGGGCCGCCCGCTCACCGAGTGGACAAGCGTCGGAAACCCATACAAAGAACCTGAGAAGGCGGCATTCGTCGGTGCGCCGGTCGGAGCCGTGAGCACTTCTGGGACGGTTCACGTATTCGTGCGCAATGCGGGCGGTGGTGTGACGATGAGGCGTGAGGGGGAGCGTGGTGGTTGGCTTCCCTGGCGCGACATCCGCGGCAACAAGGCCCAAGACGGGCTCGCGGCCGTAGCGCTCGGCTCAGGCCGGATCGAGTTGCTCGTTCCCGGGGACGGGCCGGCCATGCACTGGTGCCAGACGCAATGCGACGGTGACATGGAGAGAAGGCCGAACATTCACATCGCGCCGGCACCGAACAGCGCCATCGCTGTGGAAACCGGGCCGGATCGGGTCACGTTCTACTGGACAGATCTGGTCACCGGATCGGTCCACGCGCACAGGCCTGGGAGCTGGGTGATACCCATGGGCGCGAGTCCGGTAGCGGGGCGCCACGCGGCTCTGCGGGCCCTCATCGACGGCTACGACTGCACGGTGCTCGCTCACTGCGGCGCGGATGGGGAAGTGATGCTGGCCGCCTGTGTCACGGAGAACGAGCAAGCGGGTGTGTGGTGGTCTCCTACGGGAGAGAAGAGCGCTCACCAACCTGCACTGGCTCGTGATGCTCGAGGGCTACTGGTGCTGGCCGTCATCGGCTCGAGGGGTGAGTTGAGGATCGCGCGCCAACAGGTCGGCCAAGGGCTCGCCTTGGAGGCGGCGCGGACGGTCTGAGGGGATTCCGGTTCCTCCGAGCACTATGATAAGCGTCACAACAGTCGGCGCTATATGACCATTGCACCTTTTTGTGCGCCGCCTTTGTGTCCGAGATAAGCAATCGGTATGGACAAGCTGTAGTTGAAAGTGTGAAGATCCCGTGTCGCTTTGTCGTTTTCGCGACGACGGCCGGTCAAACGATCGAAGTCCCCGGGGGGCACACGCAATCGTCGGCTGGCGCAACGTTTAACGCGCCTTGGCGGCTGCTGAGCACGGCGAGCGCAGGGTGGGCGGCGACGTCCGCGCCTTGTCGGTGGTGGGTTCTTATGTCTTGGACGGTGTGGATCTTCGGTGGTGAGCCTCAACAATCCTGAGGCCAGCGCGCTGGTGTCGACGTATAGGTCGCTGCTGCCTGTGGGAGCACGCCGACGCATCGTGCGTCGCGTACCGCGCCCGCTTCGGAACGCGGTGATGCATCTGCTGGCTTCTCTGGACTCTCTGCGTTCTGCCGTCGTCACGCGTGCCCTTGGAGGTAGCCGCTCACCGGGGAGGCACGGTCCCAACGCGTTCCTTCGGGTGGTTCGGCACAGAGGCAAGCACGTACGGGCCGTAGTGGTGGGGGGTGCCACTGAGTGGGCAGCTCGCGCACGCAATCTGCACATGGTTGTGGCAGTACTCGAAGCGGCCGAGATCGACTACTTCTGTATCAGAGGAACCGCCCAAGCGGTGCCCTGCGTCGCGGTCCCTGCGGAGCAGCGCGAGGACGTGGAGGAACTTCTTCAGATCGCTTTCGGCCGCAACCCTGGATACGTTTCGAATGGCCTAGGGGAACAGCGGGACGGGGCGTCGGCCAAGACGTGGCGGAGGATGCGGACCCACCAGGTGCTGCGCCTGGCGTGGAACGTCTGCGACCCGACTGCTGAGCTGATCTTCGGCCAAGAGTCAGGTTGCGACCTGGAATTTTGGCGGCGAACGGGGGACGAGCTGGTCGCCCCCCGTCCCAACAGCGTCTTGACGCAGACCCCGATCGACGCTGAGCGCCGGGTCATGGAACAGAAGCTGTTCAGTCCGGTGCCGTCCCTCTACCACACCGGCTACGCACGATCGGTCCCCGAGTTCGGTGTGCCTTTGCCTGATGACCACCTCTTCCCCATCGATGTCGTCTACACCTGGGTGGATGACTCGGACCCCGCATGGAGGGCGAGCAGGGACGCGGCCCGTCTCCTCCTCACCCGCGACGCCAGCGGTCCCCTGCACGAGCAGGCGGCCAACGACGCGCGCTACACGAGCCGTGACGAGCTGCGCTACTCCCTGCGATCGATACACCAATATGCGCCGTGGGTGCACAACATCTATTTGGTCACCGCTGGCCAGGTACCACGCTGGCTCAACACGGAGTACCCGGGACTGAGGATCGTGGACCACCGGGAGATCTTTTCTGATCCCACAGCGTTGCCCACGTTCAACTCGCATGCGATCGAAAGCCAACTGCATCGCATCGACGGACTGTCGGACCACTTCCTTTATCTGAACGACGATGTGTTCTTCGGTCGCCCGGTTGGGCCGGGACACTTCTTCCATCCCAATGGCCTTACCAAATTCTTCATGTCCAAGGCGCTCATTCCCTCGGGAGAAGTCAGCGGGGCGGACCTGCCGGTGAACGCGGCGGGCCAGAACAGCCGTGGGCTGATAGCCCAGCAGTTCGGCACCTTCATTGCTCAGAAGATGAAGCACACACCTCACGCTCTCCGGCGCGAGGTGCTCCAGGAGATCGAGCGAACGTACCCCGAAGAGCACCGGAGGACGCAGCATTCGAGGTTCCGTTCGCCAGACGACGTGCCCATCGCCTCGTCACTCCACCACTACCACGCCTTCCACACGGCGAGAGCAACGGTCGGCGACCTTCGATACGTCTACATCGATATCGGTGACTTGAAGGCGCAACAGCGTCTGAACAGGCTCGCTGCGCGAAGGGATTTTGACACCTTCTGCATCAACGACACGATCGTGCCGCAGAATCCCGATGCCCAGGAGCGCATGGTCAGGGACTTCCTGAAGGCATATTTTCCCGTGCCCAGCCCGTACGAACTGCCGGCCGAGGCGGATACCACGCGGGCGCAAGGTGAGCCCGCCGAGTTGCGGAGCGCATGACTATGATCACCAGACTGTTGCGGTTTACCCGCCGGCTCCGTTCGACCGTGAGTCGCAGTGCGCGACGCCCGTTCGTCGCTTTCCGCACTTGGATGCTGCTTCGTCTCTTCCTGCCACACCGGATGCGTGTAGGGCGCCTGCGCTACGCGGCCGTACTTGACGGGCAGACCGTGAACCTTCATGCGGAGCTCCCTGACTCCTTGTCTATACCCGAGCAAGCTGAAATCGAACTGACCCGCCGCCGGGAACGCTATGCGTCTGCGGCTCGGGTCTATGAAGACTCGCAGGGGCAGCTCCTTTGTGACGCGGCTGTCCTCCTGGGCGCGCAAGCGGGAGGTCTTCCGGTCCGCGACGGAGAGTGGAAGGTTCGCCTACACGTCACGGACAGGCGCCGATCCCGAAGGATCCCGCTACTTCTCGTCGAGATGCCCGAGCCGTACGCCGGACCGACCATGCCGCACATGGCATCCCCGATAACTGGACAGAAGTACCGACTTGTACGGTCCGTGACCGGTAATCTGCGCATCGCCACCGCCACGCCCCGGTCGGCGGCCGAGGTGGTCAGGGTCGATCTTTCGCACACCGGACTGACCGTCGACTTCCGTCTGATTGGAGCAGAGGCGGGCGACCCGTGGGTGGAGTTCGCGGCGTCGGGAAGAACCCTCACCCGCCCTGCGGAACAGTGCTTCGAGGCAACGTGGCGAGTCAGTGTGCCCCTGGAGGAGATGTCGCCCACTCGGCGTGACGTGTTGCACTGGGATATGACGGCATGCTTTGTGTCGGGGCGAAGCCTGCGGATCGGCCGCCGTCTTCATGACGTGCGCAACCCGCAACGTGTATTCGGTATTTCCGCCATGGCCGTGGCGCCGCCCGGTACCGCTCCAATGATCGTCCACCCCCGTTACACGCCCGCAGGCAACTTTCGCGTCACCTGCAGCCGTATGCCCGAGTCTGGGCGGAGAACTACATGAAGATCACATTTTTGCTTACTACTGCGGACGCCGTAGGCGGCACCGAGCGAGCGGTCTTCAACCAAGCGGCGGAACTCGCCGGGCAGCATGATGTCCGGATACTAAGCGTCTTCAAGAGCCAGCCGAAGCTCTTCTTCACCGTGGATGATCGAGTGCGTGTCGACTACCTCGTCGACCAGACAGGGCCTGTGCCGCGTCCGGTGCGTCCGACACGCCTGACCGACGGCGAGTTGACGAGCCTGGCGGGACTACCGAGCGAGTATGTGGACCGGGCATGGGAAGCGGCCTTCAACCGGCTGTCCGACACCGAGCTGGAGTTGACACTCCAGCACACGGACACTGACGTGCTCATCACCACAACACCCGCTCTAATGGCTCTGGCCGTGCAGCTCTCCCCGGCTCGAGTGATTACCGTGCACCAAGAGCACCGGGTGTCCGAGCTTAGGGGTAGCAGTGGCGAACCGCTCCTGCGGTACGCGTCCCGTCTGGACGCCCTGGCTGTGCTGAGCGAGCGGACGGCCGAGTGGTTCGCAGAGACCTTCGGCGCTAGCGCGCCGCGCATCGAGGTCATCCCCAATGCTCTACCAGCCGGCTTCCGGCCAAGGTCCACACTGCAGACTCGAACCGTGGTCACCGCTGGGCGGCTTGTCGGCGAGAAGCAGCTCGACCACGCGATCGAGGCTTGGGCGCTCGTTGCGCCGTACCACCCATCATGGACTCTGCGAATCTTCGGGGACGGGCCGCTCAGCGGCGGTCTCAGGCGGCAAATCAATCTTCTCGGTCTGCACGACTCCGTTCAGCTGAACGGTAACTCCCCGCATCTGGCGGAGGAGTGGGCCAAGGCCAGCATCGCCCTGATGACCTCCCGCAACGAGGCGTTTCCGCTCGTGCTGATGGAGGCGCAGGCCGCTGGTGTGCCCGTCGTGTCGTACGACTGCCCAAATGGGCCGCGGGAAATCATCCTCGACGGCCAGTCGGGGATACTCGTTCCTCCCGGGGATGTGGAGGCACTCGCTCAGCGGCTTCATCAACTCATGACGGACGACGTGATGCGTCACACTATGGGAGCGGCCGCCGCGGATTCCATCACACGGTTCGCCCCGCGGCTGGTGACTGAACGCTGGGAAACGTTCTTCCAGGAACTTATCGACTTCCGGGAGCGGGGTGATCGAGCCCGAGTTAAGGCCGACAGGCAGTCTCTGCATGCAGTGTTCAGCGGCCCCAACGGCGTGGTGATCCCCGCTGCGCCGGCTCCTGCCAGCCAGTCACGCTCTGATGCAAACCGCCGTCTCGAAGCGTCCGTCGCCAAGCGACACTCCGAATTGGTACGCGATGGTGGGCAGTTGTGTCGCGTGACAGAATCCGACACACCCTATGACGTGGTGCAGGCCAATCTGGCATTGGCCGCGGACGCCCTGGAAGCGGCTGGCATTCCTTACCTCGTCGTACGCGACACGATGGTGCGCCACACGGTCGCGGTTCATGAGTCGTTCCGGGAGCAAGTCTTTAAAGCGCTTACCGGCCATTACCAGAACGAGGCGGTCTACACGGCACTGCTGAACGATCGGCAGGAGACGGTCTCGACGGTGCTCGCAGGGGCGGCCGAGGAGTTGATGGACCAGGCCAGTTCCGGCGTCCGCGTATACCGAACTGTAGTGAGCAAATCGCGCACCCTGCGCTTGGGGGCGGTCTACGGCTGTACGATCTCTTTCTGGAAGCATGACCCAGAGGACGTCGAGACCATCATCGCCCCGACGCGTACTCTCATTGGCACCGCTATTGCACAAGGCTCTCTGGGTCGGGCCGAAACTATCCTCGGCGGGCGCAGGTACCCGACGGTCGCGCCGTTCACTCGACCCTTGCACAACCAGGTGACGTTCCCCATCGACGCCGTGTACACCTGGGTGGACGGTTCCGACACGGAGTGGCTCGAACGCAAGAACCAGGTGCTGGCCTACTTGGGTCTCGAGACGGTCGATGCGGCAGCCAGCGCCGCGCGCTTCCGTAGCCGAGACGAACTCCGGTACTCCCTCCGCTCAATCGATATGTACGCACCGTGGATCCGCAACATCTACATTGTGACGGACCGGCAGGTGCCGTCCTGGCTTGACACCGGTCACCATCGAGTCCGAGTGGTCGACCACAGCGAGATCTTTACTGAACCGCGGAATCTCCCCACGTTCAACTCGCATGCGATTGAGAGCCAACTGCACCACATCGAGGGACTCGCTGAGCACTTCCTCTACTTCAATGACGACTTCTTCATGGGGCGCACGGTACAACCCAGCCTGTTCTTCCAGGGTAACGGGCAGGCTAAGCACTTCCTCTCCCCGACGGCCGTGCCCATGGTGCCGCCGATGGAGTCTGACGACTTCAACATCAGTGCCGCGAAGAACAACCGTGCCCTGATAGCGGGAGCGTTCGGTCAGGTCATCACCCACGCTTTCCTCCATGCTCCGTACGCATTGAGACGGAGCGTCATGACGGACCTCGAGCGCGCGTTCCCGGAGCCCGTCATGGGCACGGCCGCCAGCCGGCTGCGCAGTCACAGTGATGTGTCGATCGCCTCATCCCTGCACCACTACTACGCTTTCCACACGGGACGTGGTGTGCCAGGCTCCATCTCCTGCGGTTTCGTGAACGTCGGCATCAAGGAGCATCGCTCCCGTCTGAACAGACTTCTCACCGTACGCCCCAACGACGTCTTCTGTCTCAACGACTTCCACGACGGAGACGTCGATGAAGACGAGCAGGATGCCATTCTTGCGGCTTTCCTGCCCAGCTACTTCCCGGTGGCGAGCCAGTTCGAGTGCGGGTCTGCTCGGAACCAGCGCTACCACAGTGGCCGCATACCTGAATGGCCTCTGTGATGAGGCGGATCAAGGAGGGAACATGAGCAAGATTTGTGTCGTGGGGAACTCCGTGGCTGCTTCCCGCAGTGCGCATGAGGCCCCGCTCGCGGGGTGGGGCCAGTTCCTCCAGCAATACGTGACGCCCTATCACGAGGTGCGGAATTATGCGCGAGATGCCATGACCGCTCGGGGGTATTTCACAGAGCGTTTTGTGGACCTGCTGAATCTACTCGACCCGGGTGATTTGGTCTTGTTCAACTTCGGCCTCGTTGAGCAACGGATCGGCGACCCCAAGAGCTACCACGGTCCCCGCGAGTTCAAGGAGTTTCTGCATCTGTATGTCCAGGGTGTGCGGGGCGAGGGCGCGATCCCGGCTCTCGTGACTCAGACGGCACGATGCTCGTTCGACGCGTCAGGTCGGGTCGCCGACACCGGCGACGGTTACCCTCAATTGGTCAGGGAGGTGGCCGCGGAAACGGATGCGCCCTTGATCGATTTGCACGAGCTCACTCTGCGGTTGATACAGGATCTCGGTCCGCAATACGCCCGTCAATTCTACCGATGGTTGGATGCGGGCGAGCACCCTAACCATCCCGACGGAATTATTGACTCGTCCCACTTGAACGAGCAGGGGGCACGGGAATTCGCCAGGCTCGTTGCAGGGAGCCTACAAGCTACAGTGGGTATCCCACAGGGCTTCGTTGACCCGGGCGCCGTTGCCGTTGCCCCTGCGTTCCCGCCCCCTCTTACCGAGTTCACTATCGACAAACCTGAGATGGCCCTTTTCGAGGAATTCCGCGTTGGTTCCGCTCCCCTCCTCTCGAATCCGGCACCACATGCTCTCGTCGGCCCAATGCAGAAGTTCACGGGCACTGTGGCGCCTGGCACGAGTTATCTTCTCTTCTTCGAGAACGGCGTTTACCTGGGTGGTACCCGCGTAGGCGACAGCGGCGCGTGGGGATGGCGCAAGGTCGTCAACTGGCGCGGAGGACCACACCTTGTACAAGCTGTCGGGTTCACCGAGCAAGGGGTCACTCCAGCCGCTGAGTTCGCCTTCACCGTGAAGACCCACGTGAAGCCACCGGTCGTTACGGGTCCCCGTGATGGGGCGTGGACTGGGCCTCGTCCCCGGTTTTCCGGTACCGCTGAACCCGGTGTGTCCACAGTGGCCGTGCTGGAAGGCGGCCGGTTGATTGCCACGGCACCGGTCGACCAGGACGGGTCCTGGAAGGTCACACACTCCCACGACTGGAAACCGGGGTCGCATCTCGTGGAGTTCGTGGCTGTCTTCGGCGCCACCCACTCCGCGCCCGTCCGGCACACCATCCGGGTGCACGGGGTTCCGGAGGGTAACTGGCTCAGGCAGTCGCTCTCCTCCCGCGAACCGTGCTCGGACAAGTGTGATCATTTGCCGTTCAGCGGACGCTGGTGACATCGGTCGTCGCCACAGCGAAGGAGGGCCCCCGCCCGCAGGCGGAGGCCCTCTTTTCGGTCAGGGAGCGCTTACGCCGGAACGCTCGCCACGCCCGCCTCCAGGAACCGCTTCCCGTTCACCCGCTCGGAGACGCCCTCGCGGTCCAGGTACGGCGTGATGCCGCCCAGGTGGAAGGGCCAGCCGGCGCCCGTGATCAGGCAGAGGTCGATGTCCTGGGCCTCGGCGACGACGCCCTCGTCGAGCATCAGGCCGATCTCCTGGGCCACCGCGTCCAGGACGCGGTCGCGGACCTGCTCCTCCGTCAGCACGGTGTCGCCCTGCTTCAGCAGCGCGGCGACCTCCGGGTCCAGCTCCGGCTTGCCGCTGTCGTAGACGTAGAAGCCGCGCTTGCCCGCCTTGACGACGGCCGCGAGGTTCGGGGAGACCGTGAAGCGGTCCGGGAAGGCCCGGTTGAGGGTCTCCGAGACGTGCAGGCCGATCGCCGGGCCGACCAGTTCGAGCAGGACCAGCGGGGACATCGGCAGACCCAGGGGCTCCACCGCCTTCTCCGCGACCTCGACCGGGGTGCCCTCGTCGATGACGTTCTGGATCTCGCCCATGAAGCGGGTGAGGATGCGGTTCACGACGAACGCCGGGGCGTCCTTGACCAGAACCGCCGTCTTCTTCAGCTTCCTGGCCACCGCGAAGGCGGTCGCCAGCGAGGCGTCGTCCGTCTTCTCGCCGCGGACGATCTCCAGCAGCGGGAGGATCGCGACCGGGTTGAAGAAGTGGAAGCCGACCACCCGCTCGGGGTGCTTCAGCTTCGACGCCATCTCCGACACCGACAGCGAGGAGGTGTTGGTGGCGAGGATCGCGTGCGCCGGGGCGACCGCCTCGACCTCGGCGAACACCTGCTGCTTGACGCCGATCTCCTCGAAGACCGCCTCGATGACGAAGTCGGCGTCCGAGAAGCCCTCGGCCTTGTCCAGGACACCGGTCACCAGCGCCTTGAGGCGGTTGGCCTTGTCCTGGTTGATCCGGCCCTTGCCGAGCAGCTTGTCGATCTCGGCGTGGACGTAGCCCACGCCCTTGTCGACCCGCTCCTGGTCGATGTCGGTCAGGACGACCGGCACCTCCAGGCGGCGCAGGAAGAGCAGGGCGAGCTGCGAGGCCATCAGACCGGCGCCGACGACGCCGACCTTGGTGACCGGGCGGGCCAGGTTCTTGTCCGGGGCGCCGGCGGGGCGCTTGCCGCGCTTCTGGACGAGGTTGAACGCGTAGATGCCGGCGCGCAGTTCGCCGCCCATGATCAGGTCGGCGAGGGCCTGGTCCTCGGCGTCGTAGCCGCGCTGCAGGTCGCCGTCCTTGGCGGCCGCGATGATCTCCAGGGCCCGGTAGGCGGCCGGGGCCGCGCCGTGCACCTTGCCGTCCGCGATGAACCGGCCGCGCGCGACGGCCTGGTCCCAGGCCTCGCCGCGGTCGATCGCCGGGCGCTCGACCGCGATGTCGCCCTTGAGGACCTGGGCGGTCCACAGCAGCGACTGCTCCAGGAAGTCGGCGCCCTCGAAGAGGGCGTCGGCGATGCCCAGCTCGAAGACCTGCTTGCCCTTGAGCTGCTTGTTCTGGTTGAGGCTGTTCTCGATGATCACCGAGACGGCCTTGTCCGCGCCGATCAGGTTCGGCAGCAGCGTGCAGCCGCCCCAGCCCGGGACCAGGCCGAGGAAGACCTCGGGCAGGGAGAACGCCGGGATGGCCTTCGACACCGTGCGGTAGGTGCAGTGCAGGCCGACCTCGACGCCGCCGCCCATCGCCGCGCCGTTGTAGTAGGCGAAGGTGGGCACGGCGAGCTTCGCGAGGCGCTTGAACACCTCGTGGCCGCCCTTGCCGATGGCCAGCGCGTGGTCGTGCTGCTTGAGCAGCTCCACGCCCTTGAGGTCGGCGCCGACCGCGAAGATGAACGGCTTGCCGGTGACGCCGGCGCCGACGATCTCGCCGTCCGCGGCCTCCTTCTCCACCTGGTCGATCGCGGCGTTCAGGTTCGCGAGCGACTGCGGGCCGAAGGTGGTCGGCTTGGTGTGGTCCAGGCCGTTGTCCAGGGTGATGAGCGCGAAGCGCCCGGCACCGAAGGGCAGGTCCAGGTGGCGTACGTGCGCCTGCGTGACGACCTCGTCGGGGAAGAGCTCGGCCGCGCCCTTCAGGAGTTCAGCGGTGGTGCTCACTTGTCGCCTCCGTCGAAGTGCGGGTTCTCCCAGATGACCGTCGCGCCCATGCCGAAGCCGACGCACATGGTGGTGAGGCCGTAGCGGACCTGCGGCTGCTCCTCGAACTGGCGGGCCAGCTGCGTCATCAGACGGACGCCGGAGGAGGCCAGCGGGTGACCGAAGGCGATCGCGCCGCCGTACTGGTTGACGCGCTCGTCGTCGTCCGCGATGCCGTAGTGGTCCAGGAAGGCCAGGACCTGCACGGCGAAGGCCTCGTTGATCTCGAACAGGCCGATGTCGGAGATGGACAGACCCGCCTTGGCGAGGGCCTTCTCCGTGGCCGGGATCGGGCCGTAGCCCATCACCTCGGGCTCGACGCCGGCGAAGGCGTAGGAGACCAGGCGCATCTTGACCGGCAGGCCGTTCTCGCGGGCGAAGTCCTCGCTCGCGATGATCGAGGCGGTGGCGCCGTCGTTCAGGCCGGCCGCGTTGCCGGCGGTGACCCGGCCGTGCACGCGGAACGGGGTCTTCAGGCTCTGCAGGTTCTCCAGCGTGGTGCCCGGGCGCATCGGCTCGTCGGCCGTGACCAGGCCCCAGCCGGTCTCACCGGCCTCGGCGTTGGTGCGGCGCACCGAGATCGGCACCAGGTCCTGCTGGATCTTGCCGTTGGCGTACGCCTTCGCGGCCTTCTCCTGCGAGCGCACGGCGTACTCGTCGGCGCGCAGCTTGGTGATGTGCGGGTAGCGGTCGTGCAGGTTCTCGGCGGTCATGCCCATGAACAGGGCGGACTCGTCGACCAGCTTCTCGCTCACGAACCGCGGGTTGGGGTCCACGCCCTCGCCCATCGGGTGGCGGCCCATGTGCTCGACGCCACCGGCGATGACGGCGTCGTAGGCGCCGAACGCGATCGAACCGGCGGTGGTCGTCACGGCGGTCAGGGCGCCGGCGCACATGCGGTCGATCGAGTAGCCGGGGACGGACTGCGGCAGGCCCGCGAGGATGCCGGCCGTGCGGCCGAGGGTCAGGCCCTGGTCACCGATCTGGGTGGTCGCCGCGATGGCCACCTCGTCGATCTTCTTCGGGTCCAGACCGGGGTTGCGGCGCAGCAGCTCCCGGATCGCCTTGACGACGAGGTCGTCGGCACGGGTCTCGTGGTAGATGCCCTTCGGGCCCGCCTTGCCGAACGGGGTGCGGACGCCGTCGACGAAGACGACGTCCCTGACGGTACGAGGCACGATGGCTCTCCTCCAGGGTGCGGGATGCTGAGCGCTTGCTTACGGGCCATGCTACTTGTGAGTAACGTGACTGCCCAGTCCTCCCCCCGGCCGGAGCGGTGAACGTCACACCTGTGGGGGCGCCGAGTCCCCGCGGCAGCCGCCGCGTCCGGGTGCGGAGCCGGGCCTGTTCCCGCGGGCGGCACGGAGAGGGCCCGCGCCCCCACGGGGGGCGCGGGCCCTCGGGCACCACGGGACCGGGCGTGCGCGCCGCCCGGGAACCGCTGAGCGGGGCGCCCGGACGCACCCAGGATCTTGGCGTGAAATCGACGTCCGGTTCCGCTTCAGGCGCCCGTGGCCGCACCCGACAGCGCGGCGACCAGCACGGGGGTCACCTGCTCCACCTGCCAGGGCCGCGCACCGTGGCCGGCCAGCGCGTCCGCCACCGTCCCGGCGTCCACCGGGGCCGGCGGCTCCCAGCACACCCGTCGCACGGTGTCGGGGGAGACCAGGTTCTCCTGGGGCATGCCGAGCCGCTCGGCCAGCGCCGACACCCCCGCCCGCGCGGCCGCCAGCCGGGCCGCGGCGGCAGGATCCTTGTCGGCCCACGCCCGCGGCGGCGGCGGCCCGGCGACCGGCTGCCCCGGCTGGGGCAGCTGCGCCTCGGGCAGCGCCCTGGCCCGGTCGACCGCCGCCTGCCACTGCTCCAGCTGCCGGCGTCCCACCCGGTGCCCGAAGCCGTTGAGCGCGGCCAGCGCGTGCACGTTGGCCGGGAGCGAGAGCGCGGCCTCCACGATGGCCGCGTCCGAGAGCACCTTGCCCGGTGACACGTCCCGCCGCTGGGCGATCCGGTCCCGCGTCTGCCACAGCTCGCGCACGACGGCGAGCTGCCGGCGCCGCCGCACCTTGTGCATCCCGGACGTACGCCGCCAGGGGTCCCTGCGGGGCTCGGCGGGCGGCGCCGCCGCGATCGCCGCGAACTCCTGCAGCGCCCAGTCGAGCTTGCCCTGCCGGTCCAGCTCCTTCTCCAGGGCGTCGCGCAGGTCGACCAGGAGTTCCACGTCCAGGGCGGCGTAGCGGAGCCAGGGCTCGGGCAGCGGCCGGGTCGACCAGTCGACGGCGGAGTGGCCCTTCTCCAGGACGAAGCCGAGCACGCCCTCGACCATGGCGCCGAGGCCGACCCGGGGGAACCCGGCGAGCCGGCCGGCCAGCTCGGTGTCGAACAGCCGGGTCGGCGCCATGCCTATCTCCCGCAGGCAGGGCAGGTCCTGGGTGGCGGCGTGCAGCACCCACTCGACGCCGGTCAGCGCCTCGCCGAGACCGGAGAGATCGGGACAGGCGACGGGGTCGATCAGCGCGCTGCCGGCACCCTCCCGGCGGAGCTGCACCAGGTAGGCACGCTGGCCGTAGCGGTAGCCGGAGGCGCGCTCGGCGTCGACGGCGACGGGGCCGGAGCCGGCGGCGAAGGCGGCGATCACCTCGGCGAGCGCCTCCTCGTCGGCGATCACGGGCGGGATGCCCTCGCGGGGTTCGAGCAGCGGAGTCGGCGCCCCCAGCACAGAAGCCCCGGCGTCGTCCGGAGGGGTGGCTCCGGTGGTGCGCACGGAACTGTCTGCTGCGGTCTCTTGGGCGTCGGTCACCTGTCAAGGGTATCCGGGCACGGACGGCGCCCGTCGACGGAACGTTCCGTCGACGGGCGCCACAGGGGGGGGAAACCCGCACGGGCCTGAAACAATAGGTGGGGAATGCTGTCCGAATGGGGCGCGCACCGGGGGGGGGGGGGGGTGAG
>NZ_JBHTVE010000003.1:0-134541 GCF_042793175.1 Streptomyces sp. NPDC056580 | reverse complement strand
TCGGGGGGGGCCCCGTATCGTTGCTGGGGCGTTGTGTGGGGCGCGGGCCCCAGCCACGGGTGCGCGGGCCCGGCCGGGCGCCGCCCCCCCCACGGTCCCGCCGCGGGGCGCCACAGGGTCGTAAACCAGTCAGGCCGGTGAAACTTGCGGTTCATATGAGTGAACGAATGACGCGCTCACGGGGCGGTAGAGAGGAATCGGCATGGGGTCGGTGGACGGGTCAGTGGATGATGCCGGTCCGCAGCGCCACGGCCACCATGCCGGCCCGGTCGCCGGTGCCGAGTTTGCGGGCGATGCGGGCCAGGTGGCTCTTCACGGTCAGCGCGGACAGGCCCATGGAGACGCCGATCGCCTTGTTGGACTGGCCTTCTGCGACCAGGCGGAGCACCTCCACCTCCCGCCCGGACAGCTCGCGGTAGCCGCCCGGGTGGCTCGGGGCACCCGGGGGGCGGCGGTGCATACGGGCGGCGGCGCCGAGGGGAGCGGCGCCGGGCCGGCTGGGAAGGCCGATGTTGGTACGGGTTCCGGTGACGACGTAGCCCTTGACTCCGCCCGCAAGGGCGTTGCGGACGGCGCCGATGTCGTCCGCGGCCGAGAGGGCCAGCCCGTTGGGCCAGCCCGCGGCACGGGTCTCGGACAGCAGGGTCAGGCCGGAGCCGTCGGGCAGGTGGACGTCGGCGACGCAGATGTCGCGGGGGTTGCCGATGCGGGGACGAGCCTCCGCGACGGACGAGGCCTCGATGACGTCGCGTACACCGAGGGCCCACAGGTGGCGGGTGACGGTGGAACGGACGCGCGGGTCGGCCACGACCACCATGGCGGTCGGCTTGTTCGGGCGGTAGGCGACCAGGCTTGCGGGCTGCTCGAGGAGAACGGACACCAGGCCTCCTGGGTGGGGGGACGGGGCCGGCTTGTGGGGAGGAAGCCGGGACGAAACGTGCTTTCAGGGTCACAGTCGTCTTCGGCAGCGGAGCCGCGCGCCTTTAGGAAATGATCACGATCTAGTGAGTAACAATCCGTTCAATTCGGACACGCTGTCGATCACCCGAAGGTCGAATCGGTTCGAGTCGATGCGATTCGAGTACAGAAAGTGGCCGTATCGACAAAGAGAGAGTCAACGGGACGCCCATCCGGATGAACCCGGCACGGCCGGTGCCCGGGTCACCGTGACTGCGGACCCCTGCGCTGCGGCAGGGTCACCACCGAGGCGTCGCCCGGACCGGCCGGCGGGAGCCCGCCCACCTGCGCCAGCAGATCGCACCAGGAGGCAAGGTGCGCGGCGGTGTCCGGCACCCCGCCGAGGCCCTCGCGCGGCGTCCAGGAGGCGCGGATCTCGATCTGGGAGGCGGCCGGGCGGGCGGAGAGCCCGCCGAAGTAGTGCGAGCTCGCGCGCGTGACGGTGCCGCTCGGCTCGCCGTACGTCAGCCCGCGCGCCTGCAGCGCCCCGGTCAGCCACGACCAGCACACCTCGGGCAGCAGAGGATCGGCCGCCATCTCCGGCTCCAGCTCCGCGCGCACCAGCGTCACCAGCCGGAAGGCGCCCTGCCAGGCGTCGTGCCCGGCCGGGTCGTGCAGCAGCACCAGCCGGCCGTCGGCCAGGTCCTCGTCGTCGTCCACCACCGCGGCCTCCAGCGCGTACGCGAAGGGGGCGAGCCGCTGCGGGGCGGGCGTCGGCTCGACCTCGATCTGCGGCCGCAGCCGCGCGGTGCGCAACGCGTCGACCGCGGCCCGGAACGCCTGCGGCACCCCCGTGCCCGTCTCGCCCTCCGCCTGAGCGGAGTCCTTCGCGTCGTCCATTCCGTCAGCGCCGTCCGACAGTCGTCCCTGAGCCGCAGCCATGCGGGGAAGAGTAAGGGGAACAGCGCCCCCGTGCAGGGAGGACACCCCTTGGGGCGGGCGCACTTCTCGCTTCGCGGCCGTGCGAGACTTGCCGACGTGAGTGCCAACCCAAGCCCCACGGGCAAGCAGCCGACCGCGACGTACGACAGCGCCTTCCTCAAGGCGTGCAGGCGCGAACCCGTGCCGCACACCCCCGTGTGGTTCATGCGCCAGGCCGGCCGCTCGCTGCCCGAGTACCGCAAGGTGCGCGAGGGCGTCGCCATGCTCGAGTCCTGCATGCGGCCCGAGTTGGTCACCGAGATCACTCTGCAGCCGGTGCGCCGGCACGACGTGGACGCGGCGATCTACTTCAGCGACATCGTCGTCCCGCTCAAGGCCATCGGCCTCGACCTCGACATCAAACCCGGCGTCGGCCCGGTCGTGGAGCAGCCGGTCCGCACCCGCGCCGACCTCGCCCGGCTGCGCGACCTGACCCCCGAGGACGTCTCCTACGTCACCGAGGCGGTCGGCATGCTCACCCGCGAGCTGGGCGCGACCCCGCTGATCGGGTTCGCCGGCGCGCCGTTCACCCTGGCCAGCTACCTGGTCGAGGGCGGCCCCTCGCGCACGTACGAGAACGCCAAGGCGATGATGTACGGCGACCCGGAGCTCTGGGCCGACCTGCTGGACCGCCTCGCCGACATCACGGCAGCGTTCCTGAAGGTGCAGATCGAGGCGGGCGCCTCCGCGGTGCAGCTCTTCGACTCCTGGGCCGGTGCGCTGGCCCCGGCCGACTACCGCAGGTCGGTCATGTCCGCCTCGGCGAAGGTGTTCGACGCCGTCGCCGGGTACGGCGTCCCGCGCATCCACTTCGGCGTCGGCACCGGCGAGCTGCTGGGGCTGATGGGCGAGGCCGGCGCCGACGTGGTCGGCGTCGACTGGCGCGTCCCGCTGGACGAGGCCGCCCGCCGGGTCGGCCCCGGCAAGGCGCTCCAGGGCAACCTGGACCCGACGGTGCTGTTCACCGACAAGGACACCGTCGAGGCCCGGGCCGCCGAGGTGCTCGACGCGGCCGCCGGCCTCGAGGGGCACGTCTTCAACCTCGGCCACGGCGTCATGCCGAACACCGACCCGGACGCGCTGACCCGGCTCGTGGAGTACGTCCACACCCGCAGCGCCCGCTGAGCGCAGCCGCTCGCCGGAGGCTCACCGCACCGGCTCACCACACATGTCGGGGCCGCGCCTGCCTGCCGAACACCAGGCGGCGCGGCTCCGGCGGTGGCGGGGTGCCCGGCTTGAGCGGCCAGGCCAGCAGCATGCCCGCCACGAAGCCCACCACATGGGCCGAGTAGGCCACCGTCCCGGCCCCGGACACACCGTGCCCGGAGGAGTACACCGCCTGCAGCCCGAACCAGAAGCCCAGCACCAGCCAGGCGGGCAGCCGCAGCGGCAGGAAGACCAGGAACGGCACCAGCACCCAGACCCGGGCCCTGGGGTACAGCACCAGGTACGCGCCCAGCACACCGGCGATCGCCCCGGACGCCCCGATCAGCGGGTCCGCGGAGGAGGCGTTGAGCAGCGCGAAGCCGTAACCGGCCGCGTAGCCGCAGAAGACGTAGAAGAGGAAGTAGCGGATGTGGCCCATCCGGTCCTCGACGTTGTTGCCGAAGATCAGCAGGAAGAGCATGTTGCCCAGCAGGTGCAGCCAGCCGCCGTGCAGGAACATCGCCGTGAACACGGACAGCGCGGGGGACTTGTCGTAGGCGGGCGGCGCCACCACGCAGCCCGGGCCGTGCGGGCCCACCCCCACCGCGCCGGTCGGCACCAGCCGGGGCATCCGGCCGTGGATCAGCTCCCTGGGCACCGCCGCGTAGTGGTCCATGAAGGCCTGCAGGTTGCACAGCCGCGCGAGTTCGCCCGAGCCCGGCACGGAACCGGCGGCGCCGGGAGTGGCGAGGAAGACGAGCACGTTGGCGGCTATGAGGGCGTATGTCACGTACGGGGTGCGACGCGCCGGGTTCACGTCATGGACGGGGATGACCACACAGAAGTACTGCCCGGGAAACGGCGGGTGAATCGGTGAACGCCGCCGGGGCGGGCCGCGTATCTCCTGTCAACCGACGTGAGGATCAGGCGATGAGTGCGAACGCTCCGCAGATGACGGCGATGCAGGCGCTGCCCGACGGCGAGGCCGAACTGTCCTTGGTGGTACGGCTCCCCTGGGAGGACGTCGCCCGGCTCGGCCAGGAGGCCGGGCGGCTGGCGGCGCAGATGAAGCGGCCGGTGACCCTGGACGAGGCGGTGAGCCACCGGCTGCGCTCCACCCGGCCGGCCGCCTCGCACGCGAGGCCCGCGGGGGAGCAGCCCGCCGCGGTGACGGCCGGCGGGGGCGTGACCTCCCTGCCGCGGATCAGCACGACGGCCTGAACCGCCTACCGCTGACCGGCCCGTACCTTCGCCGTCGCCTTCCTCGCCGCCACCAGGACCGGGTCCCACACCGGTGAGAAGGGCGGTGCGTACCCGAGGTCGAGGGCCGTCATCTGCTGCACCGTCATCTGCGCGGTGAGGGCCACCGCCGCGACGTCGACCCGCTTGCCCGCGCCCTCCCGGCCGACGATCTGGACGCCGAGCAGCCGGCCCGTGCCGCGCTCGGCGAGCATCTTGACCGTCATCGGAGAGGCGCCGGGGTAGTAGCCGGCCCGGCTGGTCGACTCGATGGTGACCGTCTCGAACCGCAGGCCCACCCGGCGGGCGTCCTTCTCGCGCAGGCCGGTGCGGGCGATCTCCAGGTCGCAGACCTTGCTGACGGCCGTGCCCACCACACCCGGGAAGGTGGCGTAACCGCCGCCCGCGTTGGTGCCGATGACCTGGCCGTGCTTGTTGGCGTGGGTGCCCAGCGGAACGTACTGCTCCTGCCCCGAGACCAGGTTCAGCACCTCCACGCAGTCGCCGCCCGCCCAGATGTTCTCGTGGCCGCGCACCCGCATCGCGAGGTCGGTGAGCAGGCCGCCGTGGGCGCCGATGGGCAGCCCCGCCGCGCGGGCGAGCGAGGTCTCCGGGCGCACGCCGATGCCCAGGACCACGATGTCCGCCGGGTACTCGGCGTCCTCGGTGGCCACCGCGCGGATGCGGCCGTCGTCGCCGGTGAGCAGCTTGGTCACCTCGGCGTCGTTCACCATGGTGATGCCGAGGCCCTCCATGGCCCGGTGCACCATGCGCCCCATGTCGGGGTCCAGGGTCGACATGGGCTCCTTGCCGCGGTTGACGACCGTCACCTCGAAGCCCCGGTTGATCAGCGCCTCTGCCATCTCCACGCCGATGTACCCGGCGCCCACGACCACCGCGCGGCGGCCGGGCGTCCGCTCCAGCGAGTCCAGCAGCGCCTCGCCGTCGTCCAGGGTCTGCACCCCGTGCACACCGGGCGCGTCCACGCCCGGCATGTCGGGGCGGACCGGGCGGGCGCCGGTGGCGATGACGAGCTGGTCGTACGGCGTCCACGACTCCGCGCCGGAATCGACGTCACGCGCGCGTACCCGCTGCCCGGGCACGTCGATCCCGACGACCTCGGTGCGCATCCGCAGGTCGATCCCGCGCGCGCGGTGCTCCTGCGGGGTGCGCGCGATCAACTCGTCGCGCTCGGGCACGTCTCCGCCCACCCAGTAGGGGATGCCGCACGCCGAGTAGGAGCTGAAGTGGCCCCGTTCGAAGGCCACGATCTCCAGTTCGCCCGGGCCCCGCATCCGCCGCGCCTGCGACGCCGCGGACATCCCCGCGGCGTCGCCGCCGATCACCACCAGCCGCCGCCTGCCACCTCGCCCACCGTTCATGCTCATGCGAACACGCTACGGTGCGCGGTCGTTCCGGTGCCGCCCGGGACCGCGCGGGCCCGGCGCGTCAGTCCTGGCCGGGCTCGCGCGCCGGGTCCGCCGCCGGACGCGCGCGCGGCAGCGGACCCGGCGCGGCCGGCACCGGCGCCGGGACCCGCTCCCGGCGGCGCGGCAGCCGCGGACGGACGAGCCGCGCCCACACCAGCGCCAGCACGGCGGCGAGCGCCGCGAACGGCAGCAGCGCGCCCAGGACCAGGGCGATCCAGCGCAGCATCGTGACGAACGCGTGCCAGCCGCCCGACAGCGCGTCCGCGAAGCCGGGCGTGCCGTCCTCGGCGGCCTTCTCCACGGGCGTCCCGGACAGCGACAGGGTGATGGTCGCCAGGCTGGTGCGGTCCTTCAGGGACGCCTGCCGGGCGAGCAGCGCCTCCAGGTCCGCCTCCCGGCTGCTCAGCTCGCCCTCCAGGGTGACGACGTCGCTCAGCTTGGCCGCCCGGTCCATCAGCGTCCGGATCCGGGCCACGCTCGCCCGCTGCGACTTGACCCGGCTCTCCACGTCCACCACCTGGTCGGTGACGTCCTGAGCCTTCGCGGTGCGCTCGACGAGCCGTCCCGTGCCCTGCAGATCGCCCAGGACCTCCTCGTACCGCGCGGCCGGCACCCGCAGCACCACGCGCGTGTACTCGTGGCCGTCGGCGTCCCGGCCGGTGTTCTCGGAGCCGACGTAACCGCCGGCGCCCTCGGCGGTCGTACGGGCCTCGTCCAGCGCCTTGGGCACGTCCTTGACCTCGACGGTGAGCGAGGCGGTGCGGATGACGGCGCTCGGGGCGGCCACGCCCGCCCGGCGGGCGGACCTCGCGTCCTCCGCCCTGCCGCCGCCGGCGCCCGCCTGCCGTGCCGCGCCGTCCGCGGCGGACTTGGCGTCACCGCCGCCCGAGTCGTCGGCGGCACTGCACCCGGCCAGCGCCAGACAGGCGGCGAGCAGGACCCCGGTGAGGGCCCGGACGGTTCGTACGGGACGTGGTGCGCGCATGGCGGTACCCCCGATGACGGTGAGACACGACTGCTGTGACCTCTGACGCTCCTTCGACGCCCGGGCGGCCCGGGACGTTGGGGCGTGCCGGTTCCGATGCGGTCACGGTCCGGACTCGTACCGGACACCGGGCCGGGACGGCGGGGTCTGAGAGAGTGGGGCCATGAGCGCAACGGTTACGCAGTCGGGGCACGTCGTCGTCATCGGAGCCGGGATCTCGGGGTTGGCAGCCGCCCACCGGCTGCTGCGGCGCGGCGCCCGGGTGACCGTGCTCGAGGCCTCAGGCCGGGTCGGCGGCAAGCTGCTGCCGGGCGAGATCGCGGGCGTCCGGGTCGACCTGGGCGCCGAGTCGATGCTGGCCCGCCGCCCCGAGGCGGTTGCCCTCGCGCGCGAGGCGGGCCTCGGCGAGCGGCTGCAGCCGCCGGCCACCGCGACCGCCTCGATCTGGACCCGCGGCGCCCTGCGCCCCATGCCCAAGGGGCACGTGATGGGCGTTCCCGGAACCGCCGCCGCCCTCGCCGGCGTGCTGTCCGACGAGGGCCTCGCCCGCATCGAGCGCGACGCCGAACTGCCCCGCACCGAGATCGGCGACGACGTTGCGGTCGGCGAGTACGTGGCGGCCCGGCTCGGCCGGGAGGTCGTCGACCGGCTGGTGGAACCGCTCCTGGGCGGGGTGTACGCGGGCGACGCCTACCGCATCTCGATGCGCTCGGCCGTCCCGCAGCTCTTCCGGGCGGCCCGCGACCACGACTCCCTCACCGAGGCCGTGCGCGGCATCCAGGCCGAGGCCGAGGCGAAGCGGCAGACCGGACCGGTGTTCATGGGCATCGAGGGCGGTGTGGGCCGGCTGCCGCTCGCCGTCGCCGACTCGGTGCGCGCCCTCGGCGGCGAGATCCTCTGCCGCACGCCGGCGACCGGACTGCGCCGGGAGGCGGCCGGCCGCTGGCGGGTCACCGCGGGGGAGCGGGTGCTGGAGGCCGACGCGGTGATCGTCGCCGTGCCGGCGCCGGCCGCCGCCGCGCTGCTGAGCGCCGAGGCCCCGGGGGCCGCCGCCGAACTCGCCGCCGTCGAGTACGCCTCGATGGCCCTGGTCACCCTCGCCTACCGCCGCACCGGGCCGGCGCTGCCCGAGGGCAGCGGGTTCCTGGTGCCGCCCGTCGACGGCCGCACCATCAAGGCCTCCACCTTCGCGTCCCGGAAGTGGGGCTGGATCGCCGAGGAGGACCCGGACGTGGTCGTGCTGCGCACCTCGGTCGGCCGGCACGGCGAGACCGAGATCCTCGAACGCGAGGACGCCGAACTGGTCGCCGTCTCCCGGCACGACCTGCGCGAGGCCACCGGCCTGGACGCCGCGCCGCTGGAGACCCGGGTCACCCGCTGGACCGACGGGCTGCCCCAGTACCCGGTGGGCCACCACGCGCGCGTGGCGCGCGTCCGCGAGCACGTCGCCGGGCTGCCGGGCCTCGCGGTGTGCGGCGCGCAGTACGACGGCGTCGGCATCCCGGCCTGCGTCGCGAGCGCCCACGCGGCCGTGGACCAGCTCTGCGGCGACCTCAGCGGTGTGCGCAGGTTGACGGCCGACCCGGTGCAGAGCCTGCACGGCGGGGCGGGAGAATAGGAACATGAGTGACGACGCCCCCTCCACCGAGACCGGCAGGATCCCGAACAAGGGCAAGCTGGCCAAGGACCTCAACGAGGTCATCCGCTACACGCTGTGGTCCGTCTTCAGGCTGAAGGACGTGCTCCCGGAGGACCGCGCGGGCTACGCCGACGAGGTCCAGGAGCTGTTCGACCAGCTCGCCGCGAAGGACGTGACGGTCCGCGGCACGTACGACGTCTCCGGCCTGCGCGCCGACGCCGACCTGATGATCTGGTGGCACGCCGAGACCAGCGACCAGCTCCAGGAGGCGTACAACCTCTTCCGCCGCACCCGGCTGGGCCGCGCGCTCACGCCGGTGTGGTCGAACATGGCGCTGCACCGCCCCGCCGAGTTCAACCGCTCGCACATTCCGGCGTTCCTCGCCGACGAGACGCCCCGCGACTACGTGAGCGTCTACCCCTTCGTGCGCTCCTACGACTGGTACCTGCTGCCCGACGAGGACCGCCGACGCATGCTCGCCGACCACGGCAAGATGGCCCGCGGCTACCCGGACGTGCGCGCCAACACCGTCGCCTCGTTCTCGCTCGGCGACTACGAGTGGATGCTGGCCTTCGAGGCCGACGAGCTGTACCGCATCGTCGACCTCATGCGCCACCTGCGCGGCTCCGAGGCCCGCAGGCACGTCCGCGAGGAGGTCCCGTTCTTCACGGGGCGCCGCAAGGACATCGCCGACCTGGTGGCGGGGCTCGCCTGACGGCGCGGCCGGCTCAGGCGGCCTTGCCCTTGAGTGCGTCCCGCTCGGGGTGCCGGGCGGCGGCCCGGACCCCGGGCCTCGGCTCCGGGCGCGGTGCGCAGGCGGCGCGCCGCCCCGGGACGCGGCCTTCGAGCAGGTAGCCGTCCAGGTGGCCGTTCACGCACGCGTTGGGGCCGCCCCCGATGCCGTGCGTACCTGCGTCCCGCTCGGTCACCAGCGCCGAGCCGGCCAGCCGCCGGCTCATCTCCAGCGCGCCCGAGTACGGTGTGGCCGCGTCCCGCTCGGCGGCCAGGACCAGCACCGGCGGCAGCTCACCGGGCCCGGTCCGCACGTCCAGCGGCTGCTGCCGGGGGGCCGGCCAGTAGGCGCAGGGCAGGTTGGTCCACGCGTTGTCCCAGGTCTCGAAGGGCGCCCTGCGCGCCAGCCGGGTGTTGTCGCGGTCCCACACCCTCCAGTCCGTCGGCCAGGGCGCGTCGTTGCACTCGACGGCCGTGTAGACCGCGCTCGCGTTCTCCGCCTCGGCGGCCGTCGCCCGGTCCGGCGCGGCCAGTGCCACCAGGGCCCTGGCGTCGCCCTTCAGATAGGACGACAGCGCGGCGGCCCGGCCCGGCCAGTAAACGTCGTAGTACCCGGCCATGAGGAACGCGTCCTGGAGCTGGCCCGGTCCCACCTTGCCGCCCGCCGCCCTGCCCGCGAGCCGGCCGCGCGCGGTGTCGTAGGCGCGCTGCACCTCGGCGGGCGTGGCCCCGAGCCGGTACACGTCGTCGTGCCGGGCGACCCACTCGCGGAAGTCCGCCCAGCGGTCCTCGAACGCGGCGGACTGGTCGAGGTTGTCGCGGTACCAGATCTTCTGCGGGTCCGGGTCCACGGCGGAGTCCAGCACCATCCGCCGCACGTGCGAGGGGAACAGCGTCGCGTACACCGCGCCGAAGTAGGTGCCGTACGAGGCGCCCATGTAGGTCAGCCGGTCCTCGCCCAGCGCCGCCCGCAGGACGTCCAGGTCACGGGCGTTGTTGAGCGAGTTGTAGAACCGCAGCGCGCTCCCCGACCGCTCGGCGCAGCCGCGTGCGTACGCCTTCGCCCGGGCGATCCGCTGCCGCTTGTACCGCTCCGAGGGGTGCACCGGCGAATCGGTGGGCGCCTGGAGGAAGCGTTCGGGCGCGACGCAGGACAGCGGCGCCGAACGGCCCACCCCGCGCGGGGCGTAGCCGACGAGGTCGTACGCGGCGGCGATCCGCCGCCACTCGGGCCGGGCGCCGGCCGCCGGGAAGTGCATGCCGGAGGCGCCGGGGCCGCCCGGGTTGTAGACGAGGGCGCCCTGCCGGGGCACCTTCCGCTTGCTGTTGCGCGGGTCCTTCTGGGTGGCCCGGGCCCGGCTGACGGTCAGCTCGATCTGCCTGCCGCCGGGCCGCGCGTAGTCCAGCGGGACGCGCACCGTGCCGCACTCGAGGCTCCGCGGGGCGTCCCGCCCGTCGCACCGCGCGAACCCGATGCCGGCCTCACGCGCCCGCTGGACGGCCACCGCGGTCCCGCGCGTCTCGGCGGACCACGGCGCGCCCGCGGCGCCGTCCGCCGGAGCCGCGGCCAGGGCCGACAGGAGCAGGGACCCGGCGGCCGAGTACAGGGCGGCAGCTCTCATCGCGTATCCCTCCGGTGCGCGGCGGCCGTGGCACGACTGCCACGGCCCGGCGATCACACAAGGGATGTTTCGTCCGTCTCCGGGCGAAGGCAAGCACCGCGCGGCGGTGTCTCCGCCAATGCGCCCGGTGCGCCCCGCCGCGCGGTCTCACTCCCCCCGGCGCTGGTCGCGGTGGGCGAAGGCCGCGCGCAGTTCCGGCTCGCCGACCGCCCGCACGCCCCGCACGGCGACGGACGTCAGGAAGGACCGCTCGTCGCCGTCACCGGCCGGCCGCCGGGGCAGCGCGCCCAGCAGCCGCTGGCCGGCGGGTGAGGCCCAGCGCGAGCAGGGGTGCGCCTCGATCCGGGCGATGGCCAGACAGCTCACGGTCAGCACCAGGGGCAGCGTGAACCACAGGGCGACGAGGAACCTCGGCGTCCCTGTCTGGGCCGGCATCAGCAGCGCGGCGAGCGCCAGCGCGCACACGGCCAGGGCGGCGGCCCGCACCTGGCGGACGCCGTCCGCCACGGACGTCCGCGCGCCGTCCGGCACCGCGAGCCCCGCGCGCACCAGCCCGTCGGAGAGGCGCCGTACGGCCTCGGCGCCGGCCGCGGCGGCCCGGACCGGGGCGATCCTCGACTGGCCCTCGGGCCCTATCGCGCCTATGACGGAACGTTCGATGTCGTCGCGGCCGCGCGGGTCCACGACCGTGGCCCAGCCGGTGTGCGCGAGCAGCAGCCGCCGCTGCCGGGCCATGGAGACCATGGTGACGTCGGCGACCCGCGCCGGGCCGCCGGACAGGAACGCCGCCTCGTACAGCGTCAGATCGCGCTCCGGGTCCGTCGGGACGCCGTCGGAGTCGAGGTCCGCCGAGCGGACCGCGGCCAGGCACAGCCGGGTGCACGCGACACCGGCGAACGCCCAGGCCAGAATCAGCAGAAGGACCCAGAACATGACGTGTTTCTATGCCAGTGGCCTGGGAAACGCCATGGCCGTCCCAGCATCCGGACGGAGTGTTGCCAGTATGTGACGTTCCGTTTGACCCGCAGGTCAGGGGGCGTCGACCGGGGGCGGGGCCGTGGCGGCGGGCGGCATCGAGTACGGCCCGGACGGCGAGGGTGCGACCGGCACCGCGGATCCGGCGTCGGTGACCGGGGGCGTCGGCACGGGGGAGGGGGTGGTCGCGAGGTCCCGGGCCAGTGCGGAGAAGTCGACGTACCCGGTCGCCTCCAGGACCTTGATGTGGTCCAGCACGGTCGCGTTGGCGTCGTCGGCCAGATCGCGCACCAGCGAGTTCTGGGTGCCGGCGCGGACCTCGGCGACCAGCGAGAACACCCGGCCGTGGGCGAGGCGCAGCAGACCCGCGAACTGCCGGTCGAACTCCTGGCCCTGAGCACCGCGAAGCGTGGCGAGCCACTGCTTCTGCTGTGCGTTGGGCTCGTCGGGCAGCGGCACGCCGAGGCGGGAGGCGACGGTGCGGTCGTGCGCGTCGAGCGCGGTGTGTCCGTCGACCAGGTGCTGTCCCGCGTCCCGTACGGCCTGCGTGGTGCCCTTCTCCAGGGCCAGTTGGCCGGCCGGCAGCTCCCACAGTCCCGCCAGCCGGACCTTGGTGACGAAGTCCCGGTCCTGTTCGGACAGCGGACCGTACGGCGTGCTCACGGTCCGCGCGGTGAGAACCCGGGCGCCGGGCGTGCCGTCCTGCCGGCCGGCGTAGGACCACAGCGGGAAGAGCAGCGCCGCGGCGGTCGCCGCGAGGGCCGTGATGGTGAGCCCGGTGCCGCTGAAAACGCCTCGGCCCTTGACGGGGGGTCGCGGTCGCATGGTGCCTCCTGCACCGCACTCCGGTGCGCTGGGTGCGGGGTAGGCATATTACTGCGGGGCCGGGCGAACGGGTCACGGCGGATGGCCCGGGGCGGACCGGGCGGATCAGGACCGGCGCAGCAGCACCCGCGCCCGGGCCGCCAGTCCCCGTGGCCGGGGCGCCGGGCCCGCGCGGTGCAGCCACCACTCGCGCAGTTCGCGCCGGGTCCCCGGGTCGTCCGGGCGGCCCAGCTTCAGCAGGTGCCCCGCGAAGTCCAGCGCGTCCCGGCGGTAGCCGCCGCTCATCGGCAGGCTCCGGGCGTACGCCAGGAACGCCGCCCGGTACCCGTCCCCCAGGATCACCGGCAGCTCGGGCGCCACCTTCGCCACCACACCCGCCCGCTTCGCCGCGAGCGCCCGAGCCTGCACCCCCATCCGGGCCCCGTCGAACCCCTCCGGCACCGGCGTCCCGGCCACCAGCGCGGACAGCACCGCGGCCTGCGCGACACCGAGCCGCTGCCGCACCCCGTCCCCGGCCGGAACCGTGCCGGTCACCGCCGCAGCCGTGCCGTCCGCCGCCGCAGCCGTGCCGTCCGCCGTCGTGGCCGTGGAGGTCACCGCCGGACCGCCGCTTCCCGTCCGGCTGCCGTCCGCTGTCGTGGCCGTGAAGGTCACCGCCGGAGCACTGCCTCCCGTCCGGCCGCCGTCCACCGCCGGACCGCCGCCCGCGGTCCGGGCCTCCGGCATGTCCGGCGTTCCCCTCCCCGTCGAGCGGGCCGCCCCCGCCGCCACGGCGTCCCGGACGACGTCCAGCTCCCGCTGCAGCTCGGCCGGCCCGGGGAAGTCGTCGTCGCGTTCCAGCAGCACCCCGGGCGGCGCGACGCGGGACGCGAGGTCGGCCAGGATGTCGAGCACGGGACGCGGCACGGGGTGCGCGTGGCTGTCGTGCCAGACGCCGTCGCGTTCGAACCCGCCCGCGACGTGCACGTACGCGATGGCCTCCAACGGCAGTGCGGCGAGGGCCGCCACCGGGTCCTCGCCCCGGTTGACGTGGTTGGTGTGCAGGTTGGCCACGTCGACGAGCAGCCGTACGCCGGTGCGTTCGACCAGTTCGGACAGGAACTGCCCCTCGGTCAGCTCCTCGCCCGGCCAGGAGAACAACGCGGCGATGTTCTCGAGGGCCAGCGGCACCGGCAGCGCGTCCTGGGCGATCCGCACGTTCTCGCACAGCACGTCCAGCGCGTCCCGGGTGCGCGGCACGGGCAGCAGGTGTCCGGCCTCCAGGTGCGGGGAGGCGGTGAGCGCGCCGCCCGCCCGTACGAACGCGATGTGCTCGGTGACCAGGGGCGCGCCGAGCGCCGCCACCCGCTCGGCGAGTGCAGCCAGCCGTCCCGGACCGGGCCGCTCGGCCCCGCCGAGGCCGAGGGAGACGCCGTGCGGGATCACGGTCACGCCCCGCTCGCGCAGCCGCAGCAGCGACTCGGGGAGGTGGCCGGGGCAGACGTTCTCCGCCACGACCTCCACCCAGTCGATGCCCGGCATGGCCTCCACGGTGTCCGCGATCTCCGGCCGCCAGCCGATCCCCGTCCCCAGTCGCGGCATGACCGCACCCCCTCCTCCGAATGACGGGGGTATGGCCCCACCGGGGACCGCCCAACCCTGAGCGGCGTGCGTTCAGAGCAACATTTGAGCTTCGCGGCGGCTACCGCCGCAGCGCGGGATGGTCGGCGACGACCGTGCAGGAGCCGGGGGCGATCTCCGTGAAGCCCGCGTCGCGGACCAGCGGCAGCGCGCCGTCCGTCAGCCGGGGCCAGTCGGCGGAGGCGGCGGTGCGCACGGACAGCGGGAAGCCCTCCTCGCGCCAGGTGTCGCGGTCGCCGGGGGACAGGGCCCACCAGGCGAGCTGGGCGCCGTGCCCGGCCTGCGCCATCGTCTTGCCGGCCGACATCTCCAGTTCCGGGTTGAGCCACAGCACGGGCCGGGCGCGGTCGGCGCCGGCCGGCGGCTCCGGGTCGTCCAGCTCCGTTCCGGACACCTGGAGCTTCGCCAGGTCCTTGGGCCAGCCGTCCAGCGGGACCGGCGGGAAGACCCGCACCTCCGCGGACTTGCCGGTCACCGTGATGCCGGGCAGCGCCTCGGCGCGCCGCCACTCCGCGCCGCGGGCCCGCCGCACGACCTTGCGGATCCGGGCGTCCTCCCAGTTCCGTACCGCCTCGGCCCACTCGCCGTCCCCGAGGGCCCGCTGGTCGCTGAGCATCAGCAGCACGGCGCGGGCGGCGGTCTCCAGCGCGTCGGTACGGGCGGGCGGCGCGCTCTTCTCGATCCGCACGACGAGCGGCAGCACGAACTGCGGCGCCTCGTCGCGCGGGTTGCGCTCGGCCTGGAAGGGGCTGTCACCGGGGGCGGCTGCGGCTCGACTCACAAGGGCCCAGCTTACGAGGCGCCCGGCCCGGCCGGGTCCCCGGCCCCGGGCCGCGCCGGGAGTGCGTACGGGTCCTCGCGCGCCGCCCACGGCGCGGCTCAGCCCGAGCAGGCGGTGCGCTGGGCCTCCTGCCACTCGCACGGCGGGCACAGGGTGATGCCCTTGTACGACTCCGGGTACTCCGTGGGCTCCCGGCACAGTACGCACTCGGCGTACGGCGGTCCGTCGGCCTCGGGCGGGCGGGCGGCGTCGACGATCATGCAGTAGGTCTCGTCGTCCTTCTCGGTCATGCCTTCAGGGTAGGACGGTCACCGGTGACCCTTGGTCTCCCCGATCAGCTCGGAGACCTTCACGAACCGGTAGCCCTGTCTGCGCAGCTCGGGGACGACCGCGCGGACCACGCGCTCGGTCGTGGGGGCGGCGCTGCGGGTGCAGTGCATGACGACCACCGAGCCCGGCTTGACGCCGTCCAGGACCTGCTTGGCGACCGCGTCCGCGTCCGTGGCGAACGCGTCCCCGCTCACCACGTCCCACTGCACCGCGGTGACCCCGGTCCCGCTGAGCGCGCGCAGCGCCTGACGGTCGTAACAGCCGCCCGGGAAGCGGAAGTACGGCAGCGGGTTCGACACGCCGGCCTTGCGCAGGGCGGCGTACGCCCGCTCGACGTCCTTGCGCATCCCGGCCGCGCCGACGGTCGGCAGGCCGTAGCAGTCGCCGGTGAAGGCGTAGTGGCTGTAGGAGTGGTTGGCGACCTCGAACTGCGGGTCGTGGCCGAGGGAACGGGCCTGGGCCGGGTACTGCTCGGCCCACCGCCCGGTCATGAAGACGGTCGCCGGGACCTTCAGCAGGCGCAGGGTGCCGATCAGGTCCGGGTTGTCGAAGTGCTCGCCGGAGGCGGCGCGGGGGCCCTGGTCGGCGGTCATGTCGGCGTCGAAGGTCAGCGCGACGGTCTTGCCGAGATCGCGCGGGCCGTGCTCGAACACCGGGGTCAGGCCGCCCGGGCCCGCGGCGAGGACCGGAGGCCGCGGGGCGGACGGGGAGACGGAGGGGGCGGGGTCGGTGTGCGCCGGGCGGGCCGGTCCGGGGCTGCCCGCGGTACCGCAGGCGGCGAGGGCCGCGCCGAGGGCGCAGAGGGCGGTGAGGCGGCGTACGGAAGCGATCACCGTATGAAAATAGGACTTAGCGGTCCGTCGATGGGTGAATCGCCCGCGGCGCGGCGGCGCCGTCACCCGCGCGGCGGGCGCCCCCTCACAGGTCCCGGTGCTCCAGCGGCCGCACCGCCGGGCCCTCGATCACCCGGCCGTCGACGCCGAAGCGGGAGCCGTGACAGGGGCACTCCCAGGCCTGCTCGGCCCGGTTGAACGCGACCAGGCAGCCGAGGTGGGTGCAGCGTGCGGAGAGCGCGCGCAGAGTGCCCTCTTCGTCGCGGTGCACGGCCAGGTGCCTGCCACCGGACCGGATCACGGCGCCCTCCCCGGGCGCCAGGTCCTCCGGGGAGCCCGGCGCGCGCAGCCGGTCGCCGACGAAGTGCCGGGCCACCTGGGCCTGCGTCTTCAGCAGTGCCGGCGCCTCGCGCAGCACCGACTTCACCCGGCGCGGGTCGTACAGCTCGCTCCAGGGGCGGTCCTCGCCGGTGATCAGCGCCGTCAGCAGCAGCCCGGCCATGATCCCGCCGCTCAGCCCCCACCCGCCGAAGCCGGTGGCGACGTAGGTGTGGCGGGCGCCCGGGTGGAAGGGGCCGACCATCGGCACGGTGTCGGTGGAGTCGATGTCCTGGGTGGCCCAGGCGTACTCCAGGGCCACTCCGGGGAAGTGCTCCCGGGCCCACGCGGCGAGCCGTGCGAAGCCCGCCTCCGGGTCGCCGGTGCCGGGGGTGAAGTGCTCGCCGGTGACGACGAGCAGCCGCCGCCCGTCGGCCCCGTGCGGCGCGGTACGCACCGAGCGGGTGTTCTCCTCGGGCGTGATGTACATGCCCCCGGGGTCGGGCCCGTCGCCGAGCGGCCCGGCGACGACCAGTTCCCGGCGGGGGGAGAGCCGGGAGAAGAGCAGCGCGCGGTCGAAGACCGGGTAGTGGGTGGCGATCACCACGTCCCGCGCGGTCACCGTGTGGCCCGCCGCGGTGGTCAGCCGGCACGGCTCGCCGCCCTCGGCCAGGCCGACGACCCGGGTGTTCTCGTAGACCCGCCCGCCGCGCGCGAGCAGGTCGGCCGTGACGGCACGCAGGTACTTCAGCGGATGGAACTGCGCCTGCCCCGCCACCCGCACCGCGCCCGCCACCGGGAACGGCAGCCCGGTCTCGGTGGTGAACGAGGCGTCCAGCCCCGCCTCGCGCGCGGCCTCCGCCTCGGCCCGCAGCTCTGCCACCCGCTCGTCGTCCCGGACGAAGGTGTACGCGTCCCGGGCCTCCCACTCGCAGTCGATGCCGAGCCCGGTCACCAGCGCGGCGGCGTGCGCGATCGCCTCCGACTGGGAGCGGGCGTACAGCCGCGCCCCCTCGGGTCCGCGGGTGCGCCGCAGCCGGTCGTAGACCAGCGTGTGCTGCGCGGTCAGCTTCGCGGTGGTGTGACCGGTGACCCCGGCCGCCACCCGGCCGGCCTCCAGCACCGCCACCCGCAGTCCGGACCGGGCGAGTTCGTGGGCGGTGCTCAGCCCGGCCATGCCCGCGCCGACCACGGCCACGTCGGCTTCGGTGTCCTCCGTCAGGGCGGGGTACGACGGCCCGGGGGCGGTCCGCAGCCAGTACGACTCGGTGACCTGTCCGATCTCGCGCATGGCCGCCGGGTACCCCGCCCGGGACGCCTCACGTCTCCTCCGGCAGCCGCGGGGCCTGGCGCTGTCCGGCGTCCCCGTTGGGGGCGGGAAGCTGCCCGAGCTGCTGGCCCCTCTCCAGGAAGTGCAGCAGTTCCACCGGGATGGGCAGCACCAGGGTCGAGTTCTTCTCGGCCGCCACCGCCATCACCGTCTGCAGCAGCCGGAGCTGGAGCGCGGTCGGTGTGTCGGACATCTGCTGCGCGGCCTCGGCCAGCTTCTTGGAGGCCTGCAGTTCGGCGTCCGCGTTGATGATCCGGGCCCGGCGCTCCCGGTCGGCCTCGGCCTGGCGGGCCATCGACCGCTTCATCGTGTCCGGCAGGGACACGTCCTTGATCTCCACCCGGTCGACCTGGACGCCCCAGCCGACGGCCGGGCTGTCGATCATCAGCTCCAGGCCCTGGTTGAGCTTCTCCCGGTTGGAGAGCAGATCGTCCAGGTCGCTCTTGCCGATGATCGAGCGCAGCGAGGTCTGCGCCATCTGGGACACCGCGAACTTGTAGTCCTCCACCTTCACCAGCGCGCTCACCGCGTCGACCACGCGGAAGTACACGACGGCGTCCACCCGCACGGTGACGTTGTCCCGGGTGATGCCTTCCTGGCCGGGCACCGGCATCGTCACGATCTGCATGTTGACCCTGTGCAGCCGGTCCACGAACGGGATCACCAGCGTCAGGCCCGGATCGCGTACTTCGCCCAGCACCCGCCCGAGCCGGAAGAGCACGCCCCGCTCGTACTGCTTGACCACACGCGCCGCCATCGCGAAGACGACGAGGCCGACGCACGCGGCGGCCACCACCGCCCCCACCAGCTCCTGGAACATGATGACCTCCTCACCCAGAGGTCTGCTTTTTGTCCACTGCTGCAACCATATGCCCGAGTACGGGCAGATTCCACGGCCCGGACGGACCGGGTCCGGGCCGGGGCGCCGAGGGGCGTCGGCGCCCCGCCCGGGGCCGGTGGCCGCGGCCCTCAGGCCGTCGGCGCCCCGGCCGCTCCACCCGGCGCGGCCCGCGCCGCCGGCGCCGTGACCCGGACCGGTTCGGTGCCCGCCGAGCTGTGCCGTTCGGCCCAGTTCTCCAGGGCCTTGCGGCAGGCGTGGTCGAGGTGGGTGAGGCCGGCCAGGTCCAGCCGGACCGGGCGGTCCTGGGGCAGCGACTCCAGGCTGTCGAGGATCTTCGGCAGCCGCAGGAAGGTCGCGTTGCCCGACAGGTACGCCTCGACCGGGCCCGCGCCCTTGTCGACGACCTCCAGCCTGAGGTGTGAGGCCTCCCAGGCCGTCTTCACGACCGCCAGCGCGAGTCCGATGAGGACGCCCTCGAACATGCTGACCGCCACGATCGACACCGCGGTGACGCCCAGGATCAGCGCCTCCCCCCGGTGCTCGCGCCACAGCGCGGCCAGGGCCCTGACCGGCACCAGCTTGGCGCCGGCATGGATCAGGACGCCGGCCAGGGCCGGAACCGGGATCAGGGCGAGCACGCCCGGCAGCAGGGCGGCGAACAGCAGCAGCCACACCCCGTGCATCACCCGGGAGGCCTTGGTGCGGGCGCCCGCCTGGACGTTGGCCGCGCTGCGCACGATCACCGCGGTCATGGGCAGCGCGCCGAGCAGCCCGCACACCGTGTTGCCCGCGCCCTGCGCGATCAGCTCCTTGTCGTACGCGGTGCGCGGCCCGTCGTGCAGCCGGTCCACGGCCGCCGCGCTGAACAGCGACTCGGCGGACGCGATCAACGCGAACGCGACGATCGTGCCGAGCAGCGCGGGACTCGCCAGTCCGGCGAAGGCGCTCAGCGGCGGCGGCTGGACGGAGGCCAGCAGCCCCTGCACCTCGACGGTCGCCACCGGCAGGCTCAGCCCGGCCGCGGCCACCGTGGCCAGGCCCACCGCGGCGAGCGGACCGGGCACCGTACGCATCCCGGCCGGCGCGAGCCGCCACAGCACCAGGACCGCGACGGTGCCCGCGCACAGGGCGAGCGAGGCGAGCGCGGGGCCGTCGCCGAGGGCCCGCACGAAGGCCCGGGGCAGCCCCGCCACCTTGCCCAGGCCCGAGTCGGGGGCCTTGGCGGCCAGGGCCGGGTAGAGCTGGCCGGCTATCAGCACCAGCCCGATCCCGGCCAGCATGCCCTCGACCACGGAGACCGAGATGGCCCGGAAGTACCGGCCGAGCCCGAGCGTGCCCATGAGCACCTGGAGCAGACCGGTGGCGAGCACGATCACGCCGAGCGCCGGCAGCCCGAACTCCTTGACCGCCTCGAAGACGAGCACGGTCAGTCCGGCGGCCGGTCCCGACACCTGCAGGCTGCTGCCGCGCATCAGCCCGGTGACGAGGCCGCCCACGATGCCGGTGACGAGCCCGAGCTCGGCCGGCGCCCCGGAGGCGACGGCCACGCCCACGCACAGCGGCAGCGCGACCAGGAAGACGACGAGGGAGGCGGCGAAGTCCCGCCGCAGATGGGGGAAGCGGGATATGAGCCATGCGTTCGTCATCGGCGCGCTCACAGGGCTTCGAAGGTGTCGGTCTGCGGGCGGTGCGTCCGTACTGCGCCGGTGTGCACCTCGTAGTACCAGGCGTGCAGGGCGATCCGGCCCTCCGCCAGCCGCCGCTCGACGCACGGGTACGAGCGCAGCCGCAGCAACTGGGTGAGGACATGGCTCTGGACGCCCTCGGCGACCTCCGGGTCCTCGGCCCCGCCCGCCGGGCGGGCGGCGGCGTGCGCCAGCCAGTCGCGCACGGCGGGTACGGCGGTCAGGTCGTCGCCGCGCACCAGCGCGCCGACGGCGCCGCAGTGCGAGTGGCCGCAGACGACGACGTCGCGGACGCCGAGCACCTCCACGGCGTACTCGATGGTGGCGGCCTCGCCGGTGGGCCGCTGCGAGGCGTAGGGCGGGACGATGTTGCCCGCGGTGCGCAGCTCGAAGAGCTCGCCGGGGCGGGCGCCCGTGATCAGGGCCGGGACGACCCGGGAGTCGGAGCAGGTGATGAACAGGACGTCCGGGGACTGGCCCGCGGCGAGGTCGGCGAACTCCTCAGGGCGCTGTCCGAACGCACGGGCGTTGTCGATGAGGGGCTGCATGTGTGTGGTCTCCTCCTGGCGCGCCGCACCGGCGCGTCGGGCTTGCACGACGGTCGTGGGGGGACGAGCCGGCTCTCAGCGGCGGAAGACCTGGAGCGCTGCCGGGGAGTGGGCTCTCGATGATCTCGTGGTGCTCAGGTGCGGGTCACCGGCCGGGGCCGGTGGCCGCGGGGCGGCCGTGCGCCGGGATATGAGCGGGTGCTCCCGCGCGCATCCGGCTGCGGGCGCGCGGTGCCGGTCCCGGATGCGCGGGGTGCCGGTGGAACCCTTCGCGGCGCCCGGCTCACGGCACGGCTCCGCCTGCTCGGCGGGCGGCTGCGCGGAGGACGAGGTTCCGGCCCAGGCCTTGGCCTCTGCCTCACCATGGGTGTGCGCGGCTGCGAAGGTTCCGGCGGCGGCGAAGAGCTGAAGGGCGAGCAGGGCGGCGGCGAGGAGGGGGAGCGCGGTCCTGGCCGTCCTGCCTCGGAACATGCGCCCCCCTCTCCGGAATTCACTCCTCTTGCGCACACCAAGCGTTGGTCAACAGATGGTCAAGAAACACGTTAACCCCGCGAAGCCCTTTGCAGGGTTAACAAGCGGTTAAGCGCGCAAGAGAGCGTGAAAAGTGCGGGTCGGATGGCGTGAACCGGTCCCTGACCCGCCGGGGTTCGAGCGGACGTTCGGCCCCGCCCCGAGGTCGCGGGCTACCGGTCGACGAGGCCCTTGGCGTCCCGGGCCAGCGCGGTGAGCCGGGATATCGCCCGGAAGTACTTCTTGCGGTAGCCGCCGTTCAGCATCTCCTCGCTGAACAGCCGGTCGAACGGCAGCCCCGAGGCCAGCACCGGCACCTCGCGGTCGTACAGCCGGTCCGCCAGCACCACCAGCCGCAGCGCCGTCGACTGGTCCGGCACCGGGCGCACGTCGGTGAGGCACACCGCGTCCAGCCCGTCCGTCAGCGCGCCGTACCGGCTCGGGTGCACCTTCGCCAGGTGCTCCAGCAGGTGCGGGAAGTCGTCCAGCGAGGCGCCCGGGGTGGCGTAGGCGGCCTTGGTCACCTGCTCGTCGGTGAACGGCGCCGGAGCCTCGGGCAGGCCCCGGTGGCGGTAGTCCTCGCCGTCGATCCGCAGCGTGCGGAAGTGGGCGGACAGGCCCTGGATCTCGCGCAGGAAGTCGGCGGCCGCGAACCGGCCCTCGCCGAGCTTGCCGGGCAGCGTGTTGGAGGTGGCGGCGAGCGCCACGCCCGCCTCGACCAGCCTGCCGAGCAGCGTGGAGACCAGCACCGTGTCGCCCGGGTCGTCCAGCTCGAACTCGTCGATGCACAGCAGGCGGTGGTTGCTGAGCGTCTGCACCGTCTGCTGGAAGCCGAGGGCGCCGACCAGGTTGGTCAGCTCCACGAAGGTGCCGAACGCCTTGAGCGCGGGCTCGGCCGGAGTGGCGTGCCACAGGGAGGCGAGCAGGTGGGTCTTGCCGACGCCGTAGCCGCCGTCCAGGTAGACCCCGCGCGGGCCGGCCGGGGCCTTGGGCGCCTTCGCCCGGCCGAGACCGAAGAAGCCCCGCCTGCCGGCGCCCGTGGCGTGTGCGCCGCCGAGCCCGGCCGCGAAGCCCTCCAGCACCCGGACCGCCTCGGTCTGGCTGGGCTGGTTCGGGTCCGGGATGTAGGTGGCGAAGCGCACCGAGTCGAAGCGCGGCGGCGGCACCATCTCGGCGACCAGCCGGTCCGCGGGGACGTGCGGCTCGCGGGCGGCGAGGGAGATCGGGCCCGCGTCGGTCAGGGGGCTGGAGCCATGGGCTGCGGTGGAGGACGACACGGTTACCCATGCTAAGCGCCGTGTCACACTGCACGGCATGCGACGCCTGTTCCCTGTGACCGACGAAACAGCAGCCCAGGCCGGGGAGTGGAGCCTCGCCGAGCTGGCCGCCGCCTACGCCTACCCGCGGCCCCCCGCCGGCGCCCCGCGGCCGTGGCTGCGCGCCAACATGGTCTCCACCCTCGACGGCGCCGCCCAGCACGAGGGGCACTCCCAGCCCATCTCCAGCGCGGCCGACATGCGTGTCTTCGGCACCCTGCGGGCGCTCGCGGACGTGGTCGTGGTCGGCGCGGAAACGGTACGGCAGGAGGGGTACCGGCCCGCACGCGCGCGTGCCGAGTTCGCGGCGGCCCGGCAGGCCGCCGGCCAGGGCCCGGCCCCGGCGGTCGCCGTCGTCACCGCCGGTCTTGAGCTGGACTTCTCCCTGCCGCTGTTCACCTCGCCGCTGGTGCCGACCCTGATCCTGACCGGCGCCGCCGCGGCCCCGGACCGGGTCGCCGCCGCCGAGAAGGCCGGCGCCAGGGTGGTCGTCGCCGGTGAGGGCATGGGCGTCGACCCCGCCCGCGCGGTCAGCGCCCTCGCCGGCCTCGGGTACACCCGGCTGCTCACCGAGGGCGGTCCCCGGCTGCTCGGTCAGTTCGTGGCCGCGGACGTCCTGGACGAGCTGTGCCTGACCGTCTCGCCGATGCTCACCGCGGGCGACGCGCAGCGCATCGCCGGGGGGCCGTCCGTCGCCGTCCCGCGCCGCTTCTCGCTGGTGTCCCTGCTGGAGGAGGAAGGGTTCCTGTTCAGCCGGTACGGCCGGTCCTGAGGCGGGGACGGCCGGTTCCGAGACGGCTGCGGTGGGCGCTGGAACGGCGGAATGCCCCGTTCTGTCCCGTCGCGTCGAGGGCAGACTGGGGCTGTCCGGTGTGATCCACCGGACAGCCCCCCAGTGCGGTCTACCCGTGCGATCACGGGGCAGGATGGTTTCCGCAGGGCCCCGCAGGGCCCACGGGAGGAGAGAGGCGCCGGGTGTTCACTAGCGTTCTGATGATCGAGAAGGCCTTGTCGTCCGTCGACGTGGAGTTCGTCACCACGCTGCACGGGGACGAGCCGGTCTCGTTCCACGTGCTGCTCCAGCCGCGCGGTGACCAGGACCGCCTGCTGCGGGCCATCGACGACATCGCGCTCGGCGAACTGGACGACGCCGTGCGCGAGGGCAGGACGCCGGAGGGCGAGGCGGCCAAGGAGCCCGCCGAGAAGGCGCTGGCGGTCTCCCTGCGCGCGCTGCGCGCCGCCGGCAGCGAGGCGCAGGGCCGGCTCGTGGAGGACCATCCGCTGGACGCGCTCAAGTCCCTCGTCGGCGAGGTGGGCGCGGACGAGGTGATCGTGCTGACCGCTCCGCACTACGTGGAGGAGTTCTTCCACCGGGACTGGGCCTCCCGGGCCCGGCACAAGGTGGGCGTGCCGGTGCTGAAGCTCTTCGCGCACGGCGAGGACTGACCCGGCGGCGGCCGGGGTCCGGCGCCCGCCTGCGCCGGGGGCCGGGCGCGAGCGCATAGGCTAGGCACGCTCAGCCCGTACCGGATCTTGGGAGAAACGCGCATGGCACCCGGACTTCCTGCCGCCATGGACCGACCGCACTTCATCGGCATCGGCGGCGCCGGGATGTCGGGGATCGCCAAGATCCTCGCCCAGCGCGGCGCCGAGGTGGCCGGCAGCGACGCCAAGGACTCGGCGACCGCCGAGGCGCTGCGGGCGCTCGGCGCGACCGTCCACATCGGGCACGCCGCCGGGCACCTCGCCGACGACGCGAGCTGCGTCGTGGTGTCGTCCGCGATCCGCGGGGACAACCCCGAGCTGGTGCGCGCCGCCGAGCTGGACATCCCGGTGGTGCACCGCTCCGACGCGCTCGCCGCGCTGATGGAGGGGCTGCGGCCGATCGCCGTCGCCGGCACCCACGGCAAGACCACCACCACGTCCATGCTGGCCGTCTCCCTCGGCGAACTGGGCCTGCGGCCGTCGTACGCCATCGGCGGCGACCTGGACGCCCCCGGCTCCAACGCGCTGCACGGCGAGGGCGACATCTTCGTCGCCGAGGCCGACGAGTCGGACCGCAGCTTCCACAAGTACGCGCCCGAGGTCGCCATCGTCCTCAACGTCGAGCTGGACCACCACGCCAACTACGCCTCGATGGAAGAGATCTACGAGTCCTTCGAGGCCTTCGCCGGTCGCATCGTGCCCGGCGGCACGCTGGTGATCTCCGCCGACCACGAGGGCGCCCGCGAACTCACCCGGCGGCTGTCCGGCACGGTGAAGTGCGTGACCTACGGCGAGGCCGCGGACGCGGACGTGCGGGTGCTCTCCGTCGTCCCGCAGGGGCTGCGCAGCCGGGTGACCGCGGTGCTCGACGGACAGGAGCTGACCTTCACCGTCTCCGTCCCCGGACGGCACTACGCCCTCAACGCCGTCGCCGCGCTCACCGCGGGCGCCGCGCTCGGCGTGCCGGCCGACGGCCTCGCGTCCGCGCTCGCCGCGTACACCGGCGTCAAGCGGCGCCTGCAGCTCAAGGGAGAGGCGGCCGGGGTGCAGGTGATCGACTCCTACGCGCACCACCCCACCGAGATGACCGCCGACCTTGAGGCCATGCGCGCCGCCGCCGGCGACGGGCGCATCCTGGTCGTCTTCCAGCCACACCTGTTCTCCCGCACCCAGGAGCTGGGCAAGGAGATGGGCCAGTCGCTGGGGCTCGCCGACGCCTCGGTCGTGCTGGACGTCTACCCGGCCCGTGAGGACCCGATCCCCGGGGTGACCAGCGAGCTGATCATCGAGGCCGCGCGCGCGGCCGACGCCGACGTCACCGCCGTCCACGACAAGGCGGAGATCCCGGCGGTGATCGCGGGAATGGCGAAGCCCGGTGATCTCGTTCTCACCATGGGCGCGGGCGACGTGACCGACCTGGGCCCGAAGATCCTGGACCGCCTGTCGCAGCAGTGAAGGGGCTGAGACTCATGTCGTACAGCGTCGAGAAGCCGGACGAGCAGTGGCGGGCGGAGCTGACCCCGGCCGAGTACGCCGTGCTGCGCCAGTCCGCCACCGAGCCGGCGTTCACCGGTGAGTACACGGACACCAAGACCGAGGGCGTCTACTCCTGCCGTGCCTGCGGCGCCGAACTGTTCACCTCGGACACCAAGTTCGCCTCGCACTGCGGCTGGCCGTCCTTCTACGACCCCAAGGACACCGACGCCGTCGAGCTGATCGAGGACCGCTCGCACGGCATGGTCCGCACCGAGGTGCGCTGCGCCCGCTGCGGCTCCCACCTCGGCCATGTCTTCGAGGGCGAGGGCTATCCGACCCCGACCGACCAGCGGTACTGCATCAACAGCATCTCGCTGCGGCTGGCGCCCGCCGAGGGCTGAGGCCACGGCCCGGCGCGCCCCCCGGCCGCCGGGCCTCGGGCGTGCCGGGCGGGCACCGCTCCGGCCGCCCGCGGTGACGCGGAACCAGCGTCACCGGACCGCCGACTGGACGGCCGGATGCAGCGCCGGGCTCCAGCAGTTCCAGGGCCAGGCCGCCGCGGCCCTGCCCGCGGCGCGCGAAGCGGGCGCGCCGCCGAACGCTGACCGCCGCGCCCTCCCGGGAGCGGACGCCACGGCGAGGACGCGAGCCGTCCCCGGCCCGCCCGGCCGGCGGACCACCGTACGGAACGCGGGCGTGGGGCCGGTTCGGGCACCGTCCGGGCGTGGCCGTATGTCGTGGTCCCGGCGTGCGGCCATCTTTCGCAACCCGTTCGATTGGGTAACCATGACAGGGGACGGGTGTGCTGTCGTCAAAAAGGGGGACGAGCCGTGGATCTGTCGGCAGCCGATGTCGAGACCGAGTTGGTGGATCTCTCGGAGGTGCCGTTGGCGGCAGTCGGCTCCCTGGCGTCCGCGGGTCTGACCATGGAGGCCCGGCGCCTGCTCGCGCTCGTCGACAACCCGCCCACGCTGGGGAGTTCGTCGAGCGCCAACTGCTAGCGCGGGCCCGGGACAATGTGTCGCCGGACGGCCGCGCGGCGAGGCGCCGTGCCGGGCGGCGCGAGCCGGTGAACCCTTTCAGGTCACAGCACCGGGCGGCACTCGTCCTGAGCCGGTCCATGGTGAGGAGAACCATGACGGACGCGGGCACCACCCTCTCCGGCGGGAGGAACGGAGCCGGATCCGGCTCGCGACCGGCCGCCGGGCCACGGCACCGGCTGCGGGGCGGGCACTTCCTGCAGCTCGCTCAGGGCGGCGGCGGCCGGGACGCCGTCGCCGCCCTCCGCTCCGCGCAGCGCAGCCGACGGCTGGTGCTGCTGCGAGCGCTGGTGGAGAGCGCGGACCGGTGCGTCCCGTGGCACGCGTCGCTGCCCGCAGCCCAGGAGGCCTGGGACCTGCTGGCCGCCGCCGAGAACGCCGACCGCGAGGCCGTGGAATCCGTCCTGCTCCACCCCAGCGTGGGCGGCTGGCTGGCCCGCACCCTGCGGGAGCTGCGCGCCGAGGGGGAGGCCGGGCCGGCGCCCTCAGCGCTGCGGGACGCCGCCCGGGTGCACGCCCTGGCCGCGGCGGCGGCCCTCCGGGCCCGCGTGCCGTTCCGCACCGCCGTCCCGCTCACGGAGCACGGCGTGGTGCTTCCCGCACTGGGGTACGTGACGCTTCCCGGGCACCCCGCGGACCCCGTCGCCGAGGTGTTCCGCGACCACCGCGGCTCCGGCGTGCGGTGTTCCTCGGGAACCGTCCCCTTACCCGCCGACCTCACCCGTGACGCCCCCGGCTGGTGGGCGCTGCGGCGGCTGGGGTCACCCGGCGCCGAGCCGGCCGGCGCACCGCTGCTGGACGATCTCGATCCCTGGCGGCACTTCCTGCGCAGACTGCCGGTCGAGCGGCTGGACGAGGACGAGGCGCGGGACTGGCGACGGCTCTACGCGGAGGCCTGGCCGCTGGTGGCCGAGCAGCGCCGGATCGATCCCGAAGGCCTGGCGGACTGCCTGCTGGCCATCACCCCGCTGCCCGACCGCAGCCCCGCGGAGGTCTTCAGCGGCAGCGACCCCGAGGCCTTCGGGGGTCTGCTGCTGACCAGACCCGCCCAGCCCGTGGACCTGGCCGTCGCCCTGGTCCACGAGGCACAGCACAGCAAGCTCAGCGCGCTGATGGACCTGGTCACGCTGGTGCGCGGCGGACGGGAGGAGACGCACTACGCGCCCTGGCGCGCGGACCCCAGACCGCTGCGCGGGATGCTGCACGGCGTCTACGCGTTCCTCGGCGTGGCCGCCTTCTGGTTCGCGCTGCGGGAGCGGCCCGGCCTCACGGACGCCGAACGCGCGACCGCGGACTTCGAGGGCGCGCTGCGCAGGGGGCAGGTGGAGGAGGGCCTGGGCACGCTGTGGGCACGGGCGGAACTGACCGAAGCCGGTGAGCGGTTCCTGCGCGCCGTGGAGGGCTCGCTCGCCGCCGTGCTGAAGGAGACGGTGCCGGCGGCGGCGGCGCGGGCCGCCGAGGAGGCCCGCGACGACCACCGGATGGTCTTCCGCCTCTCCCAGTTGCGCTGCGACGGCGCGCAGGCCGAGGCCTGGGCCGACGCCGTCGCCGACGGCACACCGGCACCGCCCGCCTTCCCCGGCGTCTCCCTGCGGACGGGACCGCTCACCCCGGACGTCCGCACCCGGCTGGTGCGGATCCGCGTCGGCGACCGCGAGCGCTTCGACCGCCTGCGCGCGGATCCGGGCAGCGTCGGCGCGTCCCCGGCGGACTACGCGTGGGCCGCGGGGGACCGCGCCGCGGCACAGGACGGATACCGCCGGCTGATCGCCGAGAACCCGGCCGACCCCGCCGCCTGGGCCGGACTGGCGCTCAGCCTGCCCGAGGGCCGGGCCCGCGGCCTCCTCCTGCACCGGCCGGAACTGGTGGCCGCCGTGCACCGGCTGCTGCTGCGCCGGGGCCGCCCACTGCCGCCGCAGACGCTCGCCGCGCTGATCGCCGAGGCGGCCGCCTCCGGCGGAACACCCGACTGAACGGCGACACGGGCGCCGAGTCGGTGGGACTTCCAGCCGAACCGGCGGACCGCCCGGCTGAACGGCGAAACGGTCGGCGAGCAGGTGGAACGCCCGGCTGAACGGCGAAGCGCCCGGCGAGCAGGTGGAACGCCCGGCTGAACCGGCCGACCCGGCGGACTGCCCGCCGACCAAGTGGAGCGTCTGGCTGAACCGGCGGACCGCCCGGCCCGAACCGGCGGGCGGCCCGGCTGAACCGGCGCAATGCCCGGCTGAGCGGCGCAGCGCCCGCCGAGCATGTGGAACGTCCGGCTGAACCGGCGGACCGCCCGGTCGGGCAGGCGGAGGGTCGCGTCGCGGGGGCGTGGCGAGGCTGCCGGGCCGCCCGGTGCGCCGGGCGGCCCCGCGGTCAGCGGTGCACCTCCACGTCGCAGTCCGCGCGCATGCCGCGGGCGCATCCCACGGTGGCCGGGTGGCTGTTGCCCAGGACGGAGCGGTAGCGCTCCAGCGTGTCCGCGTGCAGGCGCTGGGCCTCCTCGACACGGCCGAGGGCCCGCAGGTCGAGCGACAGGTTCATCGAGCACGCGAGCGTGGCCGGGTGGTCGTCCCCCAGCCGCGTCCGGCACAGGGGCAGCGTGCGCTCGTCGATCGCGAGCGCCTCGGCGTAGTCGGCGAGCGTGTAGTGGTCGCTCGCCAGGTTGATCGCGATGCCCAGCGAACCCGGGTGCTCCGCCCCCAGGGCGGCACAGTGCGCCTCGTAGGTCTCCTTGTCCGCGGCGAGCGCCTCGTCCACCTCGCCGATCAGCCGCCGCGTCACCGCCAGGTCGGCGGCGGCGGCGAGCGTGTAGGGATGCCCCGGCCCAAGCAGGTCCCGCAGCGTGTTCAGGCACTGTTCGCCCACGGCACGGGCCTGCTCCAGGTCCGCGTTCTGCCGCAGGTCCATCGAGAGGTTGAGCACGGTCGCGGCCACGTTCAGGTTGCGCTCGCCGAACTTGCTCCGGTACTGCCGCAGGGTCTCCTCGTTCAGTTCCAGCGCGCCGGCGTGGTCCCCGGCCTTGCGGCGGGCCACGGCGAGGGTGCGGGCGGCGATCAGACTCACCGGGGCGGCACGGTCCTTGATGACGCTGCGGACCCGGTGCAGGGTCTCCTCCTGCATCTCCCGGCTGCGCAGGTAGTCGCCGGACTCCCGCACGTCGATGGACAGGTTGCTGTTGATCAGCAGGGTCAGCAGGGCGTCGTACCCGAGCGACCTCAGGGCGGCGTCCCGGGCCTGGGAGTCGATGTCCCGGGCCTGCGCGTACTTCCCGACCAGCCGCAGCGCCAGGGCGTAGTCGTTGGCGGCCGCCAGCAGCGTGGGGTCGCCGTCCTCGAACACGCGGACGGCGCGGCGCCAGCGGTCCTCCTCCAGCTCCACCGAGGCGCCGAAGTCGCCGCGGATCTGCATGCTCTGGGACACCGAGCCGATGGCGGCGAGCGTGTCCGGGTGATCGTCCCCGACGCTGTCGCGCAGCAGCCGCAGACTCCTGTCGTTGAGTTCCGAGGCCTCCCTGAAGTGGCCCAGGGCACGCAGGGTGTGCCCGAGCGTCCCGGCCACGTTGAGGGTCTGCAGGTCGGTCTCGCCGCGGCGGGCGTTCCAGGCCTCGACCACCTCGCGGCCGTACTCCGCGCAGGTCAGGTTGTCGCCCGAGCGGTGCAGGTAGCGGATGATGTTGACCACCATGTCCCGCACCCAGCCGTCGTCGCACTCCAGGGCGCGCGAGAAGCGCGCGTGGACGAGCAGTTCCGCGTAGCGCGGCCAGTTGGCGGGGGCCACGTCCACCGGGTCGTAGTTGGCGAGCAGGATGTGCGCGGCGTGGCGCATGTCGGCCTGCTCCTGGAGGGACATGCGGCCCACGAGGACGGCGCGCACCAGGCGGTGCATCTGGACGGTGCCGTCGCGGTGGTTGATCCTGATCAGGGAGTACCGGTTGATCTCCCGGATCGCCTCGCCGAGTTTGACCGGGTTGCGCAGCACCTGGGTGAGTTCGGCGGGCAGTTCGACCCCGCGGACGCCGGCGAAGATCCGGCGGGGGATCGGCTCGGGCGCGAAGAAGGAGCAGACCTGCAGCAGCTGATGGGCCCCGGGATGCCGCTCGGCCAGCCGGCCGAGGGACATGTTCCAGGCGGCCGCGACCGGCTCCGGGTAGTCCACCGGCACGCCGGCGGCGAGGAGTTCGCTGCGCTGGGAGTCCAGCTCCGCGCGTTCGTCCTCGAAGATGTGCAGGTACTCGTCCGCGGGCATGCCGGTCTCCGACAGCCAGGCGGCGGCCTGCTCCAGGGCGAGGGGGAGGTTGCCGAGGGCCTGGGCGATCCGTGCCGCCTGCTCCCGCTGCAGCTCGGGGCCGCGCCGCGCGAGCAGCTCGATGCTCTCCTCGGTGGTGAACACGTCGATGTCGACCGTCCGTGCGATGCGGCCCCACTGTGCGTTGCGTGAGGTCACGAGGATCTTGCCGGCGTTCTGCGCGGGGAAGAACCGCCGTACCACGTCGGGGTCCTCGGCGTTGTCGAAGACCAGCATCCAGCGGCGGTAGGGGCGGCCGGAACCGAGCGCGGAGAGCACCGTCGCGATGGTGATCTCCTGCTCGCCGCCCGTCTCCAGGCCGAGCGCCGCGCCGAGCTGGGTGAGCGACTGGCGGATCTGCTCCGGGCGCTCGGCGGAGATCCACCAGATGACGTCGTACTCCAGCGCGTGCTGGTGCACGTACTCGATGGCGATCTGCGTCTTCCCCACGCCGCCCAGACCGTGCAGCGCCTCGGGCAGCACCGCGGTAGCGCCCTCCGTGGTCAGTCTGTGGTGGAGCGCCGCGAGTTCTCTCGACCGCCCGGTGAAGCTCGGGTTCCGGGGCTGGACGTTCCACACGGCCGGGTCTCCGGCCCGACGCTCCTCCGTCGGCGGAGAGCTCCGGACGAGGGGGACTGACACTGGTGCTCCTCTTATCGAATCATCTGACGCATCGGGCACGTCACGTATGCCGGTCGATGGCGCATCCGCCGTGCGATCGCCCGCCGCCCCGACCTGGGGTTGATCCATGCCCGAATTACGGCTGTTTGTCACGTCTATCACCTCGGACTGGTCGGTCTGAGCCGGGAATGCGGAAGCGGACTGGTCCAAACGGCGTCCGAGCACGCGCGACGATTCCAGGTAGGGACCGCTCAGCGCCCGGGTCACCTTCACCTGGACGTGCGCGTAGGGGATGAGCCGTTCGGGTAACGGGAGGTCGCCCGGGGAGGCCCGGGGGTCGTCCAGCAGGGCGCCGAGTTCCCGCAGCGGCTGCCACCTGCGGCCCAGCCGTTCCAGGGTGCTGCGCAGGAGGTAGCGGGTCTCGTCCCTCGACTCGGCTGCGGACAGCATCAACTCCCGCACGCCGTCGTGGAATTCGTAGGCCACGTCCAGCTCGTCGAGCGGGTCGGGCCCGACCCTGCGCAGCAGGCCGCCCAGCATGACCTCGGCCAGTTCGCCGGGGCCCGTCCGCGCTCCGCCGGTACGCAGCAGGTGTTCCATGGTCGGGATGTTGAGCGGGATGGCGGCCAGGCGCGCGGCCAGTTCCCAGGCGGCCGGGCTCGCGTCGGCCCGGAACCGCGACACCCGCTCCAGCGGGTCCCGGGGCGGCTCCCCGGCGGCGGCCGGGTCCGGATCGCGGCCCGCGCCGGGCGAGGTCACCCACACGTCGTGCGCGCCGGGCGCCAGCCCCGTGGCCAGCCGGGCCCAGCGGCCGAGCCACGCCGGGGCCAGTTCCAGCACCGGGACGACCGCCGTGTCCGTGCCGCCGCGCACCTGCCAGACGCTGTTGGGCGCGCCGGGCCCCGGGACACGGACCCGGGCCAGGCGCGCGGGCAGGCCGGTGCGGTGCCACAAGGCCTCGCCCAGCACGTTCACGACGGCCACCGAGGCGTGCCGGGTCCACTCTGAGAGCAGCCGGGCCGCCCGTCCGCCGCGCCAGCCGGGCCCGACGCCGTCGGTCACCAGGAACACCACCTGGCGTCCCCGGTCGGGCAGCCGCACGGTCAGCGGCGAACGCCCGACGCGCCAGGGCGGCCCGGACTCCTCCATCCGGTCCCCGTCGAGGGTGTGCACCCGGATGTCGCGGAACGCGCCGGTGTGCCGCAGGACCTGCTCGAACTCGGCCACGGTGCGCCGCCAGACGGTCATCGACGAGCTGACGTCGGCGACCAGCACGGCGTCCATCCACCGCTCCCGCAGCGGCCGGAACTGCGGCACCCAGCGCAGGCTCAGGGCCGTGGACTCCGCGGTCGCCTCCTCGTCCAGCTCGGTCCGCGTGGCCGACGCGGTGGCCCGCTTGAAGGGGCGTAACGCCCGGGTCAGCTCACGGGCCCGGATCGGGGGCCAGGCCGCCCGGTGCGCCGGCGCGTGCGGTCCGCCGCCGGACGCGACGCCGTCCGGCGCCGGTCCGGCCGGGGCGCCGAGCAGCGCGTCGGCCCGCGCGGCGCCGTCCGGGTCCGGGGCGTACGCCGGCGGGTCGCCCTCCTCCCGGGCGGCGCCCGGCTCGGGCGGCGCGGGGGAGGGCGGAGCGCCGTTCTCCTCCTCCGCTCCCCGGGCGTCGGCCGGCGGGTCGTCCGCCTCCGGTTCCGGCCGGGCCGGCGGCGGGCCGTCCGCCCCGTGCTCGCCGGTGCCCTCGCCCGCCCCGACGGCCAGCAGGATCAGCGCGTCGGCGATCTCGGACCAGGAGGCGCCGAACGGCCCCGGCTCCACGGGGGCCGGTTCGGCGCCGCCGCCTCGCGTCACGGCTCTCTCACGCCGTCGAGCCGGTGCCAGACGGCCCGCAGCAGTGCCTCCCAGTCGGCGCCACGGGAGTAGGCGCCGGACGTCGCCAGCCAGATGGAGTTGAGCAACTGGTCGGTGGCCAGGCCGTTCTCCTGCGCGCTGCGCTCGGCGAACAGGCGGATGAGCTCCGCGACCCGGGGATCGTCGTCCCGTGACCCGAGATGCGCGGTCACGATGTCGGCCAGCCGGTCCCGCTCGGGTTCCCTGACGTGCAGGTGCAGACAGCGGCGCAGGAAGGCGGGCGGGAACTCGCGTTCGTCGTTGCTGGTGATGACGACGAGCGGGAACTCCCGGCACCGGACCCGGCCGTCCCGGACCGCGACCGTGCGGTCGGGGTCGTCGGACCGCACCTGGACCACCGGCCGGTGGCCGCGCAGCCGGGCCAGCTCGGGGATCGTGAACTCGCCCGCCTCGAAGACGTCGAGGAGGTCGTTGGGCAGGTCCATGTCGCTCTTGTCGAACTCGTCGACGAGCAGCACCCGGGGAAGCGCGTGCGGCAGCAACGCGGTTCCCAGCGGGCCGAGTTCGAGGAAGGCGCCGATGTCGGACGACGGCGCGTCACCGTCGCCGGACGGCCCGCCGGCCGGCGCCGTGGCCCCGGAGTCCGACGTGGCGGCCGCGTGGATCCGGCCCACGGCGTCGTAGCGGTAGAGACCGGAGGAGAGGGTGGTCCGGGAGGTGACCGGCCAGCGCAGCACCCGTCCCAGCCCCAGCTCGCGGCTGATGCGGTAGGCCAGCGACGACTTGCCCGTGCCGGGACGCCCGGTGACCAGCAGCGGACGGCGCAGGATCAGCGCCGCGTTCACCAGGTCGACCTCGGTCGGGTCGGCCACCATGCCCTCGCGGGTCGCCCCGAGCCTGCGCCGCAGCTCGGCCTCGTCCTGCGGCGGCGCGGGCGGTTCCAGCGGCGCCCGCCCACCGCCGTCCCCGTGCCCGTCCGCGGACGCGGCGGAACCCGTGAACGTCCGCCAGGGCGGGGCCGGGGGCAGTACGTCGGCCAGCTCGATGTCGCGCAGCGGCAGGCCGGTGCCCCGGTAGATCCACCAGGGCCGCGGAAGGCGCGCCGAACCGGCCCCCGTGCCGTTCCCCTCGAATTGGGCAGCGCCGGTCATCGACCGTCCACCCCCTGGTCCGGTCCCGTCAACGGCTGAGGGTTCTCGACCGGCCTCGTCGGGTCGTCCCACAGGAGTACCAGATGGCGCCCCGGATGATCGTCGCGGCCGGTCAAGGAACCCCCGTGGGCTTCGGTTCGCAATTCTGTCACGGCCTCGCGGAGCCCTGAAAGGTCGCGGAGCAAGGCGTTGTCGTACTGCACAACGTCCGGCGGTGCGCTCAGGTCACGTGTGTCCCGCGAATCCCACAGGAGGGCGGGCACCCCGCACCGCAGGGCGACGAGTGCTTCCCGCGCCCCCTCGCCCGCGCCCTCCGGCGGCCGGGACAGCACGAGGCAGCCGACCGACCTGTCCCCCTTCAGCCGGGCGTCGAGCCCGGACACGTCCCCGCACCGCGGGTCCTCGGGCCGCCGTCCGCCCACCACGAGCGGCCGGGCCAGTTCGGGGGTGTCCCGGACCGCCGCCCAGCGCTGCCGCCAGGGGCGGGCCCAGCGGGGTGTCCTGCTGCGCTGCAGGCTGCGCACGACGACGCAGTACCCGACGCTCAGGTAGGACACCGGATCGCTGTCGAGCTCGGTGCGGAAGCGGTGCACCGGCAGCGTCAGGTCGTCCGTGCCCAGCAGGAACTCCACGTGGATGCGGTCGGCGTCCCGGGCCCAGTCCTCGTCGGCCGCGAACACCAGCCGCTCGACCTCGCGTTCCGCCTCGGCCAGCGTCACCTCCACGCTCCCCTCCTGCCGTGGACGCCAGGAGTCCGGGGCGTCCGGGTCGTAGTGGCGCCACGAGGTGAGGAGGTAGCGCCCCGGTTCCTCCCTGCGCAGCAGCCGCACCACCAGGTAGGCGTGGCCCGGCTCCGGGCTGGAGGCGTACGCGGCCTGCTGCCGCAGGCTGCGCAGTTCGGTGAGCAGGGACAGGGCCTGCGCCTGGGTGTCGTTCCAGGCCCGCAGCGCGAAGCTCCGGTCGTGCGGGGCCTCGGCGGCCACGAACTCCACGAAGGCCAGGGTGGGGGGCAGCCCGTCCGGGCGGGCGTTGAGCCGGCTCAGCCCCTCGAAGGCGCTCCAGGCGTCGGGATAGGGGGGCACCGCCCGCAGGTCGGCCACGGCCCTGCGGCACAGCGAGGGCAGGTTGGGCGGCGCGAACCCGAGGAGCAGCGGCCGCAGCGAGAGCACCTCGTCGACCGGGAGGGCGGGGTCGGCGAGCAGGTCGTCGGTCAGCGCACGGATCTCGTCGACGTCCTCGTCGAAGGCGGTGAGCGCCTCCAGCAGCGCCCGCATCGTCCTCGGGTTGTCCAGGCACACCGAGGCCAGTTCCAGGAGGAAGTAGTGCGCCACGTCGTACTCCCGGACCGGCGGAGGGGTGCCGAGCTCCTTGGCCATGAGCCGCAGGCACAGCGCCCTCGAGCCGCGCTCCTGTAAGCTCGCACACCTGCCCAAGGCTTCCGCAAACTCCCGTACGAGTCCGAGACCGCCGCCCCCGTAGGCAGTCATCTCTCATCCCTTCGTGGCCGTGCACTCTTCCACAGCCCTCGACCCGGGCCAAGCGATTCGGGTGAACGCCCGGCAACTGTTCATCTTCCCGACTCACTTGCCGTTCAAATGAGTTGACGGTCAATCAGGTACTGCCGCACCTCCTCGACCGCCGGGGTCCCGGGCCACAGCGCGTCCAGCGCCTCCATCAGCGGCTCCCACCCCCGCGCCGACTCGCAGGTCCGCAGCAGCGACAGCGCTTCCAGGCGGACGCTGTGCTGGCGGCTGGTGAGGACGCCGATGCCGGGCAGGGCGTCCAGGAGCTGCTGCCAGGCGGCGGGCGCGCCGATGCCGGGCACCTCCAGCAACAGGGTTGCGAGTTCGCCCAGCTGGCGCGTGGACAGGGCCGGCGTCCGGGGAGCTCGCACCGGGGCGTCGAGGGAGGCCAGCAGTTCGAAGGCGAACGCGGCCGCGTGGCGCGCGGCGACCGGCTGCCAGTGGCGGTCGTGGGCCGCGTCCTTGTCGCCCAGCAGGTCGGACACGCCCCGGACGACGAGGGCCTGCACCCCGGGGTTGGCCCGCGCCGCCGTGAGCAGGCCGAGCCCTTCCGTCTCCACGGCCAGCGTGTCGCCCGCCACCTCGCCGAGCAGCCTGCCGGACGCCGACTCGGCGTGCGCGACCACCTTCGAACCGGCGGCCAGCGCGCCGACGTGGGCGGCGGGCGGTTCCCCGGGCGGCGGCGCGATCCGCCGCTGCCAGCACCGGTCGGCCGCGACCAGCCGGGCCCGCTGCACCAGGGCGAGACTCGACGGCCAGGACTTGATCCGGGGCCGGAAGGCCTCCCGCTCGTCCCGGCCGCCCTCGTAGCCGTAGACGGTGTCCGCCACGACCACGTCCCCGAGCCGCGCGTCCTTGCGTCCGCCCGCGACCCCCACGAGGAGCAGTACCGAGGGACGCAGCCGGGCCACCGCGCGTTCGGCCAGCACCGCCGCCAGCTCGTTACCCGGGCCCGCGAGCTGCACCCCTACGGTGAGCCGGCCGTGCCGTCCGGCGAAGTGGCCGATCTCGTGGACGGCGCCGTCGGCGGTGCGCCTGTCGCGGCCGGGCCCGAGATGGCCGACGACGGCCCGGTACTCGCATTCGATCGCCGTCAGCACGAACGCGTCGACCTTCTCCGCCTGCACAGACCGCCCCTCCCCATGCCCGGATCCCCCATGGTGGGGTATCCGGGTGGCCAGGGGGAACCGTCCGGGAGGCGGGCGCTCGTCCGCCGACGTGGCGGAACGTCCGACGTCTAGACTCTCCCGGCAACGGCCGAGGCTCCGCCAGAAACCGAAGGGTGCGCAACGTCTTGATACGGATCGACGCAGTCACCAAGCGATATCCGGACGGCACGGTGGCCGTCGACCGGCTGTCCCTCGACGCCCCGGACCGCGCGATCACCGTCCTGGTCGGCCCCTCGGGCTGCGGAAAGACCACGACGCTGCGCATGATCAACCGGATGGTCGAGCCCACCGAGGGCAGCATCCTCCTCGACGGCGAGGACATCCGGCGGCAGCCGGTCAACACCCTGCGCCGCTCGATGGGGTACGTCATCCAGAACGCCGGTCTCTTCCAGCACCGCACCATCGTCGACAACATCGCCACCGTGCCCCGGCTGCTCGGCTGGAACAAGCGGAAGGCCCGGGACCGGGCGGCGGAACTGATGGAACGGGTCGGGCTCGACACCGCGCTCGCCAAGCGTTACCCGTACCAGCTCTCCGGCGGCCAGCAGCAGCGGGTCGGCGTGGCCCGCGCCCTCGCCGCCGATCCGCCGGTGCTGCTGATGGACGAGCCCTTCTCCGCCGTCGACCCGGTCGTGCGCAAGGGGCTGCAGGACGAACTGCTGCGCATCCAGAACGAACTGGGCAAGACCATCGTCTTCGTCACCCATGACATCGACGAGGCGATCAAGCTGGGCACGACGGTCGCCGTACTGCGCACCGGCGGCAGGCTCGCCCAGTTCGCCCCGCCCGCCGAGCTGCTCACCGCCCCCGCCGACCCGTTCGTGGAGGACTTCCTCGGTGCCGACCGGGGCATCCGCAGGCTGTCCTTCTTCTCCTCCGCCGGACTCGAGCTGCAGACCGGGCCCGTCGTCCCGCTCGACGCGGACGCCGGGCGGCTGGCCTCCGGCGGCGCCGCCCCCTACCTCCTCGTGACGGACTCCGACGGCAGACCGCTCGGCTGGGGCGCGCCGGACGAACTCACCGCCGGGCGGATCGACCGGGACCGGCTGCTGCCGCCCGGGAGGCCGTTCGTGCCCGGCGCCGACTCGCTGCGCACCGCGCTCGACGGGGCCGTCCTGTCGCCGTCCGGCTGGGCCGTGGCGGTGGACGGCGACGGCCGCGCCGTCGGCGTCGTGTCCCAGGAGGTCATCGGCGAGGCGATCCGCGCCGCCCACACGAAGGACCGCCAGGACGCGAAGGCGGCGCGGTGAACGGCTTCTTCGACATCCCGAGCGACCTCCAGTACGGCTGGTTCGGCCTGATCGGCCTGCACCTGCGCGAGGCGCTGCTGCCGGTGCTGGCCGGGCTGCTCGTGGCGCTGCCGGTGGCCCAGCTCTGCGTGCGGTTCCGCTGGCTTTACGCCCCCGTGTTCGGCGTGACCACCGTGCTCTACGCCGTCCCGTCGCTGGCGTTCTTCGTCCTCCTGATCGACTACACCGGCATGACCGAGACCACGGTGATGATCCCGCTGGCCGTGTACAGCCTGGTGGTGCTGGTGCCCGCGATCGTGGACGGCGTCCGCTCGGTGCCGCCGGAGACGCTCGCCGCCGCCACCGCCATGGGGCTCGGCCCCGTACGTCGTTATCTCCAGGTGCAGTTGCCCATCGCCGTGCCGGCCATCTTCGCGGGCCTGCGGGTCGCGGCCGTGTCGAGCATCTCCCTGGTGAGCATCGGCATGCTGATCGGCAACCAGGGCGCCCTCGGCAACCTGCTGAACGACGCGCAGATCTACCACCGGCCCCCGCTGGCCGTGAACTCCGTGCTGACCACCGCGGTCCTGGGCATCCTCGTAGACGCCGCGCTGGTCCTGGTCCGTAACCTGCTGACCCCCTGGATGCCGCGGAAGGGCGCCGCCCGGTGAACGTACTCGACTTCGCCCACGCCTTCTTCGGCGACCCCGCCCACTGGCACGGCCAGGACGGCATCCCCACCCGGGTCGGCGAGCACATCCTGTACTGCCTGGAGGCCGTCGGGGTCGCCGCCGCGATCGGGCTGCCCGTCGGCCTGGTCACGGGCCACCACGGGCGGGGCGGCAACGCCCTCGCGTCCATCGCCACCGCGGCCCGGGCGCTGCCCACCTTCGGCCTGCTGGTGCTGATGTTCACCTGGTTCGGGTTCGGTCTGCTGCCGGTGATGATCCCGCTGGTGGCGCTCGCCGTCCCGCCGATCCTCGTCACCTCCTACGAGGCGGTGCGCTCCGTCGACCCGCCCCCGGTGGACGCCGCGCGGGGCATGGGGATGGCCGAGGCGCGCATCCTGTTCCAGGTGGAACTCCCGGTGGCGCTGCCGCTGATCCTCAGCGGCCTGCGGACGGCGGCGATCCAGGTCGTCTCCACGGCCACCATCGCCGCCTACGTCAGCTTCGGCGGCCTGGGCCGGTACATCATCGACGGCCTCGCGCAGAGGGACTACGAGAAGGTGGTGGGCGGCGCCACCCTGGTCGTCGGGATGGCGCTGGCGACCCTGGGGGTGTTCTGGGGCGTGTCCCGGATCGCGGTCTCGCCGGGGGTGCGCAGGAGCGGCTGAGCCGACGGCCCGTCACCTCGCGCCGCCGGGCGGTCGCGGATCGAAGCCAATCGGTGACCCGGGATCGCTTGACTGGGTGCGAACCGGCTGGATTGGATCGGTGGGTGACTTCCACCAACCGCATCAGCAGGTCCATCCGGAGGAACCGAGGCGCGGCCGTCGTCGCCCTCGCGGCGGCGACGGCGCTGCTGGCGGGATGCAACTCCTCCGGCGGCAAGGCCGACAATCCCCTGACGGACGGCAACGCGAGTGGCGACAGCGTCGTCGTCGGATCCAACAATTTCGCCGAGAGCATCCTGCTCGCGGACATCTACGGCGAGGCACTCAAGGCCAAGGGCATCAAGGTCACTTACAAGCCGAACATCGGCAGCCGGGAGACCACCTACGGTCTGCTCAAGAACGGCTCCGTCACCGTGCTGCCCGAGTACAACGGCGCGCTGCTCGCCTACCTGGACCAGAAGGCCGCCCCGAAGACGCTGGAGGCGACCACGTCGGCCATCGAGGCCAAGCTGCACTCGAAGCTGACGCTGCTGAAGCCCTCGCCCGCCGAGACCAAGGACTCGGTCACGGTCAACGCGGCCACCGCCAAGAAGTACGGGCTCGACGGGAAGTCGTCGATCGCCGACCTGAAGGACGTGGCGAAGGACCTGGTCATCGGCGCCGCGCCGGAGTTCCAGACCCGCCGGCAGGGGCTGGTCGGCCTCAAGTCCGTCTACGGGCTCGAGTTCAAGTCCTTCAAGGCGCTGGACGCGGGAGGCCCGCTCACCCAGGCGGCGCTGAAGAAGAACGCCGTGCAGGTCGCGGACATCTTCACCACGGACCCGACCATCTCCAAGGAGAAGTTCGTCGTCCTGCAGGATCCGGAGAACCTCTTCGGCTTCCAGAACGTCCAGCCGCTCGTACGCAAGGGCGCGCTGTCGCAGAAGGGCGCCGACGCGCTGAACGCCGTCTCCGCCAAGCTGGACACGGCCACGCTGCTGGATCTGGACACCCAGGTGCAGTCGCAGAAGAAGGACCCGCTGGACGTGGCCAAGGCCTGGCTGGACTCGGCCGGCCTGAGCTGACCCCGGACGCCGGGCCCCCGCACGCTAGACGGGTTCCCCGGAAGTCCGCACCGGTTCGCCGGTGTCCTGGGCCGCCGCCGCCCGTGCCCGCGCACGGCGCAGGCGGCGGCTCACCCGGGGCGGCTGGTCGGGCAGCCAGCCGAAGGTGAGGCAACTGCCGACGGCGCCGAGGAGCAGGCCGACGAGGAAGCCGCCCAGGTTCGAGGTGAGCCAGGTCCCCAGGGACAGCAGGATCCCGGTCAGGGAGTAGAAGAGGCGCTGGCCCGGGCTGAAGAGGATCAGCAGCCCGCAGATGATCATCAGTGCCGGCAGCAGATAGCCCGCCAGGCCCTGCATGCCGGTGTGCAGGATCACCGGCAGCGGCGCCTTCATGGTCACCAGGATCTCGGCACCGCCCAGCACCAGCAGCAGGCCGCCCGCGAACGGCCGGCGCCCCCTCCACCGCCGGAAGCGGTTCACCGGGGGCAGCCGTCGCCGTCGAACCGCATGTGCAGGTTCGGCAGCTTGAACACGGCGGCGGTGGCCGCGTAGTTGTGCTGGTAGAGGCCGGTGATGACGACCTTGTCGGCCTGCTGGCCGTAGACGCCCTTGGGGCCCTGGACGTCCGCCTTGTCGAAGGTGCTGGCGTCCCGGCCGATCTCGATGCCGTTGAACGTGGCGTTGCCCTTGATGTCGTCGGAGTCGATGGCCAGGTCGGACACGCTGACCGGCTTGGCGCCGCCGCCGGCCGTGAGGACGAGCTGGATGCCGCCGAGGTCGACGCTCTGGCAGAGGTTGGTCAGGGTGCCGTCCTTCACCACCGAGGTGACGACCAGCTCCTGGCCGCCCGTGTCCCCCTGGTTCGGGCTGTCCTCGATCATGTTGTCCAGCGCGCCGAACTGCTCGAATCCGGTGCCCTCGAGCTTGTCCGCGGTGACCACGAACGGCATGCCGGAGATGGCGAACTGCACGCCCAGCGCACCCTGCGCGGTCAGGACCGCGAGGCCTGCGGCGACCAGAGTGGCCGGCACCGCCATCATCGCGGCCCGGCGTGCCCTGACCCGCCCCCGCCCGGAGGCGCCGGGCGCCTCGGGGGAACCGCTTGCGTCGTACTCGGGGGTGCTGCCGGCGGACGAGAAGTCCGGTGACGAGGCCATGTCTGCTCCCATGGGCGTGGATCGATGCGGATCGGGCTCCAGTGGTGCGGTGTCCTGGCGCGGACCGGGCTGTCGCGCGCACGCCTCCTCGCACTCCCGGCGGATGCAAGGGCTCTCTCGTTACGCGTCAGTAGCCTTCTCGGAAGTTACCGCCGGTTACTTTGAAGGGTCAAGGGAGTTGTGAAAATAGGGTGTCGGCGTCGCGATGGACCGGCAACTGCCGTTGCGGGCCTTGACGTTGACGGTTCATCAGGTCTACAACTCTGCCTGATCTCCCCTGGATCCGTGGCGCCGGATCCGCCGAGCGGCGTCGGCCGCTTTCCCGGCCCTTCCGATGCACCGCTCCGTCCGGCACCGCGCCGGGCACGGTACGCACCACCACCCTTCGCGCCCCGCCCCGTCCTGCCCCGCCGTGTCCGGGTGTTCGCCGTCCGGTCCGGCCGGCAGGCCGCTTCCCCCCGGCCCCGCGCCGGTTCCACCGGCCGGCCGCCGCTGCCGGTCCGTCACGTACGGAGAAGGCGTCACGGACCGGCAACGGCGGCCGACCGCAGGGGCGTCACGCCCCGGCAAGCCGCCCGCCCCCCAACCCACCGACGGCACCCCAACCCCCCACCCCCGCCCCACCTCACCCCCACCCGAGAAGAGAGGCACCCGCATGCGTACGCGCACCCTCCTCGCCTTAGCCGGAGCAGCCACCGCGCTCACCGTCGCCACCGCCGTCCCGTCCTCGGCGGCGGCCGGCGCCGTCCTGACCAAGGACAGCGTCGGCGGCACCGCCGTCGGGGTCGGCGACACCCTGACCGCGCCGCTGGCCTCCGGCACCACCGCCACCCTGTACTCCAGCGCGACCGGCACCAGCGGCGTGAGCTGCAAGACCTCCCAGTTCACCGCCGAGGTCACCAGCAACCCGGCCGCCCCCGGCACGGCCACCGAGTCGGTCACCGGGCACACCTTCGACGCGAGCAGCTGCACCAGCAACGTCACCGGCGTGCTCGGCGTCAGCAGCATCGTGATCGACAACCTGCCCTACACCGCGACGGTCACCTCGGCCGGCGCCCTCACCGTCACCCCGCCCAGCGGCACCACCATCCAGACCACGGTCAAGCTGAACACCCTGCTCGGCACCGTCACCTGCGTCTACCGGGCGGCGAGCCTGACCGGCACGGCCGGCAACACCGACAGCAGCATCTCCTTCACCAACCAGCAGTTCACCAAGTTCTCCGGCTCGACCCTGTGCTTCGCCAACGGGTACTTCACCGCCAAGTACGCCCCCGTCACCGACGCCGGCACCCGGGTGTACGTGAACTGAGGCCCGCCCGGCGGGCGTTCAGCGCCGCCGTAGCCGCGGGACCAGCACCGCGCCCACGACGAGCAGCAGCACCGCGGCGGCGCCGCCCGCCACCAACGGAGCCGAGGGGCCCGCGTCCGCGCGGGTCGCCTCGGCCACCGGCGTGCCGTCACCCGCGTCGGCCGGCGGTGTGCCGCCCGGGGCTCCGGCGTGAGCGGACGCCGGGGCCGGGGCCGGGGCCGAGGGCCGGTCGGCCGGCGTCCGGTCGGGCCGCGCGCTCGCCGGCGGGTGCGGGACGGCCGTGGCCGTCCGGGTGGCCGCCGCCGCGCCGGCCCGCCGCGCGAAGACCACGTCGGAGCACGAGTAGTAGGTGTCCGGAGTGCTGCTGTTCTGCCAGACCGTGTAGAGCACCTGACGCCCCGTCCGGTCCTTCGGCAGGGTGGCCCGGAGGTGGTACGCCCCGTTCGTCAGCGGTGGGTCCTTGACCTCCGCGAAGGGGCGCGAGGGTAGATCGGACCAGGTCAGCGGCTTCAGCGGGTCGTATCCGGGCCGGGTCAGGTACAGCCGGAAGGTCCCGGTGTGCGCGATCGTCGAGGCGTACGTCATCGTCAGCCGGCCGCCCGGGGCCAGCCGGGTCGCCGGCCAGTCCGGCCTGGCCAGGTCGAGCCCCCGGTAGGCGGGCAGGTTCCCGCTGCACAGCCTGCCGTCGGGGATCACCTGCCGGTCCCGGCCGGCCACGCCCGCCACGCGCAGGTCGTCCCACGCGGTGAACGGGCCGCCGTTCGCGGCGACCGCCGCCCGGCACGCCGCGGACCGGTTCGCGGCACCGCCCTCGGGGGAGCATGCGTACACCCGGCTGACCGGGTCCGTGGGGGCACCGTGCGCCTGGGCGGATCCCGCCACCCACGGCAGCAGCAGGAGCGGGGCCGCCGCGGCGGCCGCCGTGACGCTCAGGCGGGCGGTCATCCGGGTCATCGGGGAGCTCTCCTCGGCGGGCGCGGGAACGAGGTCTGCCGCGTCCAGTACGGGAGACGGCCCGGCCGCGTTCAGCACAGACCGCTCGGGCTGTTTCGGCGCGCGCTCCGCCCCCAGGGGGTACAGCGGACCGGCCGGCCCGCCGCCGGCCGGCCGACGCCTTTGCTCCCGCGTCCACTTGGCTTCCGGGAACCGTCCAAGTAGCGGAACAGTCGCCTGCCGACGGAAAACGTTTGCGGAAGGCAAGGTCCGTCCGGGGGCGCGCACGGGACGCGAACCGTCTTCGGCAAAGTTCTGTCAGGTCGACTCCCTTCGCCGCCAGGTGAGTTATCGTGTGCGTGGGGTCAAAACAAACCGCGTGTCCCGTTCGGTCGAGCGGCGAGGAGGGGTCATTCGATGGCGAGGCAGTTACGTGCTGAGCAGACACGGGCGACGATCATCACCGCCGCCGCCGACCTGTTCGACCGGCAGGGCTACGAGTGCACCAGCCTGAGCGACATCGTCGGGCACGCGAAGGTCACCAAGGGGGCGCTCTACTTCCACTTCGCCGCCAAGGAGGACCTCGCGCACGCCATCCTGGATCTGCAGTCCAGGGCCGCGCAGAAGGTGGTCGACGACGTCGAGGGCCGCGGGTACTCCTCGCTGGAGTCCCTGATGCGCGCCACGTTCGCCGTGGCCCGGCTCGCCGTCGAGGACCCGGTGCCGCGCGCCGGACTGCGCCTCGCCACCACGGACGTTCCCGTGCGGCCGCCGATGCGGCATCCGTTCAACGAGTGGCTGGAGTTCGCCGGCCGCAAGTTCACCGGCGCCGTCCGCGAGGCCGATGTGCACTCCGAGATAGACGTGGGCGTCGTCGCGCACTCCCTCGTCTGCTTCTTCATCGGCACCCGGGTCGCCGGCCGTGCCCTCGAACCGGTCGGACGGCTGCCCCGGCGGGTGGCCGAGATGTGGTACCTCATGATCCGGGGCGTGGTGCCGGTGCACCGCCGCCCCCGCTACCTCACCCTCGCCACGCAGCTCGAGCGGGAGATCAGGATCGGCTGACCCGCGGGATACGGTGGCGGGCATGCCCGAGACACCCGCCGCGCCCGTGCTCCTCGCGAACGAACCCGGCTCCTTCCCGCACAGCGTGCTGGCCGAGCGGCACCCCGCGATCATCCAGCAGGTCCGGGACGCCTTCCCCTACGGTCCCGGGCAGCACCGGGCGCTGGACGCCCTGCTGAAGAGCTGCGTCGACGGCGTGATCGAACCGCTGCCCGAGGGCGCGGGCGACCTGGAGCGGTGGCGTGCCTGGGGTCTGGACGACCACGTGGGACGGTCCTGGTTCGACGTGCCGTGGCTGTGGTCCGAGAGCTACTTCTACCGCCTGCTGCTCGAAGCCGTCGGCTACTTCGGTCCCGGCGCTTGGCAGGGCGTCGACCCCTTCCGCCCGTTCAAGCGCGCCGAACTCGACGCCCCGGAGACCGGTGAGGAACTGGCCGCGCTCGACGCGCTCCGCGACCGGCCGGAGCCGGACCGGGCCCACGCCCTGCTGCACGGCTCGCTCTGGGGCAACCGCGCCGACCTCGGCTTCCGGCTCTCCGCCGGCGGTGCCGAGACCGCCGGACCGGCGCCCGCCCTGGTCGCCGACGACAGCGGGACCCTCTGGTCACTGCTGCCGCCCTCCGGCACCGGCACGCTCTGCCTGGTCGCCGACAACGCGGGCCGCGAACTCGTCCCCGACCTGCTGCTCGTCGCCCACCTGCTCGGCGCGCGCCGGATCGGCCGGGCGGTGCTCCACGTCAAGCCGTACCCCTACTACGTCTCCGACGCCACCACCGCCGACGTGGTCGACGCCCTGCGGCGGCTCGTCGCGGCGCCCGGAGCGGCGGGGGAGTACGGGCGGCTGCTCTGGACGGCGATGGCCGACGGACGGGTCACGGTACGCGCCCACCCCTTCGCCGCCGCCCCGCTGCCGTTCGCGGACCTGCCGGACGACCTGCGGGCCGAGTTCGGCCGGGCCGCCCTGACCGTCGTCAAGGGCGACCTCAACTACCGGCGCCTGGTGGGCGACCGGCGGTGGCCGCCCACCACCTCCTTCCAGGACGTGACCGCCGGCTTCCCCGGACCGGTCGCCGCCCTGCGGACCCTGAAGTCCGACGTGATCACCGGTCTCACCGAGGCCGCCGAGGCGGCCCTGGTCGCCGCCGAGGGGCAGCGCTGGCGCACCGCAGGCACCCACGCGCTGATCCAGGTGAGCACCTCAGGCCAGGCGCACCGGCAGTGACTTGACGCCGTTGATGAAGTTGGACACCAGCCGCCGGGCCGGGCCGGCCGGCCGCGGGCACGGCAGTGCGCGCAGCACCTCCTCGTGCAGCACCCGCAGTTGCAGGCGGGCGAAGTGGGCGCCCAGGCAGACGTGCGGGCCGGCCCCGAAGGAGACGTGCGGATTGGGTGTCCGGGCCAGGTCCAGCCGCCCGGCGTCGGCGAAGACCCGCTCGTCGCGGTTGGCGGAGGCGTGGAACACCACCACCTTGTCGCCCCCGCGGATCCGGCGGCCCGCCAGCTCGGTGTCCCGCGCGGCCGTCCGCCGGAAGGTCAGCACGGGCGGGTGCCAGCGCAGCAGCTCCTCGACCGCCGGACCGAGTTCCACCTCCCCGGCGCGCAGCCGCCGGTAGGCGTCCGGGTGCTCCAGCAGCGCCAGCAGCCCGCCGGGGGCCGCGCCGCGCACGGTGTCGTTGCCCGCGACGGTGAGCAGGAAGAAGAACATCTCCAGCTCGGCCCCGGCGAGACCCTCGTCGTGCGCGAGGGTCGTCAGGATGTCGTCGGCGGGGAACCGCCGCTTGTGCGCGGCCAGTTGACGGGCGTAGGCGAACATGTCCCGCAGCGAGGCCGGTGACCGCGGGTTCACCGGCCGGCCCGTGCCGTCCAGCACCGGGGCGGCGGCCTCGTCCGGGTCCTGGTAGCCGATGACCCGCCGCGTCCAGTGCAGCAGCAGGCCCCGGTCGCCCTCCGGAACGCCCAGCAGGTCGGCCAGGTTGAGCAGCGCGTACTCGTCGGTGACGGCGGCCACCAGGTCGACCGTGCCGTCGCCCGAGCGCGCCTCCCCGGCCGCCCGCGCGAGCAGCGTGCGCGCCCGCTCACGCGCGACCGCCGCGAACCGGCCGACGCGGCCCGGCGTGAACGCCCGGCTCACCAGGCGCCGCAGCCGGCCGTGGTCCGGGGGGTCCTGGTTGAGCATCATGCCCCGGATGAACGGCAGGTCCTCCGGGTCGGGGTCCCGGATCTGGGTGGCGCCGAGGTGCGAGGAGAAGACCGCCGCGTCCTTGAGCACGCGCACCACGTCGGCGTGCCGGGTCACCGCCCAGAAGCCGGGACCGGCCGGCCAGCCCAGCACCTCGGGCTCCTCCTGCCAGGCCACCGGGTGGTGGTCGCGCAGCACCCGGTAGTCGGCGTACGGCACCCCGTCGGCGTACCGGCGCGGGTCGAAGACGTCGGGCACCGGGGCCTCGCGCACGCTCACGCCGGCCCGCCCCCGTCCGCTCGCGGCAAGGTGGTCACGCTCCTACCGTGGCCCGCGCGCGGGCGTCCGGCAAGAGCGCCGGCGGGCGCGACGGCGCACACCGGGACCGGGGAGGCCAACACCACCGCCGTCCGCGCCAGTTGCCCCCTTCCATGGCATTTCACGCGATGGTGTGATCATGCGCCGCATCCCGGATGGCCCCCACGGGCGCCGGGTAGGGCCCCGCCATGACGCAGCCGTTCGAACTCCCGCACTTCTACATGCCGTATCCGGCGCGGCTCAACCCGCACCTCGACGAGGCACGCGCCCACTCGACCGGGTGGGCGCGCGAGATGGGCATGCTGGAGGGCTCCGGGGTCTGGGACCAGGCCGACCTGGAGGCGCACGACTACGGGCTCCTGTGCGCCTACACCCACCCCGACTGCGACGGACCGGCCCTCTCGCTGGTCACCGACTGGTACGTGTGGGTGTTCTTCTTCGACGACCACTTCCTGGACATGTACAAACGCACCCAGGACCGCGTCGCCGGCAAGGCCCACCTGGACCGCCTGCCCCTGTTCATGCCGCTCGACCCGGCCGCGCCCGTGCCGGAGCCGGAGAACCCGGTCGAGGCGGGCCTGGCGGACCTGTGGCGGCGCACGGTTCCGTCGATGTCCGTCGACTGGCGCCGGCGCTTCTCCGTGGCCACCGAGCACCTGCTCAACGAGTCCCTGTGGGAGCTGTCCAACATCAACGAGGGGCGGATCGCCAACCCGGTCGAGTACATCGAGATGCGCCGCAAGGTGGGCGGCGCCCCCTGGTCGGCGGGCCTGGTGGAGTACGCCACCGCCGAGGTGCCCGCCGCGGTCGCCGGCACCCGGCCGCTCAGGGTGCTCATGGAGACCTTCTCCGACGCGGTCCACCTGCGCAACGACCTCTTCTCCTACCAGCGGGAGGTCGAGGACGAGGGCGAGAACAGCAACGGCGTCCTCGTGCTGGAGACCTTCTTCGGCTGCACCACCCAGGAGGCCGCCGACACCGTCAACGACATCCTCACCTCCCGGCTGCACCAGTTCGAGCACACCGCGCTCACCGAAGTGCCCGCCGTGGCCCTGGAGAAGGGACTCACGCCCGGCGAGGTCGCCGCGGTCGCCGCCTACGCCAAGGGCCTGCAGGACTGGCAGTCCGGCGGCCACGAATGGCACCTGCGCTCCAGCCGCTACATGAACGAGGGCGCCCGCTCCACCTCCCCCTGGCAGCCGCCGAGCGGCCCCGGCGCCTTCGCCGCCGACGTCGGCGCGCTGCTCGCCGCGGCCGCCGCGGAACGCCTGCGCGCGTACTCGCACGTGCCCTACCAGAGGGTCGGCCCGTCCCTGCTGCCCGACTTCCACATGCCGTACGAGCTGGCGCTGAGCCCCCATCTGGACACCGCCCGCCGCAACCTCGTGACCTGGTCGCACCGTATGGGCATCCTCGGCGAGGGCGTCTGGGACGAGGACAAGCTCGCCGCCTACGACCTCGCGCTCTGCTCGGCCGGGCTCGATCCGGACGCCACCCCGGAGGCCCTCGACCTCAGCGCCCAGTGGCTCGCCTGGGGCACCTACGGCGACGACTACTACCCCCTGGTGTACGGCCACCGCCGGGACCTGGCCGCAGCCCGGCTGACCACGGCCCGGCTCTCCGCGTGCATGCCGGTCGAGGGCGGACCCGACGTCGTCCCGGCGAGCGCCATGGAGCGCGCTCTGACCGACCTGTGGGCGCGCACGACCGCGTCCATGGCGCCCGACCAGCGGCGCACCTTCAAGGCGGCGGTGGACGCGATGACCGAGAGCTGGGTGTGGGAGCTGTCCAACCAGGCGCAGCACCGCGTTCCCGACCCGGTCGACTACCTGGAGATGCGGCGCTCGACCTTCGGCTCGGACCTCACCCTGAGCCTGTGCCGCATGGGCCACGGCCCGGTGATCCCGCCCGAGGTCTACCGCAGCGGGCCGGTGCGCTCACTGGAGAACGCCGCCGTCGACTACGCCTGCCTCCTCAACGACGTCTTCTCGTACCAGAAGGAGATCGAGTACGAGGGCGAGATCCACAACGCGGTGCTCGTCGTGCAGAACTTCTTCGGCGTCGGCTACCCGGCCGCGCTCGGCGTCGTCCACGACCTGACGACGCAGCGCATGCGGCAGTTCGAGCACGTCGTCGCACACGAACTGCCGGTCCTCTACGAGGACTTCGAACTGTCCGGCGAGGCGCGCGCGGCCGTGGACGGCTATGTCCTGGACCTGCAGAACTGGATGGCGGGCATCCTGAACTGGCACCGGGAGGTCGACCGTTACAAGGCCGAGTGGCTCGGCCGCCGCGCCCACGGCTTCCTGCCGGGCCGGGCCCCGGGCGTGCCGGCGCTGTCCCGGGGCTGACCGGCCGGGTGTGACGGCGCGCCGGCCCGGCCCGCCGTCACACCGTCCGGACGGCCGTCCGTGCGGCCCGCGCGCCCGCCGGGCGGACGTCCGGGCACCGGTCCGTCCGGGCACCGGTCCCCGAGGCTGCCACGCGCCGGGCAGTCTCACTCTTTCGTGGCTCGTCACGGCCGGGCGCCCCGGGTAGGCACCATCGGGAGGCGAGTGAACCATGGAACAGACAGCGTTGCGGCCCAAGCCGATGCCCGGCCGGGAGCGGCGGGCGGACACCGCGGCGGACCCCGCCGTCAGGCGGCCGCACGCCGGGAACCGGCGCGGCCGGCGGCGCAGGACCCTGCTGCTCGGACTGCCGGCCGGGACCGTCCTGCTGCTCTGCGGGGCGGTCATCGGCACGGTGGGCGCCACCGTGGCCGGCCTGGGCCGGCCGGCCGAGCCGCGCCGGCAGGCCGCCCCGGAGCCCGGTCGGCAGGCCGCCCGGGCCCCCGACGGCCGCCCAGCGACCTCCGCCCCGCCGGGCCCCGCCGACTTCCGGACCGGTGCGACGCTGGGCGTGGAGGCCGTGGACGCCGAGAAGGCGGGCGCGCTCGTGACCGGCGTCCATGTGCCCGGCCCCGGCTACACGGCGGGTCTGGTCCGCGGCGACGTCCTGCTGCGGGTCGGCGCCGAGCGCGTGGACACCGCCGCCGACCTGGCGCACGCGGTGGCCCGGACCCGGCCCGGGACCACGGTCATCCTCACCGTGCGCCACAGCGGCGGCGGCTACCAGCGGCTCACCGCGGCACCCGGAGTGGTGACCTGACGGGGCGCACGTTAGGCGGACTTCGCGATCGGCTCGCGCCGCCCGGTCCGGCCGGGCAGGATGCTGCCCGGAACCGCTTCGCACCGTCACCTCGACCGCGCTCGGAGGCCCGGATGACCGGCAGTACGCCCGCGCCCTTCACCGCCGACGACTACAGGGCCCGCATGGAGCGCGCCACGCGCTCCGCCGCCGGCGCCGGCCTCGCCGGACTGCTCGTGGCACCCGGCCCGGACATGGTCTGGCTGACCGGCTACACGCCCACCGCGGTCACCGAGCGGCTCACCGTGCTGGTACTCACCCCCGGACGCGACCCCGTGCTCGTCGTGCCCGCCCTGGAGGCGCCGGACGCCGAGCGGGCGCCCGCCGCGTCCGTGCTCACCCTGCGCGACTGGACCGACGCCAAGGACCCGTACGCCGTCACCGCCGGCCTCCTCGAGGACCACGGCCGCCTCGGCATCAGCGACAACACCTGGGCGATGCACCTGCTGGGCCTGCAGCGCATCCTGCCCGGCACCTCCTACGCCGCCCTCACCGACGCCCTGCCCATGCTGCGCGCCGTCAAGGACGCCGCCGAGCTGGAACTCCTGGCGGCCGCCGGAGCCGCCGCGGACCAGGCGTTCGAGGAGATCCGGAACGTGCCGTTCGCCGGCCGCCGCGAGTCCGACGTCGGCCACGACCTCGCCGGTCTGCTGCGCCGCTTCGGGCACTCCCAGGTCGACTTCACCATCGTCGGCTCCGGCCCCAACGGCGCCAACCCCCACCACGAGGTCGGCGACCGCGTCATCCAGCGGGGCGACATGGTCGTCCTCGACTTCGGCGGCCTCAAGGACGGCTACGGCTCGGACACCACCCGCACGGTGCACGTCGGCGAGCCGACCGAGGAGGAGCGCCGGGTCCACGACATCGTCCGCGCCGCGCAGGAGGCCGGCTTCCGTGCCGTGCGGCCGGGGGCGGCCTGCCAGGAGGTCGACCGCGCCGCCCGGGCGGTCATCGCCGACGCCGGGTACGGCGAGTACTTCATCCACCGCACCGGGCACGGCATCGGCGTCACCACGCACGAACCGCCGTACATGATCGAGGGCGAGGAGCAGCCCCTGGTGCCCGGCATGTGCTTCTCCGTGGAGCCCGGCGTCTACCTGCCCGGCCGCTTCGGCGTGCGCATCGAGGACATCGTCACGGTGACCGAGGACGGCGGCCGGCGCCTCAACAACACCACCCGCGAGATGGTCGTGGTGGACTGAGGCCACCGGGAGACACACCCTCGACGACGGATCGGAAACGGCTGCGCGCGACCCATGACCCAGGCACCCACACCCACCGCGGACACCGTCCGCCGACTGGTCCGTTCACTGCTCCACGACAGCGACGGCGGGGACGGCGACATGACCGGGGGACCGGACGTCCGTCCCGTCGGCGAAGGCCACGAGCACACCTGGTGGGTCGGCACCCGCCACGTGCTGCGCCTCGCCCCCGACCGGGAGGCCACCGAGCGCCGCCGCCGGGAACTGCGCCTGCGCGACCTGGTCCGCCCGCACGTGCCGGTCACCGTTCCGGTCAGCGTCGCCCACGGCGACTGGGCGCCCGGCCTCGCCTACACCCTCGACACGGTGGTGCCCGGCGGCACCGCCGACGAGCACGACGTCTCCGCCGTCGGCGAGGCCGACCTCGCCGGGCTGCTCGGCGGCCTGCGCGAGGTGCCGGTACGGCGGGCCGAGGCGCTCGGGGTGCCGCGCGGCGCCCCGCGCTCGCTGGACGCGCTGCGCCGCATGGCCGTGCGGGCGGCCGCGCGGCTCGCCGCCGCCGACGAGTTCGACGCCACCCGGCTCCACCTCACCCCGCCCGGCGCCGCCCAGCTCGCCGCACGGCACGGCACCGAGGTGCTGACCCACCACGGCCTCGTCGGCGAGCACGTGGTGGTCAGCGCCGACGGCCGGGTGCGCGGCGTCCTGGACTGGACCGAGGCGGTTCTCGGCGACCCCGCCGAGGACATCGCCGGGCTCGCCGTGGCCGTCGGCGCCCCGGCCGCCGTGCGCGCCGCCACCCTCGCCGGCTACGGCCCCCATCCCTGTCTGCGGGGCCTGTGGCTCGCCCGCTGCGACACCGTCCTGCGGCTCGCCGGCCACCTGCAGGGCCGCGCCCCCGGCGACCTGCCCCTGCTGCGCAGCCGGCTGCGGCGCGCCTGGGAGCCGATCCTGCTGGAGCGGGTGACCGAGTTCAAGGACGACGGCACCGCGTCGTAGCCCCGGCCTCAGGGCTGGATCAGCACCACGCACGACTCGCCGGGCACCTGCAGCAGCCCGTCCGGGCCCGGGGCCCGGACCGGGTCCCACGCGGCGAGGACCTCCACCCGGCCGGTGCCCAGCGGTATCGCGGCCGGCTCCTTGCCCAGGTTCACCGCCACCCGGACGTCCCCGCGCCGGAACGCCAGCCAGCGGGCCTCGGCGTCGTGGGCCACCTTGGTGTCGGCGAGGTCGGGGTCGGTCAGGTCCGGCTGCTCCCGGCGCAGCGCGATCAGCCGCCGGTACCAGGCGAGCACGCGCGCGTGGGATTCGCGGTCCGGCTCCGACCAGTCGAGGCAGGACCGCTCCCGGGTCGCCGGGTCCTGCGGGTCCGGCACGTCCTCCTCGGCCCAGCCGTGCTGCGCGAACTCCCGGCGCCTGCCCCGGCGTACCGCCTCGGCCAGCTCCGGGTCCGTGTGGTCGGTGAAGAACTGCCAGGGGGTGCCCGCCGCCCACTCCTCGCCCATGAACAGCATCGGCGTGAACGGCGCGGTCAGCGTGAGGGCGGCCGCGCAGGCCAGCAGGCCGGGGGAGAGGCGGGCGGCAAGCCGGTCCCCCTGGGCCCGGTTGCCGATCTGGTCGTGGGTCTGGCTGTAGCCCAGCAGCCGGTGCCCGGCCACCCGGGCGCGGTCCAGCGGCCGGCCGTGGACCCGCCCGCGGAAGCTCGAGTACGTCCCGTCGTGGAAGTATCCGCCGGTGAGCGTCTTGGCGAGCGCCGCGAAGGGGTCCCGCGCGAAGTCGGCGTAGTAGGCCTGGGACTCACCGGTCAGCGCGGTGTGCACGGCGTGGTGGAAGTCGTCGTTCCACTGCGCGTGCAGCCCGAGGCCGTTCTCCGTGCGCGGGGTGATGAACCGCGGGTCGTTCAGGTCCGACTCGGCGATCAGCGACAGCGGGCGGCCCAGCTCGTCCGCGAGGCCGTCGACGGCGGCGGACAGCTCCTCCAGGAAGTGCCGCGCGCGCGTGTCGTGCAGCGCGTGCACGGCGTCCAGCCGGAGCCCGTCGATCCGGTAGTCCCGCAGCCACGCCAGCGCGCTGCCCACCAGGAACGCGCGCACCTCGTCCGAGCCGGGCGCGTCGAGGTTCACCGCCGAGCCCCACGGCGTGTGGTGCGTGTCGGTGAAGTACGGCCCGAACAGCGGCAGGTAGTTGCCGGACGGGCCCAGGTGGTTGTGCACGACGTCCAGGACCACGGCCAGACCGAGTTCGTGCGCCCGGTCCACGAACCGCTTCAGCGCCTCCGGGCCGCCGTACGGCTCGTGCACCGCCCACAGCGACACCCCCTCGTACCCCCAGCCGTGCCGCCCCGGGAACGGGCACAGGGGCATCAACTCCACATGACTGACGCCCAGTTCCACCAGGTGCTCCAGCCGGGCCGCGGCCGCGTCCAGGGTGCCCTCGCGGGTGAACGTGCCCACGTGCAGCTCGTAGAGGACCGCCCCCGGCAGCCCCCGCCCCGCCCACGCGGCACGCCACGCGTACCGTCCGTGGTCGACGACCGCGCTCAGACCGTCCGGGCCGTCCGGTTGCCGGCGCGAGCGCGGGTCGGGCAGCACCGGACCGTCGTCCAGCGCGAACCCGTACCGCGAGCCGTCCCGGGCCCTCGCCTGCCCCGACCACCAGCCGGCCCGCTGCGGATCGCGCTCCAACGCGCCTGTCGCGCCGTCGCAATGGAGCGTCACACGGTCTGCCTGCGGTGCCCACACCTCGAACTGCACGGACGGTTCCCCTTCGTCTGCTCACCGTGATGGAGTGCGTCCATCGTGCCGCTAAAGCGATCAATCCGCTTTCGAATCAGGGCTTTCCCGGCGGGTGTCGCGCGGGTACGCGTGCCTCGGCACCGTTTTCCCCGATTCTGGACACCGGGGGTTCACACCCCTGACAATCACCAGCGTGACGTCGTCCTTCGAGTTCCCCCTGCAGCCCGCGCGGCTGTCCGACGCGGAGCGCGACAAGGCGCTGCGGGTGCTGCGGGACGGCGCCGCCATGGGCCGCCTGTCGCACGACACCTTCGTGCGCCGCATGGAACTGGCGCTCGCCGCCCGGGGCGCGGACGAACTCGCCGCCCTCACCGCCGACCTGCCCACCGAGAACCGCTTCTCGCGCGCGCTGTTCGGCACCGTCGAGGCCGTCTCCGGCTTCACCGTACGGCTGCGCCGGGCCTGGCAGGCCGAGCGGCTGCCCAAGCTGCTGCTGCCGCACCCGGCGGGCGGCCACCCGCTGCGCATAGGCCGCGATCCCGCGAACGGGCTGCGCCTGAACCACGACACCGTCTCCCGGGTGCACGCCGAGCTGCGCCACCAGGGCGGGGTGTGGATCCTCCGCGACCTCGGCTCCACCAACGGCACCACCGTCAACGGCCGCCGGGTGGTCGGCGCCGTCGTGGTCCGCGAGGGCGACCAGGTCGCCTTCGGCCGGACCGCGTTCCGCCTGGCGGCGCACCGGGAGGCCTGACCGGCCCCCGCCCGCGTCGTCCGCCCGCGCGGTTCCGTTCGGGTGAGGGGGGTGGGGAACACCGGCCGCCGTGCCGATGCACCTGACATGACGTACATCACCCGAGCGACCGCGGCGGCCGCCGCCGTGCTGGCCGCCGCATGCCTCATCGCCGCGGGACCGGCCCAGGCCGCCTCCCGCGCCACACCGCCCGGCGACTGGCTCCACCTCACCGTCACCCGCGGCGAGAGCCCGTCCCTCGACTCCCACGGCACCCTGCTGCTGTGCGACCCGCCCCAGGGGCACCCGCACGCGGCCGACGCCTGTGCCGAACTGGCCGCCGCCGGCGGGGACATCGCGCGCATCCCGCAGAAGAACGTGTTCTGCCCGATGATCTTCGCCCCGGTGACCGCCCGGGCGCACGGGGAGTGGAAGGGGCGGCCTGTGCAGTTCCAGGAGACCTACACCAGCATGTGCGTCATGAACGCGCGCACGGGTGCGGTCTTCGCCCTGGACGGCTGACCCGGACGGCAACCCGTCCGGCGGACCGCCGGGGCGCGGTCCGGCCCGCACGCCCCCGCCCGCGCCCGGGCGGTGCCTCAGCCCGCCCGCGCCCGGGCGGTGCCTCACCCGGCCCGCTCCCGGGCCTGCCGGGCCGCCACCAGAACTGTCCGCGACTGGTGCTCCACCTGATGCGCCAACGGCACCCAGCGGGCCTGGAAGCGCGCCGCGTAGGCCTCGCACCAGCAGGCGACGAGCCGCTCCAGGACGGGCGCCGCCCGGTCGTCCGTCTGCCGCAGCACCCGCAGCAGCATCGCGGCCGCCCGCAGCGGCAGCCGCCGCCCGAAGGCGTCCACACTGCCGACGTAGGCCATCGTCGTGCCGGCCGGCCGGGTCTGGACCCAGTCGGCCGCCAGCCCCGGCATCAGCTCCAGCACCCAGCGCGCGGCCCGCAGCAGCGGCCCGTCGGTGTCCCGCAGCCGGGGCAGCGCGTCCTCGAACACCCGCTCGATCTCCAGCGCGTCCCGCAGCAGCCGTGCCGCCAGCCGCCGCATCGCCGCGGCCGGCGCCGGGTGCGGCGCCGGGTCGCCCACCAGGTCGCTCGCCCACATCGGCACCTCCACCACGGCGGTCAGACCGCCGTAGCGGTGCGCGTGGTACCAGGTGCTGTGCCGGGCGTCGTCCGGCAGGCTCGGGTAGGCGACACCGCTCCCGGGGCCGGGCATCACATGCACCCCGGGCCCCGAGGCCGGCCAGCCCGCCGCGTCCGAGGCGCCCGTCTCCACCGGTATGTGCAGCTCGGCCGCCGACTTGGCGAACGGCTCGGCGAGTCCGGGCACGTCCCTCGTCAACTGCACCCAGCTGCCGCCCAGATCGGTGCCGTGCAGCGTCGCCTGGAGGTAGGGGCGCAGCTCGTCGATCACTCCGGTCAGGGCCCGCGTCTCGGGCGGCAGCCGGTCCGGCGGCAGCACCGCGGGCGACCACTCGGGCTGCTCGGCGCCCGTGGGCCGGTAGAAGCCCCTGTGGTAGTCGAGCAGGCTGCGCGGCGCCGGGGTCACGTGCAGGCTGGCGCCGTCCGGATCCGCGCAGAGCAGGAAGTGCCAGGAGGTGTCCGCCCGCAACTCCGGCGCGGCCAGCACCCGTTCGGCCAGCGCCCGCAGGGTGCTGCCGCCGGTGGGCTCGTTGGCGTGCGCGCCGGCCACCACCAGCACCGCCCGGCGGGCGTGTCCCACCGACAGCAGGTGCAGGGGCCGGCCGGCCCGCGAGGCGCCCACCTGCCTGAGCGCGCACAGCCGGGGCTCCGTGGCGGCCAGCGCCCGGGCGGAGGCGACCAATTGGGGAACGCTGGGATAGCGCAACTCCGGCAGGAGACTCACCCCCGACTTGTCCAACCGGCTTCGCCCTCCCAGTGCCGCACGGCACGGGGGAACTGTCAAGAACGTCGCCGGTGGCCGCACGCGGGCGCCCGGACACCCCCACCGGAGGGCCTCAGCCCTCGCCCGACCGCTCCAGCAGGGCCACCGGGAACCGGTCGAGGAGGTCCGCCACGCGCGCGTGCCCGGTGAACTCCCGTCCCGGGGTCAGCGCGTCCGCCCACCGCCCGGGCGGCAGCTCAAGCCGGGTGTCCCGCCAGCCGCCCGACTCAGCCAGCCGCAGCGACAGCCGGGTCACCGCCGTGACCACCTCACCCGAACGAGTGAACGCCAGGCAGTGCTCCGCCGCGGGCCCGTCCGCCGCCAGCGGGGCGTAGGCCGCCGCCGTGCCGAACGCGCCGGGCCGGCGGGCGCGCAGCCGCAGCGCCGCCGCCGTCAGCGCGTCCTTCTCGCCCGGCACCGGCGGCGGGAACGGCACCGGCCGCCGGTTGTCGGGGTCGACCAGCGCCCGGTACTCGCTCTCCGTGCCCTGGTACACGTCCGGCACCCCCGGCATCGTGAGCTGGACCAGCGCGGTGCCCAGGACGTTCGCCCGGATGTGCGGCTCCAGCGACTTGCGCAGGGCGGCCACCCGCTCGCCGGGCGGCCCGCACGGTCCCGCCGTGAGGAAGGCGGCCACAGCCTCCTCGTACGACGGCTCCTGCTCGGTCCAGCTCGTGTACATCCCCGCCTCGCGGACGTGCTTGAGCAGCGCCTGCCGGACCCGTTCCTCCTCCGCCGGGCCGAGCCCGAACACGGTCTGCCAGGCCGCCCAGGCGAGCTGTCCGTCCGGGGCGCCCGCCTCGGCCCGGGACACCTCCGCGAGCACCTTCGCCCAGCGGTCCGGGCACTCGGTGAGCACGGCCAGCGCGGCGCGCACGTCCGCGCTGCGCTTGGTGTCGTGGGTGGTGACGACGGTGCCGGTGGCGGGCCAGTCGCGCTGCACGCGCGCGCAGTACGCGTGGAAGTCCTCCGGGTACACCCCGGGCGAGCCCGGGTCGCCGCCCACCTCGGCCGCCGACAGCAGCGGCACGTAGCGGTAGAACGCGGTGTCCTCCACGGCCTTGGCGCGCAGCGCCGAGGCGGTCTGGGCGAACCGGGTGCGGAACTCGACCCGGTCGGCGTGGTCCGGCGCCGAGGCGTCGCCCGGCTCCCCGACGAGGAGCCGCCGCACGATGCCGACGGCGTCCGCCTCCTCGGGCACCACGAAGGCCAGCCGGGCCTCCTCGGCGGCCTGCTCGGTGATGACGGCGGAGGCGTCCTCGCAGCCGTAGGGCCGGTAGACCCGCATCCGCACCAGCAGCTCCTCCACGGCCGTGCGCAGCGCCCACGGCGCACGGTCGCGCAGCGAGGGGTCCGGCGAGGCGGCGCACAGCCGGGCGGCCACCCGGGTGAGCCGGTCGGTCTCGGTGGCCAGCTCGTGCGTGAGCACCTTGTAGGCGGCGCGCCGGACGGTGGCGTCCCAGTTGCCGCCCCGGTCGGTCTGCGGCGCCGCGAACGCCCGGTAGCGCCCGAGCAGCTCGTAGGCCCCGGTGCGGTCGGTGAACAGGCCGTCGACGTGGCGCAGGGCGTCGTAGCCCGTGGTGCCCGCCACCGGCCAGTCGGCGGGCAAGTGCTCGCCGTCGGCGAGGATCTTCTCCACGACGGTCCAGCGCCCGCCGGTCGCCTCGTTCAGCCGCCGCAGATAGCCGCCCGGGTCCGCGAGCCCGTCGGGGTGGTCGACGCGCAGCCCGTCGACCACGCCCTCGTGGAGCAGCTGGAGGATCTTGGCGTGGGTGGCGCCGAACACCTCCGGGTCCTCCACGCGCACTCCGATCAGCTCGGAGATGCTGAAGAAGCGCCGGTAGTTCAGCTCGGTGCGGGCCAGCCGCCACCACACCGGGCGGTACCACTGCGCGTCCAGCAGCCGGGGCAGCGGGAGGCCCGCGGTGCCCTCGCGCAGCGGGAAGGCGTGGTCGTGGTAGCGCAGCACGTCCCCGTCCACCACCAGCCGGTCCAGCTCGGAGCCGACCGGGCCGCCGAGCACCGGCAGCAGCACCCTGCCGTCCTGCGCCTCCCAGTCGATGTCGAACCAGCGCGCGTACGGCGATTCGGGCCCCTCGCGCAGCACCTCCCACAGGGCCCGGTTGTACCGGGGCGCCATGGCCATGTGGTTCGGGACGATGTCCACCACCAGGCCGAGGCCGTGCTCCCGTGCGGTCCGGGCCAGCGCGCGCAGCCCGTCCTCGCCGCCCAGCTCCTCGCGCACCCGCGTGTGGTCCACGACGTCGTAGCCGTGCGCGGACCCCGGGACGGACTCGAGGACGGGGGACAGGTGCAGGTGCGAGACGCCCAGCGACGCCAGGTAGGGGACCGCCGCGGCGGCGGCGGCGAACGGGAACGAGGGCTGGAGTTGCAGGCGGTAGGTGGCGGTGGGTACCTCGGGTCCGGGTCGCGCAGCAGTCATGGAACCCTACGTACCCAGCGCACCGGATTTCGTGTCATCCCCTCCGCACGCGGGGGGCGCACGCCGGAGCGTGCACGCCCCCCGGCCGGCCTAGGCGGGCCGCTGCAGCACGGTCAGGCTGCGGTCCGGCAGGGTGATGCGGTCGCCGGCCGCCACCTTCGGGCCCGTGCCCGGCGGCACCCCGTCCGGGCGGGCCGTGTCGACGACCACCTGCCACTGCCGGCCGTGGTCGACCGGCACCTGGAAGTCCAGCGGCTCGGGGGAGGCGTTGAACATCAGCAGGAAGGAGTCGTCGGCGATCCGCTCCCCGCGCGGACCGGGCTCGGAGATGGCGTTGCCGTTCAGGAACACGGTCAGCGCGGACGCCGGCACCGAGTCCCAGTCCTGCTGGGTCATCTCGCTGCCCTCGGGGGTGAACCAGGCGATGTCGGACAGCTCGTCGTGGGTGCCCTCCACCGGACGCCCGTGGAAGAAGCGCCGCCGCCGGAAGACCGGGTGGTCCCGGCGCAGCCACACCATCGCGCGGACGAACTCCAGCAGGTCCCCCTCCGGGGACGCCCCCTGCGGCGAGTCCCCTTCCGGGACCTGCGGCCACCGGAGCCAGGAGACCTCGTTGTCCTGGCAGTAGGCGTTGTTGTTGCCGCCCTGCGTGCGGGCGAACTCGTCCCCGTGGCTGATCATCGGCACACCCTGGGACAGCATCAGGGTGGCGAAGAAGTTCCGCATCTGCCGGGCGCGCAGCTCCAGCACCTTCGGGTCCTCGGTCTCGCCCTCCGCCCCGCAGTTCCAGGACCGGTTGTGGCTCTCGCCGTCGCGGTTCTCCTCCCCGTTGGCCTCGTTGTGCTTGTCGTTGTAGGCGACGAGGTCGTGCAGCGTGAACCCGTCGTGACAGGTGACGAAGTTGATCGAGGCGAGCGGCCGCCGGCCGTCGTCCTGGTAGAGGTCGGAGGAGCCGGTCAGCCGGGAGGCGAACTCCGCGAGCGCCCGCGGCTCGCCCCGCCACAGGTCGCGGACCGTGTCGCGGTACTTGCCGTTCCACTCGGTCCACAGCGGCGGGAAGTTGCCCACCTGGTAGCCGCCCTCACCCACGTCCCACGGCTCGGCGATCAGCTTCACCTGGGAGACCACCGGGTCCTGCTGGACCAGGTCGAAGAACGACGAAAGCCGGTCCACCTCGTGGAACTGCCGGGCCAGGGTCGCGGCCAGGTCGAAGCGGAAGCCGTCCACGTGCATCTCGGTGACCCAGTACCGCAGCGAGTCCATGATGAGCTGGAGCACGTGCGGGGACCGCATGAGCAGCGAGTTCCCGGTGCCCGTGGTGTCCATGTAGTAGCGCGGATCGTCGGTGAGCCGGTAGTACGAGGGGTTGTCGATGCCCTTGAAGGACAGCGTCGGGCCCAGGTGGTTGCCCTCGGCCGTGTGGTTGTAGACGACGTCCAGGATCACCTCGATCCCGGCCTCGTGCAGCGCCCGTACCGCCGACTTGAACTCGAGCACCTGCTGGCCCCGGTCGCCCCAGGACGCGTACGCGTTGTGCGGGGCGAAGAAGCCGATGGTGTTGTAGCCCCAGTAGTTGTTCAGGCCCATGTCGACCAACCGGTGGTCGTTCACGAACTGGTGCACGGGCATCAGCTCGAGCGCCGTCACCCCGAGCTTGGTCAGGTGCTCGATGACCGCCGGATGGGCGAGCGCCGCGTACGTGCCGCGCAGTTCCTCCGGGAGCCCCGGGTGGGTCATGGTCAGGCCCTTCACATGGGCCTCGTAGATCACCGTGTGGTGGTAGTCGGTGTGCGGCGGCCGGTCGTCGCCCCAGTCGAAGTAGGGGTTGATCACCACCGAGGTCATGGTGTGCGGCGCCGAGTCCAGGTCGTTGCGCCGGTCCGGGGCGCCGAAGTGGTAGCCGTACACCTCCTCGCCCCACGACACGGCCCCGCTGACCGCCTTCGCGTACGGGTCGAGCAGCAGCTTCGCCGAGTTGCAGCGCAGCCCGCGCGCGGGGTCGTACGGGCCGTGCATCCGGAACCCGTACCGCTGCCCCGGCATCACCCCCGGCACGTACGCGTGCCGCACGAACGCGTCGCTCTCGCGCAGTTCCACCGCCGTCTCCGAGCCGTCGTCGTGCAGCAGACACAGCTCTACTCGGTGCGCGGCCTCCGTGAAGACCGCGAAGTTGGTTCCGGCGCCGTCGTACGTGGCGCCGAGCGGATACGCCTCTCCAGGCCAGACCTGCATGACCACGACTCTTCCAGGTGTGCGGCCCCGCTGGGGGGCGCGATGGCTTCGAGTCTCCCCGAAAGTGAGGGAACCTCCCGAGACTTACTGCCCTCTTACCGGCCGACCAGTGCATACGGCGACTCGTGTACCCGCCGTGTGCCGAATCAGTGGGGATACACGTACCCCCGGGGATCTTGGGGGAGCAGGGGGAAGATGTGCGCGAGACAGTGCACCGGCATCTCGGCAAGGTCGTGGCCGGCGCGGCGCTGGCGGTGGCCGGGACCGCGGTGATGGTGGGAGTCACCCTGCCCGGCACGGCGGGGGCCGGCGAAACGGGCGGTAGCGATGGCGGCGGCGGCACGCCGGCCGCCCGGCAGGCGGGGCGGGGACCGGGCGAGGTCCCGCCGGGCGTCGTACGGCAGGCGCCGGCCGAGGGGAAGAAGGGCACGGGCCGCGACCCGCTGACCGACGACGAGATCCGGCGCGTCGAGAGCATCGCCCTGAGCGGACGGACTCTCGGCGCCGGCGAGAACGTGGACGGGCACCCGGGCCCGCAGCGACTGAGCGTAGACCTGGCCGATCCGGAGGCGGACGAACTCGACGACCCGAAAGCGCCGCGCCGGGCCGACGTGAGCTTCTACGACTACCGGAGCGATGCGCTCATCACCAGGACGGTCGACCTGGCGACCGGCAAGGTCGTCGCCTCCGTCACCAGCAAGGGGGTCCAGCCGCCGCTGAGCCGGGCGGAGAACGCCGAGGCGGCCCGGCTGCTGATCGCCGACCCGCTGGGCGCGGGCCTCAAGGCGGACTACCGGGACGCCACCGGCCACGAGCTGACCTCCCCGGACCAGTTGCAGCTCAACGGCGCCGTCTACCGCGCCACTCCGGGCGGGCAGCCGGCCGTGCTCGGCAAGTGCGGCGAACACCGCTGTGTGCGGTTGTTCCCCAAGGTCAAGAACGGCCCGTGGATCGACGCCAGGTGGCTGGTCGTCGATCTCAGCGCCCGCAAGGCGGGCCGGCTCGAACGCCACTGAGCCCCGCGCCCCGTCCACGTCTTCCGGTTCTTCCGAACCGCATCTCCTGCGAGGGAGCAACTTCGTCATGCGTGTACACAGTTCGACCGGCGGCCACGGGCCGCGGGTGACCAGCCATGCCCGCACGCGGGCGGCCGTCGGCCTCACCGTGGCCGCGCTGGCCGCCGGCGTGGCGGCCGGAGCCGGCCCGGCCGCCGCCCGGCCGCAGGCCGCCCCGGCGGCCGCCGCCGCCGACTGCAGCGCCGCCTACCGGATCGAGCAGAAGCTCTCCAGCGGCACCACCTGGCGGATGTGCTGGCGCTACGACAGCAAGGCCGGCCTGGTCCTGGAGAACGTCTCCTACCAGCCCAAGGGTGAGCCGAAGCCGATCAAGGTGCTCAACAGCGCCCGCCTCGCCCAGATCGACGTCCCCTACGACGACGGCAGCGTCGAGTACGACGACCTGACGGGCTTCGGCTTCGCCCAGGGCCTGGTGAACCTGGCGCCCGGCGAGTGCCCCGGCGGCACCATCACCACCGTCCGGGTGCCCGACTCCTGGGACCCGGACCACCCGGACGTCAAGGGCCTGTGCACCACCACGCGTTCGCGCGGCCACGCCTACCGCATGCAGGGCGACGCGGCCAACAAGGTCTTCCAGGCACAGGGCAAGGACCTGCTCGTCTACACGGTCAACCAGGTCGGCTGGTACGAGTACATGACCGAGTGGCGCTTCCAGGACGACGGCACCGTCAACATGAACGTCGGCGCCACCGGCAGTCTCTCCTACGAGGACTACGACGCAGGCGACGGCCGCGGCTGGCCCATCGGCAAGGGCGCCAAGGCCTACGCCACCAGCCACAGCCACAACGTGTTCTGGCGGCTGGACTTCGGCCTCGACGGCTCCTCGAAGACGAAGGTCGAGCAGTACGACTCGGCCGTCACCGCGGCCGCCCCCGGCCGGCAGGCGCCCACCGCCAAGACCACCCGCACCAAGATCACCAAGGAGCTCGCGGGCGACGCCAAGACCTACCGCTGGTGGCGGGTGGTCAGCGCGACCGGCAAGAACAAGGACGGGCACGCCCGTTCGTACGAGATCGTCCCCGGCCCCACCACGAAGTACCCGGGCCGCAGCTTCACCAAGCACGACGTGTACTTCACCGAGTACGACAAGTGCGAGCGGTTCGCGAGCAACAACCCCGGCTGCGCGAGCGGCCACCCGAAGTCCGTGGACAAGTGGGTCAACGGGCAGACCCTCACTCACCCGGTGGTCTGGATGAACGTCGGCTTCCACCACATAGCCCGGGACGAGGACCAGCAGCCCATGCCGGTCCACTGGCAGGGTTTCGCCATCGCCCCACGTGACGTGACGGCTATGAATCCGCTCACTCCGGACGAGCTCGCATGGCAGAACGGCCACTGGCGTCCGCGTAGTTGAGGAACCGACCTGTCCATCCGGCTGCATCGCCGACCGCTCCCGGAGTACCCTTCCTTGATCGTTGAGGTGGGGTAGGCCCGGGGTGGCGGAAGGCGGTGCGCGGGTGGGCGCGGGAGGGCTGGAGCTGCCCCCTGGTGGCGAGGGTCACGAGGGGAACTCCACGGAGGTCCCGCCCGGCGCGGTGTCCCTGGCCCGCCCGATGGACGCCACGGGGTCCATCGGGCCGGAACTGGACTGGGACACCGACGCCTGGCTCGAGGTGCGCGTCCGCGCCCAGCGGGCGGGCCGGGCCTACATCTGGCTGAACCTGGTCGAGCAGCGGCTGCGCGCGGTGGTGGCCGCCGTGCTGCGGCCCGTGTACGAACCCGTCCACGGCGACGACTGGGTGGTGGCCGCGGCCGGGCCCGCCGGGCAGGAGTGGGTGCAGCGGGCGGTCGCCGTCCGCGAGGTCAGCCGCCGCAAGGGCTACCTGCTCGACCCGGCAGACGACAACGTGCTCAGCTTCCTCACGCTGCCCCAGCTGCGCGAGCTGATGGTGCAGCACTGGCCGTGCTTCGAGCCGTACTTCGACGAGCGCCGGGACGTCGAACTCGCCCTGGACGAACTCGAGGTGACCCGCAACGTCGTCTCGCGCAACCGGGCCCTGTCCGAGGCGGTGCTGAACCAGGCCGAGCGGGCCTCGGCCCGGCTGCTGGAGATGCTCGGCGCGGGCGGTGACGTGCCCTCCGCTCGCCGGCTGCCGGTCGACGCGGTGGAGGACCTGGTCGGCGACCGGTACGCGGACGTGGTCGCCGTCCACCCCGACCGGGTGCGGCTGATGCGGCAGTTCCCGGCCGAGGACCTGTTCGGGGGCGCCCGCCGCCTCGACGCCATCGGCATAGGGCTGAACCTGCTGGTGCAGAACTTCTCCGGCCGCCGGCTGGTCCGGCTCGCCGAGTCCGGCTGCCGGGTGCGGCTGCTCTTCCTCAACCCGGCCTCCAGCGCGGTCAAGCGCCGGGAGCGCGAACTGGGGATGAAACGGGGCGAACTGAGCCGGTCCGTCGAGATGAACATCCTGCACATGCGCCGGGTGCGGTCCCGGCTGCGCGACCCGGGCGCCTTCGAGATCCAGGTCTACGACGAGACGCCCCGCTTCACCGCCTACCTGGTGGACGGCGACGGCGCGGACGGCATCGGCGTGGTGCAGTCCTATCTGCGCGGGGCCCGTGGCATGGAGTCGCCGGTGCTGGTGCTGCGGGGCGGCGGCAAGGTGCTCAAGTCGGGCGACGCCGACGATGCCGGAATCTTCCCGACATACCGCGAGGAGTTCGAGCTGTCCTGGGCGGATTCGCGCCCGGTGTCCTGAACTGTCCGCGCGGGCAAGCGGAACGCGGTCGCCGGGTTGTCAGTGCCGCGTGCGATGGTGGGAGCCACTGGGGGAAAGCACCACCAAGAAGGGGGGCCGCCCATGGGCTGGCACCGGGAGCTGCTGATCGGCTTCGACCTGGAAACCACCGGCACGGACCCGCACGAGGCGCGCATCGTCACCGGCGCGGTCATCGAGGTGAGGGCCGGCGAACCGATGGGGCGCCGGGAGTGGCTGGCGGATCCGGGCGTGGAGATTCCGGCCGACGCGGTCGCCGTGCACGGCATCAGCAACGAACGCGCCACGGCCGAGGGCAGCCCGGCCGACCGGGTGGCCGACGCCATGGCGGACGTGCTGGTGTCCTATTGGCGCGGCGGCGTCCCGGTGGTCGCCTACAACGCGGCCTTCGACCTCACCCTGCTCTCCGCCGAACTGCGCCGCCACGGTCTGCCGTCGCTCTCGGACCGCCTCGGCGGCGCGGCCCCCGCCCCGGTGATCGACCCCTACACGATCGACCGCCGGGCCGACCGCTACCGCCGCGGCAAGCGGAACCTGGAAGCGGTCTGCGCGGAGTACGGCATAGTCCTCGACTCGGCCCACGACGCCTGCGCGGACGCCCTCGCGGCGGCCCGCCTCGCCTCCGCGATAGCCGACCGCCACCCCAAGATCGCCGCCCTCGGCGCGGCGGAGCTCCACACCCGCCAGATCGACTGGTACGCCGAGTGGGCGGCCGACTTCCAGTCCTTCCTCCGCCGCAAGGGCGACGAGACAGCGGTGATCGACGGCACCTGGCCCATCCGCCCGGTCCGGGACAACACCCCGGCGTGACCGCGGCCGGCCGGGCCCCGCCCAGCCGTCCACGCCCCGACCCGGCAGCGGGGAAGGCACCCCGTGAGCGCCGGGCCACCGCGACCCTGTGACCCGGGCACCAGCACGGGGCCCCGGCACGGCACCCGCCCCCTCAGAACGGATACCACCGCACAGCCTCGTCCCCGTCCCGCAAAGACCCCACCCGGCGCCGGAACTCGGCCAGCGCCTTCGGATTGCCGGCCGCGTGCTGAGCCACCCACGCACAGCTCGCCGTCTCCCGGGCCCCCCGCAGCACCGAGCACCCCTCCCACTCCCGCACATCCCATCCGTACGCCGAGACGAAGGAGTCGTACGCCTCCGCGGGCAGCCCGTAGCGGTCCCGGGACAGGGCCATCACCACCAGGTCGTGCTCGCGCAGGTCCGACGAGAAGGTCTCCAGGTCGACCAGCACCGGCCCGTCGGGTCCCACGTGCACATTGCGCGGCAGCGCGTCCCCGTGGATCGGCCCGGGCGTCAGACGGGGCGTCAGCGCCGCGGCGGCGGCCGCGAACCCGTCCCGGCGCTCGCGCAGGTACGCGGCGTCCTCCGGGTCGACCGCCTCACCCGCGAGCCGCAGCCAGCGCTCCACACCGCCCAGCAGTTCCCGGGGCGGCAGCGCGAAGCCCGGCGCGTCGAGCTCGTGCACGGTCCGCAGCAGCCGGGCCAGGTCGCGGGGTTCGGCCGGCCGCACGGCATCGGGCAGCCGGTGCCACACCGTCACCGGGTGCCCCTCCACCAGCAGCGGCTCCGGCTCGGCCGCCCGCACCGCGGGCACGTCCGCCCCGGCCAGCCAGGCGGCGATGTCCAGCTCGCGCCGGGCCCGGTCCAGCAGCTCGGCGTCACGGCCCACCTTGACCACCAGCTCACCGGCGGCGAACACCGCGTTCTCACCGAGGGCGAGGAGCCGTGCGTCCCCGGCCGGGACCGGCAGGACCTTCGCCGCGCCCAGTACGTCTCGCGCCCGTGCCTCGTCCATCGTCCGCCTCCGTGCCCTCTGCGTACCGTCCTGGCCGTCGTGGCCTCCGGCCAGTCTCCCATTCGCACAGGTCGGAGCCGCTGCGCGGTCCCTTGACGACGGCCCGCGCCTTCACGAACATGAACACGCCAAGGTGGGCGGGCGAAGGAGCTGGTCGCATGACGGCAGTGGCCGGAGCACGGCGGCCGGCCGATCGCGGTCACGGCGCCTGGTTCCTGGTCCTGCCCGCCCTGATCCCCGTCCTCCTGCTGAGCGTGGGCCCACTGCTCTACGGCATCGTGCTGGCGTTCACCGACGCCCAGTCCGGCCGGACGACGGCCACCGCCTGGATCGGCGCGCTCAACTTCCGCGACCTGCTGCACGACACGCTGTTCTGGGAGTCGTTCCGGATCGGGCTGGTGTGGGCGGCCGGGGTGACCGTGCCGCAGTTCCTGCTGGCGCTCGGCCTCGCCCTCCTGCTCGACCAGGAACTGCGGCTGCGGCGCTTCGCCCGCGCCCTGGCGATCGTCCCGTGGGCCATGCCCGAGGTCGTGGTCGGCATCATGTGGCGCCTGGTCTACAGCCCCGACGCCGGCATCCTCAACGAGACCCTGCGCGACCTCGGTCTGGGCGGCGGCCGGGACTGGCTGAGCGGCCTGGCCACCGCGCTGCCCGCGGTCATCGTCGTCGGCGTCTGGGCGGGCCTGCCGCAGACGACCGTCGCCCTGCTCGCCGGCCTGCAGAACACCCCGCGCGAACTGCGCGAGGCCGCCGAGGTGGACGGCGCCGGCGCCTGGCGCCGGTTCCGCGCGGTCACGTGGCCCGCCCTGAGACCGGTGGCCCTCGCCATCACCGCGCTCAACCTCATCTGGAACGTCAACTCCTTCGCCCTGGTGTACGTGCTCACCAGTGGCGGACCCGGCGGGAAGACCCGGCTGCCCATGCTGTTCGCCTACGAGGAGGCCTTCCGCTACGGCCAGTTCGGCTACGCGGCGGCCATGGGGTGCGTCCTGGTCGCGGTCGTCTCAGTCCTGCTGGCGGTGTTCCTCGTGGGCCGGCTGCGGGGAGGCGAGGACGCATGAGGAGGACCCGGCCCGCGGCCCGCGCCGGCCAGTACGCGGCCCTGCTCGCCTATCTCGTCTTCCTCGCGTTCCCGCTGCTGTGGCTGCTGTCCACAGCCTTCAAGCCGCCCCGCGAGCTGGGCAGCCTCCACCCCACCTGGATCCCGCGCCACCCGACCCTCGCCAACTTCCGGCAGGCCTTCGACGAGCAGCCGCTGCTGCACGCCGCGCTGAACTCCCTGCTGGTGGCGCTCGGGTCCGCCGTCGTCGCCGTACTGGTCGCCACCCCGATGGCGTACGTCGTGGCGCGGCACCGCTCGGCGCTGTCGCGGGCGGCCACCGGATGGGTGGTGGTCAGCCAGGCGTTCCCGTTCGTCCTGGTGATCATCCCGCTGTTCCTGCTGCTGAAGCACCTGCGGCTGATCGACTCCCTGGTGGGGCTGGTGCTGGTGTACGTGGTGTGGGCGCTGCCGTTCGCGCTGTGGATGCTCGTCGGGCACGTCCGGGCGGTGCCGGCCGAGCTGGAGGAGGCGGCGGCCGTCGACGGCGCGGGCCGGCTGCGGACGCTGGTCTCGGTGACCGCGCCGCTGCTGGCCCCGGGGATCGCGGCGACGGCCCTGTTCGCGTTCGTCACCGCGTGGAACGAGTTCTTCTTCGCGCTGGTCCTGCTGAAGAGCCCCGGCAGACAGACCCTCCCGGTCGTGCTCACCCACTTCATCGGCGCCGAGGGCGTCGCCGACCTCGGCCCGCTGGCCGCCGCCGCGTTCCTGGCCACGCTGCCCTCCCTGCTCGTCTTCGCCCTCGTCCAGCGCCGGATCACGGGCGGCCTGCTCGAAGGGGCGGTGAAGAGCTGATGCGGCACCCGCGCGGAACCGGCCGGGGGGCGGCCGCGGCACTGCTCGTCCTGCTGCTCCTCCTCGCGGGCTGCGCCCCGTCGAAGAGCGGCCACGGCGGGCCCGTCACCCTGCGCTTCCAGTCCCTGGCCTGGCAGCGGGAGTCGGTGGCCGCCAACAAGGAACTGGTCGAGGAGTGGAACGCCGCCCATCCCGACGTCAGGGTCGAGTACGTGCAGGGAAGCTGGGACAGCGTGCACGACCAGCTGCTCACCTCCTTCGAGGGCGGCGAGGCCCCTGACGTCATCCACGACGCCTCCGACGACCTGGCCGACTTCGCCTACGGCGGCTACCTCGCCGACCTCACCGGTCTGCTGCCGGCCCGGCTCAGGTCGGACATCCCCCGGCGCAGCTGGCGGGCGGCCGCCTTCGGGGACGGCGTCTACGGGGTGCCGTTCCTCCAGGAACCCCGGGTGCTGGTCGCCAACCGCGCCTGGCTGCGCTCGGCGGGAGTGCGCATACCGACCGCCGGGCACCCGTGGAGCTGGGCGGAGTTCCGGCGCATAACCAAGCGACTCAGCGGCCCCGGCAAGTACGGCGTGGCCTGGCCGCTGAAGGAACCCGTCTCCGCCACGCTGAACCTGTCCCTCTCGGCGGGCGGCCGGCTCTTCCACCGGGGCGCCGACGGCAAGGTGACGGTGCGGTTCGGCGCCGGTGACGCGGTCGTGCCGCGCACGGTCCACGACCAGGTCGCCACCGACCACAGCGCCCCCGCCTCGACGCTGGGCAGCGGCGGCTCGGACACCCTGCCCGGCTTCTTCGGCGGCCGGTACGCGATGGTCCCGCTGGGCTTCTCCTACCGTCAGCAGATCGTCCAGCAGGCGCCCGAGGGCTTCGACTGGCAGGTGCTGCCCGCTCCCGCGGGCGCCGGGGGACTCGCCCAGGGCGTCAGCCCGCAGACCCTGTCCGTCGCCGCCGACTGCCCGCACAAGCGGGAGGCCGCCGAGTTCATCGGCTTCCTGCTCCGCCCCCGGAACATGGTCCGGCTCGCCCTCGGCGACTGGATGCTGCCCACCGGCACCGAGGCCCTGAAGGACCCCGCCCTGCACACCGCCGAGTACGGCTGGGCCACCGGCACCGCGCTCGCGGCCCACCTCCGCCCGGCACCCGCCCAGTCCGTGCGCGGCTACCCGGAGTGGAAGGACAAGGTCGCCACCCCCGCCTTCCAGGAGTACTACAGCGGCTCGATCGGCCTGGCCGGCCTGCGGGAACGCCTGGAGCGGGACGGCAACCTGGTGCTGGCCCGCTACCAGCGCTGAGCCGGCCGCCGTAATCCGTTTGAACGAGACGTCTCGTCTCGCCTAGCCTCGTCGGCATGACCGCTCCCGCCCACATCGCCATGTTCTCCGTCGCCGCACACGGCCACGTGAACCCCAGCCTCGAGGTGATCCGCGAACTCGTCGCCCGCGGCCACCGGGTCACCTACGCCATCCCGCCGGCCTTCGCCGAGAAGGTGGCCGCGACCGGAGCCCGGCCCGTGCTCTACGACTCCACGCTGCCCGGCCCCGACGCCGACCCCGAAGCCTGGGGGAGCAGCCTGCCGGATCACGTGGAGCTCTTCCTGAACGACGCCGTCCAGGCGCTCCCGCAGCTCGGCGCGGCCTACGAGGGTGACGAACCGGACCTGGTGCTCCACGACATCACCTCCTACCCGGCCCGCGTGCTCGCCCACCGCTGGGGCGTCCCCGCGGTCTCCCTCTCGCCGAACCTGGTCGCCTGGGACGGCTACGAGGAGGAGGTCGCCGAACCCCTGTGGGCGGAGCCCCGGAAGACCGAGCGCGGCAGGGCCTACTACGCCCGGTTCGGGGACTGGCTCACCCGGAACGGGATCACCCGGCACCCGGACAGGTTCGTCGGGCACCCCGACCGCTCGCTCGTCCTCATCCCGAGGGCGCTCCAGCCGCACGCCGACCGCGTCGACGAGCGGGTGTACACCTTCGTCGGCGCCTGCCAGGGCGACCGGTCCGACCAGGGCGACTGGCGGCGGCCCGCGGACGCCGAGAAGGTGGTCCTCGTCTCCCTCGGCTCGGCGTTCACCAAGCGGCCCGCGTTCTACCGCGAGTGCGTCCGCGCCTTCGGCGACCTGCCCGGCTGGCACCTGGTCCTGCAGATCGGCCGCCGGGTGACCCCGGCCGAGCTGGGCGACGTGCCCGCGAACGTGGAAGTGCACCACTGGGTGCCGCAACTGGCGATCCTGCGGCAGGCCGACCTGTTCGTCACCCACGCCGGCGCCGGCGGCAGCCAGGAGGGGCTGGCCACCGCCACCCCGATGATCGCCGTACCGCAGGCCGTCGACCAGTTCGGCAACGCCGACGTGCTGCAGTCCCTCGGCGTGGCCCGGCACCTGCCCACCGAGGAGGCCACCGCCGACCGCCTGCGCGCCACCGCCCTGGCCCTCACCGGCGACCCGGAGGTGGCCCGGCGGCTGAAGGAGATCCAGGCGGAAATGGCCGAGGAGGGCGGCGCGCGGCGCGCCGCCGACCTGATCGAGGCGGAGCTGCCCGCGCGCTGACCCCGCACCCGTACGTCAGGCGCGGACGAGGGCCCGCCGGTTCCCCAGGACCGGCTGGCCCCCCGTCCGCGTGCCGGATCAGACGGTCAGCCGCTCGCCCTCCTCGCGCACGGGGGCCGGTGCGGCCGGCTCCGGGGACTCGTCATGGGTGAGGTCCGGCAGGCGGTGCAGCCACTTCGGCAGGTACCAGTTGCGCTCGCCGAGCAGCGCCATCACGGCCGGCAGCAGCACCCCGCGGATGACCGTCGCGTCGATCAGCACCGCGGCGGCCAGGCCCACGCCCATCTGCTTCATCGACTGCATGGACAGGGTGCCGAAGATCGCGAACACCGCGACCATGATGACGGCGGCGCTGGTGACGACGCCGGCCGTGGTGACCACGCCGTGCTGGATGGCGTCCTTGGTGCTGCGGCCGCGCAGCCGGGCCTCGCGGATCCGGGAGACCACGAACACGTGGTAGTCCATGGATAGGCCGAACAGGATCACGAAGAGGAACAGCGGCAGCCAGGTGACGATCGCGCCGACGCCCTCCGCGCCCACCAGCGAGGCGCCCCAGCCGTGCTGGAAGACGGCGACGAGGATGCCGTATGCGGCGCCCACCGACAGCAGGTTGAGCACGATGGAGGTGATCGCGACGGTCAGCGAGCGGAACGACAGCAGCATCAGCAGGAAGGCGAAGACGACCACGAACACGAAGACCGGGAGGACGGAGCCGACGAGCTGGTCGTTGAAGTCGTGGTTGCCCGCGACCTGTCCGGTGATCGGCGCCCGGACGCCCGCCACCTTGCCGAGGGTGGCGGGCCGCACCTCGTCGCGCAGCTTGTCCAGGCTCCGGACCGCGCGGTCCATGTCCGAGCCGCCGACCAGGGGTACGGAGACCAGGGCGACGTTCTGCGCCCGGTGCACCTGGATGTCGACTGGGCCGCGCGAGGCGCCCGAGGAGATGGCCCGCTGCTTGAAGTCGGCCAGCGCCCGCCGCATCTCCGGCGCGCCGATGTCCTTGGCGCTGACGACCACCTGGGCGGGCTCGGAGCCGCCGGGGAAGGCCTCGTTGAGCCGGTCGTAGGTCTGCACGATCGGCAGCGAGTCGCCGAACTCCTGGTCCAGCGTGAGCTGCTGGGTCTTCATGCCGAGCGCGGGCGCGGCGACGGCGAGCAGCGCGCCGGCCGCGACGGCCACGGCGACCAGCGGCCTGGCCAGCACCCCGCGCAGCACGGCGGTCCAGAACCGGCTCTCGCCGCCGCCACCACGCCGGCGCCGGCGGCCCAGGAACGGGATGCGCCCCTTCTCCACCCGCTCGCCCAGCAGGGAGAGCAGCGCGGGCAGCACGGTCACCGAGCCGACCATGGCGACGGCGACCACCATCAGCGAGGCCAGGCCCATCGCCTCGAACTCGGCCAGCCCGGTGAACAGCATGCCCGCCATCGCCACGCACACCGTGACCCCGGAGACGATGATCGCGCGACCGCTGGTGGCGGCCGCGATGCGAAGGGCGGCGCCCGCGTCCCGTCCGGCGTCCCGCTCCTCGCGCTCGCGGCGCAGGTAGAACAGGCAGTAGTCGACGCCGACGGCCATACCGACCAGCAGCATCACGGAGTTGGCGGTGTCGCTCATCGGCTGGACGTGGCTGACGATGCCCATCAGGCCCATCGTCGCCATGATCGCGGTGATCGCCAGGGCCACCGGCAGCAGCGCGGCCACCAGGGCGCCGAACGCGATCAGCAGGATGCCGAGGGCCACCGGCACGGCCGAGTACTCGGCCTTCTGGAAGTCGTCCCCGAAGGCGTCCTTGTACTGCTTGTTCATGCTGGCGCCGCCGATCTCCTCGATCCGCAGGCCGTCGTGCGCCTTCTGCACCCCGGCGACGGCGGTCAGCACCGGCTCGACCCGGTCGGCGGCGGTCTCCGCGTCGCCGCGCATGTCGAACTGCACGAGCGCGGTACGTCCGTCCCGGGAGATGGTGTGCGTGTCGTACGGGGAGGTCACGTGGGTGACCTTCCCGGTGCCGCCGACGGCCCGGACCACGTCGGCGACGGCGGTCCGGAACTCGCCGCTCGTGGCCTTGAGGGCGCCGTCCCGGGACTGGATCAGCACGGTCTCGCCGGCCGGCTGCTCGATGCCCGCGTCCTCGATGATCTTCGCCGCGGTGTGTGTCTCGCCCTTGAGCTGGTCGCTCTCGTCCACGTCGACCCGGCCGGCCGCCGAGCCGAACCCCATGGCCAGGACGACGAACAGCACCCATATGCCGACGGCGGCCCAGCGGTGCCGGGCGCTCCAGCCGCCGGCGCGGGCGGCCAGTCCCCGCACGCGCACGTCCGTGTTCCCCATGACGGGTTTTCCCCCTCGTATGCGGTGACGACCCCCTGCCGCCACGTCCCTTCTCGTTCCGTCTCGACGGTATGGGCCGCGCGGGAGGGTCTCGTCGTACTGCCCGGTGAACCGGCGCGGGCCAGGGTCACCGCTGGGGAGGACACCGGGCCCTTACATCTTTCGGGGCTTCCCGGGGGCGCGTCTCGGGGTGGGGGCCGCCGGCGCCGGGCCGTGTCCGATCCGCCGTCGTAGATCCACTTTGTGATTACGGAACCTTGTTGAACAAGTCACAGGTGCGTGTAGAGGTTGAACCGCGGGCCGTCGATCGGCCAGAGTCTCACGCAACCCGGTTCGTCCGGGCCCGGCCGTCGTGCCCGCCCCCACGGGGCACGACGGCCGTTCTAGTCTGTCCGGGTGACGACATACGCGGCGCTGCTGCGCGGGATCAACGTCGGCGGCAGCAGGAAACTCCCGATGGCCGATCTGCGCGCGCTCCTGACGGAACTCGGCCACGGCGGCGTGCGGACCCATCTGCAGAGCGGCCAGGCCGTGTTCACCGCCGGACGGGGCGACCAGGAGTCCCTGGCGGCGGAGCTGACCGGGGCGATCGAGGAGCGGTTCGGCTTCCGGGTCGAGGTGATCGTGCGCGACCACGCCTACCTGCGGGCGGTGGCCGAGGCGTGCCCGTTCCCGGCCGCCGAACTGACCGGGAAGCAGCTGCACATCACCTACTTCTCCGCACCGGTCACCCAGGAGCGCTTCGCGGCGGTCGACGCCGCCGCCCACCTCCCCGAGGCGTTCCGCCTCGGCGACCGCTGCCTCTACCTGTACGCCCCGGACGGCCTGGGCCGCTCCAAGCTCGCCGAGGCGCTCTCCCGCCGTCCCGCCAAGGGCCTGATCGCCACCAGCCGCAACTGGAACACGGTGCTGAAACTCGTCGAGATGACCGCTGACGGGGCGTGAGGCGCGCCGGCCGGGCCGGCCGGTCCGCGGAAAGTGGCCCAGGGAACGGGGCCGTGATTGGACCGGGATTCCGAGCCACCGGCTGACTAGCGTGACCGGCATGACACACGCCGACCACAGCCGCGACGCCGGTTCCGGCCCCACCCGGGTCGACTTCTGGTTCGACTCCGCCTGCCCCTTCGCCTGGATCACCTCCCGCTGGCTGCTGGAGGTCGAGCGCCTGCGCCCGCTCGACCTCCGCTTCCGCCCCATGAGCCTCTACCTGCACAACGTCGGCAACGCACTCCCGGACTGGTACCGGGACCTGGTCGACCGGTCGATCGGACCGGCCCGGGTCGCGGTGGCCGCCGCCGAACGGCACGGCGAGAAGGTGCTGCGCGACCTGTACACCGCGTTCGGCACCCGCATCCACGAACGCGAGGCCGCGGACTTCGACGTGGTGATCGCCGAGTCGCTGGCCGAACTCGGCCTGCCGGCCGACCTGTCGGACGCCGCCCACGACCCCGCGTACGACGCCGCGGTGCGCCGCGGTCACGACGCGGGCGTCGAGCCCGGGTCGGGCGGCTACGTGGGCACGCCCACCGTCCACGTCGACGGCACGGTGTGGTTCGGCCCCGTCCTGCGGGCCGTGCCGCGCGGCGCCGAGGCCGCGGAACTCTTCGACAGCTTCCGGGTGCTGGCCCGCCACCCCGACTTCTTCGAACTCAAGCGCACCCGCACCGGAGCGCTCCGCTTCGACTGATTCCGGGGGGACCGCGAGGGTGCCGGAGGACCCACGAGGTCCCGGTCGGCGGGAGGCGGGTGGCCGATAAGCGCCCCTCGGGCGCGGCGGGCCGTGGGACCCGGTGACGCATCCGCCGGGCCGGACGCAGAACGGAGTGCCGGCCGCGGTCCGACGTCACAGGGGAACGCCGGACCGTGGCCGGCGGTCGCGCGGCGCCCGTCCCGCCGCGGCCCCGGGGAGGCGCACCGCGCTCCCCGCAGCGGCCCCCTGTCCGTTCCGTCGGGAGTGTCCGCCCTGGTCAATGGGCGCGGGTCACTCGTACGGGTGACTGTTTTCGGCCCTTCCGCACGTGTGGGCGCAACGGCACCAGACTCCTGGACATGGCCGGAGCCACGACATCGGCGACGTCGGCGCTCCCGGACCCCAGCCCGGTACGGCCCCTCCAGACCAGCAGTCAGGACAGGACGATGAGCACGTACTACCACGGGAACATCAACGGCCCCGGTCACCTGGGCGCCCACGGCCGGACCGGCGGTGACGACGGACCGGACCCGGAGACCGTCTTCCGGCTCGCCGAGGGGCTCCTGGCGGCGCTGCGCGCCGAGCTGCCGGGGCTCGCCGTCCACGGGGAGGTCATCATGGCCGCGCTGGAGGAGGCCGCGGCGGACGGCGGCCCGCCCAACCGGGGGCGCATCCGTTCGAGCCTGGACGACATCGCCATCGGCGCCCCGGCCGGCACCGGCAGTCTCGCCTTCACCCAGCAACTGGCGCACCTGCTGCAGCTGTGAAACGGCCGGGCCCCGCCGCCACGGGGTCCGGCGGCGCGTCGTCAGGCGCCGAGCGCCGCCCGGGCCGGCAGGCCCGCCGAGTCGTAGCGGGCCAGCAGGAGCCGTGCCACCTCGGGGGCCGGGCCCAGCACGTCCGCCAGGACGTCCGCGTCCGCCGCGCCGCGCGCGATGCGGTCCGGCAGGAAGCCGGGGGCGAGGACGTAGGGCGCCACGGCGACCCGTTCGCAGCCGAGGGCGCGCAGTTCGCCTACCGCGTCCTCGGTGCGGGGAAGGGACGCGGAGGCGAACGCGGGCCGCACGGCGCACCAACCGGTGTGCCACCACTCCCGCGCGATGTCGGCGATCACCGCGATCGCCTCCGGGTCGGAGGACCCCGCCGAGGCCAGCACGACCCCGGTCGAGGACTTGTCGGCGGGCGTCAGCCCCGCCTCGTACAGGCGCCGTTCCAGTGCCGACAGCAGCAGCGGCGACGGCCCCAGCACCTCGGCCTGCCGGATGCGCAGGCCGCGCGGCGCGTCCCGCAGGACCGCCGGGATGTCGGCCTTCGCGTGGAAGGCGCGGGTCAGCAGCAGCGGCAGCGCCACCACGTCCCGCACGCCCTCGGCGGCGAGTGACTCCAGTACCCCGTGCACGGACGGGATGTTGAAGTCCAGGAAGCCGGTCTCCACGCGCAGCCCGGACCGCAGCGACCGCACCCGCTCCACCAGGGCGTGCACGGTCGCGGCGTGCCGCGGGTCGCGGCTGCCGTGGGCGATCACCAGCAGAACGGGTCGGTCCGGCTTGCCGTACACGGGAATCAGCTCTTCACCAGGAGGCCTCGGCTGCGCAGCACCCACCGCTCGAGCGGGGAGAAGATGAGCAGGTCGATGGCGATGCCGACGAACAGGATCAGGAAGATCGCCTCGAACACCATGGACATGGAGCTGGCGTTGCGGCCGTTCTCCAGCAACGCGCCCAGGCCGATGCCGAGGTCGGGGGAGGAGGCGATGATCTCCGCCGCCATCAGCGAGCGCCAGGAGAAGGCCCAGCCCTGCTTCAGGCCGGCCAGATAGCCCGGCAGCGCGGCCGGCAGCACGATGTGCCAGGCGCCCCTCAGTCCTGTGGCGCCCATCGTGCGGCCCGCGCGCAGGAACAGCGGCGGCACCTGGTCGATGCCGGACACCAGGCCGTTGGCGATCGACGGCACCGCGCCGAGGAGGATCACCGCGTACATCATCTGGTTGTCCAGGCCCAGCCAGATCACCGCGGGCGGCACCCAGGCCACCGACGGCAGCGACTGCAGACCGGACAGCACCGGGCCGATGGCCGCCCGCACGAACCTCACCCGGGCCACCAGCAGGCCCAGCGGGGTGCCGATGGCCAGCGCGAACAGGAAGCCCAGCAGACCGCGCGAGACGCTGGTCCAGATGTAGCCGAGCAGCTTGCCTTCCAGCCAGGCACGCTTGAACTCGTCGCCCACGTCCGCGGGCGAGGGCAGCTTCGTCGGGTCGTCGACGATCTTCAACGAGATCAGTGCCTGCCAGACGGCCAGCACCACCACGGTGGCGACGATCGGCGGAAGGATCTTGCGGACGAAGGTCTGCCGGAGGGGAGCCCGGCCCGCGACGGAGGTCTCCAGGGCGTCAAGGCCCGCCTCGACGCTTCCCGCGTCCGTTGCGGCTCTCGTCTCAGTGCTGGCCATGGCGGCGGATCTCCCCACGTAGTACCTCGGTGATCTCCAGGGACAGTTCGGCGACCGGCGCGTCCTCGATGCGCCGCGGCTGCGGGATGTCCACCCGCCACTCCCGGGCCACCCGGCCCGGCCGGGACGACAGCAGCACCACCCGCTGCGCGAGCCGGACCGCCTCACGCACGTTGTGCGTGACGAACAGGACGGACACCCCCGTCTCCGCCCAGATCCTGGTCAGTTCGTCGTGCAGCAGGTCGCGGGTGATGGCGTCCAGCGCGGCGAACGGCTCGTCCATCAGCAGGAGCTGGCTGTCCTGTGCGAGCGCCCGGGCCATGGCCACGCGCTGCCGCATGCCGCCGGACAGCTCGTGCACCCGCTTGCCGTACGAGTCCTGCAGCCGGACCAGTTCGAGCAGCTCCTCGGCCCTGCCGCGCCGCTCGTTCTTCGGAACACCCCTGAGCCTGAGGGCGAGTTCGATGTTCTTGCCCGCGGTCAGCCACGGGAACAGCGCGTGCTCCTGGAACATCAGGGCGGGGCGTCCGTGGGTCGCGATGCTGCCGGCGGTGGGCCGGTCGAGCCCCGCCACCAGGTTCAGCAGCGTCGACTTGCCGCAGCCCGAGGCACCCAGGAGGGTGACGAACTCGCCGGGCGCGACGTCCAGTGTGATGTCGTCGAGGACGAGTTGCCGTCCGGCCGGCCCGGCGAAGGACTTCGAGACGTGCTCGATGCGGGCCGCGTACTCGGCTGCTTCTGCTTCTTCGGCCTTGGCGAGGGCGGTTGCCATGGTCGTCACCTCCTGGGAACGCTCGGATCCGGGCTCAGCCGACGCCGAGACCGGCGTCGTCGACGGTGCTCTCGCCCTTGGCCTTCAGGACCTTGTTCAGCGGGGCGAGGTCGTAGATGCCGTCCAGCTTCGGGTCCTGAAGGAGGCCCGCCTTGACCGCGTGCCGCGCCTCGGTGTCGAGGGTCGCGGCCAGCGGGTCGTCGGTGATCTGGATGGACTTCCAGGCCGGGTCGAGGACGCCGGCCGGCAGCTCCTTGCCGGAGTCGATGCCGAGCTGCTTGTTCGCCGCGGCCTTGGCCTCGTCCGGGTGGGCGTTGATCCACGCGTTGGTGTCGACCGAGGCCCGCAGCACCGCCTCGACGGCCTTCGGGTGCTCCTTCAGGAACCTCTGCGACACGATGATGTTCGTGATCACGAACTTCTTGCCAGGCCACAGCGACGCCTCGTCCAGCAGCACCTTGCCGCCCTCGGCGACCAGCTTGGACGCGGTCGGCTCCGGCACCCAGGCGCCGTCGACCGAACCGGACGCGAAGGCGTCCGGGGTCACCTTGTTGTCGGTGCGGACGACGGAGACGTCGCCCTTGCCGCTCTCGGCGTCGACCTTCCAGCCCTGCTCCGCGACCCAGTTGAGGAAGGCCACGTCCTGCGTGTTGCCGAGCTGAGGGGTCGCGATCCGCTTGCCCCGGACGTCCTTCAGGGACTTGATCTTCTTCGGGTTCACCACCAGCTTCACCCCGCCGGAGGCGGAACCGCCGACGATCCGCAGGCTCTTGCCGTTCGACTTGGTGTAGCCGTTGACCGCCGGGGACGGGCCGATCCACCCGATGTCGATGGAGCCCGAGTTCAGCGCCTCGATCTCGGACGGACCGGCGTTGAACACCTGGTAGTCCGCGCTGGTCGCGCCGAGCGCCTTCTGGAAGAAGCCCTTCTGCTTGCCCACCAGCGCGGTCGCGTGGGTGAGGTTGCCGAAGTAGCCGATCCGCACGGAGTCCAGGCCGTCGGTCTTCTGGGCTCCGGCGGCGATCCGGGCGTCCGCGTTGTCGCCCTTGGCCTCGGACCCGTAGCCGCAGGCCGCGAGCGTCAGCAGGGGGAAGGCGGCCAGCGCGGCCAGGCCGCGGCGAAGCAAGATGGAACCACTGGCAGGCACGGGAGGCTTTCCTCTCGTTGGCCCGGCGGTCACGGTCTCAGGCCGTGGCCGGGAGTTCGGCAAGGGGTCTTCGTCGCTGGGCGCGCGTGCGGTGCGCGTACGTCACCGCGCACATCGCGCCACTCCGCCCTGCCCGCTGCCCAGGGCGCCGCTGCCGACGCGGCCGCCCTCCTTGGCGAACGTCGAGTAGAAACCGAGTGAGTTCATGGTCAGAAGTCCCAGCCGTCCTCGTCGGACGGGTCCTTGACCGGCTCGGGGGCGGCGAACGACTCGCCGACCATGCCGGCGGTCAGCGTGGTCCCGTCGCTCGGGTCGATCAGGATGAACGAACCGGTGCGGCGCGAGTCGGCGTAGGAGTCGGCCGGCAGCGGTTCGGCGGTGCGGATCTTCACCCGGCCGATGTCGTTGGCGACGAGCTGCCCGGGATGCGGGTGCAGGGAGAGGTCGTCGAGCGTGAGCCGGGACGGGATGTCCTTCACGATCGCCTTGACGGTGCGGGTGCCGTGCTTGAGCAGCACCCGGTGCCCGACCGCCAGCGGCTGGTCGGCGACGTGGCAGACGGTCGCCTCCACGTCCTGGGTGACGGCCGGGGCGTCCTTCGCCGGCACGATCAGGTCGCCGCGCGAGACGTCCAAGTCGTCCTCGAGCAGCACGGTCACCGACTGCGTCGTCCACGCCACGTCGACCGGCCGGCCCAGCAGGTCGATGCCGGAGATCCGGGTGGTCCGCCCCGAGGGCAGCACGGCGACCCGGTCGCCGACCCGGAAGGTACCGGCCGCGATCTGGCCGGCGTAACCCCGGTAGTCCGGGTGCTCGGCGGTCTGCGGCCGGATCACGAACTGCACGGGCAGCCGCGCGTGGCAGTGCGCCAGGTCGTGGCTGACCGGGACCGTCTCCAGGTGCTCCAGCACGGTGGGGCCGCCGTACCAGTCCATGTTCGCGGACGGCTCCACCACGTTGTCACCGGCCAGCGCCGAGATCGGGACCGCGGTGACCTCCGGGACGCCCAGCTCGGTGGCGTACGCGGTGAACTCCTCGGCGATCGCGGCGAAGACGGACTCCTCGTACGCGACGAGGTCCATCTTGTTGACCGCGAGGACCACGTGCGGCACCCGCAGCAGCGCGGCGATCGCCGCGTGCCGGCGGGTCTGCTCGACCACGCCGTTGCGGGCGTCGACGAGGATCACCGTCAGCTCGGCCGTGGAGGCGCCCGTCACCATGTTGCGGGTGTACTGCACGTGGCCGGGGGTGTCGGCGAGGATGAACCGGCGCCGGGGCGTCGCGAAGTAGCGGTAGGCCACGTCGATGGTGATGCCCTGCTCCCGCTCGGCGCGCAGGCCGTCGGTGAGCAGCGCCAGGTCCGGGCCGTCCTGGCCGCGACTCGCGGACGCCCGCTCCACGGCCTCCAGCTGGTCGGCGAGGACCGACTTGGAGTCGTGCAGCAGCCGCCCGACGAGCGTGGACTTGCCGTCGTCGACGGAGCCCGCGGTGGCGAACCGCAGCAGGGTGGTCTCCGGGAGCGTCTCGGTCGTGGTGGTGCTCATGCTTAGAAGTACCCCTCGCGCTTGCGGTCTTCCATCGCGGCCTCGGAGAGCTTGTCGTCGGCGCGGGTCGCGCCGCGCTCGGTCAGCCGGGACGCGGCGATCTCGGCGATGACGGCGTCCAGCGTGGTCGCGTCGGAGTCGACGGCCCCGGTGCAGGACATGTCGCCGACCGTGCGGTAGCGCACCAGGCGCCGCTCGACGGTCTCGCCGTCCTTGGGGCCGCCCCACTCGCCGGCCGTCAGCCACATCCCGGCGCGCCGGAACACCTCGCGCTCATGGGCGAAGTAGATCTCCGGCAGCTCGATGCCCTCGCGGGCGATGTACTGCCAGACGTCCAGCTCGGTCCAGTTGGACAGCGGGAAGACGCGGACGTGCTCGCCCGGGGCGTGCCGCCCGTTGTACAGGTTCCACAGCTCCGGACGCTGCCGGCGCGGGTCCCACTGGGAGAACTCGTCCCGCAGGGAGAACACCCGCTCCTTGGCGCGGGCCTTCTCCTCGTCGCGCCGCCCGCCGCCGAAGACCGCGTCGAACCTCTCGCTCTGGATCTTCTCCGTCAGCGGGAGGGTCTGCAGCGGGTTACGGGTGCCGTCGGGACGCTCCTTGAGCACACCGCGGTCGATGTAGTCCTGTACGGACGCCACGTGGAGGCGCAGCCCGTGTTCGGCGACCACACGATCCCGGTACTCCAGCACCTCGGGAAAGTTGTGTCCCGTGTCCACATGCAGCAGCGAGAAGGGGATCGAGGCCGGGGCGAACGCCTTCAGCGCGAGGTGCAGCATCAGGATCGAGTCCTTGCCACCGGAGAACAGGATCACCGGGTTCTCGAACTCGCCCGCGACCTCGCGGAAGATGTGCACCGCCTCGGACTCCAGCGCGTCCAGGTGCGACAGGGCGTACGGAGTGTCCGTGCCCTCGCCACCGGCCGCGGTCTCGGCGACGGTCGTCATGCCAGTCCCCTCTCACTGAGCAGGGCATGCACCGAGGCCGCGGACTCCCGCACGGTCTGGTGCTGCGATTCGATCCGCAGGTCGGGTGTCTCGGGCTCCTCGTACGGGTCGTCCACGCCCGTCAGCCCCGACAGCTCACCCGCCGCCTGCTTGGCGTACAGCCCCTTCACGTCCCGCACCGAGCACACCTCGACCGGGGTGGCCACATGGACCTCCAGGTACGGCGTCCCGTTCCCGGCGTGCCGCTTGCGCACGGCCTCCCGGCTGTCCGCGTAGGGCGCGATCACCGGGACCAGCGCCTTCACCCCGTTGCGGGCGAGCAGTTCGGCGACGAAGCCGATGCGCTGCACGTTGGTGTGCCGGTCCTCGCGGCTGAAGCCGAGGCCCGCCGAGATGAACTCGCGGATCTCGTCGCCGTCGAGCACCTCGACGCGGTGGCCCTCGGCGCGCAGCCGGCCGGCCAGCTCGTACGCGATGGTGGTCTTGCCGGCGCTCGGCAGACCCGTGAGCCAGACGGTGGCTCCGGTGGTCACGTGGTTCTCCTGGGTGTCGGTGGCGTCGGTGCGAGCGGTGGCAGCCGGACCTGCGGGCGAGGTGTGGCCAGCTGTTCGCGCCGTCATCCGTGCAGCCCGCACTCGGTCTTGGCGCGCCCCGCCCAGCGGCCGGCGCGCGCGTCCTCGCCCTCCAGGACGCGGCGGGTGCAGGGGGCGCAGCCGATGGACGGGTAGCCGTCCGTCAGCAGCGGGTTGGTGAGCACGCCGTGCTCGGCGACGTAGGCGTCCACGTCTTCCTGGGTCCAGCGGGCGATGGGGGACACCTTGACCTTGCGCCGCTTCTCGTCCCACCCGACGACCGGGGTGTTCGCCCGGGTCGGGGACTCGTCGCGGCGCAGGCCGGTCGCCCACGCCCGGTAGCCCTTCAGGCCCTCCTCCAGCGGCCGCACCTTGCGCAGCGCGCAGCACAGGTCGGGGTCGCGGTCGTGCAGCCTCGGGCCGTACTCCGCGTCCTGCTCGGCGACCGTCTGCCGCGGGGTGAGGGTGATGACGTTGACGTCCATCACCGCCTCCACGGCGTCCCGGGTGCCGATGGTCTCCGGGAAGTGGTAGCCGGTGTCGAGGAAGACGACGTCCACGCCCTTGCGGACGCGGGAGGCGAGATGGGCGACCACGGCGTCCTCCATGGAGGAGGTGACGCAGAACCCGGCTCCGAAGGTGTCGGCCGCCCACTGGAGGATCTCCAGCGCGGAGGCGTCCTCCAGGTCCCGGCCCGCCCGCTCGGCGAGCGCCTTCAGCTCTTCCTCGGTGCGCTCCTGCTGAGTCGTCGTCATATCCGCTCGTCCCCTCCGTTGTCGGCCCGCTCCAGCCCCCGGGCGAGCAGCCCGAGGAACTTGAGCTGGAATGCGCGGTTGCACGCCGCGCATTCCCAGACGCCATGGCCCTGCTCGCCGGGACGCAGGTCCTCGTCCCCGCAGTAGGGGCAGTAGAAGGGCGCCGCCCGCTCACTCACGACAGCGCCTCCTCGGAAGCGCGGGCCGCCCAGGTGGCGAAGCGCTCGCCGTCCTCGCGTTCGGCCTGGTAGCGCGTGAGGACCCGCTCGATGTAGTCGGGCAGCTCGGCCGAGGTGACCTTCAGGCCGCGGACCTTGCGGCCGAAGGCCGCCTCGAGGCCGAGCGCGCCGCCGAGGTGCACCTGGTAGCCCTCGACCTGGTTGCCGTCCGCGTCCAGGACGAGCTGGCCCTTGAGGCCGATGTCCGCGACCTGGATGCGGGCGCAGGCGTTCGGGCAGCCGTTGAGGTTGATGGTGATCGGCTGGTCGAAGTCCGGCAGCCGGCGCTCGAGTTCGTCGATGAGCTGCGCGCCGCGCTGCTTGGTCTCCACGATGGCCAGCTTGCAGAACTCGATGCCGGTGCAGGCCATGGTGCCGCGCCGGAACGAGGACGGCCGGGCGGTGAGGTCCAGCGCCTCCAGGCCCTCCACCAGCGAGTCGACCTGGTCCTGCTCGACGTCCAGGACGATCATCTTCTGCTCCACGGTGGTGCGGACCCGGCCCGAGCCGTGCGCCTCCGCGAGGTCGGCGATCTTCGACAGGGTGGCGCCGTCGACCCGGCCGACGCGCGGGGCGAACCCGACGTAGAACCGGCCGTCCTTCTGCCGGTGCACGCCGATGTGGTCGCGCCACTGCCGCACCGGCTGCTCGGGCGCGGGGCCGTCGGTCAGCCTGCGGCCGCCCAGGTACTCGTCCTCCAGCACCTGGCGGAACTTCTCCGGGCCCCAGTCGGCGACCAGGAACTTCAGCCGGGCCCGGTTGCGCAGCCTGCGGTAGCCGTAGTCACGGAAGATCGAGATGACGCCCTCGTAGACGTCCGGTACCTCGTCGACCGGCACCCAGGCACCGAGCCGCACGCCCAGCTTGGGGTTGGTCGACAGGCCGCCGCCCACCCACACGTCGAAGCCCGGGCCGTGCTCGGGGTGCCGCACGCCCACGAAGGCGACGTCGTTGATCTCGTGCACGACGTCCAGCACCGGCGAACCGGAGATGGCCGTCTTGAACTTGCGGGGGAGGTTGGAGTACGCCGGGTTGTTCAGGACCCGGCGCTTCATCTCCTCCAGCGCCGGCGTGCCGTCGATGATCTCGTCCTCGGCGATGCCCGCGACCGGTGAGCCGATCATCACGCGCGGGGTGTCACCGCACGCGGTGACGGTCGACAGGCCCACACCCTCGAGCCGCTCCCAGATCTCGGGCACGTCCTCGATCCTGATCCAGTGGTACTGGATGTTCTGCCGGTCGGTGATGTCCGCGGTGCCCCGCGCGAACTCCTGCGAGACCTCGCCGATGACCCGGAGCTGCGCCGTGGTGAGCGCGCCGCCGTCGATGCGCACCCGGAGCATGAAGTACTCGTCGTCCAGCTCCTCCGGCTCCAGGATCGCGGTCTTGCCGCCGTCGATCCCGGGCTTGCGCTGGGTGTACAGGCCCCACCAGCGCATCCGGCCGCGCAGGTCACTGGGGTCGATCGAGTCGAAGCCCCGCTTGGAGTAGATCGTCTCAATGCGTGTCCGCACATTGAGACCGTCGTCGTCCTTCTTGACCTGCTCGTTGCCGTTGAGCGGGGTGAAGTGGCCCGCGGCCCACTGACCCTCGCCGCGGTGACGGCTCACCTTGCGGCGGGGCGCGGAGGCGGCAGGGTTCTGCGGGGTGGCGGCCATGGTTGTTACGTCCTTCGGGACAGGCGGAAAACGCGGCTCTGACCTGCGCATACGGGCGCATGGAGGCATGCGTGCGCGTCACTGCGCAGCAGGGGGAAAGGTGCGTGGAGGTCGGCGGTGCTGGAGCTGTCAGCTCGCCGGACAGATGGCGCTGGACATGCGGCCGAGGTCGACGTGCCGCCGACTCACCAAGGCAATTCCAGTTCCAGGCATGACGGAAGCGTGTCACGCGGATCTCCGGCCAGTCCACCGTTGTCCGCAATATGGACGGAACTATTCTGAATGGTGAGACAAGGTGCTCTGGGTCACGCTCCGGGGGTGTCGCGAGGTCAAGGGAACGGGCGGCCGGGGGTCACGCCCCGGGCCACGGGCCGGGCGTCGCCACCTCGGGCTCCAGTTCCACCTTGGTGTCGAACAGCCGGAAGCCGCGCCGCTGGTAGTTGTCCATGGCGAACTCGCCGTCCTTGCTGCACGTGTGCAGCCACACCCGCTTCGTGGGCGGCCGCCCCGGCCACCGCTCGGCCAGGTCCCAGGCGCGGGCCGCGCCGTGGGACAGCAGGTGGCCGCCGATGCGGCGGCCGCGGAAGGCGGGGATCAGACCGAAGTAGACGATCTCCACCACGCCCTCGTCCTGCGCCTCCAGCTCCACGTACCCGGCGGGGGTGCCGTGGTCGTACGCCACCCAGGTCTCGACACCCGGACGGCCGAGGAACTCCTGCCACCGCGCGTAGGTCCACCCGAGCCGGTCCGTCCAGCGGATGTCGCCCCCGACCGAGGCGTAGAGGAAGCGGCTGAACTCGGGGGAGGGAACCTCGGCGCGGACGATCCGGACGTCGCCCTCGGGGGCGGCGGCCGGCAGGAGGTCGGCCTGCGAGGTCTGTTCCAGGGACCAGGTGGTGACGGTGACGCTGCTCATGCGGGCCAGGGAACCATCCCACCGGCCCGCCTGTCGATCGGCCGGATCACAGGGCCCGGTCCGGGTCCGTCACCTCAGCGACCGGTCGAGCGCGGTCAGGGGCACCGCGAAGAGCATGTGGTCGGAGAGGGACCACACCTCGTCCGTCTGCGCCGAGTACGACAGGGAGCCCGACGACTCGGCCCAGCAGTGACGGGAGGAGTCGGCGCCGCAGCGCGCCGCCCTGGCGTGCGCGCTGTCCTGGCGCCACAGGCCGCCGTGCCCGTCTCCCGTGCCGGACGCGCGTCCCACGTACCAGGACGGCGAGCCCGCTCCGGGCCGCCGGTGGGACAGCGCGCCGCTGATGCCGCTCACCCGCGTCCGGTAGGCCTCGACGGCGTCCGCCCGCCCGGCGGAGTCGGTGGCGAGCAGTCCGCCGCGCGCGGGGTCGCTGTCGAACGCGTACCGCCACAGCCGGGCGGGCCGGTCGCCGCCGGGAGCGGTCCGCTCGGCGGCGACCAGGCTGTCCGGCGCGGTGCCGCGGTCCAGGGAGAGGGTGGCCGGGCAGGGCGGCCCCGAGGCGGTGCAGCGCCCGTCGGCGAAGCGGTAGGAGCCGACGGCGGGCATCACGTACCGGTAGCCGTCGGCGGACCAGCCGCCGGGCACCCGGCCGATGGCGGGCGTGTCCGCCGTGGTGCGCTGGATGCGGTCGAGGTCGTAGACGTAGAGCGCCTCGGAGCTGCCGGCGCGGGTGGTGACGAGCAGCTTGTCCTGGTACCAGACCATGCCGGACATCTCGGAGGACAGGCCGCGGTAGTCCCGGCCGCCGTCGACGGGCACCACCAGCAGCACCCAGCGGTAGACGGGCCGGGCGGGATCGTCCGCGTCGACGAAGGCGACCCGGGCCGGCTCCCGTCCGGGCCCGCCGGCGGCGGTCCTGGTCCAGCCGGTGAGGATCACCCGGTGGGTGCCCCAGACGCCGTCGTCGTCGGCGTCCGCGGAGGTGGTGACGGAGTGCGGCCGCCAGGAGGTGTCGGCGGTGTCGGCCCGGTCCCAGCAGTAGGCGCGGCCGGCGGGCGGGGCGACGGGCAGGCTCTCGCGGTCGTCCGCCGTGCAGTCCGCGGCCCCGCGCAGGGAGCGGTCGGCGCTCGCGAGGACGGCGCTCACCCCGACCGGGCGGCCCATGGACGCGGCGAGTCGTTTCAGGTCGCGGGCGGGCACCAGGTGTTCCTGGAGCCTGAGCCGGGCGGTGTCGGAGGCGGCGGTCAGCGGCTTGAGCGCGCCGGGGCTCTCGGTGACCTCCGCCTGTGAGGCGCTGATCAGCGTGGCCGCCGCGGTGAGCGCCAGCGCGGTTCCGGCGAGGACCGCGCGCAGGGCCGTGCCCCGTCTGCGCCGGCGGTGTCTGCCACGATGCCTCATGTCGCCCTCCTTCCGGGCTCCGTCGCCTCCGTGGCGTTCCGGCCGGTGCCGGGAGGCGGATCAACTGCGCCCGATGGTCCGTACGTTGACCGAGGAGCAGGTGGGGAGACCCACTGGGATGCTACGGCAGTAAGGGGCGGCGGAGGGTCAAGACCCCCAAATACGCGAAAGACACCCGCGCGAACCGGGCGGCCGGCCCGCGCCGCGGCGCCCGCGCGCGGCGTCCGCCACCGCTCGCCCGTCCCGTCAGCCGGCGCCCGCCGCCGCCCGCCGTCGCGCGGCCACGGCCGGGGCCACCGACTGGGGCAGCAGGTCACGGAGGTTGCCGGGCAGCAGCACCTCGATCTCGGCGTCCTCGCGGAAACGGTACGGCCGATGCTGCAGGAGGTCCCCCAAGTAGCGCCGTACCCTGGACATCTCGGCCCGCACCGTGACCGTTCTGGACGGATCGCCGAAGAGGTCCTCCGCGAGGGCGGCCGCGCCCCGCCCGCCGGGGTGTTCGGTGAGCACGTACAGCAACTCGGCGTGCCGGGGACTGAGTTCCCGGCTCCAGGAGCCGGCCGCCCCGGACACGGTCACCGAGGTACGGCCGGCCCGGCGCAGGTCCAGCCGGATCCGGCTCGCGGCGCCCGGCGGCGGCTCGTCCGCCACCCGCAGCAGCCAGCCCCCGGCCAGCGGCTCCACCGCGCAGTGGCCCAGCGGCGGCAGCCACCGGCGCCCCGGCGCCAGCGACTTGGGCAGGCTGAGCCGCCGCAGGTACGGCATCCCGGTCACGGCGGCCGCCCAGCCGTCCCGGTCCACCACCAGCGCCCGGCCGTCGAGCCGGGCCAGCACCGGAGCGCCCACCGCGCGCAGCCGCTCCAGCGAGTCCAGGTGCAGCTCCCGCAGCCGGGCCTCGGCGAGTTTGGCGACGGAGTCCACCCAGGACAGCGTCGCCGGATGCATGGTGCGCAGCGGGCCGCTGACGTCCACCACCCCGATGAGCCGGCCGTCCCTGGGATCGGCGATCGGTGCGCCGGTGCAGGTCCAGGAGGTGTGCGAGCGGACGAAGTGCTCGGCGGCGAACACCTGCACCGGCCGCCGCACCACCGCCGGGGTGCCCACGCCGTTGGTGCCGACGACGTCCTCCCGCCAGTCGGCGCCGAGTTCGAAGCCGAGGCCGTCGGCCTTGCGCAGCACCTGCGGCGACCCCTCCCGCCACAGCACCCGCCCCTCGGCGTCGGCGACGACCATGATGTGCTGGGCGACGTCCGCGACCGAAAGCAGTCCCTGGCGCAGCACCGGCAGCACGGGCCGCAGCGGTGACTCCTCGCGTCTGCGCCGGACTTCGTCGGCGGACAGCAGCCCGGACCTGAAGTCGTGGTCGGGGTCGACCCCGCTGCGCAGCATCCGCCCCCAGGACTGCTCGATCACCGGCCGGGGCGCGATCCGCGCACGCCGCCCGGCGAGTGTCGCCTCGCGCACCTCGCTCAGCATCCGTGCCGCCCGCGCCGTGTCCACGGCGGCCAGACGCGCCAGGTTCGTCGGCGGGTTCACCACTGGTGGTCCTTCCGGAAAGCCTCGAACACACTTGTCAAGCCGCACCGGGCGGCGCTTTCCGGTCGGCTTCGGTGCACATACTGCCGCCGGGGGCATGCCGGAGGCACAGACTCCGCGCACAGTCACCGATAAGTTGCAACCCCCTGCAACCCTGGTGAACCCGGCCAGGACGTCCGAGACTTGTCCACGGCGCCGCCCGAGGGCGGCGTTCTGGCCTTTCAACGGGCCTGTTCGGCGGGGGTGGTGCCGTGTCGGCGCAGCACCACCCCCGTCCGTTCCCGCGCGCGGCGCGGCGGCCGGATCAGGCCACCGGACGCGCCCGCTCCACCACCGGCGCCAGGTCCAGGCCCCCGGGCAGCGTGCCGAACGAGGCGCCCCGGTCGCCGCCGAGCCGTGAGGCGCAGAAGGCGTCGGCGACCTCCGGCGGCGCGAACCGCACCAGCAGCGACCCCTGGAGCACCAGCGCGAGCCGCTCCACGAGACGCCGGGCCCGGCCCTCGGCGCCTTCCATGTCGGCCAGTTCGGTGAACAGGCCCTTCACCGCCCGGTCCAGCCGGTGGTCGGCGCCGTGCGCCCGTCCGATCTCGGTGAGGCAGGCGTCCAGCGCGCCCGGCTCGCGCCGCAGCGCCCGCAGCACGTCCAGCGCCTGCACGTTGCCCGCGCCCTCCCAGATGGAGTTCAGCGGCGACTCCCGCACCAGCCGGGGCAGTCCCCACTCCTCGACGTACCCGTTGCCGCCAAGGCACTCGGCGGCCTCCACCGCGACCGGGGCGCAGCGCTTGGTGATCCAGTACTTGCCGGCGGGCACCGCCAGCCGCAGGAAGGCGCGCTCCTGCTCGCTTCCGTCGTCGTGGGCGGCGGCCAGCCGGAGCGCCAGCGTGGTCGCGGCCTCGGACTCCAGCGCGAGGTCGGCCAGGACGTTGCGCATCAGCGGCTTGTCGGCCAGCCTGCCGCCGAACGCCTCCCGGTGCTCGCAGTGGTGCACGGCCTGGGCCACCGCCTGCCGCATCAGGCCGGCCGAGCCGAGCGCGCAGTCCAGCCGGGTCGCGGCGACCATGTCGATGATCGTGCGGACCCCGCGCCCCTCCTCGCCGACCACGCGGGCCCAGGTGCCGTCGAACTCGACCTCGGCGGAGGCGTTGGACCGGTTGCCCAGTTTGTCCTTCAGCCGCTGGATCAGGAACACGTTGCGGCCGCCGTCGGCGAGGACGCGCGGCACGAGGAAGCAGGTGAGTCCTCCGGGGGCCTGCGCGAGCACCAGGAAGCCGTCGGACATGGGCGCGGAGCAGAACCACTTGTGCCCGGTCAGCTCGTACGTCCCGGCCTCGGCGAGCGGCCGGGCCCGCGTGGTGTTGGCCCGTACGTCGCTGCCGCCCTGCTTCTCGGTCATGCCCATGCCGAACAGGGCGCCGGCCTTCTCCGCGGCGGGCCTGAGATCGCGGTCGTAGACGGTGGACGTCAGCCGCGGCTCCCATTCGGCGGCCAGCGCCGGATCGGTCCGCAGCGCGGGCACGGCCGCGTGGGTCATCGACAGCGGGCAGCAGTTGCCCGCCTCGACCTGGGTCCACACCAGGAACGCGGCCGCCCGGCGCACATGCCCCGCGGGGCGGTTCCAGGCGGAGGTCAGCCCAGCCGAGACGCCCTTGCCGAGCATCCGGTGCCAGGCCGGATGGAAGTCCACCTCGTCGATCCGGTGTCCGTAGCGGTCGTGCGTGCGCAGCCGCGGCGGGAACTCGTTGGCCTGCGCCCCCCACTCCTGCACCTGCTGCGACCCGGCGGCCCGGCCCAGCGCGGACAACTCCGCGCGCACCTCGTCCAGCACCTCGGCTGCGGTGTGCCGCTCGACGGCCTCCACGAGGGCCCGGTCGGCGCCGAAGACGTCGTAGCCCACCAGCGCGGGCGGCTGGTTCGTCACCGTGTGCGTCGGGTTGCCTGCCATGACTGCGAACCTACCCGCGATCGCGCCGGTACTGCTTCCCGGAGCGCCGCCGTGCCGTTGTGGAACCGGCCGGGACCGGACCGCCACCCCCGGAAGGTGAGGGCGGTCCGGTACGGCGGATACCGTTAGGTCGTGCAGTCAGGAAGTGAATCCCCCGAGCGGCCCGCCGGCCGTCTCCACCGGGCCAGAGCCCTCTACCGGAACGTATCCAAGCGCAGGACGGCCTGGCTGCTTCTCAAGGACACCGTCAACTCGTGCATGGAGTACCGCATCCTGGGCCTGGCGGCCGAGGCGGCGTTCTTCACCCTGCTGTCGGTGCCGCCGCTGCTGCTGAGCCTCATCGGCCTCCTCGGCTACGTCGACGCCTGGACCGGCGCCGACACCATCCAGGGCGTGGAGCACAACATCCTGGAGGCCTCCCGGACCGTCCTGTCGGACAAGGGCGTCAAGGAGATCGCGGAGCCGATCCTGCGCGACGTGATGGCGGGCGGCCGGCCCGACGTCATCTCCATCGGCTTCCTGTTCGCTCTGTGGTCCGGCTCCCGCGCGGTGAACGTCTTCATCGACACCATCACCGTCATGTACGGCCTCGACGGCGTGCGCGGCATCGTCAAGACCCGGCTGATGTCGTTCCTGCTGTTCATCGTGGCCCTGCTGATCGGCTCGGTGGCGCTGCCGCTGATGGTGGCGGGACCGGACGCCGTCGTGCGGATCGTGCCCTGGTCGGAGACGCTCGTCCAGGTTCTGTACTGGCCGGTCGTGCTGATCCTCTCGGTCGTCTTCCTGACGACCCTCTACCACGTCTCCGTGCCCGTGCGCTCCCCCTGGATCGAGGACGTGCCCGGGTCCCTGGTGGCCCTCGCCATGTGGGTCCTGGGCAGCCTGCTGCTGCGCATCTACCTCACCCACACCATCGAGGGCGCCACGATCTACGGCTCGCTGGCCGCCTCCGTCGCCGTCCTGCTGTGGATCGGCGTCTCGGCCTTCGCCGTGCTCGTCGGCGCAGCGGTGAACGCCGCCATCGACCGGGTCTGGCCCGCCGCCGCCACGGCCGCCGCCCGCGAGGCGAACGAGCGGGTGCTGGACGCGCAGGTCGCCGAGTACGTCGCCCGGGCCGCCGCGGCACGCGAGAGCGACCCGGACGATCCCGACATGCCCTCGGAGTTCCCCGAGCGCTGGTCCCGCTTCCTGCCCCCGGATGACGTGACGGCCCGCCTGCGCAGCCACGCCAGGAACCCGCACCACCACGCCCACAAGGGGGACCGGGCGGCCGGCGGACCCCGCGCGGCCGGATCGGCCGGATCCGACGGGGTGAGCGGGGTGAACGGGGCGAACGGCGGTGACGCGAAGCACGGCGACACGCCCCCGCCCGGCGGGTGACCGCCGACGAGGGAGCACGGGGCGGTGCCCCTTCCGCCGTCCGCGGGTGGCTTTTCCGGCCGTGCGGGGTGCGGTCCGCGGGTGACCTTCCGGCCCTGCGGGGCGCGGACCGCAGGTGGCCCTCCCGGCCCTGCGGGGGCGCCGCCCGCGTGTGACCTTTCCGCTGCCAGGGGCGCCGCCCGCGGCGTAGCCTGGCCCCCGTGTACGAGGAACGGCCGTCCCGGCTCACCGGCGCCGTGGTGTGGCGCCTGGCCCCCGGGGACGCCGCCGCCCGGCCGGTGCTGCCCGACGGCTGCATGGACCTGCTGTTCAGCGAGGGCCGGCTACTGGTCGCCGGCCCCGACACCCGTGCCCACGTTCCACAGGGCCCGCCCCGCGCCTGGGTGGGCCTGCGCTTCTTCCCCGGCACCGCGCCCGCCCTGCTCGGCGTGCCGGCCACGGAACTGCGCGACACCCGCGTCGAACTGAACGACCTGTGGCCCGCCGCGCGGGTCCGGCGGCTGCGCGACCGCGTCACGGCGGCACCCGACGCGACCACGGCCCTGGAGGACATCGCCCTGGACCGGGCCGCCGAGTACGGCCGCCCGGACCCGCTGCTGCGCCAGCTGGTGGAGTCGCTGGACGCGGGCCGTCCGGTCGCGGCGACGGCCGCCGAACTCGGCGTCGGCGAACGCGCGCTGCACCGCCGCTGCCTGACCGCGTTCGGCTACGGCCCCAAGACCCTGGCCCGCGTCCTGCGCCTGCAGCGCGCCCTCGCCCTGGCCCGCTCCGGGGTCCCGTACGCCGAGACGGCGGCCCGCGCCGGCTACGCGGACCAGCCGCACCTCGCCCGCGACGTGCGGGACCTGGCGGGCCGGACGCTCGGCGAGCTACTCGGCGGCTAGGGGGCGCCCCTCCGCCTTGCGGTGCACGGCACGGACGCCGCGGGCTGATCCGACGCGAATCGTCAGACAGGCCCTAGCGGGGCGAACAGGTCGACGCCGTTGCCGTCGGGGTCGTGCACGACGGCGTACCGCTGCCCCCAGAAGGCGTCCCACGGCTTCAGCTCCCCGTGGTACCCGGCGCCCACCAGATCCTCGTACACGGCGTCCACCTCGGCCGGCGAGCCGCACCGGAAGGCGAGCGCGACCCGTCCGCCGGGGGCGGGAGGCCGCCACGCCGGGTGGAAGGACCGCACGGTCTCCTCGGTGTCCAGCGCGAGCACCAGCCCGCCCGGCAGCTCCGCCTCGACATGTGGCTGCGTCTCGGCCCCCTCGGGGAAGACCAGCCCGAGGCGGCGGTAGAAGGCGAGCGAGGCTGCCAGGTCGGAGGCCACCACGCCGATCACGGCGAATCGTGGAGTCATGGGCCCACGGTAGGCGGGAGCCGGCGCCCGGGTCTTGAAGGAATCGGACAGCACCCGTCGCACTGGCGGTCGCACCCCGGCAGGGCGGTCATCCGCACCGTGCGGAGCCCGGCGAGTGGGCAGGACGCGCCGTAGCGCTCGCTCCGTCCTGAGTGGCAGGTCCCCGAGTGCGGGCGACGCTGATGCGTCAGGCGCCCCTGGTCAGCTTCAGGAAGGCGGCCCAGGAGGCGTGGGCGACGGTGAGGTGGGGTGCGGCGGGGGTCTTGGAGTCGCGGATGTGGACGACGGTGGGGGCGGCGGCTACTTCGAGGCAGTTGCCGCCGTCGCTACCGCTGTAGCTCGACTTGAACCATCGAAGTACGGTGCTCATTGCTCTCCTAAGAGACGGTCCAGCAATTCCCGCGTGTCCTCGGGGGTGAGTGCCTGTGACCGCAGCATCGCACACCTTTGCGTGAGGATGGCCACCTCGTCGGGATCGGCGATCAGTTGGCTGCCGCGTTGGGTCTCCGTGTAGGCGAGCCGCTGGTGATCCGGGGTCTCCAACAGGACGAACGGGCCGTCGAGGGCCGCGTGGGCACTGCGCCCCAGCGGCAGCACCTGCAAGGCGAGGCCCGGCATCTCGGAGCACTGCCGCAGATGCCGGAGCTGATCGCAGTACACCTCTTTGCCGCCGAGGAAGTCACGCAGCACCGGTTCCCAGATCACGAAGCAGGCGATGGGCGGGTCCGTGCGCTGGAAGATCGCCTGGCGCTCGGTACGCGTTTGCACATACCGCTCGATCTCGTCCTCCTTCAGGACGGGAATCCGGCTGCGGAAGACCGCCTGCGCGTAGGCGGTCGTCTGGAGGAGACCCGGCAGCACCTGGTTCTCGTAAGAGGAGATGACGGTCGCCTCCCGTTCGCAGTCCAGGTACTCCTCCGCCCACATCGGAACCAGATCCACTTCCGGCATCCTGCTCAGGGCGACGGACAACGCGCCCCTCGTGTCGAGGAGTTCGTCGAGCTGTTCGGCGAGGTCCGGCTTCAGCGGACGTCTGCCCTGCTCGATCGACGCGATCTGCTGTTCGCCGACGACGAACCGCTCGCCCAGCGACCTCTGCGTGTACCCGGCGGCCTCGCGGTGGAGGGCGAGCAGCGCACCCACCATCCGCATCGCCGAGGCGTTCCTCCGTGCCCGTCGGCTCGTTCCCATGCGGTCGAACTCCCCATGTGTGTGACCGTGTTCACCAACCCGCACCCGTACAAACGAGCTGTACGGGCGCAGGTGGCGGCGGCCGCGGGCGGCCTGCCGCGGACGGGTCGCCGCCCGGCCTGGGCAGGACGGCGCACCGAGTGACGTTTCTGCGGTGAACCCGTTCGGCCATCGAGGTGAGTGGAGCGCACGCATTGCGGGGGCCGGCCGTCCGTCCGGGGGAAGCTTTCGGCTCGGTGAAGGGCCGCACCCAGGCCCGCGGCGATCGCGGTGGTCACGGCAGTGGTGCTCGGGGCCGGTGCCGTGACCGGCGGGGGGTCCCCCGGCCCCCCCCCGCCCCGGCGCGCGCGGGGTGGCCCGGGGGGTGGGGGGGGGGCGGGTGGGCCGTGACCACCGCGATCGCCGCGGGCTCTCGTGGGGATCCCGGGTCACTCGACTAGGTCTGCGCCCCATCCGACTCGTCCCGGATGACAAGGACATGACCGGTATTGCCCTGCCCATCACCGGGGGCGTCCAGCAGCATCCAGAGGTGGCGGTGCGGGGGGTCCGAGGCCATGGGGCCGCCCGGACCGCGGCTGCCAGGGGGACCACAGGGGACCCCGGCACTCCACCGAGGGGGAGACATGAACATCAGGAAGACCGTCACCGCGTCCTTATTCTCGGCGGTGCTGCTCGGCGGCGCTCTCGCCGCCGCGCCCACCGCCCAGGCCCAGACCGACGGCGGGACGGGGGCGCTGTCCTGCTACGGCAGTGCGAAGTCGTACTCCAAGCCCGCCGGGAACCGCTGGTACCCGCAGGGCGGTCCGTACCTGACGGCCACCACCAACTGCGCCGACATCAACATCAAGCCCAACAGCACCACCAGTATCGCGGTGTGCTGGCTGCCCAGCTCCGGCGGCTCGTACTGCCAGAGCGGGTTCAAGACCGCCCCGGCGGGCCAGTGGACCGTCGTCGCGACGGACGTCCTGGCAGGCACGCACTTCTACTTCGACTTCGGTTCCACGGCGGCGAACTCCGGAGTCTGGGCGGCCTGACCACCGCTCCGCGCACGTCCGCACGTCCGGACGTCCGCACGGCCGGGGGAGGCCGGTGAAGCCCCGCAGGGGAGCGCCGGCTTCCCCCTCCGGCGTCCGCCGCGCCCCGCCCGAACGCGTCCCGCCTCCCCCGTACGGCCCAGCCCGAACTCCGTGCACCGGAATACAGCCGCGCGGTGTGGTGCTCTGAAGTGAGCGGTGCTTGATCGGTGCCCGGGCGGCCGTACGGCACGGTCCGGGCGTGGTGAAGGGCTGGTGGGCGATGACGGCAGAGCAGCCGACGGGGCCCGTGGTCGGGACACCCCACGGGGCCGTACGCGGCCGGTACGAGCAGGGTGTCGCGGTGTTCCGGGGGATTCCGTACGCGGCTCCGCCCTTCGGTCCCCGGCGGTTCCGGCCGCCGGAGCCGCCCGACCCGTGGGACGGGGTGCGGGACGCCGGCGCCTTCGGGCCCACGGCGCCGAAACCGCCGTACTCCGAGGCGTTCGCCCGGTACCTGTCCGATCCCGTGGTCGCCGGCGACGACTGCCTCAACCTCAACGTGTGGACCCCGGAACCGGGTCCCGGCGCCCGTCTCCCGGTGCTGGTGTGGCTGCACGGCGGCGCCCTGACCAGGGGATCCTCCGCCGTACCCGTCTACGGCGGGCACGCGTTCGCGCGGGACGGGGTCGTCCTCGTCTCGGTCAACTACCGGCTGGGCGTCGAGGGTTACGGACTGTTCCCGGACGCGCCGCCCAACCCGGGCCTGCGCGACCAGCTCGCCGCCCTGCGCTGGGTCCACGACAGCATCGCCGCCTTCGGGGGCGACCCGGACAACGTCACCCTGTGCGGCCAGTCGGCCGGGGCGATCAGCGTCGGCGCCCTGATCGCGGCGCCCCAGGCCCAGGGCCTGTTCCGGCGGGCCGTGCTGCAGAGCGGCGCACCGGAGGTCTCCGAGCGCGACCGGGTGCGCCGCATGGTGCGCCGCATGTCCGGACGGCTGAAGATTCCGGCCACCGCCGAGGCCTTCGCCGCCGTCGACCGCGAGCTGCTGCTCCGCACCCAGGCCGAGGTGGGCCGGCTGAGCAGCCCCGTGCTGGGCGGCCCCGCCTTCGGCATCGTCGTCGACGGGGACCTCGTGCCCCGCGACCCGCTCAGGGCCCTGATCGACGGGGAGGCGGCCCGGGGCGCCGACCTGCTCATGGGCTGGACGCGGGACGAGTACCGGCTGTGGCTGGTGCCCGGCGGGCTGGTCGAGCGCGTCGACCGGCTGGGCACGGTCGCCCTGGCCGGGGCCATGGCCCGCTGTCACGCCGGTCACGAGGTGCCGCGCGGCTACCGCGCCGCGCGGCCGGGCGCCGGCACCGCCGAGGTCGTCGGCCAGATGGTCACCGACCACCTGCTCCGGCTGCCGCTGCACCGGCTCGCCGACGCCCGCCCCGGCAGCTCCTACCTGTACGAGTTCGCCTGGCCGTCCCTGCTCCCCGGACTCGGCGCCTGCCACGCGCTCGAACTCGGGTTCGTCTTCGGCACCGGCGAGGTGCCGGAGTCGGTCAAGCTGGCGGGGGTGGGCGCGCCGCAGGAGCTGTGCGACGCGATGCACTCGGCCTGGGTGCGGTTCGCCGCGACCGGGGACCCGGGCTGGCAGGCCTGGGACACCTCGCATCCGGTGCGGATCTTCGACGGCGGCGAGCCCTCAGTCGTGTACGGCCCGAGGGACGCCGAACTGGGTCTGTGGCGGGCCCCCACCGCCATCCCCGAGCCCGCGTCCGCCACCGGCGCCAGACCGCCGGGAGCCACCCGTGCCTCGGCGGTGAGACGCCTGCGCCGCTCGGTCGGCGCCCGACGCCGGTGACGCGGGGGGCGGGGCGGGGGCGCGGCGTGGAGGCCGGTCGCTGGCGACGTCCGGATGGCGCCCGGGACGACGCGACGGCGACGGCGTCCGTGTGGAGGCCCGCCCCCTGTTGACGCGCCGGACGAGGTCTGAGGCGGCGAAGCCGTCGCCGGGGGCGGTCGTCCCGCTCCCGGGAGCACAGCGCCCCGTTCACACCGTCCCGGCGATCGCGGTGATGTCCTCCGGTCCGACCCGGCAGCAGCCGCCGATCAGGCGTGCCCCCGCGTCCAGCCACGCCCCGACCTGGTCCGCGCCGAACCTGGACCGGCCGGTCCAGGCGTGCATCGGCGGGTCCCAGGACTCGCCGCTGTCGGGGTGGCAGCGCCCCGTTCACACCGTCCCGGCGATCGCGGTGATGTCCTCCGGTCCGACCCGGCAGCAGCCGCCGATCAGGCGTGCCCCCGCGTCCAGCCACGCCCCGACCTGGTCCGCGCCGAACCTGGACCGGCCGGTCCAGGCGTGCGTCCGCGGGTCCCAGGACTCGCCGCTGTTGGGGTAGACGACGACCGGCTTCCCGGTGACCCGGGCCGCGGTCCGGGCCGCGTGCGGCACCTCCTCCGGCGCGCAGCAGTTCACGCCGACCGCGATGATCTCGTCGGCGTCCGCCGCGGGCGCGAACGCCTCCTCCAGCGGCTGCCCGGCACGCGTACGCCCGCCCTCGACGGTGTAGGAGAGCCAGGCCGGCACCCCCAGCCCGCGCACCGCCCGCACCAGCGCCGCGCCCTCCTCCGCGTCCGGAACCGTCTCCAGGGCCAGCACGTCCGGCGCGGCGGCGGCCAGCACCTCCAGCCTCGGCCGATGGAACCGTTCCAGCTCCCCGGCGCTCAGTCCGTAGCGCCCCCGGTACTCGGAGCCGTCGGCGAGCATCGCCCCGTACGGACCGGCGGAGGCCGCCACCCACAGCGGGCGGGCCGCCCCGGCCGCCCGCGCCCGCCGGGCCGCCTCCCGGGCCAGCTCCACGCTGAGCGTCAGCAGCCGGGCCGCGCGCGCCCGGCCGATCCCGTGCCTGCCGAAGCCCTCGAAGGTGGCCTGGTAACTGGAGGTGATCGCCACGCTCGCGCCGGCCTCGTAGTAGGCGAGGTGCGCCTCGGTGATCGCCTCGGGCTGCTCGGCGAGCAGCCGTGCCGACCACAGCTCGTCGCCGAGGTCGTACCCGGCCGACTCGAGCCGGTTGGACAGGCCGCCGTCGAGCACGACCGGACCGGCGGCGAGGGCCTCGGCGAGGGCGGGGGTGGCGCCGCCGGGCGGGCTGCTGGTCATGTCCCGACGCTAGTCCAAGTACGCCGCGCTCACGGCGCGCGGCGGGGCGAGGGGTGGAAAGGGCTTGCTCCCGAGCGGTACGGTCTCGGGCGGCCGGGTCTCGGGTCGGCCGGGACGGCTCCGCCGGTACGAGCGGGAGCCGGTCCGGGGCGTCCGCCACCACCCGGCGCCGACGTCCGGTGCCCGGAAGCCGGGCGCGGACGGGACCGACCGCGCAGGAAGGAAGGCCACCGCCGTGATCCGACTGCCGCCCGACGACCGCTCGTCGAGCCCGTACACCGGTTACACCCGCGCCCACTGGGAGGCCGCGGCCGACGCCCTGCTCGCCGCCGTCGAGCCCTTCGCCACCCCAGACCGCGCGCTCTACCACTTCCCCGGCCGCCGCGTCAGCCACTCCGGCCGCCTCTCCGACGGGCTCGAAGGGTACGCCCGCACCCTGCTGCTGGCCGCCTTCCGCCGCGACGAGACCGCGCTCGGCCGCTACGCCGAGGGCCTCGTGGCCGGCCCCGGCGGAGTGTGGCCGCGGGTCACCGACCGGAGCCAGCCACTGGTCGAGGCCGCCTCGATCGCCCTGGCCCTGCGGCTGACCAGGCCCCTGCTGTGGGACCGCCTCGGCCAGGGTGTGCGCGAGCGGACGGCGGCCTGGCTGGAGGACGCGCTCACCGCCGAACCCTGGCCCTGCAACTGGGAGTTGTTCCCGGTCACCGTGGGCGGTTTCCTCGCGGAGGTCGGCCACCGCCCGGACGCGGCCCGCAAGGCGGTCGACCGGGGCCTGGACCGCATCGAGGGCTGGTACGCAGGGGGCGGCTGGTACACCGACGGCGACGGCCGCAAGTTCGACCACTACAACGGCTGGGCCATGCACCTCTACCCGGTGCTGCACGCCTGGCTGGCCGGCGACTCCGCACTGCTGGACCGCTACGGCGGCCGGCTCGAAGCCCATCTCGCCGACTACGCCCGCCTGTTCGGCGGTGACGGCGCCCCCGTGCACCAGGGCCGCTCCCTGACCTACCGGTTCGCGGCCGCGGCCCCGCTGTGGCTGGGCGCGCTGACCGGCCGCACGCCGCTGGCGGCCGGTGAGACCCGGCGGCTGGCCTCCGGAGCGCTGAGGTACTTCCTCGACAGGGGAGCCGTGGACTCCCGCGGGCTGCTGACCCTCGGCTGGCACGGCCCCGACGAGTCCGTCCTGCAGTCGTACTCGGGACCGGCCTCGCCGTACTGGGCGAGCAAGGCCTTCCTCGGTCTCCTGCTGCCCCCGGACCACGCGGTGTGGACGGCGCCGGAGCAGCCGGGACCGGCCGGGCGCGCCGACGCGGTGACCCCGGTCGAGGGCCCCAACTGGTTGATCCAGTCGACGTGTTCGGACGGTGTCGTCCGCCTGCACAACCACGGCAGCGAGGACGTCCGCTACGACCCGTACTACACGCGGCACGCGTACTCGACGGTCACCCGGCCCCGGAGTTCCCCGCCCGACAACACCGTCACGGTCGGCGGCGACCCCCTCCGTTCGGACATCGTGCCCCTGGGGGTGGGGGAGGACTGGGCGGCCTCCCGGTGCACGGCGGGCCGGGGGGCGTCGGTGACCAGCCTCGTCGTGGCCGACGGCGCGGTGGAGGTGCGGGCCCACCTGGTGACCGGAGCGGAACCGGGCGCCGAGGTGCGCGTCACCGGATGGGCCCCGGGGGAGGACGAGCGGGCCGAACTGGTCCCGGCGCACGGCCTGGCGGAGGAACCGGGACCCGCGCTGCGCGGCGTGACCGGTGACGGCGCCACCCTGTTCGTCGCCCTGGTCCGCCTCACCGCGGAAGCCGGCCCCGCGCCGCTGCCGGACCTGGTGACCGTGGAGACGCCGGAGCGGTACGACCTCACCGTCCGCTGGGCCACGGGCCGGCGCCGCCGGTTCCGGTTCGCGCCCGGGGGAAACTCGGTTGCCCCGCTCGACGGCCCTGCAGAACACTCCCCCGCATGACTTCCAGGATCCGTCATGTGACGATCGACAGCGCCGACGCACACGCCCTCGGCAGCTTCTGGTCGAAGGTGCTGGACCAGCCGCTGCACGAGGACGACCACCCCGGCGACCCGGAGGCGCTGATCGAGGGCGCGGGTCTGCTGTTCGTCACCGTGCCGGACCCCAAGACCGTGAAGAACCGGCTGCATCTCGACCTCCAGCCCCAGGACCGCACCCGGGACGAGGAGGTCGAGCGGGTGATCGCCCTCGGCGCCGGCCTCGTGGACGACCGGCGCAGGCCCGACGGCACCGGCTGGGTGGTCCTCGCCGATCCCGAGGGGAACGAGTTCTGCGTGGAGCGCGGCGCCGCCGAGCGCGCCGGGTAGGACGGCGCAGGACGCCGACGCGGTGGGCGACCTTTCGTGACCGCGTCCGCCCGCGCCCCCGGGGCGTCCCCGCTCAGTCTCCCGGCTTCGCCTCGCGGGGCCAGTGGGTGAGGGCGATGTGGAGGGCCTCCACCGCCTTGTCCCAGGAGGCCTGGACGTCCCGGGGGGAGCCGAAGCCGCCGGTCGACTCCAGGGCGCAGTAGCCGTGGAAGGTGCTGCGCAGCAGGCGTACGGCGTCGGTCAGGTCGGGCTCGGCCAGGCCGTAGGCGCGGAGCATGCCGTAGGTGATCTCGGCCGTGCGGCGCAGGGCGGGGGAGTCGGCGACCAGGCGCTGGTCGACGCGGATCTGGGTGGCCGCGTAGCGTCCCGGGTGCTCCAGGGCGTACGCGCGGTAGGCGCCGGCGAAGGCGGCCAGCGCGTCCCGTCCGGCCCGGCCGGCCACGGCGTCCGCGATCCGGTCGATCAGCTCGCCGCCCGCGTGCAGCGCCAGCCGGGTGCGCAGGTCGTTCAGGTTGCGGACGTGCGAGTACAGGCTGGCGTCCTTCACCCCGAAGCGCCGGGCCAGCGCGGAGAGCGTCACATTGGGGAAGCCCGCCTCGTCGGCGAGATCGGCGGCGGCCGAGACGATCCTGTCCACGGTGAGCCCCGCACGGGCCATGGGGCACCTCCTTGGCTGCCAAGCGGGCATCCTAGGGCATCCAGGCTGGGCGTCCAGGACGCGGTGCGCGTCCGGCGGCCCGTGCGGAACCGCTGGTCCGTCAGGCGGGAGCCTCCGAGAAGACGAACGAGAACCGGGCGGGCTCGGCCCGCAGGAAGTACCGCGGCAGCGGGCCCGGGCCGCAGGACTGGGACCCGAGGCCGTGCAGGCCGTGGTCGAGGTTGACCCACACCGTGTCACCGGGGACGAGGTCGGTCAGGTGGGCCGCCGCGTCCAGGTGCTCGGTGGTCCAGCGCCGGGCGGTGAGGGAGAACTCCGGGTCTCCCTCGACGCGCAGGCCGCCGAGCTCCGCCCAGCGGACGCCGGCCCGGGCGCCGTTCTCCTGCGGACGGACGTACGGCGTCTGCAGCTCGTCCACGCTCGACTGCCAGCGGCCGACCTGCGACGCCGTCACACTGTCCGGGTACGCCTCGCCGGGGCCGCCGCCGTACCACCGCACCCGGTCGGCCGCGGCCAGCCCGAAGCGGACGCCTAGCCGGGGCAGAGGTACCGTCCAGTCGCCGTCCGGGGTCACGGACACCGTCAGCCCGAGCCGCGTTGCGTCCGACGTCCAGCGGTACACGGCCGACAGCCCGAACTCCCGGGCCGCCGGCGCCACCCGCGTGCGCACCGTCAGCGCGTCGTCGTCCACCTCCACGGCGTCCAGCCGGTGGCGCATGCGGTGCAGGCCGAGCTCGCGCCAGAGCGGGCCGTGGCGGACGTCGCTCTGCCAGGGGGCGCCGTCGTCGTTGTCGGTGGTGGCCCGCCACACATCCAGGCGCAGCCCGGTGACCGCCACCGGGCCGATCGCGCGCAGGGCGCCGGTGCGGGCATCGAAGCAGGCCGGGCCGAGGGTGATCAGTGACCCGCCGCGCACCGGGCCGCCGGACACCGGGACCGAGGGGCGGGGGCGTGCGGACACCGCGAACTGGCCCCAGGCGACGACGTGTCCCTCCGGCGCCCAGGCGGTGCCGGCGGCGAGCAGCGCCCGTACCGTCCAGTGGGCCTCGCCCGCCGGGGCCGCGGCCGGCGGCTCCGGCAGCTTCACCTCGGCCGACTCGCCCGGCGCCAGCGGGGGCACCGGCAGGGCGCCGGACGCCACCGTCTCGCCGTCCACCTGGTAGGCCCAGGCGAAGGCCAGGGCCGAGAGGTCGGCGAAGTCGTGCTTGTTGGTGACGCGGACGCCGCCGAGGGGGCCGCCCTCGATCGCGACCGGCTCGATCACCTTCTTGTACTCCACGAGGCCGGGGGAGGGCCGCCGGTCCGGGAAGACCAGCCCGTCGCAGACGAAGTTGCCGTCGTGCAGCTCCTCGCCGAAGTCGCCGCCGTAGGCGTAGCCGAACCGCTCGTCCCTGATGCCGTGGTCGATCCACTCCCAGACGAAACCGCCCTGCAACCGCTCGTGCGCCTCGAAGACCCGCTGGTAGTCGGCGAGCCCGCCGGGGCCGTTGCCCATGGCGTGCCCGTACTCGCAGAGGAAGAAGGGCAGTTCGCGGCGCCGTCGGGCACCCCCGTCCAGGCCCCGGCCGATCCGCTCCACCTCGGCGTGGGGGAGGTACATCCGCGAGTACACGTCCGTGTCCCGGCAGTCGAAGTCGCTCTCGTAGTGCACCGGCCGGGAGGGGTCGCGGCCGTGGATCCACTCGGCCATCGCGGTCAGGCCGCGGCCGGTGCCGCACTCGTTGCCCAGCGACCAGACGACGACGGCGGGGTGGTTCTTGTCCCGCTCGACCATGCGGGCCGCCCGGTCCAGCAGCGCCGGGGTCCAGCGGTCGTCGTCGACGGGGTTGTCCCGCCAGCCCTGCTCGACGAAGCCGTGCGTCTCCAGGTCGCACTCGTCGACCACCCACAGGCCCAGCTCGTCGCACAGGTCGAGGAAGGCCGGGTGCGGCGGGTAGTGGGAGGTGCGGACGGCGTTGACGTTGTGCCGCTTCATCAGCAGCACGTCCTCCCGCATCGTCACGAGGTCGAGCGCGCGGCCGTGCTCCGGATGCCACTCGTGCCGGTTGACCCCCTTGAACAGCACGGCCCTGCCGTTGACCTTGATCAGCCCGTCCGCCAGCTCCACCGTGCGGAAGCCGATGCGCAGCGGCACCCGTTCGCCCCCGGTGGCCAGCACCCCGTCGTACAGCCTCGGGGTCTCCGCCGACCACGGCTCGACGGGCACCGTCACCGGCTCCCCGGTGGCGATGTCGATCCCGAGGCCGGGCACGCTCACCCGGCCCCGCGCGCCGGAGTCGACGCGCAGGGTGCCGGTGCCGGCCGCGTGGTCGTAGGAGGCGTGCACGAAGAAGTCGGGGGCGCTGCCCGCCGGGCGGTGCAGCAGCGTGACGTCACGGAAGACGCCCGGCAGCCACCACTGGTCCTGGTCCTCCAGGTACGAGCCCGACGACCACTGGTGGACGCGGACCGCCAGCACGTTGCCGGCCGGCTTCAGCAGCCGGCCGACCGCGAACTCGTGCGGCAGCCGCGAGCCCTTGAACTCGCCCAGCTCGGCGCCGTTCAGCCAGACGCGGGCGCAGGACTCCACACCGTCGAACCGGAGCACCGCACCGCCGTCCGACCGGTCCGGCCAGTCCGCGGGCAGGTCGAAGACGCGCAGGTGGTCGCCGGTCGGGTTCTCGGTCGGGACGCGGGGCGGGTCGACCGGGAACGGGTAGAGGTGGTTGGTGTAGGCGGGTGACCCGTGGCCCTGGAGGACCCAGTGGCCGGGGACGGCCAGCTCGGCCCAGCCGGACGCGTCGTACCCCTCGCGCGCGAAGGAGTCGTCCTCGGCGTCCGCGGTGTCCGACAGCCGGAAACGCCAGCTTCCGTTGAGGGAGAGGGACTTGGCGTCCGAGGCGGCGTACCAGGCCCGGGGCGGCAGCACCCCGGAGCCCGGTGAGACGTCCTCTACGTACTCGGTCTCGGTGCGGAAGGACATCGGTCTCCTCGCTCGTCGGGAGTCAGGTGGCCCGGAGCGCGGTCGCGGCGCGCCTGGCGCCGGCGCGCGGTCCGCCGGCGGACCGCAGCGCCCCCTCCAGCGCGAACGTGGCCGCGCCAAGGGACACCGGGTCGGTGGGGATCGGGGAGAGGACGATCTCGGCGGCCGCCAGCGGCCGCCGCAGCGCGCGCCGGGCCACGGCCGCGCGCACCCCGGCGAGCAGCGGCTCGCCCAGCCGGGACGCCACCCAGCTGCTCAGCACGACCACTTCCGGGTTGAGCAGGTTGATCAGGTCGGATATCCCGGCGCCCAGATGACCGGCGGTCTCGCGCACCACCTCGAGCGCCACGGGGTCCGCCGCGGCGGCCGCCGCGGCCAGGGCGTCGATGGTCGCCGTCTGGTCCCCGGGGTGCAGCAGCGGTGACCGCGGGCTCAGTTCACGCAGGTTCCGCATGATGCCGGGGGCGCCGACGTAGGTCTCCACGCAGCCGCGGCTGCCGCAGTGGCACAGCCGGCCGTCCGGCACGAGCGTGGTGTGCCCCCACTCGCCCGCGCTGTTGCTGACCCCCCGGTGCAGTCCGCCGCCGAGCGCGAGACCGGCGCCGACCCCCGTACCGAGGTTCACCACCACCGCGTCCCCACGGCCCCGCGCGGCCCCGAACCACAGCTCGGCCACCGTGCAGGCGCGCAGCGGGTTGTCCAGGTACAGCGGACGGTCGATGTGCCCGGCGAGCAGGTCGAGCAGCGGGACGTCGTGCCAGTCCCAGTTGGCGGCGTATTCGGCGACACCGCGGTCCCGGTCCACCTGGCCCGGCACGCTCACCCCGACGCCGAGCACCCGGGCCGGCTCGATCCCGGCCCGGGTCACCACCGTGCCGACGGCGGCGGCGACCCGGGCGGCCACCTGCTCCGGGGCGCTCTCGCCGGGCCGCACGTCCTCGTCGGCGCGGGCCAGCACGTTCAGCGCCACGTCGAACAGCTCGACGTGGACGTAGGTCTCCGCGATGTCCACGCCGATCAGCGCGCCGCCGGAGGCGTCGACGGCGACCAGGCCCCGGGGCCGGCCGCCGGCCGAGTCCTCGAAGCCGACCTCGGTGATCATGGACAGGTCCATCAGCTCGCCGACCAGCGTGGCGACGGTGGCCAGGCTCAGCCCGGTGGCGGCCGCCAGCTCCTGCCGGGAGGTGGGGGACCCGGCGATGATCTGGCGCAGCACCTCGTAGCGGTTCGCGGTGCGGATGTCGCGTGACGTGCGCTTCACGGGGGCCGCCCCTCCCATCGCGTCGGGCCGGACCGGGTACGGGACCGGCGCCGGCGCGGCGACAGGCTATGGACTGGCGGCGCTTTCGACAAGGGGTTGGGAAAGGGGGTGGGAAAAGCCGGATCCGGCCGGTCCCGCTGATGAAGCCGGGCGCCGTCGTCCTCACCCTGGACCCGGCCGCCGCGACGCCCACCGTGTGCACCGTCTCGTGGAGCGCCTCGGTGAGCAGCGCGCCCACCATGCAGGACGCGGAGCTGGACAACGTCATCACGCATGCTCAAGACCAAGCGGATCAACCGCTGACCCCACCGCCGCACGATCTCCTCGGCCCTCCGCCGCCCCCTCGGGGGCGGCGGAGGCGCCCGGGCCCTTTCCCGGGGAGGGCGCCCGCGGGCTCAGTCCCCCAGGATCTCCCGGACGAAGGCGTTGCTGAACTTGCCGGTGGGGTCCAGGGACCGGGCCAGGGCGCGGAAGCCGGCCAGGCGCGGGTACCGCCGGCGCAGCTCGGCGGGCGGCACGGTGAACACCTTGCCCCAGTGCGGGCGCGCGTCGAACGACTCCAGCGCCTCCTCCACCCGGCGGACCACCGGCAGCACGGCCGCAGTGTCCTCGATCCAGGTGAAGTGCAGCGCCACCGAGTCCCGGCCGTGCGCCGGGCTGAGCCACTGCGGGTCGGCGGCGACGGTGCGCACCTCACAGGTCTGCAGGACGCCGGCCACCGTCACCCGGACGGCGTCGAGCGCGTGCAGCGCGTCCAGGGCGGCCGGCCGCGGCAGCAGGTACTCCGACTGCAGCTCGGCCCCGCTGCTCGGGGTGAACTCCGCCCGGAAGTGCGGCAGCCGCTCGTGCCAGGGGCCCGGCACCCCGAACTGCGCGGTGCAGTTCACCGCCGGCATGCCCGGCACCGGGTGCATCGCCCCGGTCGCGGCGGCGGCCCACGGGAAGTCCACCGGCCCCTGGTCGGTGCGCCGCTTCACCCACACCTGCCGGAAGCCCGGCTCCCGCCAGTCGGTGAACAGACTCACGCTGTAAGCCGCCCCCGCCACCGCCTCGTAGTCCAGCCCGGCCAGGGGCAGTTCGGTGAACACGTACTGCTCGACCTCGTACGCCGGCTCCAGCTCCAGGGTGAGGGCGGTGACCACGCCCAGCGCGCCCAGCGAGGTCACCGCGCCGTCGAAGCGGGCGTCCCCCCGGGCGATGACGGCCGTGGAGCCGTCCGCCGTGACCAGCTCCACCTCCCGCACCGCCGCGGCGAGCGGCCCGTTGCCCACGCCCGAGCCGTGGGTGCCGGTCGCCACCGAGCCGGCCACCGAGATGTGCGGGAGCGAGGCCATGTTGGGCAGCGCGAGCCCGTGCGCGTGGACCGTACGGGCGAGTTCCGCGTACCGGACACCGCCGCTCACGCGCACCGTACGGGCCGCGGTGTCCACGTCGATCACCGGCGGCAGGCCGGCGAGCGACACGAGCACCCCGTCGCCGCCGGGCTCGGCTATCCGGTTGAAGGAGTGGCCACTGCCCAGCACCCGCACCCGCGCGCTGCCGGCCACCAAGGACCGCAGCGCGTCCTCCGTCCCGGGGCGGTGGAACTCCTTGGCCTGGTAGGTGATGTTCCGGGCCCAGTTGGTGACCGTCCGTGCCGTCTGACTCATCCTTGCCGTCCCTTTCCGGGGTGCGTCTTCGTTGACCCTCTCATCCGCCGGGACCTACCGTGGAGAGCGGTTGCTGTCCCAGCGCCCGCGGTCCGCGCGCCGACGAGACGGAAGGTTGCTGCGTTGCCCGAGCGCCCCAAGGCACTGTTCGCCATGACGGCACGGAACGTGCCGCGCGTCTTCCCGCCGGAGCTGCTCGCCGGGCTCCGTGAGCACGTGGACATCGACCCGGGCCTGGTGGCGGAGGACTTCACCTGCCCCCGGGTCCGTGAGGCCCTGGCCCGCACCGAGATCCTGATCACCGGCTGGGGCTGCCCGCTGCTGGACCCGGCCGCCCTGGACGCCGCGCCCCGGCTGCGCGCCGTGCTGCACGCGGCCGGCTCGGTCAAGGGCTTCACCACGCCCGAGGTCTGGAAGCGCGGCATCGCCGTCTCCTCGGCCGCCGCCGCCAACGCCCTGCCCGTCGCCGAGTACACCCTCGCCATGATCCTGCTCGCCGGGAAGGACGTCTTCGCCGCCCGGGACCTGCTGCGCACCCGCGGCTCCGCCGCCTACGGCGACATGCTGCCGGGCACCGGCAACCACGGCCGCCGGGTGGGCGTCGTCGGGGCCTCCCGGGTCGGCCGCCGGCTGATCGAGCTGCTGCGGCCCCACGACCTCCGGGTGGGCCTCGCCGACCCCTACGTCGACGCGGCCGGGGCCGCCCGGCTCGGGGTCCCCCTGCTGGCCCTGGACGACCTGCTGCGCGCATCCGACGTCGTCACCCTGCACGCCCCGGACACCCCCGAGACCCGGCACCTGATCGGCGCCCGGGAACTGGCCCTGATGCCCTCCGGGGCGGTGCTGATCAACACCGCGCGCGGCGCCCTGGTCGACCACGACGCCCTGGTGGCGGAGCTGCGCACCGGCCGGCTCGGCGCCGTGCTGGACGTCACCGACCCGGAGCCGCTGCCGGCCGACTCGCCCCTGTTCGGCCTGCCCAACGCGTTCGTGACCCCGCACATCGCCGGTTCGCAGGGCAACGAGGTCGCCCGGCTCGGGCGGACGGTGGTGGCGGAGGCGGCGCGGCTGGCGGCGGGCGGCCCCCTGGAGCATGCCGTCGATCACACCGTTCTGGAGCGGACGGCCTGATCCGGGGCGGACGGCACGGCGACACCGCCGTAGCGGGGGACCCGGCCGGGCCGGCGCGCGGACGGGGGCATACGGTGAGAGCCGAATGTCCGAGCCGGGAGGAGATGACGGAATGGGCAGCCGCACCGCGCTGGTCGAGGATCTGATGGAGCGCTTCCCGCATGTGCCGCGGGAGGCCGTCTTCAAGGAGGACCTGCTCCGGGGTGGAGTCGCCTTCGACGCGTCGGCGCTCAGCGACAACGAGAGCGGCGAGGTCAAGCCGAAGTCGTACTTCATCTTCTCCTTCGACCACGGCACGCTGCCCGAGTTGGGCGAGGCCGCGCTGCGCCGACCGCCGGAGGAGATCATCCTCACGGGCGGCCCGTACGACCTGCGGCGCACCGTCGTCTCCGTACGGGTGAACCCCGCCTCGCCGTACCGGGTCGCCGCCGACGAGGAGGGGCTGCTCGGCCTGTACCTCGACGGCAGCCGGATCGCCGACGTCGGCGTGCCGCCCATGCCCGAGTACTACCGACACAAGCTCTCCAACGGGAAGTCCGTGATGGAGGTCGCTCCCACCATCCAGTGGGGCTACCTCATCTACCTGACCGTCTTCCGGGTCTGCCAGTACTTCGGCGCCAAGGAGGAGTGCCAGTACTGCGACATCAACCACAACTGGCGCCAGCACAAGGCGGCCGGCCGGCCCTACACCGGGGTGAAGGACGTCGAGGAGGTGCTCGAGGCCCTCGAGATCATCGACCGGTACGACACCCAGAAGGCGTCCACCGCCTACACGCTCACCGGCGGCGCTATCACCAAGACGGTCGCCGGGCGGGACGAGGCCGACTTCTACGGCCACTACGCCAAGGCCATCGAGGAGCGCTTCCCGGGCCGCTGGATCGGCAAGGTCGTCGCCCAGGCGCTGCCCAAGGCGGACGTGCAGCGCTTCAAGGACTACGGGGTGCAGATCTACCACCCCAACTTCGAGGTGTGGGACCGCCGGCTCTTCGAGCTGTACTGCCCCGGCAAGGAGCGCTACGTCGGCCGGGACGAGTGGCACAGGCGCATCCTGGACTCCGCCGAGATCTTCGGCGCGCGCAACGTGATCCCGAACTTCGTGGCGGGCGTGGAGATGGCCGAGCCGTTCGGCTTCACCACCGTCGACGAGGCCATCGCCTCCACCACCGAGGGCCTGCGCTTCTTCATGTCGCACGGCATCACGCCCCGCTTCACCACCTGGTGCCCGGAGCCCACCACCCCGCTCGGCAAGGCGAACCCGCAGGGCGCGCCGCTGGAGTACCACATCCGGCTGCTGGAGGCCTACCGGGCCACGATGGACGACTTCGGGCTCTCCTCGCCGCCCGGCTACGGCCCGCCCGGACCCGGCCGTGCGGTGTTCTCGGTCAGCTCCTTCATGGACAGCCTGCCCGCCGAGGAGCCGGTGGAGGTCTGATCGGCCGGGAACCGGCCGGCCGCACGGTGAGCGGATCGGGGCCCGCGTCCGTATGAGGGACGGGAGTGGCGGGCCCGGCCGCGGTCACGGCGCGCGACGCCGCGATCACTCGGTCCGAACACGGTGCTTGTCAGTCGTGTCGGAGGCGTGAAAGGCTCCTGCCCGCCGCGGGGTTTTCCCCAACTCCCTTCTTTCTGCGGTGAGTTGACCCTGTTCCTGGATGCAGGAGTGCCATGCCCGACCTGCCGGCCCCGGCCCCCAAGGACGCCACCGAGGCGGAGCTGTTCTCGGAGTGCTGGGACGCTGTGCTCAGCTACGCCGATCTGTGCACCTCCGGATCGCTGACGGCCCATCAGCTCGCGACCGAGGCCTTCACGCTGGGCATGCGTGAGCTGCGGGCCGGGGACGGCGCCGTACCCGGGCGCGGCCCGGGCCGGCGTCCGGGCCGGCTGCCGGCGATCCCGGAACTGCTCACCGCGGTACGGAACACGGCCGCCGGCTGGGAGGCCGGCGGGCAGGGGCACAAGCTGGACCCTGACCTGCGGCTGTGGCTCAACTCCGGCCAGGCGGCCAGGTACGCCGGGCCGCCGCCCGGGCGGCCGGTCGCGCTGCGGGGCCTGAGGGACCTGCAGCAGGCGGACGCCGCGCTGCTGTGGCTCGTCGAGGTGGAGGCGCTGCCGTTGCCCGCCGTGGTCCGCAGGCTCGGCCTGGACCCGGCCACGGCCGCCGGCGAACTCGAGGAGGTCCGGGGGCTGTTCCGGGGCCGCTGCCACCGCGCGCACCTGGACTCGCCGCTGGAGCCGGAGTGCCGCGCCTACGCCGGGCTGCTGGACGCGGTGACCCGGTCGGCCGGCGCCGAGACCCCGGCCGACCTCTCGCGGCACCTCGCCACCTGCGCGCGGTGCGCGGAGGCCGCGGCCTGTCTGCGGCCGCACGGCGGCGGCCTGCCCGCCGCGATCGCCGGCGGGGTCGTCGGCTGGGGCGGCCTCGCCTACCTGGAGCGCAGACGGCGCGCCGCCGAGGTCCGGCTGGGCGCCGGCCGCCCGGGCGCGGCCGGCGCCGACGCCGGCCCGGAGCAGCGCGCGGGCCGCGGCCGGACGCTGCGGGGCGGCCTGCTGGCCGCGGCCGTACTGCTGTCGGCGCTGGCGCTCGGGGTGTCGATGATGCCGTTCGGCGACTCCGGCGACGACGAGGCGGCGGCCCGCGACGACCGGCAGCCGGTCGCCGACCCCGGCACGTTCCCGCCCCCGGGCGGCTCCCCGGCGTCCCGGGAACCGGCGTCCGGCGACTCCGCGTCCGGGACACCGGCCTCCGCCGCGCCCTCCGCGACCGCTCCCCGCACCCGGCGCGGGACCCGCAACCCGGACCCCGAACCCCAGGGCACCCCCTCCGGCGCCACCGCCACCGGCCCCGCCCGGCCGGAGGCCCCCGCCCCCGCCCCCGTCTGCCGGGTCGCCTACGACCTGGTCAACCAGTGGCCCGACGGCTTCCAGGCCACCGTCACCGTCACCACCGACGAGGCGCTCGACGGCTGGCGGGTCGCCTGGAGCTTCCGCGACGGCCAGCAGGTCGGCCAGATGTGGGACGCGACGGCCCACCAGGACGGCTCCCGGGTCACCGCCACCGCCGCCGACTACGACAGAGCGGTCGCCGCGCACTCCTCGCTGTCCTTCGGCTTCATCGCCTCCTGGCAGGGCCGGAACCGGACACCGTACGGCTTCACGCTCAACGGGAAGACCTGCGCCGCAGGCTGAAACCCGTGGCGCCGGGCCCGCGGAAAACCTGAGTTTCCGCCAATTCACCCCGCTCGCCGACTTGGCGCATTTATGCGAGGTGTCACCCGCACGGGGTGCTGACCTCGCCGTAGTCGATCGACGCCGGCGAGCGGCACGGCCCCGCACCACCGGGCCGTGCGGCCGCTGCGCGCCCGGGACACGCGCCGCCAGGACGACCTACCTGGCAGTTCCGTCATTACCGGACGGTACCCCCGATGTGGCGCAATTCATCCGCCCGAAAACGGCGTTCTGCCACCATCAACGCCATCGAAAAACCGGCCATCGGCACTGCGGCGGGGGGCGTGGCCATGGGACTGCTCGGCAATGACCTTGCGTTCGCGCAGGCACTGTCCGCCCAGGAGCGCGAGGGCGTCATGGCCCTCGGCAGCCGCAAGCACTTCACGCCCGACGCCCACCTCCTGACCGAGGGGGACCGATCCAGTCATGTGCTGATCCTCATCGAGGGCTGGGTCACCGTCTCCGTCTCCACGGACCGCGGCGCCACCCGGCTGATACTCGGCCTGCGCGGGCCCGGGGAGCTGCTCGGCGAGATGGCCGCGCTCGACCCGCACCCGCGCAGTGCCACCGTGCGCGCCCTCGGCCCGATAGAGGCCCAGGTCATATCCGGGGACGCCTTCCGGCGCTTCCTCGCACTGCACCCCCGCGTCAGCGGACTGGTGATACGCCAGCTCACCTTCCGGCTGCGCAGCGCCGACCAGGAGCGGTCCGCGCTCGCCTCCCTCACCGTCCTGCAGCGCCTGGCCGGCCGGCTCAGCGAACTCGCCGCGGCCGAACCCGCCGGCCCCTACGCCCCCGCCGCGGCGGGCCGCCCGTCCGGCCCCGCGCCCGCCGGCTTTGTCGTCCACCTGGCCCAGGACGAGCTGGCCGCCACCATCGGCGCCACCCGGGAGGCCGTCGCCAAGGCCCTGCGGCTGCTGCGCGGCCAGCGCATCGTGCGCACCGGCAACCGGATGGTGGAGATCCTCGATCCGGCTCTGCTCGCCCTCCTCGCGGACGGCCATCACGAGTAACGCACCGCCCGCCGTGTGTAAACGGCTACAGACGGCCCCGCGTCCCGGGCCCGACGCTGATGGGACGACCACCTCTTCTACGAGCGGACAGCACTGCAGGGGGCACGGGTGAACCACGACGCACCGGAACTCGCCGAGGAGCACTACGAGTTGGTGATCAGCGTCGACGCCAGACGGTCCGGGGACTACGACGACGTCGACAAGCTGCGGATGCGCGCCCGGATCTACCGGGTGCTGGAGACCGCCTTCACCCACGCCTCGGTGTCCCGCGACGCCCTCCACCTGGAGGACCGCGGGGACGGTGTGCTCGTGGCCGTGACGGGCCGCGTCGCGGTGAGCCGGCTGCTCGGCCTGTGGCTGGTCGAGGTGCGCGAGAAGCTCCGGGACGAGAACCGCGGTCTGCGCGTGCCGCTCGGACTGCGCATCGGCATGCACGTCGGCCCGGTCCGCCACGACGAGCGGGGCATCAGCGGCCGCGCCGTCGACCTGGCCTGCCGGCTGGCCGACTCCGCCGTCGCCCGCGACCTGCTCGACGCCAACGGGGCCGACCTGGTGCTGGTGACCTCCCAGTCCCTGTACGAGGACGTGGTCAGCGGCGGCGGCAAGTTCATCGAGCCCGGGCAGTACTCGCGGGCCCGGCTGCGGCTCAAGGAGGGCGAGGTCACCGCCTGGTGCCATCTGCCGGGCCTGCCCGCCCCGCGGATCCCCGCCGCCGCCCCGCCCGCGCCGGCCGGCGGCACCCCGCCCGCGGACCCCGCCGGCGCCCCGCGGCCGGTCCCCGCCCAGGACCCGGACACCGGCACGGCCGCGCGCGCGGCCGGCCCGGCCCGGGAACGCCCGTCCGGGGACCAGTACACCGTGCACGGCGACATGTCCGAGCACCACGACAACGTCTACCAGCAGCCCGTGCACATCGGCCGGATCACCGACCGCGACAGCGAGCGGCGGAAGGGCGGGGACGCGTGAGCGACGACAGGCAGCCGGCCGGCCCGGCCGAGGACACCCCCGACAGATCCGGCCAGGACCGCTCGCCCGAACCCGAGGACAGGAAGGGGCCCGAGGACAGGAAGGGCCGCGGCGAGCAGACCCGCGACGACGGCAAGGGCAAGGCCGACGGCAAGGACGACGGCAGGTCCGGCAGGGACGACGGCGGATCCGGCAAGGACGAGGAGGCCGAGGACGAGGCCGCCGAGCGGGAGAAGGAGCGCGAACGCGAACGGGAGCGCGCCGCCGGGCGGTTCAAGGAGTACACCCGCGACCCCCTGGGCGCCGAGGAGAACGAGGACGGCCCCACCGACCTCGCCGCCGCCGCGCGGACCCGCCGCGCCACCCGGCTGCTTTTCGACGTCGGCCGCGACCTGACCAGCTTCGACCGCTCCTACTTCGGCAACGCCCACATCGGCGACATCAACCTGCGCCTGGACGCCCGCCGTTCCGGCGCCGGGATGCGCAGCGGGCCCGTGCCCGACGAGGAACTGCGCCGGCTGCGCCGCGTCCACGTGGAACCGGCAGGGTACATACGGCTGCGCAACGCGCTGCGCGCCCGGCGGCTGCTGGTGCTCGGCGCCGCTCCGGGCACCGGGCGGACCAGCACGGCGCTCTCCCTCCTCGACGAGGTCACCACCGCGTCGGCCAACGGCGACGACCCGGAGCCCGGCATCGGATCGCGGGTGCGCCGGGTCGACCCGGACGGCGGGGTGCGGCAGCTCGCCCGGTCGCTGGGCGACTCCCACGGCGACGGCGAGGAGGCCCGGCGCGGTACCGGCTACCTCCTGGAACTCTCCCTCACCCGGCCCGGCGCGCTGCCGCCCGCCGAGATGGACCTCGACGAGCTGGCCGCCGCCCTGGACCGCCGCGAGGCCTTCGCGGTGATCGTCGTCACCGTCGGATCGGCCGCCAACGCGCTGCTCGCCGGCCGGTACGGCATGCTCTGCCCGCCCGCGCCCACCCGGGAACTGCTGCGCACCCGGCTGCTGGAACGGCTGGAGCGCCACGCGGCCACGGCGCCGGACGAAGACGCCGGCCCGGCCGGACTGCTGGCCCGCGCCGAGGAGCTGTGGGCCCGCGAGGAGGTCGAGAACGTCGTCGGGCTGAAGGACCTGCGCCCCGCTGAGGCCGAGCTGCTCGCGTCCCTGCTCGCCGGCCACGTGCTCGGCGACATCTCCTACGAGGAGATGCTGGCCGGCTGCCGGAGCCTGGCCGCCAGCCAGGCCCAGGAATGGTTCGCCGGGGTGGACCGGGCACTGACGGCACGGTCCGCAGGCGCGGACGCCGACACGCAACGCCCGGACACGGCGAACCTGTTCCACCCGGTGGCGTTCCGGATCGCCCTGGCCGTGCTCGGCGGCGCCTCGCACAGCGCGGTGGCCGCCGCCGCCCACTTGCTGACCTGGGAACTGTCCGTCCAGTGCGATCCCGACAACACCCCGGCCCGCCCGCTGTTCTGCGACGACCCGGAGGCCGACCTGGCGCTCTCCCGCGCCGAGGTGACCGACGGTCAGGTCGAGGTGGCCGGCGCCGAGGTCCCGGCCCGGCTGATCTGGTACCGGGGCGCCGCCCTTCCCTCGGCGGTGCTGACCGAGCTGTGGGACCGGCACTTCCCGGTCCGGGCGCCGGTGGTGCGCTGGCTCAGGCTGCTCGCGGACGACCCGCGCTCCCAGGTCTGGATGCGCGCCGCGGTGGCCGCCGGCGAACTGTGCGTACGGGACTTCGACTACGGCTACGCCGAGCTGGTGCGGCCGCTCGCCGAGGCGGCCACGCCCCGCCGCCGGATCTTCGCGGCCACCACCCTGGACCAGGCCGCCGGCCACGACACCCACCGCAAGACGGTGCACCGGCTGGTCGGCGACTGGAGCCGCACCGGCGCCCCGGCGCTGCGCTGGACGGCGGCGATGGCGCTCGGGTACGGCAACGCGGCGGCCACCATGGACGACACGCTGGACGCCCTGGCCCGGATCGGGGTCCGCGACGACGGGGAACAGCTCGCGGCCGCCTCCTTCAACGTCGTACGGCTGCTGGCGCTGCCGGACGCGGACCAGGTGCTGGCACGGATGGCCGAGTGGACCCACCACAAGCGCGAGCCGTACCAGGACCTGGGGCTCGTGACCACCGTCCGGCTCGCGCTGACCACGGTGGACGAGCTGCTGACGGAGGACCTCGGCGCACCCCTGGCCGGCCGGGGCGACTGGCCGCTGCCGCTCGCCCTGGCCGCCACCCGCCCCGAACTGGTCGTCCCCATGGCCGACCTGATGTGGACGGCGCTGAACACGGCACGGGCCAGGGACGTGGCGATGGACGCGCTGGAACGCCTGCTCCGGTCCGCCGTCCGCAAGGACGGCGCCGAGTGGACCCGGCCGGGGCTCGCGGCGCTGCTGCCCGCGCTGGCCACCGAGGAGTACGACCGGCGGCGGCTGGACTGGCTGCTGCGCCACATGATGAACGACCCCGAGAACCCCCTCCCCGACGCGCGGGCGCGCGACCTGTGGTGGCTCGCCGTCTCGCCGCAGCGGCCGGACCGCCGGGAGCGGACGCGCCGGGAGAGGACCCGCGAGGAGGACACGCATGGCTGAGGACGAGGACGAGACGGCGGCCGGGGGCACGTCGCCCGCTGGACCGTTCCTGCGGGAGTACGCGCCGCTCGGCGCGTTCCCGGCGGCGAGCGCGCAGAAGGCCTCCGTGCTCTTCTACCGCAACGGCGGCCACAGCGTGATCACCGTCGCCGGCGTGCGGCACGTGGACAAGCGGGCGCTGGCCCGGCCGTACAACGTCTGCGAGATCGCCCAGGGCACGTACGTCTCGCCGCTCCAGCTCGAACTGCCGGCCGCCGGCGGCACCAGCTTCTTCAAGGCCGAGGTGGACATCGAGTGGGAGGTGACCGACCCCTATCTGGCCGCCGTCCAGGTCGTCACCGACGTCGCGGCCCGGCTCACCTCCCCGGTGCTGGAACGGCTGCGCGAGATCACCCTCACCTACCGGGTGACCGACGCCGAGCAGGCCAACCGCGTCATCACCCGGGAGTGCGTCGGCGGCCGCTGGAGCGACCTGGGCAGCGAACTCGGCCTGCGCGTACGGCTGTACGTCCGGCTCGGGGTGGACGACGAGGCCATCGAGTACGCGAGGCAGCGGCGCGGGGCGCAGGCCGACGCCGAGGTCACCCGGGTCCGCCAGGAGTCGTTCCGGCGCATGCTGCAGGGCGGCGAGCTGGAGCAGCTCAGCTTCATGCTGGCCGCCGACCCCGAGGGCGCCAAGGACTTCCTGGAGAAGATCCGCCAGGAGGGCCGGCAGGACGAGCGGGAGCGGGTCGACCGGCTCTACACCATGGCCCTCAGGGGCGAGCTGCACTCGGCAGACGTGGAGACCCAGGTCCTCAACCTGCTCAACCAGGAGCAGCGCCGCCCGCTCCAGGGGCCCATCGGCGCGGTCCCGGCCCGCCGGGAGACCCGGCAGCTCGAGCCCGCCGCCGACGGGCCGTTCACCCCGGACTGGGTGTCGGACGAACCTCCCCGGCGGCAGTCGCACCGGGCCGAGTCGCACCGCGCGGAGACCTACCGGACGGAGACGTACCGGTCCGAGTCCACCCGCGAGGAGGTGCACCGCGCCGAACTCCACCGGGACGACGGCACCGTCATGGACGAACCGCCCTCCCGGCCCCGCCGCGCCGAGCCCGGCCCGGCCGACGACTACGACCGGCGGCCCGCGCGGAACCGGACGTACCGGCCGGAGGACTCCGCCGGGGACTACGCGCCCGACCGCCACGACGGCGAGCCGTACCGGCGGACCGAGCGCCGTCCGGCGGACGACTACGACGCCGGATCCCGGCGCGAGCGCGCCCACCGGCCCGGGCCGTACCCGACGGACGACTACGACCGGGAACCGGGGCGCGGTCGCGCATACCGCCAGGAGGTCGAGCCCGCGGACGACTACGACCACCAGCCGTCCCGGGGCCGGATGTATCGGCCGGAGCTCGAAGATGCCGACGACTACGACCGCGGGCCGTCCAGCGGCCGAATCTACCGGCCGGAGCTCGAACCGGCGGACGACTACGGCCGCGAGCCGCGGCGCGGCCGCGCGTACCGGCCCGAGCCCCTTCCGGCGGACGACTACGACCGCGAACCGCCCCGGGGCCGGACGTACCGGCCGGACCATGCCGGCGACTACCCGGCCGACGACCTCGACCGGGAGCCGCCGCGCGGCCGCAGGCGCCCGCGGGACGACGGCTGGTCCTGGGCGGAAGGGGACGGATGACCGCCGAGGACGAGGCCGCCAGGACCTCCCCCGCCCCGATCGTGCTCGTGCCGGACGGGGGTCGGCACAGTCACGACGGGGCGGGGGAGCGCATCGCCGAACGACTGCTGAGCACGGTCCGCGAGGACGTCGGACGAGCCGACTCCAAGGCCGCCGTGCTGCTGTCCGGGACACTCGCGCTGCCCGCCTTCCTGCTCGGGCGGCACGGCGCACCGGGCTGGCACGGCCCCGCCGACGTGACGCTGGTCCTGGCCGGGGCGCTGTGGGCCTGCGCGGTGATCGCGCTGATCGGCGCGGTGATGCCGCGCACCGGCACCCGGCGCGGCCGGGACGGGGTCACGTACTTCGGCGACCTGGTGGCCGCCCGCGACCTCGCGGGGCTGTCCGCCCGGGTGGCCGAGGCGGGGCGCGACCCCGCCGGGTGGCTGCTCGTCCAGGCCGTGGACGTCAGCTCCATCCTCTCCGCCAAGTACCGGGCCATCCGCTGGGGCATGGGCTCGCTCGCCCTCTCGGCGGCACTGGCCCTGGCCTGGGGTCTGACCCCGCGCTGAGCGGGTCCGCCCGCACCGAGCACTCCATGCAGAGACGAACGAGGAATCAGGGGACAGCCGTGGAAACAGTCACGGGAAGACGGCAAGCGCGATGGGGCGGGGCACGCCGCGCCGCGGTCGCGGTGCTGGCGGGCGCCGCGTTGTCCGGCGCCCTCATGGCGCCACCAGAGCACGACCCGGCGCCGGCGGCGGACACGCGGCCGGCGTTCCCGGCGGTCAACTACGCCGTGGCCGTCGACGAGTCCGCGAGCCTCGCCGCCGCGGACATGGCGGCCGAGAAGGCCGCCGCGGCCCGGATCGCGCTGGGCGACGTCTCCTCCCAGTCCCACGTCACCGTCTTCGGCTTCGCCGCCGCCGAGTCCGACGGCCAGCGCGCGGTGGACCCGGTGTGCCCGCGGACCGCGCTGGACGCGGCGGGCCGCGACACCGTCGGCGCCTGCGTCACCAAGCTGCGCGGCCGCACCAGGAGCCAGGGCACCGGCACCGACTTCCCGAGCGCGATACGCCAGGGCGTGCACGACCTCACCGACGGCACCGACCCGTCCCAGCCCCGTGTGCTGTTCCTGCTCACCGACGGCTACATGGACGTCAGCGACAGCCCCAAGTACGGCGACCCCGCGCACCGCGACGCCGAAGGCGACCGGCAGCTCGGCCTGGCGCTGAAGGAGGCCAGGAACGAGCACGTGCAGGTGTGGCCGCTGGGCTTCGGGGACCAGCCGCGCATGGACGAGCTGAAGCGGATGGCCGCCGGCGGGTACCAGAAGGGCTGCGTCGACCTGCCGTCCGCGACCCCCGGACCCAGGAAGGTCGAGCCGGAGGCCATCGGCACCACCCTCGAGGACATCTTCGCCGCCGCCCACTGCCTGCGGCACGAGCGCGGACCCGGCCCGAAACGGCCGCCGTCCACCCAGGAGATCGACATCTCCCCGCTGGCGACCGTCGGCAGCATCGTGGTCGACAAGGGCGACCCCGCGGTCGAGATCACGTACTACGACCCCAAGGGCCACAAGGTGCCCACGCACGGCACGTACCACAAGTCGTCGTTCGAACTGGCCGGCGGCAGTGGCGTGGTGGAGGCGCTGAAGATCGTCGACCCGCTGCCCGGCCGCTGGAAGGTGAGGGCCGAGGCGCCCGAGGGACACCGCTCGCTGCCCGTCTCCGTCAGCGTGCTGTGGCAGGGCGAACTGCGCGGCGCCATCACCATGGACCCGCCCTCCCCGCAGGCCGGGGACGAGGTCGAGGTGACCATGCGGCTGCAGACCCGCGAGGGCTACCAGATCAAGGACCCCCGCGACTACGCCGGGCTGCGGGTGCGCAGCACGCTCACCGGTGACGGCTTCGCCCCGCTGAAGCTGGACCTCGCCGACGACGGCAAGGCCGCCGACCCGACGGCTGGCGACGGTTCCTTCACCGGCTCCGCGCGCGTCCCGAGGGGCGCCGACGGCGCGCTGAAGGTGAGCGCCACGCTGACCGCCGCCGGGCTCAGCGCCGACACCCGCAGCGAGACCGGCGAGGTCGCCCCCGGACAGCTGCCCGTCACCACCTCGCTCGACCTGCCGGCCGCCGGCGTCCACCCCGGCGACAAGGTCACCGGCACCCTGGCCGTGCACAACACCAGCGGCGCCGCGCACACCCTGCGCCTCGCCGTGACCGACCTCCGGCCCGGTCTGCTCTCCGTCGGCCCGACGCGGATCACGCTCGCGCCCGGCGAGACCGGCACCCGGAAGGTGACCGTCGAGGTCGCCCCCGCCGGGGTCTTCGGCGACCGCCTCGGCGACGACGGGCTGAAGCTCGCCGGCACCGTCACCGTCGCCGACACCACCGACCACGACCGGACCCTGGTACGCGCCCCGCTCTCGGTGCGGGTGACGCCCCGGCCGGGCGTCTGGGACCAGTACAAGTGGTACTTCCTGGGCGCCGCCGCCCTGCTGGTGGCGCTGGCCCTGGTGGCCGCGGCCCGGGTGCGCCAGCGCCGGCGCGCCAGGGACCCCTACGGCCTGACGCTGCAACTGGTCGCGGAGGACGGCAGTTTCCTGGCGGAGCACCAGGCCGGGCACGGCCACAGGCAGTGGTACGAGTTCACCGTCGCCGAAGCGCACCGCAGTCCCCGCATCGAACGCCGCCCCCAGGGCCCGTACGCCGTCCAGCGCAATCCCAGGGGCGGCGGGGCGGTCCTGCGCAAGAAGGGCGGCGGCCGGACCCTCGTGCCCGCCCGCGGCCAGGTCCCCCTGACCGAGACGCTGCAACTGGCCCTCGGCGAGGACAGACGCCCCCCGAAGAAGCAGAGCCGCCGCCCGCAGCCGCCCGGCAGCCGCCCCGCGCCCGGCACCGCCGACAGCGCCGGCGTTTCCGGCACCACCGGCACCGGCGCCTACAGCTCCTACGAGTGACGCCGGGGCGGGCGGGGGCCGACCGCTCACCGCCCGCCCGGCACCCCACCGCGGCCCTGGCGCCGCACGCACCCACAACGGACGTTCCCAGCACGAACCCGCGGCCGCCCCGGCCGCGAGCGGGGAGGAAACCATGAAGATCTTCCAGCCGATGCTCTTCGTCGGCCTGGGCGGCACCGGGGGACTCGTCGGCGCCGAACTCGAACGCAGGCTGCGCACCGAACTGTGCGGCCCCGACGGCATGGCACTGACCCGGCAGAGCGGCCACGCCCCCTACCAGCTCCCCGACTGCCTCCAGTTCGTCTACGCCGACTACAGCGAGACCGACCTGCAGCGGCTGCCGCAGTTCAACGTGGACCCGTCGCTCAGGGCCGCGTACGCCAGGACCTCCCGCGCCACCCACAACCTGCTGCCGAACTTCGACAGTTCGCCCGAGGTCACCAAGATGCTCCGGGCCAGCCTGCGCGAGGAGGTGGCCGGCTGGCTGCCGCCGGTCATCGGCGAGCCCGAGGTCACCCCGCTGCACAACGGCGCCGGCCAGCTCCCCACCGTCGGACGGGCCGCCCTGTTCGCCACCCTCCGCTACGGCCTCGCCCCCGTCCTGGAGCCGCTGCTGCAGGCGATCGACGCCATGGCCAAGTCGGCCGGTGAACTCAGCGAGCTGGGCGGCGGCAGGGTCACGGGCTGCGACGTGTTCGTCGCCTTCTCGGTGGCCGGCGGCACCGGCGCCGGGATCTTCCTGGACTACCTGCACCTCATCAACCACGCCTTCCAGCTGCGCCGGTTCGACGGGGTGAAGATCTACCCGCTGGTCGTGATGCCGTCCTCCTTCGCCGCCGCCACCGGCGGCGGACGCGAGGCGGAACTCAACGCGGCCCGTGCCCTGGTGGACCTGTTCCGGCTGGTGGACCGGCAGAACGCGCCGACCGAGGGCGCCGAGATCGGCGACCTCGACCACGACGCGGGCTTCGGCATCCGCTACCCCGGCACCACACCCGTCCGGCTGCGCACCGGAATCCTGCCCACGGCCTTCCTGTTCAGCCCGACCGCCGGCATCCGGGCCGACGACCTGCGTCGTTCCATCGTCTCCCTGATGATGTCGCTGATCGGCACCGAGCTGGGCGACGGCCGCTCCCGGGGCCGCAAGACGGCCGCCGACGACGACTACCAGACCTTCTCCGCGAGCTTCATCAACCGCGGGGTCGCCCGCAGTTCGCTGTCGCCGACCGGCATCGGCCGGCAGGGGGTCTCCACCAGCCTGGTCGCCTCCATGACCGCGCCCATGGACCAGCTGGCGGACCTGGTGGCCGGCCGGATGCTGCGCGAGGCGGTCACCGAGCTGGTGGAACGGCCCCGGGCCGCGCTGCGCGGCGACAACGGGGTGCTGATGATCCGGCAGTTGTTCGCCGACTCGCACCTCGAAGCGCTGTGGGAACGGCGGCAGTTGCCGGTGCCCGAGCCCGAACCGCTGCCGCGCGGCGGCAAGAACGTCGAGCAGGCGCTGGGCGAGCGCATCGGCGACATGCAGCGTCAGCTCGCCGCCCTGCGCTCGGACGCCGAGCACCAGACCGCGGTCATGGCCGAACGGTTCGCCCCGCGCCCCGCCGTCGACAAGCTGCTGCAGAGCGCCGACCCCTTCCTGGTGGAACGCGTCGTGCGCGGCACACCGGACAGCGACAACGGGATCGTCCGGCTCGGCTTCCTCGGCATGCTGGACAGCCGCGCCCGCGCACCGCAGCGCCCGGCAGGGGTCACCGAACAGCCGCCCAAGATCCCCCGGATCAAGGGCCAGCTCGCCGGCATGGCCCCAGCCCGCTGGGGCGACGAGGCCGTCCAGGCCGCCATCCAGGAGCAGGACGCCTGGTACGAGTGGCGCTGCCGCCTGATCTGGCACGAGGCCTGGCGCGACCAGCAGCAGCTCTGGCAGCCGCAGGCGGACGCGGCCGGCGCCGACCTGGACCGGCTGGTGCGGGCCTTCCGCAACCACGGCGACCAGGAGCGCAAGGCCTCAGCGCAGAAGGGCCACGAGCTGTACGAGGACCGCACCGGCATCTCCTACCTGCTGCCGCCGCAGCGCACCCTCAACCACTTCTACGAGGACGTCGTCGCCCGCCTGATCCGGCGTGAGGGCCTGCGGGAGACCGACTACGAGGCGGCGCTGCTGCTCAAGCTGGTCGACGGGGACACCTGGCGGCGCGTCCACACCCGCAGCCGCCGAGACCCGGACGGCGCCGTCGCCCAGGTCAAGGGCCAGCTCGAGGCCCGGATCACCCGGCTGTTCGCCGAGAGCGGCACCCACCTGGAGGAACGGCCGCTGCTGCCGTCCATGGGGACCCTGCTGTCCGCCGCCGCGGGTGACCAGGAGGCCACCGACCAGGTCAGCAAGGAGGCGCTCGACCTGTTCGGACGCAAGCTCGCCGGGCTGCTGCCCGTCGGGTTCACCCCGGAGGGCACCGGACCGCTGCGGGTCCTGGTCACCCACCCGCGGGTGCAGTCCGGGGAGGAGGTGCAGGAGTACCTCGCCAAGACGCTGCGGCTGCCCTCGGACGCCAAGAACTCCGTGGAGTACCGGGGCGTGGAGAGCGACTCCATCACCGTCGTCCTCTTCCGCAGCGAGATGAGCCTCACCCAGGTCCCCGAGGCCCGCAAGGTGCTGCGCCAGTGGGCCCGGGCGAAGGAGTCCGAGCAGGCGCAGGACGTGCTGCGCTGGAGGCAGCGCCTGGGGCACCGCGACAGCTGGATGGTCAGCAGCGAGGAGGACCGGCGCACCATCCTGCACCGGCTGCTGTGCTGCATGTGGAACGGCCAGGTGGACGTGGTCGACGGGGACCCGGCCTCCCCGGAGCGGGTGAGGCTGCGGCTGTTCCCGGAGACCGGCCCCCATGTGCCCGGCGTCCGGCTGCGCCTGGGCGACTTCCCCGGCGGGGTGTCGAGCTGGGCGGAGCTGCTGCGGTCGTACGAGCGCTGGACGGTGCTGGACGACGAGCGGACGGTCGAGGACTACTGCCGCGAGCTGATGGGCGCGCAGCCGCTGGGCCTGGCCCGCACCGGCAGCGAACCGCACCCGCTCTTCGTCGAGCTGGTCGAGAAGATCGCCCCGCGCCAGGTCGAGCTGCTGGCCGACCGCCGGGAGCGCGGCGGCGAGCGGGTCGAGGGCTGGGTGCGGCCGCTGTGGGAGTTCTGGGCGGAGACCCTGCCGGCCGCGCTGGACCAAGAGTTCGGCGACCAGCGCGCCGTCCAGCCGACCCTGCGCACCCTGCTGGAACACGTGCGCGGCGGCGCACCGGGCCGGCCCCGCCAGGACATGCCGGATTCCCGGCGCGCGGTGGCCGATGACGACGACTGGGGCACCGCCCCCGTCTCCTCCTACGACACCCACCGGGGAGCGCCCGACCGAGGGGACCCCGCCGACGGCGACACCGCCCGCCCGCGCGGCTACGACCGCGCGTACGCGGAGGAGCGGCCGTACGCGGAGGAACGGCCGTACGCGCAGGAGCGGTCGTACGCGGCGGAACGGGCTTACGGTGAACGGCCGTACGGCGAGCGGCCCCATGGCGAGCGGCCGCACGGCGACGAGCGGCGGCGCGGCGAGGACCGCGGCGACCGGTTCCGCAAGGACGACGACGAGGGCTGGGGCGGCGACCGGGAAGGCGCCCGCCGGCGCGGCTACGAACGCCCCCACGGCGAGGACCGCGACGCCCGGCCCGGCGCCGAGGACGACGGGGGCCGGGAGACCTGGACCGAGCGGGAGGGCCGCCGGGACGACCGCGCCCCCGCCGGGAGCGGTGCGGAGGAACGGCCCCGCCGCGAGGACGTGCCCGCGGTGCCCTGGGACGACCCCGCGAGACCGGGAGGGTACGGCGGCGACGACCGCGACCGGACCCGCCGCAACCCCTGGGACGGTGACGCCCAGTGAGCACCGCTCAGGACTTCGCAGCCGTCATCCACCTCGACCTGCGCGCGGGGGCGGCGGAGCTGGACAGCGCCTCGGCCCTGCGCTCCCGGGTGGCCCGGCAACTGGGCCGGGCCGGACTGCCGGAACCCGACGACCCGCTCTTCCTGGTGGTCGACACCCCCGCCGGGCTGACCGACCACCAGCTCCAGTACGAACTGCTCACCGGCTACCGCGCGGTGGGCGAGGTAAGGCTCCTGGTGCTGCTGGTCGGCAGCGCGCCCGGCTCGTACGCCGGTGAGGACGAGGCGTTCCAGCCCGACCGCAGGCTGGTGCGGCCCGCCGTGCTGCGGACCTCGGGCACCGGGCTGCTGTGGGCCGGTGACCTGCGCTCGGCGCACACCGCCCTGGAGCAGCCCGCCGCCGACGACCCCGACGCGCTGGCCGTCCTGGTCGACGTGCTGTCGGTGCCCGACCTCTACCGCGGGGTGCTGCGGGCGATCGGGTCGCTGCCCGAGGCCGTAGCGGCGCCCGGCGTGCGGCTGCTGGAGCAGGACCTGCCGCCGGAGGTGCGCGACCGGGCCTGGCGCGACGCGCTCACCCGGTTCGCGGGCGAGGACACCGAACTCGCGCCGGACGTCCTGCTGACCGCCTCCTCCGGCGCCGATCTGCCGGAGCCGCTGCGCCGCCTGGTCGCGGCCCGCGGCGGCCGGGACCAGCGGCACCGGGTGCCCGGCGGAGCGGCCGACGACGCCCACCGCGCCTGCGCGGAGGCACTCGACCGCGCCGAGGAGTCGCTGGCCGGGCTGCAGGGCCTGCCCGGGCTGCTGCGGCCCGCCCGCCGGGACGCGTTCGAGGCGGACGTCGACCAGGCCCGCCGGGCGCTGGAGGAGTACCGGGACCTCGTCGGCACCGCCCTGCGCGGCGGCGGCGCGACCGCGTCACCCGCCGAGTCGGCCGCGCGGCTCACGGCCCTCGGCCTGCGGGTCCCGTCCGCCGAGGGCATCGGGGACCGGATCGGCGAGGGCCTGCGGGAGTTCGCCGGGAAACTGCTCGGCCAGGCGCTGCCCATGCGGTCGGTGGCCCAGCGGTTCACCGGTCTGGCCGGCCGGGTGGAGCCGGTACCCGGTTCTGCACTGCTGCCGAAGCTGGCCGCCGTCCCCGGCGGCGACGCGCGCACGGGCGCCGCCGGGGACGGCACCGGGGCACGGCGGTCCGGGACGGCGGACGGCGCCGAGGTGCCCGGTCTCCTGGCCGCCACCCCGCTCGCGGCCCTCGCCGGGCTGCTCGGCGCGCTGTGGCGGGGGCCGCTCCTGCCGCTGGCGCTCGTCGTCCCGCTGCTGTTCGTCGGCGTGGCGGCGCTCGGCGCGGCCCGGCTGCGCGACGCGGGACGCCCCGGCCGCTGGGCCGTCGCCCCGCGCGTCGCGGCGTTCGCGGGCGCCGCGGCCGGGGTGGCCGTGGCGTACGCGGCCGAACCCCCGCTCCTGGCGTCCGGTCTCGCCCTGGCGGCCGGGTCCGGCGTCGCCGTGGAGACGGCCCGCCGGCTGTGGCGGGCGGCGGCCGCCGCCTGGGAGCCGGGGCGTACCACGGCCGGGCTGCGGCACACCCTGGACCGGCTGGACGCCCTGCTGGCCGAGGCGGTCGGCGAGCACTGGGCCGTCGAGGAGCGCCTGTACTGCGCCGACGCGGCCCGGTCCGTCGCCGGCATGCTGCGCGCGACGGCCGCTGCGGCCGAGGCCGAGGCGGCACCCGAGGCCGAACGGTTCGACGTACCGGCCGCCTTCACCGCGCCGGACTCCGGCCCGCCCGCCGAGGACGACTGGCTCACCGGCCCCTCCGCCCTGGAGCCGGACGACGCCGGCCCCGACGACGCCGAGGGCGACTGGGCCAGCGTGTACGCCTGGCAGGACGGCCCGGCCTGGCAGGACGGGCCCGCGTGGGAGGAGCCCGCGGGGGACGAAGCGCACGGGAAGGGGCTCAAGGAGAGCCGGCGGAGGACTTCGGGCGGGTCACTGGGGGACCGTGCCAAGGGGGTTCCGCGCTGGCTCGAGCGGGACAGCGGCGAGGGTGGACCGGAGCTGGTCGCCACCCTGGCCGCCGACCTGACGGACGCCGCCCTGGAGGCGATGAAGCCCTACTGGGGCGCCGTCGAGCGCGGCCAGGCCGGCGCCCTCGCCGTGCGGCGCACCGAGGAGCGGGTGCGTGAGGTGCTGTCGACGGCCCGCCGCCACCTCCAGCACAACGGGGTGCTGGCCGCACCGCCGTTCGCCGCCCCGCGCCGGGTCCGCGCCACCTCCGCGAACCTGCTCGGCACGGACCCGCACCGGCCGGCCGAACTGGTCGGCGCGGAGACCGGGCGGCAGTCCGTGGTGCAGCTCTCCACGCCCGAACAGGGCGCGCTGCTCAGCCGTGACCCGGCGGCCGCCGTGTGGCTCAGGTTCGCGCCGCTGGCCGTGCGCGACGAGGTGGAGAAGGCGTGGCGGTCCAGCGGCTCGGCCCAGCCGGAGGACGTCCTGTGGACCTCCTCGGGACGGTACGCCGGCCTGGTCCGGCTCACCCCGCTGCGGATGGGCGTGGTGGAGACCGTCCGCCCTCGCTACGGCTCCGGCCCCGACGACGGCACGGACCCGTACGGCCGAAGGACCCCGGACGAGCCGGGGGACCCGTACGACCGCCCGCGCACCACCGGCAGGCAGGAGCCGTACGACCGTCAGGAGCCGTACGACCGTCAGGAGCCCTACGACCGTCGGGACGCCTACGACCGTCGGGACGCCTACGACCGAACGGACGCCTACGACCGAACGGACGCGTACGGGACGGACTCGTACGGGACCGAGTCCCACGCGTACGACCCGCCGTCCACGGCGTACGAGCAGGCGCCCCGCTACGACCGCCCCGACCCGGAGGACCGAGGGGACGGCGACCGCTGGTGACCCGTACCCCGCACCCCGGCCGCACGCCCGCGCACGGGTACCGGCCGGCGCACGCGCACGAAGGAGAGGACCGCCGGTGACCAGCCCGCCCACGGACAAACTCGCGTTCAACCTGCCCTCGGGCCGGCGCCGCGTCACCCCCGCCCGCTTCGGGCCCGAGTCCCGGCGCGACCGGCTGCTGCCCCAGCTCATCCGCAACTGCGTGCTCGACGACGAGGGGCAGCAGTGCCTGCAGGTGCGCCTGGGCGCCGCCGAGGCGGCCAACCCGGCGGCCCGCGCCCTGCTGGACACCGAGGCGGGCACCGCGCTGCATCTGCACCGCGTGCTCGACGACACCGAGTACGCGGCGCTCTTCCCGCGCATCATCGGCTACGAACCGGACGCCGCCGAGCCCTTCCTGCTCTACGCGGCGCCCAGGGGTGTCCCCGCCGCCCGCACCCACGTGATGGCCGCCACCGACCAGCAGCGCCTCACCCGGGACCTGATGCTCGCACTGTGCCTGCTGGCCGACCGGGGCCTGGTGCCACGCGGCGTCTCGCCCGCCACCGTGCTCTGGGACGGCGCCCGGGTCCAGCTCTGGGGGCTGGAGGCGATGACCCGGACCGGACGGCCGCGGGCCCCGTGGGGCCGGCCCCCCTACTGCTCGCCCGAACAGCGCCGGGGCGAGGGGCCGGCCGACCCGCGGGACGCGGTGTGGAGCGCGGCCCAGGTGCTCTACCGGCTGGTGACCGGACGACCCGGACCCGCCGACCGGGCCCCCGCCGACCTCGGCGAACACCGGGCGCTGGACGGGACGTTGCGGCAGGCCTTCGCCCCGCGCGCCGCCGACCGGCCCACCCCCGCCCAGCTGCTCGAACTCCTCGCGCCCGGCGCCGCCCGCCGGGTCCGGCTCGCCCTGCCCGCCGACGAGGAGCGCCCGCACCGGCAGGCCTTCGAGGAGGCCCTGCGGCTCAAACGGCACGCACCGGTGGCCCGCCCCGCGAACGGCCCCGGGGCCGCGGCGGACGGCCCGGGCGCCGGCGAAGTGCTGTGCCCCTACTGCCTGGAGACCATCCGGCTCGACCTCGGCAAGCTGTTCGTCACCGACAGCAGGATGCAGTACAAGCCGCTGGACCTGGCCGGCATCAACAACCCGGTCCGGCGGCACGACGTCATGCGCGGCGCCGTGCAGAAGTGCACCGCCGACCCGGACTTCCCCGAGCACTTCATCCCAGTGCCCTACCTGACGTACGGCCGCCCGCTGACCGTCGCGATGGTCGGCCAGTCCTCCACCGGCAAGAGCCATCTGCTGACCCAGATGATCGCGGCCGTCACCGACGGCGGCCTCGAGCCGTTCGGCCTCAAGTGGCAGTCGGTCAACCCCGAACAGCACGCGCGGTTCGTACGGGAGCGGGTGCAGCCGCTGCGCAGCGGCCGGGTCCTGGACCACACGGCCGCCCTCGGCCTGGACGACTTCGCCCGCTTCGTGGAGTCGCTGCTGATCACCGACGCGAGCGGCCGGGTGCGTCCGGTCGCCTTCTTCGACCTCGGCGGCGAGGACCTCGTACGCACCGACGCGGCGCTGCGGTTCCTGCTCGGCGTCGACGCCCTGATCTTCGTCGTCGACCCGGCGCTGGCCCTGCCGCTGCCCCAGCTCGACCACGTCAGGGAACGCCTGGACGTCGAGGTGAACCGGGACGGCGACCTCGCCTTCGGCACCGTCCTGGACCGGCTGCCGAAGAACGGCCCGTACCTGGACGTGCCGGCCGCGATGGTGCTCGGCAAGGCGGACCTGCTCAGGTTCCAGCCGCCCGTCGACCGCTGGCTGGCCCGCCCGCCCGCCACCTCGCTCGACCCCGCGCGGGTCCGCGAGGAGAGCCGGGACGTCTACGGGCTGCTGCGCCGGCACGCCGGCCAGGCCTGGCTGCGCCCCTTCGACGCGATCCGCCGGTGCACCCTGCACGTCGCCTCCGCCACCGGCGGACAGGAGGCGCACGGCCGCTATCCGGCCGGCGCCGGGCCGCGGCGGGTGCTCGAGCCGCTGCTGGCGCTGCTGGCCATGCACGGACTGATCGACGTGCCGGGCGGCGCCGAGGCGCTGGCGACCGGGGAGACTCCCGTGCTGGAGACGGTGCCGTGGGAGGAAGCGCAGAGAGCCGGGGGTCCCGTGGGCTCGTCCGGGGGAGGGGAACATCAGTGAACGGCTTCCAGGACCGGGGTGCGGTGCACCAGGTCGTCTTCCGCTGGGACGGCAACCACGGCCGTCAGGGCACCGGCATGAGCGCCGTCGCCCACTCCTGCTCGCCCGAGCGGGCCGAGCGGCTGGGCCGGGAACTCGGCCGGCTGCTGTGGGTGTCCGGCACGGCGGCGGCCCGGCCCAGCGTGGTGCGCGCCGTGTCCCGCGACGGCGACGTCATGCTCGTCCAGCGCTGGCCCACCACCGACCGGGGCGGCCGGCCGTCCACGGTCAGCCATGTCCTCTTCGGCGATCCCCGGGCCCTGATGACCCGCCAGTGCCTGGGGCTGGCGTACCGGGGCTGGGGCACCCAGGAGAAGGCCGAGCAGGTGAAGGGCCCGCAGCCCGTGATCGACTGCGCGGACCTCGACGAGCTGGCGCGCGGACGGCTGCGCGGCATGCGGGACGCGCTGCCCGGCGTACAGCACGCGCTGATCCTGGCCACCGCCGAGCTGCTCCGCGATCCGGCGCAGCGGGTGTCGCTGCTCCTGGAGGACAAGCCGCCGCGCGACTGGCCGGACGCGGACCAGGTGCCGCTGGTCTACCTCGGGCTGTTCCTGATCTTCCACTCCTGGCTGCGGCAGGAGTGGACGTTCGCCACCTACGACACCGTGGACACCCACCCGCTGCGGCTGATGGCCGTCCCGCGCTGGGAACCGGACACGGGCGGGTCCGGCCCGCTGGCCCGGATCAGGGGCCGCCGGACTGGGGAGCCCCAGTTCGAACAGCGGGCGGCCGCGCGGCTGGTGGAGCACCTCCTCGCCAATCGCGACGCGCCACCGGGCGTGCCCCAGCTCGTCGTGGAACTCGCCGACGGGGCGACCCTCGACTGGGAACGGCGGCGCGCCCGGCTGCACGACATCCTCGGCCCCGACCGCCCACCCGCCCGAACCCGGCACCAGCCCGCCCCGGAGCCCGCACCGGTGCGCGAACCCGATCCGGTACGCGAGCCGTCACCGCACGACCCGGCGGTTCTGCGTGAACCGTCGTCACGGGGCTCGGAGTCACGGCGCGAGCCGTCACCGCACGATCCGGCGGTTCTGCGTGAGCCCCCGTCGCATGGCTCCGCGCCTTCGCGTGAGCCGTCGCCGTACGACCCGGCGGTCCTGCGTGAACCATCGTCACGAGGCTCCGAGTCACGGCGTGAGCCGTCGCCGTACGACCCGGCGGTCCTGCGTGAACCATCGTCACGCGGCTCCGAGTCACGGCGTGAGCCGTCGCCGCACGATCCGGCGGTTCTGCGTGAGCCCCCGTCGCATGGCTCCGCGCCTTCGCGTGAGCCGTCGCCGTACGACCCGGCGGTTCTGCGTGAACCATCGTCACGCGGCTCGGAGTCACGGCGTGAGCCGTCACCGCACGACCCATCAGTACTGCGTGAGCCACCGTCACGCGGCCCCGCGTCACTGCGGGAACCGTCGCCGCACGACTCCGCGTCACTGCGTGAGCCCCCGTCCCGTGACCCCGGGCCACTGCGCGGGTCGCCGCCGCGCGACCCCGCGGTACAGCTCCCGCCACGTGACCCCGCACCGGCGTCCGGGTACGAGCCTCGTCCCGTGCCTCCGTACGAGCCGCCGCCCCAGCCCGTGCCCGCACCCGAACCCGAACCCGCGGCCCCGCCCCGCCCGGTGCGCGCGCCCGAACCGGTCTCCCCGCCCCGTCCCGCGCGCACGCCCGGCCTCGCACCCGGACCCGCACCCGGCGAGTACTCGCACGCGTCCGGACCGGACCGCCGCGATCCCGCCCCCGGCGCCTCGACCGGGTACGGGACCGGCGGGCGCCCGGTGCCGTCGCTCCCCGACGGGTTCGGCACCGTGGCGGCCGACGCCGCCGGAGCCGTACCGGGCGCCCCGGACACCCGAGCCCTCCACCGGGACCCGCGCGACCACCGGCGCGGGGACGGCACGGGCCACCGGATCCCGGCAGCGGAACTACGCAGACAGTCCGACGAGGTCCTGCTGGACGAACTCCGCTCCCACCGACTCCCACCGGACACGCTCGACCTGGTCCTGGCGGAGCTGGGCAGGACGGACCGCCTCCGGGCGCGCCGCCCGGACACCCAGCACGCGCTGTGCGCCGAAGTGCTGGCCCGGAACCTCTACTTCGCGCCGCACCCGTCCGGCACCGAGCCCACCCTGTCGAGGACCGCGATGGCCGACCGCGCGGCCCGGGTCTTCCAGTGGGCCGTGGCGCCGCTGGCCCGGGACGACCGCTACCTGGCCGATCTGCGGGAGCTGCTCTACAGCATGAGCCGGGACCGGCACCCCACCACGGGCAACTGGCTCTGGCAGACGGTCGTCGAACCGGCGAACGGAAAGGTCCCCGACCTGCCGCCGGAGCTGTGGAGCATGCTCCTGCGGGAGGCGATCCGCAACGGAGCGGCGTCCGCCGCCCCGCCGGCACCGCCCACGGCGCAGTCCCCCACAGCACAGGCGGCCCACCGGACCCCCGCCACGCCCCCGGACTCGCTCGGGCCGCCGGCGGGCACCGGACGGCTGTCCTCCGTCCGGGCCCGGCTGGGCGAGCTGACGAGCAACCCGGGTTGTGTGATCGGGGGTCTGGTCGGCCTGATCGCCGCGATGATCACGGCCGTGGTGTTCATGGTCTGAGCACCGGGCGGTCGCGCCGTACGGTGCCCGGTGGGCAGGTGTGGCCGCCTAGGTGGCCGTGGAACGGCGGCCGCCCCGGCGGTCGGTACCGCGGCCGCCGGTGCCGGCCGCGCCGCCGGTGGCTCCGCCGCCCGCCGCCCGGCGCCGGGATCCGCGTCCGTCCTTGCCGGCCGTGGCGCCGGCGGCCGCGCCTGCCCCGGATCGGCGTTCGGCGCCGCGGCCGCCCGTGCCGGAGGCAGTGCCCGCGGCCCGGGCGGATCCGGTACGGCGGCCGGAGCCGCGCCCGCCGGTCGCGGA